>JACPVJ010000034.1 GCA_016191785.1 Myxococcales bacterium | reverse complement strand
CGGTGCCAGCGGCGGCACGGGCGGCGCCCCCGGGGTCTGCGGCGACGTGAAGACCTTCGCCGACGGTCTGACGCCCAGCAAGGAAGTGCACGTCGCCACCACCGGCAACGACGCGACGGGTGACGGCAGCGCGGGCAAGCCCTTCAAGACCCTGGGCAAGGCCGCCCAAGGGGTCGCGGCAGGCACGGCGATTCGCATTCACGCGGGCACTTATCCCGGCGGCACGTTCCTCTCGAACCTCAGCGGCAGCGCCACGGCGCCGATCTGGATCGGCGGCGCGCCCGGCGAGGCGGCGCCGGTGATCGACGGCGGCGGCGAGGGGCTCCACCTGAGCCGCGTGCGTTACACCGTGCTGCACGATCTCGAGGTGACGGGCAGCACCCAGAACGGGATCAACGTGGACGACGCCGGCGAGTACGCCAACGCCGACGCCACGCGCTTCGTGGTCTTCCAGAAGCTCAGCGTGCACGACGTGGGCTCCGGCGGAAACCAGGACTGCCTCAAGCTCTCGGGTGTGAACGACTTCTGGGTGCTCGACAGCAAGCTCGCCAAGTGCGGCGGCGGCGGCGCGGGCAGCGGCATCGATCACGTCGGCTGCCACCGCGGGCTGATCGCACGCTCGACCTTCACCGACATCACCGGCAACGCCGTGCAGGCCAAGGGCGGCAGCGAAGACCTCGAGGTGCGCGCCTGCCGCATGCAGAACGCCGGCGAGCGCGCCGTGAACATGGGCGGGTCCACGGGCCTCCAGTTCTTCCGCCCGCCACTGTCGGCGAGCGGCCCGAACTTCGAAGCCAAGAACATCCGAGTGGTCGCCAACGTGATCGTCGGGTCGGCCTCCGCGTTGGCCTTCGTCGGCTGCGTCGAGTGCCTGGCCGCGCACAACACCATCGTGGACCCGACCAACTGGCTGCTGCGCATCTTGCAAGAGACCACCACGGGTGGCGGGTACACCTTTCTGCCCGCGCAGAAGGGCCGGTTCGTGAACAACCTGGTCTACTTCGATCGCAGCGACCTCTCGACCTGGGTGAACGTCGGCCCGAACACCGACGCGGCCTCGTTCCAGTTCCAGAACAACCTCTGGTACGCGCACGACGCCCCGGCACAGTCCAAGCCCGGCAACCTGCCCGCGACCGAGACCGGGGGCATCTCCGGAACGGACCCCGCGCTCGTCGCTCCGGCGAGCGGCGACTACTCGATCCCGAAGACCAGCGCCGCGGCTGGGAAGGGCGCCACCGGCGTCGGGGTGAAGGCCGACGTCACGGGCAAGTGTTACGCCGTCCCGCCGAGCCTCGGAGCGTACGAGCCACTGCCCTGACTCAGGGCAGCGGGTGCTTCTGGAAGAGCTCCCACATCGCGTCGTTCGCGATCAGGTCCTGAGTGGTCTTGCCGAACCCCAGCGCCGACATGTCCATTCCGCCGGGCCAGGTGTGGCCGCCGTCGTCGATGGTGCAGAACACCACCTCGGCGCCGTCTTTGCAGCCCGAGTAGGTGTCGCAATGGCTGTCGCCCTTCTTGAAGGTCTCGGTGGGAGCCGGCTTGCAGCCGTTTCGGGTGACCCAGGCCTGGTTCGAATTCTGGCTGGCCGCGAAGCTGACCAGCTGGTCAGCCGTGCCGTTGAACGAGATCAGCGAGATGCCCCGGGACGGGCTGCAGCTCGCCATGCCGTTGAACGCGGCGACGGGCGCCACCGCCGCGTAGCGCTCGGCTCGCTCGCAGGCCAAGCGGTGCGACAGGAAGCCGCCGTTCGAGAGCCCGGTGGCGAAGATGCGCTTCTTGTCGACGCACAGCACTGCTTCGAGCTCGTCGAGGATCGCATCGGCGAAGCCGACGTCGTCTCGGCTCTTGTCCTCTGCGCAACAGGTGCCGGCGTTCCAGGTCTGAGAACCGTCCGAGTCCGAGAGCCCCTGCGGGTTCACCACGACGAACCCCGCGGCGTCGGCCTTCGCGTACAGCTTGCTCACCGCTTCTTGAAGTGGCGCCGCCTCGCCGAAGCTCGCCGCGGTGCGCCCGTGGAAATTCACCACCACCGGGGTCGGCTTCGAGGCGTCGTAACCCGAGGGCACGTGGAGCTGATAGCTGCGCTCGGCGCCACCGTGCGCGAGCGTGCGTTTGCCGGCGGCGGGCGCGCCTTTGCCGCAGCCCGTGGCCGAGGCCCCGCCGGTGCCTGCGCCGCCGCCCGATCCGGACGCGCCACCCGTTGCCGCCCCGCCCGAGCCTGCGGCCCCCGCCGTGCCGCCGGTACCCGGGCCGAGCGCGGCGTCGTCGATGCCACATGCCGAGAGCAAGACCACGAGGCAGAGGCAGGGCGCGCGCGTCATGCGGCGCAGGGTATCACCGTTCCGAGAGGGCGATCACCCGCGCGTAGACCTGGCGCCGCGGGCGCCCGCTCCACTCCGTCAAACGGTCGGCCACGTCCCGCGCCGACGCCCCGCCCGCCAGCTCGTCGTGGATGCGCGCGTCCAGCTCGTCGTCGGTCGGGAGCGTCGCGACGAGCTCCATCGCTCCGAGAACGATCACCACCTCGCCCTTGAGCTCCCGATCCTGCGTCGCCAGCTCGGCCAGGGTTCCCCTCAGGGCCTCTTCGTGCAGCTTGGTGAGCTCGCGGCAGACCGCGGCCGGGCGCGAGGGTATCCGCGCGGCGAGATCCCCCAGCGTGCCCAGGGTGCGCCCGGGTGCCTCGAAGATCACCACCGGTTCGGCGGTGGCCGCGATGCGATCGAGGGCCGCGCTCCGCTTGCCTCCCTGGCGGGGCAAGAAGCCGGCGAAGACGTACCCGGAGTCGACCAAGCCCGAGAGGGCGATGGCGGTGGCCACCGCCGACGGGCCCGGCACCACCGTCACCGGCAGCGAGCGCGCGACGGCGGCGCGCACCAGCTCGCTGCCTGGGTCGCTGATCGCGGGCATGCCCGCGTCGGTGACGAAGGCGACGGTCTCGCCGGCCGCGACGCGATCGAGCAACGCGCCGATGGCGCGCTCGCTGGCGTTGGCGTCCAGGCACGTGAGCGGCTTTCCAGCGATGCCCAGGTGCGAGAGCAGCGCGCGTGTCCGGCGCGTGTCCTCGGCTGCGATGCCGTCGGCGGTCTTCAGTGTCTCGATGGCGCGGAGGGTGATGTCCCCCAGGTTGCCGATGGGTGTCCCGACCAGGACCAGCGCGCCCGCCATTTTCCGGGCTCAGCCGCCGCTCACGCCCACGGCGTCGCCCAGCCGCTCGGTCAAGAAGACCCGCAGCTTGCCGGTCAGGCGCGCCTCGAGCTGGCGCACCCGCTCGCGCGACACCCCGAACTCGTCACCCAGCTCTTGCAGGGTGAGCGGCTCGTCTGCCACCAGGCGCTTGTCGAAGATGGCGACGTCTTTGTCCTTGAGCGTGGTGCGGAACTCGGCCAGGTGCACCTTGAGCAGCTCTTGGATCTCGCTCGACTCGGCGGACTCGTCGGGGCCCGCAGAGGTGGCGGGGAGAAGGTCCATCCGGGTGGTCGGCTTGCCGTCGCTCTCGCCCACCTGGGCGTCCAGCGAGGCGTCGGCGCGCGACAGCCGGCGGTCCATCTCGATGACCTCTTGCTCTTCCACGTCCAGGCGCTTGGCGATCTCGGCGTGGGTGGGCTCGATGCCCATGGCGGTGAGCTTCTGCTTCTCTTTGCTCAGGTTGAAGAACAACTTCCGCTGCGCCTGGGTGGTGCCGATCTTCACCATGCGCCAGTTGTTGAGGATGAACCGCAAGATGTAGGCGCGGATCCACCAGGCCGCGTAGCTCGAGAGCTTCACGCCGCGATAGGGGTCGTAGCGCTTCACCGCCTGCATCAGGCCGATGTTGCCCTCTTGCACCAGGTCCATCATGTTGCGGTACGCGCGGCGGTACTCGTAGGCGATCTTCACGACCAGTCGCAGGTTGGCCGTGACCAAGCGCGCCGCGGCGTCCACGTCCTGCGTCTCGGCGTACCGCACCGCGAGCTCGTGGGCTTGCTCGGCCGTCAAGAGCGGGTGCCGTTGCACCTCGCGCATGTAGATCGTCATCGGGTCGAGGCGCGCCAGGGAAAGTCCGCGCTCGTCCTCCCCCGCCGTGGCCGGCGCGTCGTCCACCGTCTCGGCGGTGGTCTCGACGAGCGAGTCCTCCGTGACCTCGCCGACCAGCTCGTCGTCCTCGCCGGCTTCTTCGGACTCGTCGCCCGCCTCGGGCTCTTGCTCGGCTCGCGGCGCCTTCGCCTTCGAGTCGCTCTTCTTCTTGCGCGCGGCCATCGAACCCAGGTCCCAGGAGAGGCGACAGGTTGCGTCTCGTGCGCCAGGTCGTCAAGGCTGGCGCGGGCGAGCGACGATTCGTGGTGCTCAGAAGGAACCGGTGACCATCACCGACTGGTAGCCGACGTTGACGGCGTTGACCCGCGGTCCGCGCGGCTTGGGCGCCGTGGCGGTCTTCTCGCTCTTCTTGCCGCTCATGAAGTAGAGCACCGTCCCCGTGCCGAGCCCGACCACGCCCACCACCAGACCCACGTTCGCGATGGTCTGATACTGCTTGCCGGCGTCGCGCTCTTCTTCCAGGTTCGACGGGCAGACGCCGTCCTTGCACTCGTCTTCCAGCTTGCTGTGCTTGGCGTTGTTCATCGCGCCGAAGATGCCGAAGGTGGCGAGCCCGGCAACGCCGACGCCGCCGGCGATGTACGCCCAGGTTCGCAGCCCCGGCCCCCCACCACTGGTGGACGCCTCGACCTTGGCCGACGCCTGACCGGTGCCGGCGCCGGTGTCGGTTGCGGGCGACGAACCTGGCGGCGAAAGCGCGACCGCGACCTCGCCGCCAGCCGTCGCGTCGACCTCTTTCACGGTCTCTTTCCCGTCGCTGCCGACCAGCTCCACGCGCACCTTGCCCGGCGCGACCGCGATGGGCTTGCCCCAGTCCGTCTCCGGGATCTCCTTGCTGTGCACCGTAACGCGCGAGCCCGCGCCTGCGCCGGTCACCGTGAGCTTGATGAACGCGAGCTTGCCCTTGAGGTCACCTTGCTCGGTCTTGGCGCTGTTCGCCGTGTCGGCGTACTTCGGATCTTTCTGCGCCGCGGCCTCGGCCTCGGCCACGGTCTTTTGGTATTCGGCCCAGGCCTCTTCCAACCGACCGAGCTCGACCAGCTCGCGCGCCACCATCAGGTGAGAGTTGGGGCTCGCGACCGCGCCGTACGACTCTTTGAAGGCGGCCAGCGCGTCGTCGTGCTTCTTCGCCTTCGCCGCTTTCATTCCCTTCTGGAAGGCCTTCTGCGCCGCTTCCTTCTGCTCGGCGGTGGCGGTCTCGGGAGGCGCGCCCTGGGCCATGGCCGGGTGAGTCAGCGAAAGGGTCGCCAGCCCCAGAGCGCCGGCCAAGAGAGCAGTGGAGATCGCGTGTCGCATGCAGGTCTTCCTCGATGGGTGGTGTCAGATCCCCGACGGCGTGAACTTCGGCTTCGGCTTGGTCGTGGGCTTGGTCGTGGGCTTGGTCGTGGCTGTGGGCTTGGTCGTCGTGGCCGGTTTGAAGGTCGTCGTGGGCTTGGTCGTGGCCGTGGGCTTGGTGGCGACCGGCTTCTCGGCGGGCGCTTCCTTCTTCGGCTCTTCGGCCTTGGGCTCTTCGGCCTTGGGCTCTTCGGCCTTGGGCTCTTCGGCCTTGGGCTCCTCGGCCTTGGGCTCTTCCTTCTTGGGCTCTTCCTTCTTCGCGGTCTGCGTCGCGGCCGGAGTGCCCGAGCCGCCGTCGGCCTCGTCCTTGCCGCCGAGCTTCGAGATGATCACGCCGAGCGCGATCACCCCCGCGAGGGCCCCGATGCCGACCGCCACCATCTTTCGCATGCGTTGCGTGCGCTCGGGCACGATGGAAGCGATGGGCTCGTCGATCTCGGCGTCCGCCTCGGGGGGCTTGTCGTCGAGCGGTGCGCCGGGCGGCGGACCCACCCAGGCGACCGCCGACTCGTCGCGCTTCTCTTCCTTCTTCTCGGCGGGGGGTATGCCCGTGTCGATATCGCCCGGAGGCAACCCGGCCGCCATCGCCGCCCAGTCGACGGCAGCCGCCGGCGCCTCTGCCCCGGCCGGCTGCGGCTCGGACAGGGACACGTCGATCGACTCCGGCGCCGGCTCGACGGCCGCCGGGACGGGCGGCTCGGGCGAGGTCACCGCTTCGGGTGGTTTCGGTGAGGTCGTGGCCTCTGGCGGCTTGGGCGACGCGGCGGGCGGCTTGGGTGACGCGGCCTCGGCGGTCGCGGTCGCGATCGCGGCTGCGGCATCCGGCGCTGGCGTTCCCAAGAACTGCGTCTTGATGTTCTCGCCTTCGTCCGGGCTCGAGGTGCGCGCGGCCAGCTCACCGGTGAGTTGCGGCGCGGGCCGGGTGGGCGCCTCGCTGGTGGGGAAGGGATCGATCTCGACCTTCGACACCGAGATGGGCTCGAGCTCTTCGGCGTCGAGGGACTCGAGGGGCGGTCGCGGCGGCGGCACCACGGCCGCAGCGGTGACGGCGGGTCCGATCGGCTGGATTCCGATCAGGGTGGCCTTCCGCGCCGGCGGACGCTGCGGCGCGGCCGGAGCCTTGGCGGGCTCTTTGGCCACGGGCGCGGTGGGCGCCGGTTTGGCCTCTGCCGCAGCCGCCGGTTTTACCGGTCCGGTCGCCAGCGCTTTGTCGATCAGCTTGGCACGCGCGGCCAGTGTGTTGCCCGCGAACTCCTCGACCAGCTTCGAGACGTCGGCGTGGGTTCCGATCTCTCCGGTGCCCTCCATCGCCTCGCGAAGTGCCTTGGGAGACGCGAAGCGCGCGTCGGAACTGGTCTCCATCGCTCGGGCCACGATGTCGGCGACCGCGGACGAGATCGCGTCGCCACCCACCGGCTTCGACGAGTCGAGGCGCTGCGCGCCGCCTGCTCTCACCTTCTCGCTCACCGCCTGGTGCGTCGACCCCACGAACAGCCGCTTGCCCGAGAGCATCTCCCAGAGCATCACCGCGACCGCATACAGGTTCGAGCGCAGATCGGTCTTGCTCGCGTCGTCCAGCTGCTCGGGCGAGGCGTACGACGCAATCTCGGGGTGGCGAGCGATGGGGCCGACTCGAGACGCCGGACCCAGCACGCCGACGTCGAGCACCCGCGCGTGCCCGTCGCGGCCCACCATGATGCTGTCGGGCACCAAGCCGCCCGGGACGAACGCGCTGCCGCCGGCCTCGGCCGCCTGCTCGAAGGCGTCCAAGATGTCCGCCGCGATGCGGAGGCCGACGTTCACCGGGATGGGCCGCCGCTTGAAGCTGGCCAGGCGCAAGAGCGAGCGCAGCACCTCGCCCTCGGCGTATTCCATCACCACACCGAGCTCGCCCTCGGTCTTGACCACGTCGATGCCGCGCGCCAGTCCCGGCTCCGACAGCTCGAGCATCCACCACGCCCCCTCGCACAGCGCGTCGATCTCGTCGGGCGTGGTCGGGGCGCCGGTGGAAACTCGGCGGATCAGCACCGCCTTGGGATCGTCGCCGGCAGCCTTGGCCGCCCAGAGGGGCCCCAGCTGACCTTTAGCGACCTCGCTGATCAGCTCGTAACGTCCCAGCGTTTTTGCGCCCGCGCCAGTGCCGCCCATTTGTCCGACGATACTCCGAAACCCGTGTGTCGGCTGAGTTTAGCGCCGCCCCTCTCGAACGCGAGGGGGCTTATCGAAGTCACTACTCGGGGTCTTCGCGGCAGAGCATGAAGTAGGCGCCGAGCTCTTTGCCTTCCTTGTAGGCTTTCCCGATGGAAACGTGGGTCGAGACTTTGCGCATGTAGTCTTTCATCCGACCATAGACCAGCGCACCGACGCCGCGCTCGTTGCTCCCGATCTCGGGCCAAGTGGCGACTTTCTTGGGCGGGATGCGCGTGTAGTCGATCACGTACGCGCTCGGCGGGTCCTTCTCGTCGCTGGTGCCGTGGGCCACGAAATAGCCGGGGCCGGTCAGGCCCTCGGTGCTGCCGTGGTTGTAGCCATAGATGTCCCCCGAGTCGTCGTCGGGACGGCAGAAGCGCTTCTGGAAGTGGGTGAACGCCGGCAACGAGTTCTTGCCGTGGTGGATCACCTCTTTCAGCGGGTCGATGCCCGAGGGGACGAAGAACTCGGCGTCGACCTCCTCGCCCTTCATCAGCTCCCAGAGCGTGACCATGTCCTCGCGAGTCGCGCTGTGCAGCGTGAACAGTCGGCTGCGTGCAGCCATGCGATCGAGCGCAGAGCCGATGCGCGGGATCGAGTGCTCGTCGTGGTGGCCCAGAAGCAGCGTGTGAAGCCTCATGACGCGCTCACTTTGCCAGCTCGACCTTCCGGCCCGCCGTCGGGGTCTTCTCGAGCAGCACCAGGTTGTCGAACTTCACGTCGGCGAGCGAGCGGGTGGAGGCGGTCAGGTCGTACGCCAGGCCCCACTCCACCGACTCGTCGGCCGAGACGAAGAACATGTTCGACCCCTTGCAGCCCTTGGCAAAGCGCTCGATGGTCTCGCCGGTCATCGACAGATCGGGCCCCGCCAGCCCCTTGGCCTTCTTGATCGCGGTGCCGCCGGCGAACTTCCAGATGGCCGCGCTGCGATCGCCGAGGATCATCCCGACCACGGCGCAGGGCTCGGGCGTCGGCGCCTTCGCCTCGGGAACGAACGCCAGCTCGCCCGGGAAGTCTTTGCGCGTCTCGGTCTTGATGATGACCTTGGTCGTGCCGATCCTTCCGAGCTCGTTCATCATGATCGCGACCGACGAGATCTTCGCCTTGCGAATGACGGAGAGCGTCGCCTCTTTTCCGGCGAAGTGCTCCTTGACCTGATTCAGCTCTTCTTTCAGCTTGTCGCGCCCTTCGGGCTTGTCGAGCAGCACGCGCGAGAAGCCCACCTTGGGCCCCAGGTCGTCGATGGCCAGCTCGGGCGGGCCCGAAGGCTTGGGCGGCGCCGCGTCTTTGGGGGGCTCGACGGTCTGCTTCGGCGGCGGCTCGAACGGGTTTTTCTTGGGCGGCGGATCGTCGCAACCCCAAGAGCCGAGTGAGGCGAGCGCGAGGCAGGCGAGAGCGGTACGAGTCATCGGCGGGGATTTGAACGACGCCCCGGGGCCGGTGGCAAGGCGATTCGGAGCCGGCCTCAGCCCAGGCTCTGGCACACCGGGTCGGTCGGGGTGAGCACCACCGACTCGACGCACTTGCCCGAGCCGGTGGCGGGCTTGGCGCAGATGCCGCTCTTGCACTCGAAATCGGCGTCACACCCGGCGGCAGTTCCCCCCTTGGCCACGCACTTGCCCTGACCACCGGAGTCGACGCACAGGAAATCTTCCAGGCAAGGGATGTCCTTGGTGCACGCCTGTCCGTCGCCCTTCTTGGCGATGCAGTTGGACCCGTCGCAATAGAACCCGACATCGCACAGCTCGTCGGCGGCGGTACACGAATAGCCGCCCCCGACCAGCTTGGGCACCTGGCAGCTGCCCGAGTCGTCCCCGGGCTTGATCACGCACACCTGGTCCTCGATCGAGTTGCACTGGTCCGAGGCCTCGCAGACCTCACCGAGGGCCTTCAGCCCCTGGTTCAGCTTGTCACAGGGCGCGCCCATGTTGCGCACCACGGCCACCTCATCGGCGGTCAGCTTGGCGTCTGCGTAGGCCGCCTCGACCTTCTCGATGCACGTCTTCGCGTTCTCGGACGAGTAGTACGGCGGGACCGAGCCCAGGCAATAGGTCGTCTGCTTCGCGACGCAGCTCTCGACGCTGGCTGCCGCGCAGGCCTCGACCACCTTGCCGTTGCACGCCGCCTCGGCCCAGTGCTGACAGAACTGCTCTTCTGTCCCGTAGGCGTCGCCGGCGCGCTTCTTGGAGCTGCCGCAAGCGACGAAGAGACCCAGCGCGACCAGTGGCACGAGCGAACTCAGAAGACGCATGACTACTCGCGTTGGACGATACACGACGGGGGTGTATTCGGCACGAAACGGGCAGTCCAGCTCACTCTTGATCGGTGAAGCGCGGCGCGCGATCGCGCGCCGCGCTCTGGGGTGGGGGCG
>JACPVJ010000033.1 GCA_016191785.1 Myxococcales bacterium | reverse complement strand
GTGCAGGGGAGCGCGTTGCCCTGCAACCGATGACCGCGTGGCGGCCGAAACGTGCAGGGGAGCGCGTTGCCCTGCAACCGATGACCGCGTGGCGGCCGAAACGTGCAGGGGAGCGCGTTGCCCTGCAACCGATGACCGCGTGGCGGCCGAAACGTGCAGGGGAGCGCGTTGCCGCAGCGGAAGGCCGGGGTCAGAGGGCGCGTGCGCCGCCGCGTCGCCTTTGGTATGTGCTCCGGGTGATGACCCCCGCCGCGCGAACCGCCCTGAGTGCCGTGCTGATCTTGGGCCTGCCCGCCTGTGACGGCGACAAGAAGCTCAGCCAGAGCAAGGCCGCCGAGCACGTCGCCTCGCTGGTCGAGACCGCCACCGCAGACGTGCAAGAGATCCGTTCCGGGCTGCCCGAAGGGGCGAAGCACCTGGTGAAGCTGTTCGAGGGCACCGCCGCGCCGAAGGACGATCTGCCGGCGGTCCGCGAGGCCCTCGACAAGGCTCGCAACAAGGTTCAAGACCTGCGGGTCGCCAAGAGCACCTTCTTCGCGCTGGTCGACGATCAGGGCACCGTCGTGCGCAACGACCAGGACCAGGACTTGATGGCCGGCAAGAACGCGCTGCAGAGCTTCCCCGGGCTCAAGGCGGCGCTCGAGGGGAAGTACGTCGAGACGCGCGGGTCGATGCCCGAGGCGGCGAAAGTCAAGGGCACCGACGGCCAGTGGGTCGCTGCGGCGCCGATCCAGGTCGGGGACAAGGTGAAGGGGCTGTACACCACCGGCGTGTCGTGGTCGGCCTACGCCTACCGGCTCGAGAACTCGCTGCGCAGCAGCGTGCGCGGCAGCATGCCCGCGAACAAGAAAGAGCCGCTGATCTACGTCTACGTGGTGGTCGAAAAGCAGGTGTTCGGCGCGCCGGTCTCGCCCGAGGTGAACGCGCAGGCGATCGTGAGCCAAGATCCGCTGGGCAAGGCCCAGGGTGACGCGGTGTACTCGGCGGTGATCGAGATCACCGGGCGCGACTTCGGGCTGGGCCTCAAGCGGGCGCCTGCGCTGGGGACTGACGTGGCGGTCGCCGTGTTGCGCTCGGAGACGTGAGCGTCAGACCGACGCTTCGTCCGGCCCGGTGCGCCCGAACCGGTGCAGCCCGTAGATCAACAACACCAGCGAGCCCACGGTGATGACCCCGCCGGTCGACGGGTCTCCCGTGGCCGCGATGGCGATGCCCCCGAGGACGGTGGTGACGCCGACGGACAAGAGCGTGCGCGGGTTGGCCATCAGGGCCAGCGCTCGGAGTGGGCTCGCACCAAGAAGTCGCGCACGTCGCGGGCGAGCTTGCGCTCGGCGGTGATGGTCGTCTCTTCGTGCGCCGTTCCGACCTGATCGTCGTAGCGGTAGTCGGTGTCTTGCAAGATCAAGACGCGGGTCTCGGCGTCGGCACCGGTGCCGTGCACCAGTTGCAGGGCGTCGCCCATGTCGGCCGCCTTGGCCGGTAGGGCAGTGCCCAGGGCCGTGCGCTCGTTCGGGGTCACGTAGGCGACGCCGTACTTGTGCCCGTCGCTCATCACGTCCACCTCGAGCGACTTGCCCTCGGCGATCGGGATCGCGCGGCCCGGAACCGGCGCGTCGCGCTCGTCGTGGAACGCCTGGGCGATCACCTGCACCGCCCGACGCTCGTCGAGCGCGCGGGTGGGGTTCGCGCTCTTGGCGGGGCCGCCGCCGCACGCCGCGACGAAGGCGATGGCGGCTGCGCCGAGAATTGCTCCGAGTCGGCCGGCCTTTGCCCGCCCCGTGGACCGCTTCTGTGCTTGCATCGGAGCAAAAGGTAGCCAACCGGCGCCCGATTCGCTAGCTCTCGTCCCAGGAATGTCATCCCCGTCACCCCGCATTTCGGCCCTGCTGCTCGCCGGCGCCGGCGCTTTCGCTGGCTGCGGCGGCCACGGCTTGCCGGACCCGAAGGTCACCGCGGCCGAGTACGCCGCGCGCGTCGAGAAGGGCGACGCGGACGGCTTGTACGCCATGCTCTCGAGCGACGCGCAGCGCGCCCACGGGAAAGCCGGCGTGCGCCGGATGGTCAAAGAGTCGCAGGTCGAGCTGGCACGCACGGCCCGCGCGGTGGCGGCCGCGGGGACCAAGGTCGAGATGCAGGCCACGGTGCGGTACGCAGACGGGGAGCAGGCCACGCTCGAGGTCGAGGGCGGCGCCTTCCGCGTGGGGAGCGCCGGCGCGCTGCCCCTGGGCGCCCGGACTCCGGCTCAGGCGCTCTCCGAGCTCCGTCAGGCGCTCGCGCGGCGGAGCTACGGCGGCGTCCTGCGCGTGCTGAGCTCCGAGTCGAAGAGCGCCATCGAGAACGACATGAAGTCGCTGGTCCAGGGCCTCGAGCAGCCCGAGACCCTCGACGTGAAGATCTCGGGCGACCGCGCCGAGGTTCAAGTGCCCGGCGGCCACTCGGTGAAGCTCAAGCGCGAGGCGGGCTTCTGGCGCATCGAGGACTTCGACTGACCGATGGGTGACCTGTCGTGAAGCTCAGTCGTCGCCACGTGCTCGCCGGGCTCGCATCCCTCGCCAGCGTCGCGCCGGGGCGAGCTCGCGCGTTCGGTGACGCGGGTGCGTTCCATCCCCGCGTCGTCACCAGCGGCGGCGCCAAGCTCGACCCCGAGCGCAGCTCGGCGCCGGCGCGTTGGGCGTACGAGCTGGTCCGTCGGACCAGCGCGCCGGGCCGGTTGTCGTCTGCCTCGGTCGCCTTCGACCAGCCGGCGTTCGCCGCCGAGCCCTTCGCGATCTGGGCGGGCGCGAGCGCGCTCGGCCCGCTCTCGGGCCCCGAGCGCCGCGGGCTCGATCGCTTCCTGAAGATGGGCGGCGTTCTGGTGGTGGACGACCTGGCGCCGGCGAGCGGGGCGTTCGGCGAGAGCGCACGCCGCGAGGTCCGGCGGGTGCTGCCCGAGCTCGCGCCGGTCGAGCTCGATCCCACCCACGTGGTGTTCAAGAGCTACTACATCGTCGATCGTCCCGTCGGCCGGGTGCAGGGGCCGGCCCGGATCGAAGCGCTGATCCGCGGCAAGTACGCCCAGGTGTTCTTGCTGAGGCACGACCTCTTGGGGGCCCTGGCGCGCTCCCGGGGCGGCGGCTTCTCGCTCGACGTCGATCCGGGGGGCGTGGCCCAGCGCGAGCAAGCCATCCGCCTCGCGGTGAACATCGCGATGTACGTCCTGTGCTCGGACTACAAGGACGACCAGGTCCACGCGCCCTGGCTGATGCGCCGTCGCGCTCGCCGCCGGCCATGAGCGCGCGCTCGTGGGCGTTCAGCGACGACCTGTCGTCGCTCGGCAGCGTGGCGGCGCTGCTCTTCGCGCTCCTTTCCATCGTGCTGCTCTTGTTCGAGCTCCGTCGCCGCGAGCGCCTGGGACCGATCATCGCCGCCACCGGGGCCCTGGCCACGGTCGCTCTCACCCTGGCCGTGCTCCGTCCGGTGCGAGTGACGGAGCGGGGCAGCCTGGTGGGCCCGCGGGTGATCGTGCTGGTCGATCAGTCGCGACGGCTGGAGCTGCCCGCGGAAGACGGCCGTTCGCGTCGGGTGCGCGCCGAGGCGGCCGTCGCCGCGGTTCGCGATCGCTACGGCGACGCGCGGCTCGGCGTGCTGGGCTTCGGTGAGGGTCCGCCACAGGCCGTGCCCGACTCGGGGTTCGGCGCGCGTCGCAGCGCCGAGAGCGATCTGGCTGGGGCCCTCGGCGCGCTCGCCGAGTCCACCGGCGAGCGGCCGCGCGCCGTGGTGGTCGTGAGCGACGGGCGCCTCAGTCGGCCCGCGCCTGGGAGTGACGATGCGGCGCTGCGACACGCCGTCGGCGGGCTCGGCGTCCCCCTGCACACCGTGCGACTGGCGGACGCCGGCCCCAAGGACGCGAGCGTGCGCTCGGTGCGGGCTGCCGGCGCAGCGGTGGCCCATCAACCGATGAGCCTGACGATCGAGGTCGGCTGCGCAGGAGGCCTCGAGTGCGGTGACATTCCGGTCGCCGTGCGCGAGCACCGCCAGGGGGTCGAGCCGGCCGTGCTCGCCAGCGGCACCGCCCGCGTGGAAGACGGCACGGCCACGCTCGAGCTGCGCATCACGCTCGAGCGTGCCGGTGCCCGGGTGGTCGAGGTGAGCATCGACGCGCCGGCGGGCGATCAGGTGCCCGACAACGACCGGCGCTTCGTCACCTTCAGCGTCGCCCGCGAGCGCGTGCGCCTGCTGCACGTCGCGGGTCGGCCCACCTACGACGTGCGCACCTTGCGACAGTGGCTCAAGAGCGACGAGTCGGTGGATCTGGTCGCGTTCTTCATCTTGCGCGGGATGACGGACGACACCATGACCGATGACGACTCCGAGCTGGCGCTCATTCCGTTCCCGGTCGAGGAGCTGTTCACCGAGCACCTGCCCAGCTTCGACGCCATCGTGCTGCAGGACATCGACGCGGTGGCCTACAAACTCGACCGTCACTTGCCGGCGTTGGCGCGTTACGTCGAGGCGGGCGGCGGCCTGATCATGGTGGGCGGGCCGTCGTCGTTCACCGGGGGCAACTACGCCGGCACGGCCCTCGAGCGCGTCTTGCCCGTGGAGCTCGACGAGAAGGTCGAGCCCCACGACGCGGCGGAGTTCTCGCCGCGGTTCACCGAGATCGGCCGCTCGGCGCCGGTGCTCTCGGGGCTCTTCGAGCTGCTCGGCGAGGACCTGCCGACGATGACCGGCTCGAACACCCTGGGCAAGCCCCGGGGGGCGTCCTTCGTGCTGATGGAGCACCCTCGTCGCAAGGTCGGGGCCTCGCCGATGCCGGTCTTGGCGCTGGGTGAGTCGGGCGACGGGCGCAGCATCGCCCTCGGGGTCGACGGCAGCTATCGCCTCGCATGGAGCGAGCTGGCGGCCGGCGTTTCGGGCCGCGCGTTCGGCGCGCTCTGGGACGGCCTGCTCGGGTGGCTGATGCGCGACCCTCGCTTCGAGGTGGCGCGCGCGGAGGTGGTCGGGCAGTGCGTCAGCGGCGAAGACACGACGCTGCGCCTGCACCGGCTGCCCGGCGCCAGCGGTGACGTCGAGGTGAGCGTCGAGCGCCTGGGGAAGGGCTCGCCGAAGGTGATCGAGAAGAAGCTGCCGAGCCCGCCCATCGGACCGGTGGACGTGCCTGTGGGCAAGCTCGAGCCCGGGGGTTACGTGGCGAGGGTGAAGGTCGGGCAGTCGCCGCCCGCTCGTCTGGACTTCGCCTGCGAGAAGGGCGGCGAGGCGTTCGCCGATTCACGCCCCGACGGCCCGCGCCTCGAGCGGATCAGCGCGGTGACTGGCGGCACGTCGGTCCGCGCGGGACAAGAGGCCACGCTGCCCCAGCCCAGCGCCACGCGCATCGCAGCCGAGCGCCACGTCACGCCGATCGTGCCACCGTGGGTCTGGACCGTGCTCGCCGCGCTCTGCCTGGGCGCGCACTGGGTGGCCCGCCGCCGCGGCGGGCTGACCTGATCAGTCGTAGTACTCGTGCCCGATGTGGGTGATCGGGGTCTCGCCCCGCATCCACCGCAGGGTGTTCTTCAACTTCATCAGCTGAATGAACAGATCGTGCTCCGGAACGAGGCCGGGCGCCGCCATCGGGCTCTTCCAGTAGAAGCTCAACCACTCTTGCACGCCACGGAAGCCAGCGCGCTTGGCGAGGTCCATGAACAGGGCCAGGTCGAGGACGATGGGCGCCGCCAGGATCGAATCGCGGCACAAGAAGTCGACCTTGATCTGCATCGGGTAACCGAGCCAGCCGAAGATGTCGAGGTTGTCCCAGCCCTCTTTGGAGTCACCACGGGGCGGGTAGTAGTTGATGCGCACGACGTGGTGCACCTCGCCGTAGAGGTCAGGGTAGACCTTGGGCTGCAAGATGGTGTCGAGCACGCCCAGCTTGCTGACCTCTTTGGTCTTGAAATTCTCCGGGTCGTCGAGCACCTCGCCGTCGCGGTTGCCCAAGATGTTGGTGGAGAACCAGCCGCTCAGGCCCAGCATGCGGGCCTTCAGGCCCGGCGCCAGGATGGTCTTCATCAGGGTCTGACCGGTCTTGAAATCCTTGCCGGTGATCGGCGTGTTCGTCTCGCGCGCGAGCTCGTAGGCCGCCGGGAAGTCGACCGTCAGGTTCGGCGCGCCGTTGGAGAAGGGCACCCCCTCCTTGAGGCACGCCCAGGCGTAGATTTGCGAGTTCGAGATGGACGGGTCGTTGTCGATCAGCCCCTTCTCGAACGCGGTCATCGACTGGTGCACCGCGGACTGCTCGATGTAGATCTCGGTCGAGCCGCACCACACCGCGACGGCGCGACTGCACCCGCTCTGCTTCATGAAACCGCGGATGTCCTCCCGGACCTTCTCGACCATCTCGGCCTTGGTCGTGCCGGTCTTCACGTGGGTGCCGTGCAGCCGCTTGACGTACTCCGGGTAGAACACGCCGGGCATGGGCCGGATCGCCTCGAGCTCGGCGCGGATCGGGTCGAGGTGCTTCTGCTCGAGCACCGCCGCGTGGACCGCCGACTCGTAGGCGTTGTCCGGGAAGATGTCCCAGCCGCCGAAGACCAGGTCATCGAGCGCGGCCAGCGGCACGAACTCTTTGATCAGCGGCGAGCGGTTGTCGGTGCGCTTGCCCAGTCGAACCGTGCCCATCTGGGTGAGCGAGCCGACGGGCTGGGCGATGCCCTTGCGAGCGAGCAGGCAGCCCGCGATGAAGGTCGTGGCGACCGCGCCCATGCCGGGCAGGAGCACGCCGAGCTTGCCTTCGGCCTTCTTGATTTCTTGGGGCTGCTTCATGGGGCGGTGACTAGCAAGGCGCGTGCCCGTATGCAATCGTGCCGGGGGCATGAGCAGCACCAAGACCGCCGTGTTGTTGGTCGCCGGCATCGGCTCGCGCCTCCGGCCGCTGACCGATGATCGACCTAAGGCGCTGGTCGACATCGGTGGCGAGACCATCCTGGGCCGCGCCGTGCGCCTGCTCGCCGAGCACGGCGTCGAGCGCCTCGTGCTCGCGACCGGTTACCGCGAAGATGCGGTGCAGAGCGCCCTCGCGTCGTGTCCGCTCGAGGTCGTCTACTGTCGAAATGATCGCTTCGACTCGACCCAGAACGCCGTGTCGCTGGCGCTGTGTCGAGACGCCGTGGTCGGCCGTGCGTTCTTCAAGCTCGACGGCGACGTGGTCTTTCGACCGGAGGTTCTGGCGCGAATCGACGCCTGCGACGCACCGCTGGCGGTGGCCGTGGACGGAACGCGCCGCACCGACGCCGAGGCGATGAAGTTTCGGCGCGGCCAGGGCGATCGGATCGAGGCGTTCGGCAAGGGGCTGGCGCTCGACCAAGCCGCCGGCGAGAGCATCGGCATCGAGCGCATCTCCGCCGAGGCCAGCCTGCCGTTGTTCGAGGCGCTCGCGCGGCCCGAGAGCGCGAGCCTGTACTACGAGGACGTCTACTCGCAGTTGATCGGCGCCGGTCAGCTCTCGGCCCTGGCGGTCGAAGTCGGCGATCTGCCGTGGACCGAGGTCGACGATCCGAGCGACTTGGCCCGGGCGCGGGCGCTGTTCGGCTGACGCCGAGTTGCGACGCCAGGGTCACGGGGTGTTGCTGGCATGCCGCAGGTGGGCGTGGCCTCGGGTTCACCGCGGCGCCGAGTTCGCGCGGCTTTCCCGGCATTGTCTCGGCGGCACGTGCGCCGGTGCGTAGCCTCTGACGCACCGAAGCGCTGGCACCTCGATTGCTCAAGGGGAGGGCAGACGGAGGCGCAACCCACCCGACCCCGACCCCACCCAACAAGTCACCGACTTTCAGAGGGTTTCGTGCAGTGGTCGATCCTCGGAGCGCCCGGTCAGGGAGCGGGGAAAGGTGTTGCCAAAACGCCACACTGTGGCCCGGTTGCGACAGCCAGCGATCTTGTAACTCATGAGAACAGAAAAGGATTTGCCCGATTTGCGCACCGCGTGGTAATCCCCCGCGCGCTTGGTACTTCGAGTTGAAAGCGAGACGATCTGATGACTGACCGACGAGTGACGCGAGCCATCGTGCTGGCAGCCGGGACCGGCTCCCGGCTGGGCGAGGGCGGCGATCCGACGCCCAAGCCTCTGCGTGCGGTGGCCGGTGTCCCCCTCTTGGTGCGCGTCCTGCGCACGCTCGAGTCCGCCGGGATCCGAGAGGCCGTCGTCATCATCGGTCACCAGGGCGAGAGCGTGCGCCGCGCGCTGGTCGCCGAGCCCAGCCTCGGGCTCGAGCTCAGCTTCGTGAACAACGAGCGGTACCTGGCGAAGAACGGCGTCTCGCTCTTGGCCGCGGCCGACTTCATCGATCGCGAGTGCCTGCTCACGATGGCCGACCACCTGTACTCGCCCGAGCTGGTGCGGCGCCTTCTGGCGGCCGACGTGCCGAGCGGCGCCTGCGCCCTGGGTGTCGACTACGACATCGAGCGTTGCTTCGACATCGACGACGCGACCAAGGTGTGCGTCTCGGCCGGGCGCATCGGCGACATCAGCAAAGAGCTGGAGCGCTACGACGCGCTCGACACCGGCGTGTTCCGCATCGGGCCCGCGCTGATCGAAGAGCTGGCGCGGCTCGACGATCAGCACGGCGACTGCTCGCTCTCGGACGGCGTGCGCGCGCTGGCCAGCCGCGGCGCGTTCTTGGGGGTGGACGTGGGCGACGTGCGCTGGATCGACGTCGACACGGGGCCGGCGCTAGAGCGCGCCGAGGCCATGCTCCGGGTGTTCGGCGACCACCTCGGGGACGAGCCGGGCGCCGGCGCCCCGGCGGTGATCGACGCCGACGGCATGGAGCTGTTCGCCCCGAGCTGGGTGCGGGCCGCCAAGCCCTACAACGAGGACCATTTCGCCGTCGCCGAACGCACCGGCGTGGCGCGCATGATGAGCAACGAGAGCGCGCACGCTCCCAGCCAGCGCGTGGTCGACGCCATCGTCCACGCCGCCACTCGCGGTCACCTCTATCCGAGCGGTGGGCCCGAGCTTCGTCAGAAGCTGGGCGCGCGCGAGGGCCTCGGTGGGGACAACGTGCTGCTCGGGGCGGGCTCGACCGAGCTGATCGACGTGATCATCCGGACCTTCGCCGCCGCGGGCGAAGAGGTGCTCTTGAGCGTGCCGACCTTCAGCATGTACGAGGCACGAACCCGGGTCTGTGGTGGCATCCCGGTGCTGGTGCCCATGACCGAAGAGCACGAGCACGACTTGATGGGCATGCTGCGCGCGGTCACCGAGCGCACCAAGGTCATCTTCCTGTGCACGCCCAACAACCCCACGGGCAACCGCATCGCCGAGGTCGACATGCGGCGCCTCTTGCGGCTGGGGCTGCCCACGGTGATCGACGAGGCGTACTTCGAGCTGGGCGAGGGGACGTCGCTCTCGTACCTGATCCAGGAGTTTCCCAACGCGATCGTGCTCCGCACCTTCTCCAAGGCCTTCGGCCTGGCGGGCCTGCGCGTGGGCTACGCGCTCGGGCATGCCAGCGTGATCAAGCTCTTGTCGCGGGTGAAGGTGCCGTGGAACCTCCCGGCGGTGTCGATTGCCGCGGCCAGCGCGGCGCTGGACGACATGGCCGAGTTCGACGCCCGCGTCGCGGAGCTGAAGGCGGCCCGTGCCGAGCTGGGTCGGGGCCTGTCGCGGCTGCCGGGCGTGGTCGCCATCCCCAGCGAGGGCAACTTCATCCTGGTCGACATCTCGCTCACCCGCATGAGCGCCGAGCGAATGGTGCAGGCCATGCTCGACGAGGGCGTGCTGATTCGATCGCTCGGCTCCCACCACGCGGAGAAGAGCTACGTGCGGGTGACGATCGGCACCCGCGAGCAGAATGCCAAGTGCCTGACGGCCTTCGAGCGGGTGCTCGGCCGGCGGCGCGAGCGCGAGGTGGCGATGCCGGCCTTCGTGGGCGGTGACGCCGAGTAGGTGAGCCATGACGATGGGTTCGGTCGACATCCGTGACGAAGGCCCGCTGTCGGCGGCGGCGGTCGCGCCGTCGCTGGCGCCGGTCGAGGGCTTCTGGGCGGGCTACTGGAAGACGCTCAAGCCGCTGGCGGTGGAAGAGCCCGTCGACGTCTGGATCCACCGGCCGCTGGCCTACGTGCTGGCCAAGGCGCTCTACCCGACGCCGGTGTCGCCGAACCTGGTGACGATGATCTCGATCGTCTTCGGGCTCTTGGGCGCGTACTGCTTCTTGTCGAGCTTCCCCCATCACATGCTCTTGGGCGGCCTGGCGATCTTCACCTCGGCGATCTTCGACTGCGCCGACGGCCAGCTGGCGCGGATGCGCGGGACCTCGAGCGCCTTCGGGCGCATGCTCGACGGCTTGGCCGATCTGGTGGTCAGCGTCGCGGCCGTGGGCGGCGGCATCTTCGTCATCGGCAGCAAGTTCCACTCGCCGACGCCGCTCTTGGTGGTGGTCGTGGCACTGGCCGTTGCGACGGCGGTGACCGGGTCGTTCCACACCGGGATGTACGACCAGTACAAGAACGTTTACCTGCGCTTCACCAGCCCGACCTTCAAAGAGGGCGAAGACTACGAGACCGCCCGCGAGCGGTTCGAATCGAACCGGGGCGGCTCGTTCCTGATGCGCCGCGTGGCCTGGCCGATCTACCTCTTCTACGTCAAGAGTCAGTCGAACTACGTCCACCAGTTCGACCCGCACACCAGCGCGCGGCTCGGGCTGTTCGGCGCGTACGACGTCGGTCGCGCCGAGATCTACCAGCGGCACTGCGGCGCGCTGATGCGCATCTGGCGGACCTGGTTCGGCTTCGGGTCGCTGGTCTTCGGCATCGCGCTCTTCTCGGCCCTCGACTTGCTCGAGGTCTACATGCTCTTCCGGCTGGTCGCGCTGAACGCGGTGTTCTACGGCTATCTGCGCCCGCGCCAGCGGGCCGCCTCTCGCGCGGCCTTCGCCGAGATGGGCCTCGCCCTGCCGGATCAAGCGAAGGCGTGAGCCCCAGCCGCGTTCCGGGGTAGACTGCCGGGCGTGTCGCGAATCGGTGCGTGCCTCTTGCTCTCGGCGCTGGCCGTGTGGGCTGCGCCCGCGCAGGCCTTCACCTGGCCCAACGCTGCCGAGGCCATCGAGAAGCAGCTGGCCGGGTCCGACGCCGGGGCGCGCCGGCGAGCGGCCCGCCGGCTGGGCGAGCTCGCGCCGGCGGCGCAGAAGCGGCTGGTCCACAAGGCGCTGGCCGACACCGACGCCGAGGTGCGGCTGGCGGCGGCCGACCTGGTGCTCGAGCGGCGCCTGCGCGGCACGGGCGAACTGGTGGTGAGCTTCCTCGCCGATCCCGAGCAGCGCGTGCGGCTGTCGGGCGCCGAGATCCTGGCGCTCGATCCGGTGGCGCGGGCCGTGGGGCCGCTGGCGCGGGTGCTGGGCGATCCGGACGCTTCGGTGCGCTCGGCCGCGGCCAACGCCCTGGGCGCGTCGGGCTCGAAGGACGCGGTGTTGCCGCTCCTCGGCCGGCTGGACGACGCGGTGCCACAGGTGCGAAGCGCGGTGGTGCGCGCCCTCGCGCGGCTGCGTGATCCTCGGGCCGTAGTGCCGCTGATCGGCAAGATCCAGGACTCGCGTCCGGCGGTGCGTCGCGCGGTGGCGCGAGCGCTCGGTGAGCTCGCGGATCCGCGCGCGTCGAGCGCGCTGGTGCTCGCGCTGCGGGACGCCGACGAAGGGGTGCGCATCGCCGCCGTCGAGGCCCTGGGAACCCTCAAAGATCCGAGCGCGATCTTGGCGATCGTGGCCATCGCGACCAGCGAAGCGTCGCCGGCCGTTCGCGCTGCGGTCGTGGGCGCGCTCGGGCGCATTGGCACCAAAGACGCGCTCGACACCCTGCTCACGATGATGGAAGCCGAGCAGTCGGCAGACACGCTGGCGCTGCTTCGAAGAGCGCTGGCGAAGGCCGGTGCACCTGCCCGCGAGCGGCTCGAGCGCTGCCTCGCCGGACAGCCCACCCAGAGGCTCGCGGACGCCTGCGCGCTGGCCCTGGCCGAGACCGGGCGTCCCGAGAGCGCTCGGGCCATCACCGGGGCGCTGCGCCGCGGGGTCGTCGGCACGGTGGCGGCGCTGTCGGCTCTCGAGACCTTGGGTGACGAGAAGAGCCTGCCCACGGTGCTCGAGCACCTGGCTGACGCCGACCCGGTCGTGCGGCGCGCGGCGGTGGACGCCGCCGTGGCGCTTCTCGATCCGAAGAAGCCCGACGGGCGCGCCGTGGACCCGATCGCGCAAGCGCTCGACAAGGCCCGGTCGAGCAAGGCCGAGCGAGCGGCGCTGGCGCGGCTGCTTGGTCGCACCGGCTCGCCCCGCGCGGTGAAGGCGCTCGTGCCGCTGGCCAACGCCGCGGACCACGTCGAGCTTCGGATCGCCGCCATCGACGCCCTCGGCATGCTGCCGCCCACCGGTCAGGACCAGGCGCTGATCGCCGCCCTCGAGGCGGACGAGGCCTCCGTGCGGCTGGCAGCCGCCGCGGCCCTGCGGCGTGCCGCTTCGGGCGCGGCGGCGCGAAGCCTGCTCGATCGGCTGGAGCGCTCGGCCGAACAAGATCGCAGCGCGCTGTCGGTGGCCCTGGGCGGGGCGCTCTCGCGCTCGTCGGACCGCGTGATGCTCGAGCGTGCTCTGGGCATCATGCTCGCCAGTCGAGGCGGTCAGCGTGACGCGTTGATCGAAGCCATCGGTCACGTCCCCTCGAAGGCCGCCGCCGAGCAGCTCGCCAAGCACGCCCGAGAGACGGGGGACGTGGCCGATCGTTCCAAGGTCGCCGAGGCCTTGGCCGCCCGCGGGGACTCCGCCGCCGCCCTCGCCGTGCTGGCCAAAGACGTGGACGGATCGGTGCGCGCCAACGCGGTGTGGGGCCTCGGGTTACGGGGCGGCACCGCCGAGCGCGCGGCGCTGGTCGCGGCGATGGACGACAAAGACGTGGCAGTGGCCGGCAACGCCGCCGCCGCCTTGGGTCGCCTGGGAAAGCGCACCGGGACGCGGGTCGACAAGGAGCTCTGCGAGCGCCTCTCGGACCCCCGCGCGTATCTTCGCGCCAACGCCCTGGGCGGGCTGCGTGTCGTCCGGGCTCGCTGCTCGGCGGACGTCGAGAAGGCGCTCTTGGTCGAGGACCGCTCCGAGGTCGTCCGGCGCGCGGCGGCGCTGCTCATCGCCAGCGTGCCCTCGAAGGATCCGAGCCGCGATCAGCAGCTGCTCGAGACCTGCGCGCAGCAGGACACCGACAGCTCGGTCGCGGCGACCTGCGCCAGCGAGCCCGCGAAGCCGACCAAGCTCACCGAGCCAGTGCTGGTGTACGTGGTGCCGGTCGGCGAGTCGGCGCCGGTGGCGCGCACGCCGTTCGCGCTCGTGCTCGCCGATGGGTTGATGCGCCTGGGCCTGGCCGATCGACGGGGCGCGGTGTTCGAGCGCGAAGCGCCAGCCGGTGAAGTTGCGCTGGCCGTGCCGGCGCCGCTGGCCAAGTGAACGGTCAGCCGCGCCGACCGCTCACGGGCCACTCACCGCTCACTTGCCGCCGGCGGCGCACTTCATCGCGCACTGCAGATCGCCCGGCGCGCAGCCGCAGCCGCCGCTGGGCTTCGGCTTCGGCTTCGTCTCGCCGCCCGCTGCCGGTTTCTCGCCGCCGGCAGGCTTGGTGGCGCCGGGCCCCGGCTTGGCTGCGACTGCCGTCCCGCCCGCGGGTTTCTTCCCGCCGGCCGTGGGCGGCTTCTTCTCTTCCTCGGCGGTTCCGGTGGCGGGTGCCTTGGCCGTGGATTCTTCGGTGGGCGTCGGGGCGGGGGTCGGCGTTGGGGTGGGGGCAGGCTGCGCCGCCACGGTCGGTGCCGGGGGCGGGGGCTGACCCTTGCCCACCACCACGATGGCGGCGGCGATGGCGATGGCGGCGACCGCGATGCCGGCGCCGATGAAGATCCCCGCCTTGCTCTTTTGCGGCTGCGCCATCGGCATGGCGATCTGGGACTCGACGCCGCCGCCGAGCGGAGGGGCGAGCCCGAGCGGTGCCAGGCCCAGCGGCGAAGGCGTGAGGGGCGCCATGTGCTGCGCCGGCGCGTCGGAGGCCGCGGTGAGGGCCTTGAGATCGATCAGGCCCGAGTCTTCCTTGGTCGCCGTGGTGCTGCCACCGCCGCCCATGCTCGCAGCGGCGGGCGTCGCGACCGGCGCCGAGGCCGTGAGGGCGCTGAGCGAGAACAGCACGCTCGACTCGTTGCGCGCACCGGTGCCGCCGTGGCCGGCGCTCGCCGAGGACGACCCCGCGGGAGGCGCAGGCTCGCGCGCGCTGGTGGTCACGTCGGCTTCACTGCCGGCGGTCTCGAACGACGACCCGAACAAGTCGGCGGTGGAGCCGCGGCTGCTCGCGACGCGCGCCGCAGCGCGGGCCGCGCTCGGCACCTCGGCGGGCTTCGACTCCCACGGGGCGGCCGACGGGCTCGCGATATCGCTGGAGTTGATCATGTTGCTGGGCGGGGGTGCGGCCGGCGGCGCGGCGGCGGCGTTGAGCGCGTCCACCAGCGCGGGCACCTGACCCACCGGTTGCCAATCGGCCATGCCGTCAGCCCAGACGAAGGTCTCGGCGGTGAGCTGGCCGGCGTTGTAGGCGGCGACGAGCTCGGGCACGGTCAAGGTGCGCTGATCGTTGTCGCCGAAGTCGACGGAGTACTCGCCCGCGCTGATGCTCGCGGCAGCGGGATCCGAAACAGCGACCTGAGATGCCGCGCCATCCCCTGCAGAGACGCTCGGGGGATCGACCTTCCCGTCGATCACGATCGTCGTGCCGCACTTGCGGCAACGGATCTTGGCGAGCTTGTCTTGGACCTTTTCGTCGGCGATCGAGTATTTCGCCGCGCACGCGGGACACGAGATCTTCACGGTGCACCTGTCTCGATGGCCCACCCGACTTTGGTGGGGCAATCGCTTTTCCCATATATTATCAGGAGATACGTCGGGGTTCACATTTCGGTCTAAAAACCCTGGGGCAGGCCCGTTTTTACCACGGCTTGGCGTCCAGGTCCCATCGCGGAACAGGCTTTTCTCGGCTACCATCGCCCTTCGTCCTTCGGGGCCGCCGTGCCGCGCTCGCGGGGGCGGGACCCACCCCCTCCGACGCCGCCGAAGGTCGGCGGCTTGGGAGAGGCAGACGGAAGTGCCAAGAGGAGACCAGCATGCACCCGATAGCTAGTGGAGGCGGCCCCGCTGAGCGCGGCACGCTGCCTCCGCCCGGGCCGACCCCGCCCATCGATCGCATCGCCGTGGAGGAGCGCGCTGCCGCGCTCGGCAAGCGCAGCATCAAGAAGGCCACGAAAGTCGCGGGCTTGAAGCTGGCGATCTCGATGATGGATCTGACCACGCTCGAGGGGGCGGACTCGCCGGGCAAGGTGCGCGCCCTGTGTCAAAAGGCGCGGACTCCCGAGCCGGGAGACGAGAGCATCCCGTCGTGTGCGGCCGTGTGCGTCTATCCCACTCTCGTGCCGGTGGCGAAGAAGGCCCTCGAGGGCTCGCGCGTGCGGGTCGCGAGCGTCGCGACCGCGTTTCCGAGCGGCCTGTCGCCGCTCAGCGTGAAGCTCGAGGACACGCGTCGCGCGGTGGAGCTCGGCGCGGACGAGATCGACATGGTGATCGACCGGGGAGCCTTCCTCTCCGGGCAGTACCAGCGGGTCGCGGACGAGATCGCCCAGGTGAAAGAGGCCTGCGGAGAGGCGCACCTCAAGGTGATCCTCGAGACCGGCGAGATCGGCAGCTACGACAACGTGCGCCGGGCCAGCGATCTGGCGATGCACGCGGGCACGGACTTCATCAAGACCAGCACCGGGAAGATCCAGCCCGCCGCGACGCCGCCGGTGACCCTGGTGATGCTGGAGGCGATTCGCGACTTCTACTACGCGACCGGCCGCCGCATCGGCATGAAGCCCGCCGGCGGCATCCGAACCGCGAAGCAAGCGCTGCACTATCTGGTGCTCGTGAAAGAGACCCTGGGCGACGCCTGGCTGACGCCAGATCTGTTCCGACTCGGGGCGAGCACGCTGCTCAACGACGTGCTCATGCAGCTGAAGAAAGAAGCGAGCGGCGCCTACCAGGGCCCGGACTACTTCTCGAAAGACTGAGGAAGCGAGGCCGACAAGTGACCATCAAATTGGTTGAACCGAAGGCGACCGCGGCGGGCGATCGCCGCCGTGGCGAGCGCCGACTCGAGTTCGCGCACGCCTGGGACTACGCGCCCGCCCCCGAGGCGGTCGATCACGTGAAGATCTTGCCGCGCTACGAGCTGTTCATCGACGGCAAGTGGCAGGCGCCCGAGAAGGGCCGCTACTTCGACACGCTCAGCCCCTCGACCGAGCAGAAGCTGTCCGAGGTCGCCGAGGCCAGCGCCGAGGACGTCGATCGTGCGGTCCGGGCAGCGCGCCACGCGTACGACCGAGTGTGGAGCCGGATGAAGCCGCTCGAGCGTGGCAAGTACATCTTCCGCATCGCGCGCATCATCCAAGAGCGCAGCCGCGAGCTTTGCATCGTCGAGAGCCTGGATGGCGGCAAGCCCATCAAAGAGAGCCGCGACTTCGACGTGCCGACGGCGGCCGCCCACTTTTTCTACTATGCCGGTTGGGCCGACAAGCTCGGCTACGCCTTCGGCGGTAGGCCCGTGAGCGCGCTCGGCGTCGCCGGCCAGATCATCCCCTGGAACTTCCCGCTCTTGATGGCCGCGTGGAAGATCGCCCCGGCCCTGGCCTGCGGCAACACCGTGGTGCTCAAGCCCGCCGAGACCACGCCGCTGTCGGCGATGTTCCTGGCCGAGATCATCCAAGAGGCAGAGTTGCCCGACGGCGTGGTCAACATCGTGACCGGCGCCGGCGCGACGGGAGCGGCCCTGGTCGCGCACCCCGACGTGAACAAGGTGGCGTTCACCGGCTCGACCGACGTCGGCAAGCGCATTCAGAAGGCGCTGGCGGGTACGGGCAAGAAGCTGACCCTCGAGCTCGGGGGGAAGGCGGCCAACATCGTGTTCGCGGACGCGCCGCTCGACCAAGCCGTCGACGGCATCGTGAACGGCATCTTCTTCAACCAGGGTCACGTCTGTTGCGCCGGTTCGCGGCTCTTGCTCGAAGAGAGCGTGCACGACCTCGTGATCCGCAAGCTGCGCGATCGCATGGCCACGCTGCGGGTCGGCGATCCGCTCGACAAGAACACCGACATCGGCGCGATCAACTCGCGCATGCAGCTCGAGAAGATCAAGGAGCTGTGCGCGGCGGGCGAAGCCGAAGGCGCCGAGCGGTGGAGCCCACCCTGCGAGCTGCCGGCGAAGGGCTTCTTCTTCGCGCCCACGGTCTTCACCGGCGTGGCCCAGAGCCACCGCATCGCCCGGGAAGAGATCTTCGGTCCGGTGCTCAGCGTGCTGACCTTCCGGACCGAGGCCGAGGCGGTCGAGAAGGCGAACAACACCTTCTACGGGCTGTCGGCGGGGGTGTGGAGCAACAAGGGCGCGCGACTGTTCAAGATGGCGACCCAGCTCGAGGCCGGCGTGGTCTGGGGCAACACCTACAACAAGTTCGACCCCAGCTCGCCCTTCGGCGGCTACAAAGAGAGCGGGTTCGGTCGCGAAGGCGGCCGCCAGGGGCTCGCCGCCTACTTGCACGTGGACTGAGGCATCATGAGCGAACGACGAAAGACCGGCGCCGAGCGGCGCCGCCCCGGAGCAGATCTCGAACCCGGATCCGAGCCCGCCGACCCGCTGGCGCGCTTGGCGGTGAAGAAGACCTGGAAGATGTACGTCGGCGGGGCCTTCGTGCGCAGCGAGAGCGGCCGCTACCTGGTGACTGCGGACGGCGTGGACAACTACCCGTGGGCGTCGCGGAAGGACGGCCGCGACGCGGTCACCGCCGCGCAGGCCGCCCAGAAGGGTTGGGCGGGCAAGACCGCCTACAACCGCGGCCAGATCCTGTATCGGCTGGGCGAAGTGATGGAGGGGCGACGCGCCGAGCTCGCCCTGAGCCTCGAGCGGGCCGGCGAAAGCCAGCCCGAGCGCGAGGTCGACGCGGCCATCGACCGCGCCATCAGCTTCGCCGGGTGGAGCGACAAGTACCAGTCGCTCTTCGCCAGCAGCAACCCGGTGGCCGGCCCTCACTTCGGCTTCAGCGTCACCGATCCGATGGGGGTGGTGGTGATCGCGGCGCCAGACCGCCCGGCGCTGCTCGGCTTGGTCGGCAGCATCTGCCCGGTGATCGTCTCGGGGAACGTCGCCGTGGTGGTGGTCAGCGAGGTCGATCCCATCACGCCGCTGATCTTGGCCGAGTGCCTGGCCACCAGCGACCTGCCCGGCGGCGTGGTCAACCTGCTCACCGGCAAGCGCGCCGAGGTCTTGCCGCACCTGGCCAAGCACATGGGCGTGCGCGCGCTCGATCTGTGGGACCTGACCGGTGACGACGCCGTGAAGCTCGAGGTCGCCGCGGCCGACAACGTCAAGCGGGTCACGCGCCGCAGCCTCGAGCTCGAGGCCTGGTACGACGAGACCCGCGGCGGGTCGCCGGGCAACATCGAGCGCTTCCTCGAGACCAAGACGGTGTGGCACCCGATGGGCGCGTGAGCGCCCGTCAGTGCATCTTCGGCCGGTCTTGGGCCACGAACGCCTGCACGCTCGGCCGGCGCCAGATCTCGGCGGCGTACTCGGCCAAGCGGGCTGGCACCGGGTCGCCGCTCGCGATCAACCGCTGCAGCGCCAGCGTGAGGTCGATGTCGGCGATGGTCACGTAGTCGAAGAGCGAGCCGCCGCTCTCGGGGAGCACGCGCTCGGCGACGTCGACCAGCTTGTTGCGCGCGGCCATGGCCTTTTGCGAGAGCGGGGTGGTGACCGGCGAGAAGAAGATCGACGTGGTCGGGCGTGCCTCGCGCAGCGCCCCGAGGTCGGTGCGCAGCCACGCCATCAGCTGCCGCGCTCGCCCGCGATCGCGAAGCGAGGCCGGGAAGAGGGGCGGGTACTCGGGCGGGCTGAAGGTCTCTTCCAGGTACTCGACGATGGCCATGGACTCGGACAGCACGAAGCCGTCGTGCTCGATGGCCGGAACCCGCCCGGTCAGCGAGGCGTCGCGGTACTCCGGAGCGGACTGCTCGCCGAGAGTGAGATCGAGCGAGCGGATCTCGAAATCCAGTGCCTTCTCCTTGAGCGCGACGAACACCGTCAGCACCCAGGGGCTGTCCCACATGCTTTCGCCGAAGAGCGTGATCATCCGGGCCGGAAGGATCGTGCGTCAGGCCGCAAACCGCAAGCGCAAGCTCAGCCTGCGCCGCCGGCGTAGAGCACCAGCGTGATGGCCTCGATTTGCTCGGCCAGCTTCGGGTTCGCGTTGCCGTCGAACGCCAGGGCCTTCTCGAGCTCTTTCTTGGCGCTCTCGAGGTCCCCCTTCTCGATCAGCTTGGCGGCCTTCTGGGCGGCCAGCTTCGCGCCGCCGGAGCGGGCCAGCTCGTCGAGCCCCTTGCTGCGGAGGCTGACCGGCGCCGGGGCTTCGGACTTCGGGGCGAGGGCCTCTTCCAGGCGGCGCTTGCCCCGCTGAAGCCCCATGTCGTAGCGGATCCGCAGCTCGCGGTTGGCGAGCACGCGGTACGCCTCGGTGCCGCGCTGGAAGACGCGCCGAACGACCGCCAGCACCGGCTCGGGGGCGCCCCGGAACAGGTCGGGGTGGAACGCGAGCGCGAAGCCGCGGAATGCCTCGCGGAGCGCTTCGTCGTCGCAGATCTCGAGCACGCCCAGGATCTCGTAGTAGCTCGAGTCGTCCAGGACGTCGTGCCACTCCGACAGGCGCTCGAGGGTCGCGCGATCGGTCATGACATCATCGGCATCGCCGCTTGACGTGCGGCCATCTCGGCCACGTTGCCCATGTCCGGCACCGCGACCAGGCGGACCGTGACCCGGGCCTCGTGACCCGTGGCGACGTCCACCGCGCGCACGTTGAGGATGCCGTCGGTGTCCAGGCCGAAGACCACGTCGATCTTCACCTGTCCGCGCGGCGCGGGTCGCAGGCCCGAGAGCTCGACCTCGCCGAGCAGGGTGTTCTCGCGGAACTGTTTGGACTCACCCTGGGCCACGCGCACGCGCACCGTGGTCTGGTTGTCGGTGGCCGTGACGAAGGTGCGGCTGCGCTCGCAGGGCACCGGCGAGTTGCGGCCGATCACCGGATCGCAGAAGCCCTGAACGGTCTCCACGGTGAGCGTGAGCGGGGTCACGTCGACCAAGAGCGGCGTGCCGGCCCCGCCTGGCATTTGCTGAATCGACGGGCCCGCGAGGGCGGGCATGGCCGCGGCCACGCCCAGCGGGGGAGCCCAGGCGGGCGGCGCGGTCTGGCGCGGGTTGGCGGCCGCCGGGGGCGCTTGAGGCGCGGCCGGCTGCGCGCCGAACGGCGGCGGCGCTCCGAACGGTTGTTGCCCCAGGGGCCCGCCGAAGGGTGCGTTCGGGCTGAAGGGCGGCGGCATGCCCGGGCCCGGGCCCGGCGCCGGGTAGGGCGACGGGATCTCGTTCATCGGAGCGGTCTGGAGCGGCGGCGGCGCGTGGGGCTGTGAGACCAGCGTGCTGGCCTGGCCGAAGGGTCCGGGTGGCGCGCCGGGCAGGCCCGGGATTGGCGAGGTCGGCGTTGCCAACGAGCCCGGCGCACCCCGCAGTGGCGGAGGCGGCGGCTGCGCAGGCATCTGCATCGTGCCCCCGAGCCCGAGAGGCGCCTGCGCCTGCGGCGAGGTCGCCGTGTCCATCGTCATGTCTTCGTCGTCGGGAATGCTCGGCAGCGGCAGCGCCCGCTCGTCGATCGAGACCCGCGAGCGGCGCTTGTGGACCTCGGTGACCTCGTCGGTGCTCATCGGACCCGCCATGCGGCGGAGATCGGCGGTGTTCGGGCTCTGCACCGCGCTCGGATCGTCGTACTGGATCTCGTCGTCGCTCAGCCGGTGAGCGACGCTCTCGTCTTTCGGCTTCGGCGCTGGCCCCTGAGGTTGCGTGGTGCGCGGCTTCTGAGGCGTGCTGGCGTACCGCGCGAGGAAGCTCGCGATGTGCCCTGCTTCGGCCGTCGGGTCCTCGAGGCCCGGAAGCTGAATGGGCGCGCGCTCGGGCACCACGATCTCGCTCGGGACGTCATCGAACCCGCCTGGCGCCGTCATGCGCCGGGCCTTCTCGGCATCGGGACCGAGGCCCGACCCGGTCGGCACGCGGCCGCGAGCGCCGAGTCCCGCGACCGTGCCCGGTGGCGCCGTGCCCGGCGCTGCCGAACCCGGGGGAGGCGCGACGCCTCGGCCGGTCTCGACTCGCTGGCGCGGATCGCCCGGGACGACCACGCGCTGCGCGGCGCCGATCGGGAGCTGGCGCGCGCCCGAGTCGGCCTGCACGCCGGGGCTGGTCGGGCTCCGCGTGCGCCCGTAGGGCTCGGTGCCGGGCTCGGCGCTGGTCGGCGGGCGCTGCATGCCAGGAGGCCAGGTCTGACCCTTGCGCGCGATGGGCCCGCGGGACGCGGGGGCGGGCGCCGCCGGGAGCTCGCGCCGACGCTCGGCGCCGCCGGTGAGGGCCGCGGCTTGGATCGCGGCGCCGATCGCCACGACCTCGTCGGGGCTGATGTGTCCGAGCACCGGCCGCTTGAAGAACGCCTCGACGTGCTGTCGCACCAGCGGAATCCGGGTCGAGCCGCCGACCAGCAGCACCTGGTCGAAGTCGCCCGCGCCCAAGCGGGCGATGTTCATCGCCTCGCGACACACGTCGAAGGTGCGTTCGACGATCGGGCCGACCAGGGCCTCGAACTCGGCGCGGGTCATCCGGAACTCGAGGTCGAGCGGCTTGCCGCCGGTGCCGTGGGCGACCTCGGGCAGGCGCAGAGTGACCTCGGGCTCGCGTGAGAGCCGGATCTTCACTTCTTCGGCTGCCGCGCGGAGCCGCTCGTAGGCCTGGCCGTCTTGGCGCGGGTCGGTCTTGTGCTGCTGCAAGAACATGTTCGCCATGCGCTCGGCGATGGCCAGGTCGATGTCGTCTCCGCCCAGGAAGGTGTTGCCTGCGGTGGCCAGCACCTCGAACACGTTCTCGCTCAAGTCGAGCAGCGTCACGTCGAAGGTGCCGCCGCCGAAGTCGTACACGGCGATGCGCTCGTTGGTGGTCTTGCCGTAGCCGTAGGCCAGCGCGGCGGCCGTCGGCTCGTTCAAGATGCGCATCACCTCGAGCCCCGCGACGCGGCCGGCCACCTTGGTCGCGGCCCGCTGCAGATCGTTGAAGTTGGCGGGGACCGTGATCACCGCCTTCTCGACCGACTCACCGAGCGCGGCCTCGGCCACCGCCTTGGCGCGGCGGAGCACGAACGCGCTGATCTCGGGCAGGGTGTAGGTCTGGCCGCGCGCGACCACCAGCGCGGCCTGGCCGGGCCCCTCGCGCATCTCGAAGGGGAAGCGCTCGCGGGCCTTCTTGACCTCTTCGCTGTCCCAGCTGCGGCCGATCAGCCGCTTGATGGAGTAGACGGTGTTCGCCGCGTCGACCAGCCGCCGGTCCTTGGCGCCTTTTCCGACCAGCACGTTGCCGCTCGGGTGGAACGAGACCACCGAGGGGATCAGGCGGCTGCCATGCTCGTCGGCCAGGGCCGAGGCGTGCCCGTCTTTGACGACGCCCACGACTGTGTTGGTCGTGCCCAGATCGATTCCCACTACCGTCATGCTGCGTGTTCTCCGTGCGGGGCCGCCCGTGAGGCCTCGAGCTCGTTCGCGATGCGATCGAGCGCTTCATCGTACCAGCGCATCACCTGGCGGCCGAAGGGCCACATCCAGCCGTAGTCCGGTCCGGTGAACCGCCGGACGATTCGAGCGCGCAGCTCGGGCGAGCGCGCGGCGGCGAGCCCGCAGAGCTCGGCGGTGGCGAGGAGGGTCTCGGCGTAAGCCTCCCACTCGATCCGGGCGCGGCCGTAGGCCAGTCCGACCGGAAAAAACGGGATCAAATAGAGGAAGGCCATGAGCCCCAGGCCGTAGCGCCGCCGCTGCCGCAAGTGCACGCGCTCGTGTCTGAGCACGATGGCGCGTTCGACGTCCGAAGCGCCACTCCATGAGGCAGGGACGTACAGGGTGTCTCCGATGACCGTGTGGTACACGGTCAGGTAGCCGTCTTGGCCCCCAAATGTCACGATTTTGAGGGCCCGATCGATCGCCCGGCTGAGCCCGTCGTGGCACTTGTCCACGATCCGAAAGTTCGGAAACTCCAGGACAATGTCCTGGATCAGGCGCTCCGAAATCGACACCCAAATAGCCTAGCATTCAGCCGACCACGTCGCCTGGCCCGAGGGCCCTGCCGTTGAGCAGATCCGCCGCCGCGAGCTCCTTCTTGCCCTCGAGCTGGGCGCGCAGGATCTCGACCGTGCCCGCGCCAGTGGCGACCAAGATCTCTCGCCCAATGCCCAGGTCCACGGTGCCCGGCGCGCCCCCGGCGTGCTGGCTCGAGACTCGGGTGCGGGTCAGCTTGAGGTGCTTGCCCCGCACTTCGGTGTGGGCCGCGGGCCGGGGTGCCATCCCGCGCACCAGATCGACGATTTCCCGGGCAGAGCGGGCCCACTCGATCCGAGTATCGGCCTTCTCGATCAGCGGTGCGTGGGACGCCTGGCTCGCGTCCTGGGGTGCCGCCGTCAGCTCGCCCCGGGCGACCCGGGGCAGATCTTCGCGCACGACCTCGGCCGCGAGCACCGCCAGTCGTTCTGCTAGCTCTCCCGCCGTCTCTTCCGGGCCGATGGCCAGCTTGCGAAGCGCAAAGACTGGCCCGGTGTCGAGCCCCGCATCCATTTGCATCAGGCTGATCCCGGTCTCGGCCTCGCCCCGAACGATGGCCCAGTTGATCGGGGCGGCGCCGCGGAGCTTCGGCAAGAGCGAGGCGTGGAGGTTCAGACACCCGAGCCGTGGGGCCGAGAGCACGCCCTCGGGCAGGATTCGGCCGTAGGCCATCACCACCGCGACGTCTGCGGCCTGCTCGCGGAGCCAGGTCTCGAGCTCGCCGGTCCTGACCTTCTGGGGCTGGTACACCGGGAGGCCCAGGCGATTCGCCGCGGCCTTGACCGCCGGCTCGCTGAGCGCGAGGCCTCGCCCGGCGGGGCGGTCGGGCTGGCACACTACCGCCAGAAGCTGGGTGGTTTCGTGAAGCGCCTCCAGGGCCGGGACCGCGATCGCGGGGGTGCCGAAGAAAACCGTGCGAATGCGGGACGCCGAGGACATGCCTTTGAAGTTCCGCGTCGAGCATAGACGCGTTCGGGGCCCGTGCTTAGCTTGACCCGCGTGCCCGATCGTCACAAAAGTCGGGCGACCCCCCGTCCCGGGTCGAAAGGTACCCCATGAGTGAGAAGAAGAAGCCCGCCCCCGCCGCTCCGCCTCAGGAAGAGGAGGTCCGGTTCGGTGACGAGCTGGCGGTGTTGCCGATTCGCAACGCCGTCTTGTTTCCCGGTGCCGTCGCCCCCTTCGACGTGGGCCGCGAGAAGAGCGTCGCGCTGGTCGAGGACGTGCACAACCTTCCCTCGCCGGTGATCGCGATCTTCGCTCAGCGCGATCCCTCGACCGACGACCCCGGCGCCGACGACCTGTACCCGGTCGGCTGTGCCGCGCGGGTGCTCAAGGCCCTCAAGCACTCGAGCGGGAACTACTCGCTCATCTTGCAGGGCATCACGCGCATCCGGCTCGACGGCCTCACCCAGAGCACCCCGTACCTGAAAGCCAAGGTGGCCAAGGTCGAGGCGCCGCCGGTGGAAGACGTCGAGGCCGAGGCGCTGGCCATGAGCCTGCGTGACGTGGCAAAGCAGGTGATCCAGCTGATGCCCGAGCTGCCCCGCGAGGCCGGCTCGCTGATCGACTCGATCCAGGCGCCGGGCGCGCTGGCCGATCTGGTGGCCGCGAACCTGGACGCGCCGGTCGAAGAGAAAGCGCAGTTGATCGAGACGATCGAGATCAAAGAGCGCATTCGCAAGGTGCTCCGGCTGCTCACCCGCCAGCTCGAGATCCTCAAGATGCGCGAGCGGATCAACTCCCAGATCAAAGAAGAGATGGGGAAGAACCAGCGCGAGTACGTCCTGCGCCAGCAGCTCAAGGCGATCAAGGAAGAGCTGGGCGAGGACGACGGCGATCAGGGCGATCTGGACGGCCTGGAAGAGCGCATCGCCAAGGCGAACCTCCCGAACGAGGCCGACAGCGTCGCCAAGAAGCAGCTCAAGCGCCTACGCTCGATGCAGGTGGGCAGCGCCGAGTACACCGTGGTGCGCACCTATCTCGACTGGATCCTGGATCTTCCGTGGAGCAACTCGACCGAAGACAACATGGAGATCATCGAGGTCCGGAAGGTCCTCGACGAGGACCACTATGGGCTCGAGAAGGTCAAGAAGCGCATCGTCGAGTACCTGGCCGTCCGCAAGCTGAAGAAGGACAAGAAGGGGCCGATTCTGTGCCTCTTGGGCCCGCCCGGCGTCGGCAAGACCAGCCTCGGGCGCAGCATTGCCCGGGCGCTCGGTCGCAAGTTCGTCCGCGTGTCGCTCGGCGGCGTGCACGACGAGGCCGCGATCCGCGGTCACCGGCGCACCTATGTCGGCGCGCTCCCCGGTCAGATCATCCAGGGCATGAAGAAGGCCAGCACCATCAACCCCGTCTTCATGATGGACGAGGTGGACAAGATTGGTCACGACTTCCGCGGTGACCCGAGCGCCGCGCTGCTCGAGGTGCTCGACCCCGAGCAGAACAACACCTTCGCCGATCACTACCTCGAGATCCCTTACGATCTCTCGAACGTGATGTTCGTGGCGACCGCCAACGTGGCCGACCCCATCCCGCCGCCCCTGCGCGACCGCATGGAGATCCTCGAGATCCCCGGGTACACCCGGCGCGAGAAGCTGGCCATCGCGCGCCAGCACCTGATCCCCAAGCAGCTCGAAGAGCACGGGCTCAAGACCGAGCAGCTTCGGATCATGGACGAGGCGGTGGAAGAGATCATCGAGCACTACACCCGAGAAGCAGGTGTGCGCTCCCTCGAGCGGCAGGTGGCCAGCGTGATCCGTGGCGTCGCGGTGAAGGTGGCCGAGGGCGACCTCACCCCGCGCACCATCAAGACCGAGGACGACCTGCGCGAGTACCTGGGGCCGATCAAGTACACCAGCGAGGTGGCCGAGCGCACCGAAGAGACCGGCGTGGCGACGGGCCTGGCGTGGACCAGCGTCGGCGGCGAGATCTTGTTCATCGAGGCCACGCGCATGTTCGGCACGGGCAAGCTTCAGCTGACCGGGCAGCTCGGTGACGTGATGAAAGAGAGCGCCCACGCCGCGCTGTCTTACCTGCGGACCAACGCCGAGAAGTACGGCGTCGCCAAGGACTTCCTCGAGAAGAGCGACATCCACATCCACATTCCCGCGGGCGCCATGCCGAAGGACGGGCCGAGCGCCGGCGTCACGATGTTCACCGCGCTGGTGAGCCTGATGACCGGGATCCGCGTGCGCCACGACGTGGCCATGACCGGCGAGATCTCGCTCCGCGGGCGGGTGCTGCCGATCGGCGGCCTGAAAGAGAAGACCCTGGCGGCCCACCGCGCGGGCATCAAGCGCGTGCTGGTCCCCGAGCGGAACAAGGCCGACCTCGAAGAGGTCCCGAAGGAAGTGCGGGACGAGCTCGAGTTCGTGATCGTCAACAAGCTCGACGAGGTGCTGGCCGCGGCCCTCGAGAGCATGCCGCAGCCGAGCCAGGCCTACCTGGACGCGGTGGCGGCGGGCAAAGAGGCGCAGCCGACCACGAACTGAGGCGGGAGACCGCGTCTAGGCCGACCCGGTCTCGTCGGCGCCGCCCCGGGCGCGGCCGCCGAACAGCGCCAGGCGCAGGTACGCGAGCTGGCTCTTGGCCACCGCCTTGACCTGCTCGACGCGATCGGAGTCCCGCACGCTCTTGCGGGTCGAGAGCTGGCCGTCCTGGTACAGCTCACGGGTCTTCAGCCGCTGCAGCTTGCCGCTCGACGTCTTGGGCAGCACGCCCGCCGCGAGCGGCAGCACCTCTTCCAGGCTCAGGCCCGTGTGCTCCATCACGCGCGCGCGCACCGAGGTCACCAGCTGCTCGCGCTCGGCCGCGCCCTCGATGCTGGTCTCGAACGCCAGGACGACGGACTCGCCCTCGCCGTCGGCGCCTTCGGTGCCGAAGGCGATCACGTTGCCCTTGCGCACACCCTCGACCTGGCTCGCCGCCCACTCGATGTCTTGCGGGTAGTAGTTGCGGCCGCGGACGATCAAGAGCTCTTTCGAGCGGCCGCAGACGTGGGCCGAGCCGTCGGCCAGGTAGCCGAGATCACCGGTGCGATACCAGCCGCCGGCGAAGGCCTGGGCCGAGAGCGCGGGATCCTGAAAGTATCCGCTGAAGACGCTGGGGCCACGCAGCCGAAGCTCGCCGACGGTGCGGTCGGGGAGGGGCGCGTGGCTGTGGTCGTCGTCCAGCGCGAACACGCCGATCTCGTGCCCGGCGAACGGGCGTCCACACGAGACGATGCGGGTCGCGCCGTCTGCCTCGTGGGGAACGGCGCGACCCTGGGCCAGCGCCGAGGTCTGCACGCGGTCGGTGGGGACACCCCGCGCGAACGACACGGCCAGCGTCGACTCGGCCAGGCCGTAGGCGGGGTAGAACGCCTCTTGGCGGAAGCCGACCTTGCCAAACGCCTCGGCGAAGCCCTCGAGGGCTTCGGCGCGGATCGGCTCGGCGCCGCAGCCCGCCACGCGCCAGTGGGAAAGATCCACGCCCTCGAGCTCGGCGTCGCGCACGCGCTTGACGCACAGGGCGTAGGCGAAGTTCGGTCCGAAGGTCATGGTCGCACCGTAGTGCGACATGGCCCGAAGCCAGCTCGACGGTCGGAACAAGAAGGTGAGGGGTGAGAGGAACGTGGTCTGGATGGTGCCCACGATCGGCGACAGCACGAAGCCGATCAGCCCCATGTCGTGATAGAGCGGCAACCACGAGAGCGCCGAGTCCACCTTCGGATCGATCTCCAGGCCCTCGACGTTGATGTTGCGGATGTTCGCCAGGAGGTTGGCGTGGGTCACGCACACGCCCTTGGGGCGCGCGGTCGAGCCGCTCGTGAACTGGAGGAAGGCCAGGTCGTCCGGGGCGATGGTGGGCGGGCGCAGCGGGCAGCGCGCGTCCTCCAGCGCCGCGTAGGTCGCGACCGTCCGGAGCGCCGGGCAGCTGGCCTGGACGTTCCCGAGCACGCTCTTGATGACCGGCGAGGTGATCAGCACCTTGGCGCCGCAGCGCTCGACGATGTGTCGGGTGTTGTCCAGGTACCCCGAGAGCTGGCCCGCGCCCATGGGCGGGTAGATCGGCACCGGCACCACGCCGGCGCGGAGCGCCGCCAGGAAGGCGAACACGAACTCGGAGTTGTCCGGCAAGATCAGCGCGACGCGGTCGCCCTTCTCGAGGCCCAGCGCCTGCAGCGCCCCGCCGAGGGAGCGGGTGCGCTCTTCGATGGCTTCGAAGCTGTGAAACTGATCGACCCACTTGTCGTTCTTCACGAAACGAAATCCGCGGCCGCCGCCGCGGAGGGCGGCCAGCTCGATGGCGTGGGCCAGGTGGGTCGGTTCCATGGTTTGCTCGCGGCTCGGGTTTTGGGCGGCGCACGCTACCACGACTGGGCCAGGCCGCGCTGAGCGCAGCTGCGCCCGCCGATCAGCCGGTGCGGGTGAGCTCTGCGCCTCGGCACTCGAAGCGCCGGAGCGTGACGTGTTTGTTCACCCAGGTCGCGACCAAGAGGGACGTCCCGGTCCACACCGCGCGCGCACCGGGACCGCCGAATTGCATCGGCAGCAACGGGGCCAGGCTGCTCAGCGGTCGTGCGAAGTCGATGGCGAGCGGCGGCGAGCCGGGGGCGGTGAGGCGTGGACGACCGAGCACGCACTCGAGCTTGGGGCGGGTGAGATCCACCTCGTGTTCGGGATCGCCGAGGCCACCAATGCGCAGGCCGCGCCGGCCGCCCGCGCACTCGTGCACGTAGAGCGCCTCGGTGCCGACCGGCAGCGCGCCGAGGGGCTCGCACCCGGGACCGGGCCTCGAGAGGCCGACCCAGAACGGCGCCTGCTGGCGCATGAAGGCCGTCACCTGGGGCGTGTCGCTGGTGCGGGAGCAGAAGGCATAGTGCCAACGCTCGCCCACGAGCTCGAAGCCGGCCAGGGGCGACGGACACGGAGCGGGCACGGTGGCGGGCAGCCCGCGGAGCTCGGGCCCCGTCGAGAGCAGCTCGCGAAAGCGGAAGGCGGCGCAGCGCTTGTCGCCGTCGCAGGTCTCGTCAAGCTCGCGGGTCAGCGCCACCATCTGGTTCTTGTCGCTGACCGCGAAGTCCACGTGACCGCGGCGCGTGGCGTCGCCGAGGGTGGTCTCGGCCAGCGGGAACGCCTGACTCATGGCTCGGGTCGCGGCGTCACCCAGCGCGCCGAAGCTCGCAGCGCCGGTCTTGCTGCGCGTGACCCAGGCCAGGCCGATGCGGTCTTCGAGGCTCGCGCCCGCGACCTCGATCACCGGATCGCGGGGCGCCTGGGCCACCGCGAGCGGCTCGCCGCGCGCCGCTCCCGAGCCGTCGAGCAGTGCGACGCCGAGCCCGCCGTCTGCGGCACCCCAGGCGAGCACCGCGCCGTCTTCCACCGCGAGCAGCTCGAAAGCGACCTCGCCGCTCACGGCTCTCTCGGGCAGCGGCGCGAGGGGCGTGGAGCTCGCGGTCGCGGTGGCGGAGGGCGCGGGGGTCGGCGGCGCGCGCCGCCGTTCGCACCCGAGCACGAGCACGATCGTGAGGGCGATCAGCGATCGTCCCACAACCGGATCCCGCCCCGCAGGCCCTGGACGTTCTCGAAGCGCACCACGTTCTCGGGCAGCTCGAGCTGGAGCTTCTTCGCGTTGCCGCCGCCCAGATAGAGCACGTCGTAATTGAAGATCGGCGCGAGCTGGTCGAGCATGCGGCCCACGCGCCGGCTCCAGCGCTGCTTGCCGGCGCGATCGAGCTCGGCCTCGCCCACCCGCTGCTCGTAGGTCAGGTCTTTCTCGAAGGGGTGGTGCCCGAGCTCGAGGTTCGGCACCAGATGGCCGCGGGTGAAGAGCGCGGCGCCGAGCCCCGTGCCCAGGGTGAGCACCATCTCGACCCCTTCGCCCTTCACCACGCCGTAGCCCTGGAGATCCGCGTCGTTGATCACCCGCGCCGGGCAGTCGGCGAGCTCGGCGATCTCGGTCTCGAAGGCCTGGCCTGCCCACAGCAGGGTGTCGAGGTTGGGCGCGGTCTTCACCACGCCGCTCCGCACCACGCCCGGAAAGCCGACGCTGACCCGATCGAAGGGGCGGTGGTTCTGGAACATGCGGCCGAGCACCTCGAGCACGGCGGCAGGCGACGCGGGCTTCGGTGTCAGCTCGCGCACGCGCTCGGTGAGGGGATGGCCCTCGGGGTCGAGCACCAGCATCTTGATGCCGGTACCGCCGATGTCGACCGAGAGCGTGCGGAGGGCGGGGGAGGTCATGGCGTGGGTAAGGCTCCGGAACGGCTCGGGCTGAAGCAGCGTAGACGATTCGGGGCAGGTCAGGGAGCGAGCGCCGTCGCGATCGTCTCGATGCCGAGGAACATCGGCATCGGCTCCGAAACCAGAAGGCCCTCGGAGACGCCCTCGAGCGCCAGGAAGCCGAGGGTCTCGTGGAAGGTCACCGCATCGGGCTTCGGGTGGACTGGAGGAGCTCCGCAAGCACTGGGCGACGCTCCAGCCCAGCCCCGGAGAGGGTCGATCTGAGCGGGGGTTGGCTCCGGCTCATGATCACGCTCGGCACTCACGACGCGCGAGCGTGTCAAACCCTCTCTCTCACTGCTTCAGCGTGGGGCGTTCTGGCATGGCGTCCGCTCGATGGAACGTGCGATTGAAATCGCCGATCGCGATCGCCCGAAGTCGAAGCTCGCTACGCTTCAGCTCGACGATCTCGAACGCGCGCTCCCACGCGACGGGATCGCCCTCGGCCACCCAGCCACCCTCGCGGCGCTTGGCGAGCCACCGGTCTTCGCCGGCCCCCGCGTTCATCTCGAGCTTGCCGTTCGCGATGGCCCAAGTTCCCTTCCACTCGTGCCACTCCTCCGGAACGGCGACACGGGTGCCCCCCACGTCGGTGTCGTATCCTGGGATTTGCTGGACGAGCACGTAGCGCCCGTCGGTTTCGAGCTTCACGGATTCGAGAGTGGGTGTCGGGAAACCCCTCTGTTTGACCTCGTTCGGCGGCAGCTCGCTGCTCGGCTTCCAGCTCCAGACGCCGGCGATCTCTTTGCTCATGCTCGCGTCGCCACGACAGCCGACGACGAACATCGAGACGAAGAGCGCCAACCCGACCTTGTCCATCGGCCGCAGCTTACGCGCTCCGGTCGGTGATGGGCAGCCCCCGGAGAGGCAGGGCCGGGCCAGAGCTGGACGCGATGGTGATCGTCGCCGTCGAGGCCGTTGGCGGAAAGCGTATCAACGCGTTCTACGAAGCCGGCGTGCCCAGCCACGGCTGGCGCGCAGCGTCATGGGCGGCTGCAGACGCAGCTCGGGCAGTGGACGGGCATCGACAGGCACTGTCCACTGTCGCAGGACGCGCGTGCTGATTTCGAGCTGGAGATTCGAGCGCGGAGGCCAGCGTTGACGTCCATCGTCGTCCCCGCTAGCCGTTGCGCATGACCACTGCCACCGTCGTGGACAGCCGAGACCCGGTCGAAATCGTGCGCGACGTCTTCGAGCGGGTGCTGAACCAGCGCGACCCCGAAGCTCTGCTGCCGTATTGGGCAGAGGACATCGTCGAGGAGTTTCCCGTCGGAATCTATAGGGGACGCGACGCGGTGAAGCGCTATTTCGCGGAGACCTTCGCGGCGCTTCCCGACTTCGAGATCCGCGCGCTCAGCATCGCCGGTCAAGGTGACACGGTGTTCGTGCGCTGGCGCGTGACGGGCACCTTCGATGGTGCGACGTGGATGGGCATCGAGCCGACGGGTGCGCGCATCGAGCTGAATGGGATCGACTGTTTCACCATCCGAGGCGGCAAGGTGGTCGCAAACTTCGTCGTCTTCGATCAGCTTTCGTTCGCTACGCAGATCGGGATGCTGCCGAAGCGCGGAACTGCGCTCGACCGCGCGATGACCAAGGCGTTCAACCTCAAGACGCGCCTCGCAGGCCGCAAGCGCTGACGGCCGCAATACGAGGAGGAACGGCGAGCCAGCTCACGTAGCCCAGGAGGGCGCGCGGCGGGCTCAGAGGCGCTCATAGACCTGAGGGTCATGGCGCTCCATGAAACGCTCCGGCGCTTTCAGCGGGGTGAAGCCGAACTTCCGATAGAGCTCGTGGGCGTCGCGCGTTCCAAGAATCCAACGTCGTAAGCCCTGAAGCTCGGGGTGGCTCACGACGCACTCCATGAGCCACTGGCCAAGCCCCCGGCCACGGTAGTCGGGGACAACGAAGACGTCACCGAGATAGGCGATCGTGGCGTAGTCCGAGATCACGCGCGCGAAGCCGACCTGACGATCACCCTCGAGGAGAGCGAAACACAGGGAGTGGTCGATCGACTTGGCCACGGTCGCGGCCGGGATCCCTTTGGCCCAATACGAGGTGGCGAGGAACTCAGCCACGACGGTGCGGTCGAGTCGCGCCGGATCGCAAGTCACGGTGAAGTTGCCGCGCGTCCATTCCATGGCGGAGTCACGCTAGCCGTATCTTGGGGCGTGAGCCAATCACGTCGGGTCGCAGGAGACCGTCTGCGCGCTCGCGCGCTCATTCTGCTGCGCTTCCCGCGCTGCCCGACACTGCGCTTGCGTGAACACCGAGCCGCCGTGACGCCGGACGATCGCGGGGCGCATCGTTCCCCCTGCTGTTCGGGCTGGGAATGGCGCTCTCCGCCTGGATCCCACCCGTGCGCCGGCTGCTCACTGGACCGCCTGGCGGAGAGCGTGGTCACTGCGGCCCGCGCTGGGTTCGTGGAACTGGGAGTCAGCCGCACCCGTGACCGCACCGGGCTCTTGGTCTTCGTCTCGATGTTCGAGCGCAAGGTCGTGGTCGTCCCGGACGTCGGTATCGACCGCGCCGAGCTCGGCGAGGCGCTCGCGAAGCTGGAGAGCGTGCTCTCCGAGTCCCCGGAGCTTCCGCGGCTCGTGGCCGCCCTCGACGAGCTGGCTTCCCCCTTGGCGCGAGTGCTGCCGCGGGCCGACGACGACGAGAACGAGCTCCCAGACACGGTGAGCGTGTCATGAGCGGCAATCGCAAACGCCTCGTCGGGGTCTTTCTGCTCGGCCTCGCCGTCGGGCTCGTCGCGCTGCCCGTGTTGGCGCGACCTGGCGGCGGCCAGACCTACAGCGGCTCGTCCTCGAGTCGCAGCAGCGGCAGCAGCAGCAGCAGCAGCAACAGCAGCTCGTCGAGCGGCTGGTCGTCGAGCGGCTCGGGCTCGTCGTCGAGCTCCGGTGGCGGGGACATGAGCGGCCTGATCGTGCTCCTGTTCGAGAACCCGCCCCTCGCTTTGCTGGTCTTCGGCGTCATCGGCGCCTACATGTTCTTCGCGCGTCAACGTGAGGCCTCCGGAGCGGCGCGGGACTGGACCAGGAGCTCGGACGTCGGTGCCCGGCGGATGAAGGAGCGCATGGAAGAGGCGGGGGCCGAGCTCGAGCGGACTCGCGCGAAGGGCAAGCGCCAGAGCGAGATGCGGGCGGCCATGGAGGGGATCGCCGAGCACGATCCAAACTTCTCCGTCGTGCTGTTCGAGGACTTTTTGTCCGCGCTCTACGCGGAAGCTCCCGTGCATCGAGGCCGAGGCACGCTGGGCGAGCTCGGCCCGTGGATCGCGGGCGATGCGCACCAAGCGCTGGCCGAGCTGGGCACCCGGCAAGAGGTGAGCGGCATCGTCATCGGCGCCATGCGCTACCGCGCCGTCGAGGGGTTGCAGGGGGGCGACAGCATCTACGTGCGGGTGGAGATCGAAGCCAACTACTCCGAAGGCGCGGATCAGCGCTGGTACACCGTCGAGCGCTGGTCGCTGGCGCGCAAAAAGAGCGACACGCCCGGAGACCCGGCCAGGTTTCGCCGGAATGTCGAACGAGAAGAACGGCGCGGTCCAGCGTGCTCGGTCGTACGCAGACAAACCCTGCCCGATGGTTTCGCGGTCACCGGCCAGCAGCCCGGCGTCGTTCACGCCGCCGTGCTTCGGGTGCGTGGCACGAAGACGCTCACTTGCCGCGCGATCCTCGACGCCGGAGCGGGCAAGACGCTGGCTCGCCCCGAGGCCGCGCGGGCCTTCGTCGAGAAGGTCTGTGAGTCCATGGTCGTCCGCTGAGCGATCAGCGCGTCAGATTCGGTTCCTGCTCGACGGCAAGCCGCCCGTCTCCCCGCGTCGCCAGAGCTCGCCGAGCGCCGGGCGCCGCCGTCGATACTCGGCGCCGGCCGCGCCCGACGTGACCTCCGAAACCCGCAGCAAGACGGCCATCGGGGCGAGCGCGGGCGGGCGAGCCGTCCGGACCATCAATCAGGCGCCGAGCCAGCCCCCGGTTGCGGCGCGGCATCGAGATCGCTACCGTCCGCCGACCGTGCGTTGCCTGAGCGGTCTCGTTCTTCTGGCCTGTGCGGTCGCCTGCGCCGAAGCGCCACCGGCGGGCGAGGCGCCGCCGAGCCCTGCGAACAGCGCGGCGGCGGCCGCGGCGCCGGTCGAGAGCCCGCCCTCGGCCCAGTGTCGCGCGAAGATCGCCGCGGTCGAGGCTGCGCCGGCAGAGTCCGGAGCGCCGGGCCTCGAGCTTCGGCGCGGCGAGATCCTCGGGCGAGCGAAGGCCGAGCCCGTCTTGTTCCGACGCGCGCCCCGGCCCACCGAGGGCTCGGTCGAGGTGAAGACCCTGCGCGCACAGCTGCAGTCGAGCCCGTCGCCGGGTTGGGCGCTGCACGGCGTGTACAAGACCGTCGGCAATCGCCCGGACGTGGCGCGGGCGCTGCTCTTGTCCGAGGGCTACCTCTACACCGAGATCCCGTCCCTGGCGGCGAGCTACGTCGACGTGGTCGAGCTCCACCACCTGTTCCGCGAGCCCGAGATCACGCTGCAGCGCGGTAGCCAGACGCTGCGCGCGAAGAAGGGGAAGTTCTTCTGGTACGAGTACGTCGACGGCCCCGAGCGGGGCCAGCGCGCGCGCCTGTTGCTCTTCGATCGCGTCTGGGTCAGCGGAAAGGACCCGGGTCCGGCGCTGCACCTCGATCTGCGACGCGTGGTCGCCGACCTCGGGATGGAGCGGATTCGGGTCCGGCGCATCACGGCCGAGAACGTGCTGATCGACGCGCGCCACGGCGGCCACTGGGTGCCGGCGCTGCTCGCGGTGAAAGACGGCGCTCGGCTCGAGCTCGACTGCCAGGTCGAACCGGCCGAGCACCAGGCCGAAATCGCCCACGCGCGCGCCCTCGCGCTCCGTCGCCAGCGCGCGGTCGATCGGGTGCGCAGCGCCATCGTCACCATGGTGGGCGAGGCGCTGCCCTTCGACGAGCCCAAGACCGAAGAAGGGCAACAAGACGGCAACCTGCGCCCTGCCTGGCGCTGGGCCTACACCCACGGCTGGGACAGCTACACCTTCAACGACGACACCTACATGGTGTTCGATCTGCAAGGGCGACCCAAGGTGCCGCAGGTGTGCATCGACTTCGTCACCGACGCCTTCGAGCGAGCCAGCGGCACGTGGTGGGCGGAGCGCGCGGCCGAGCGCCAGCGCCTCCGCGGCAGCGTGGACTTCGACGACATCGGGATCGACAACCGGCGCAGCGTGGAGGTGTTCTTGCGCTTCGCCAAGGACCGACCGGAGATGTTCGACGTGACTCGCCTGCCGGACGACGAGCGGGTTCGCTTCAGCGAGCGGGGCGCGTTCTTCGCGCACCTCGGGGAGCACGCCGATCGCTACGTGCCGGGGGACGTGGTGGCCATCCACGGGCCGCGGGGCGATGGCGAGAACCACTGGCACTCGTTCTTTGTCTACGACTCCGATCCCATCACCGGGCTGCCCACCTTGCTGGCCAGCAACGCGGGGCGGCCGCGCATCCGCTCGTGGGAGGGCGAGATGCGCGCCGCGCCCTTGCGCAGCATCCACAGCCGAGTGCGGCCCCGCCTCGAGTGGCTGGAGGCGGTGATTCGGCTCGACGCACCCGCGGCCACCCGCGAGCCGCCGCCGCTGATTTCTGCCCCGATCTGAGCCATGAACCGCGCCGCCGTCTCCGCCTGCTTGCTGCTCTGCGCCTGCACCGCGGCGCCGCCGCCTCCGGTGCAGCCCAAGCCCACGCTCGCTGCGCCGTCGCCGGCCGTGGTGCCGGCCTCGCGGCAGGACGGGCGCTTGCCGCCGGGTGTGCGACCGACGCGCTATCACCTGGAGCTCACGGTCGACCCGCGGGACAAGAGCTTCTTCGGCCGCGCGCGGATCGGCGTGGAGATCGAGGCGCCGACCCGCGCGATCGTGCTGCACGCGAAGGGCCTGAAGATCCTGACGGCGGCGGTGAGCACCGCGCGGGGCAAACAGCCGGCGAAAGCCAGCCTCCGAATGGCGGTCCACGGCAAGGTCGAGCCGGAAGAGCTGGTGCTCGAGCTCGAGCACGAGGTGGCCGCGGGCCGCGCCGAGATCGATCTGCAGTACGAGGCGCCCTTCGGCCCGAGCCTGTCGGGCCTGTACCGGGTGGAGGAGGGAGGCCAGGCGTTTGCGTTCACCCAGTTCGAGCCGAACGACGCGCGGCGCGCCTTCCCGTGCTTCGACGAGCCGGGCTTCAAGGTGCCGTTCCAGGTCGCCATCACCGTGCCCGAGGGCATGCTGGCGGTGGCCAACACGCCCGAGCTGCGTCGCCGAGAGACCCCGGCGAGCGGGATGGTCAGCTACGAGTTCGTGGCCTCCGAGCCGCTGCCTTCGTATCTGGTCGCGTTTGCCGTCGGCCCCTTCGAGGTGCGGCAGGGCGCGCGCGATCCGGTGCCGATTCGCCTGATCACCCTCCCGGGCAAGAGCCGGCTGGGGCAGAGCGCGCTCGACGCGGCGCGGGACGAGCTGGCCATCTTGGCCGACTACTTCGGCACCCCGTACCCGTACGCCAAGCTCGACTTGGTCGCGGTGCCCGAGTTCGGCGCCGGCGCCATGGAGAACGCGGGCCTGGTTACCTTCCGGGAAGAGCGCGTGCTGCACGACCCGGCGACCGTCTCGCTGGAGGCCCAGCGCGAGCTCTGGGGCATCATGGCCCACGAGCTGGCGCATCAGTGGTTCGGCGATCTGGTCACCATGAAGTGGTGGGACGACCTCTGGCTGAACGAGGGCTTCGCCACCTGGATGGGCGCGAAGGTCGTCGAGCGCGCCAAGCCGGGCTTTCTCACCGATCTCGAGCGAGTCAGTGACAAGCAGTGGGTGATGGGCGTGGACATGCTGGCCAGCGCGCGGCGCATCCGCCAGCCGGTGCGCGGCTCGAGCGAGGCGCTGGAAGCGTTCGACGGCATCACCTACGTCAAGGGCGCCAGCACGCTCTCGATGATCGAGAGCTGGCTGGGGGAGGGCGCGTTCCAACAGGGCGTGCGCGGCTATCTGGGAAAACACCGCTTCGGAAACGCCGAGTCCCGCGACCTGTTCGAGGCGCTGGGCGCCGCCAGCGGGAAAAATGTCACGGCGGTGATGTCGAGCTTCGTCGACCAGAGCGGCGTGCCGCTGGTCGAGGCCACCTCCCGCTGCGAAGCGGGTCGGGTGCGCGTCGCGCTGGCACAGCGCGAGTACCGGCCCCTGGGAAGAGCCGCCGGCGCGAGCAAGACCTGGAAGATCCCGGTGTGCCTTCGGCTCGACGGGGCCGGGAAGGGCGAGCGCGCCTGCACGCTGCTCGAACAGGCGGCGAGCGAGCTGGTCGTCCCGGTGACGGCGTGCCCCGCCGCCGTGCATCCGAACGCCGACGAGCGGGGCTACTACCGCTACCTGATGCCCCAAGCTGCGCTGCTGGCCCTGGCCAAGCGCCCGAGCCTCACGCTGCGCGAGAAGGTCGGCCTCTTGGGCAACGCTTGGGCGCTGGTGCGGAGCGGCGATCTGGCGCTGGACGGGTACTTCGAGCTCTTGCCCGGCCTGCTCGGCGACCGCAGCCACGTGCCGTGGGATCAGGTCGCCGAGGCGTTGCGCGAGATCTCCCGGGCGCTGGTCACCGACGCGACGCGCGACCAGTTCGAGGCGAAGGTGCGGTCGCTGGCCGGGGCGGCGGGCAAGCGACTCGGCTTCCGCCCCGCCGCGGGCGAAGCGGCCAGCGTCAAGCTCGAGCGCGCGCTGGTGCTCGGCCTGCTCGGCGAGCTCGGCGCCGATCCGTGGGTGCTGGGCGAGGCCAGGAAGATCACCGACGCCTGGCTCGCGGGCTCGGGCCCGGTGGATCCGGACATCGCACGCCTGGCGCTGCCGCTGGCCGCGCGGCGCGGCGACGAGCAGCTGTTCTCGCGGTTGTTCGAGCGCATGCGAAGGGCCGCGACCCCCGAGGAACGCCTGCTGGCCATCTCGGGGCTGACCGGGTTCGACGACCTCCGGCTGGTCGAGCGCCTGCTGGGCTACGCCCTGGATGGCAGCATCAAGGTCTCGGATCTGCGCTACGTGTTCCCGCCGTTGTTCCAGCGCGCGGCCACCGCGAAGCCCACCTACCTCTGGCTCACCCGGAACTTCGATGCGCTGTCGGCCAAGCTGCCCAGCTTCGCCGTGGGCCGGTTCCCCTGGGTCGCCGCCGCCCTGTGTGACGACGCGGCGGTGGGCGAGGCCGAGGCGTTCTTCACGCCGCGCCTCCGGCGCATCGAGGGCGCGGACAAACACCTGGCCCAGGCCGTGGAGGCGGGTAAGCTCTGCGCCGCCTTGCGGCGTGAGCGCTCGCAGGCGTTCTCGGAGCTGTTCGGAGGCAAGCGGTGAGCAAAGAACGCATCAAGTTCCCGGTTCGCATCGGCCTGCTCGGCTGCGGCACCGTCGGCGGCGGGGTGATCCGGCTGATCGCCGAGAACCAGGAGTACCTGACCTCGCGGGTCGGGGCGCCCCTCGAGATCCGACGGGTACTGGTCCGCGACGCCGAGAAGGACCGCGTGCCCGAGTGCCGCCGCGAGTGGATCACCACGGCGGCCGACGAGGTCTTCGCCAAGGACATCGACGTCTTGGTCGAGGTGATCGGCGGCGAAGAGCCGGCCAAGACGCTGATCGAGCGCGCCATCCGCGAGGGTAAGGGCGTCGTCACGGCCAACAAGCTCTTGCTCGCCAAGCACGGCCCGGCGCTGGTGCGCATGGCCACCGAGCACGGCGTCGATCTCGCGTTCGAGGCGTCGGTGGGCGGCGGCATCCCCATCATCCGCACGCTCCGCGAGGCGCTCACCAGCGACTGGGTCGAGAGCGTGCACGGCATCCTGAACGGGACCTGCAACTACATCTTGACCCGCATGCGCGACGGCAAGGTGAGCTTCGACGTGGCGCTGGGCGAGGCGCAGGCCAAGGGCTACGCCGAGGCCGACCCAACCCTCGACGTGGACGGCCACGACGCCGCGCAGAAGCTGTGCGTGATCAGCATGCTGGCGTTCGGCGCCAACGTGCACGAGAGCGACGTCCCGGTCGAGGGCATCCGCCTGGTCGACCAGCTCGACTTCCGCTTCGCCGAGCGCTTCGGCTACACCATCAAGCACCTGGTCATCGGCCGCGATCTCGGCGACCGCATCGCGCTGCGCGTGCACCCGGCGCTGATCCCCAAACACAGCGTCCTGGCCAACATCGACGGCGTGCTCAACGGCGTGCTGGTCGTGGGTCGCGGGCTCGGCCCGTGCCTGCTCGTGGGCCGCGGCGCGGGGGACATGCCGACGGCGGTGAGCGTGGTGGCCGACATCGTCGACGTAGCCCGCTCGAAGATCGGCGGCGAGCCGGGGCTCTCGACCCGGGGCATCCAGACCCAGGATCGCGCGCTCGCCCCCCTCGCCGAGGTGACGTCGCGCTTCTATCTGCGCTTCGACGTCGAGGACCGCCCGGGCGTGCTCGGGAAGATCGCCAGCGGCCTGGGCGAGGCTGGCGTGAGCATCGAGCAGATGGTGCAAGAGGGCCGCGCGGTCGAGGTGGACGACGCCGTGCCGGTGTTGATCATCACTCACGCCTGTCGCGAGGGCGCGGTGCGCGCCGCGCTCGACTCCATCGGGCGCGAGGTCTTCATGCACGGCCGCCCGCGCTTGCTCCGGATCGAGGACGTGTGACTTGACCGCACCCCTCGGCGTGTTCGATTCGGGGCTGGGGGGCCTGACCGTGGTGCACGCGCTGACCGAAGCGCTGCCCAGCGAGCCCATCGTGTATCTGGGTGACACCGCCCGGGTGCCCTATGGCACGCGCTCGGCCGAGACGGTGGTGCGCTACGCGCGGGGCTGCGCCGGGGTGCTCACCGCCCGGGGCGTGAAGGCGCTGGTCATCGCCTGCAACACGGTGAGCGCGGTGGCGGTCGAGATCTTGCGCGCCGAGCTCGATCTGCCGGTGATCGGCGTGGTCGAGCCGGGGGCCCGCGCCGCCGTGGCCGCCGCCGAGGCCGAGACCGCGCGCCGCGGCCACCCGGTGAAGATCGGCGTGCTCGGCACCCAGGGCACGATCAACAGCGGCGCCTACCCGCGGGCGGTGAGCCAGCTCTCGACGCGCCTCGAGGTCGTCGGTCAGGCCGCGCCCCTGCTCGTGCCGCTGGTGGAAGAGGGCTGGATCGAGGGGCAGGTCCCCGAGCTCGCCGTTCGGCGCTACCTCGAGCCCCTGCTGGCGCAGGGGGCCGGCGTGCTGGTGCTGGGCTGCACGCACTACCCGCTGCTCGCGCCGATCATAGCCCGGGTCGCGGAAGAGCTGGCGGGGCACCCGGTGCCGATCGTGGACAGCGCTCACGCCACGGCCACCGAGGTCGCGCAGCTGATCGCCGCGGGGCGCATCGCGCCGGGCTCGGTCGGGCCCCGGCTCGAGGTCCTGGTCACCGATCGGCCGCGCTCGTTCGCCGAGGTCGCCAGCCTCTTTTTGGGCGAGCGCGCCCCCGAGGTCACGCAGATCGATCTGTGAGGGTTGGCGGTCGGGCTGCCGGCCCCGCGAGCGCGGTGCTATGAACCCGGCCGGAACGTGGTGCGCCCGAGTGATCTCCCCGTGGCCCTGCTGGGGGCCGGCTTGCTCTTGCTCGGTTGCGATCGCGCGTCCGCCACCCGGCCCGAACCGCCGGCGGCGGCAGGCTCGAGCAGTGCCCGGGCGCCGTCGCCGCCCGGGCCGCCGCTGCGCGCGCGGGGCCACACGGTGGTGGCGAAGACCGTCACCCGGGCGGTGACCTCGGTGGGCACGCTGGGGGCAAACGAGTCCGTCAAGGTGGTGAGCGAGATCTCGCGGCGGCTGATCAAGGTGCACGTCGAAGAGGGCGCGGCGGTCAAGAAGGGCGCCCTGCTGTTCAGCTTGGATGCCTCCGACCTCGGCGCCGACGTTCGCCGCCTCGAGGTGAAGAAGAAGCTCTTGGTCGGCACCGAAGCGCGCAGCAAGCAGCTGCTCGCGCAGAACCTGGTGAGCCAGGCCGAGTACGACCGGGTGAAGAGCGAGCTGGACGAGATCAGCGCCGAGATCGCAACCCGCGGCGTGACCCTGGGCAAGACCCGGATCCGCGCGCCTTTCGCCGGCACGGTGGGGCTCCGCCGCGTGAGCGCAGGGGCGTGGGTGACCCCCGAGACCGTGCTGACCACGCTCACCGACGCGTCGAAGCTCAAGCTCGATTTCGCGCTGCCCGAGCGCTACGCGGGGGACGTTCGCGTGGGGCACGCGGTGTCGTTTCGCGTGACCGGTCGGGCCGAGCGCTTCCCGGCGAGCGTGATCGCCGTCGAGCCCGAGATCGATCGGGGCACGCGCAGCGTGAGCCTGCGCGCGCTGGCCGACAACCCGGAGCAGCGGCTGACCGCCGGCGGCTTCGCCACCGTCGAGGTGCCGGTGGGGGAGGGCCGGCCCGTGTTTGCGGTGCCCTCGCAGGCACTGGTGCCCAGCGCCAAGGGCCACGGCGTCTGGGTGCTCGTCGCCGGCAAGGCGGCGCTGCGCGTGGTCGAGATCGGCGAGCGCTCGGCGGACGACGTGGAAGTCGTGAGCGGGCTCGTGGCCGGGGACACCGTTCTCGTGACCAACCTCTTGCGGTTGCGTGACGGCGCGCCCGTCACGCTCGAACCATGAACCTGGCCGAGCTGAGCCTGAAGCGCCCGGTGCTCGCGCTGACCGCGAGCTTCGTGCTCTTGGTGCTGGGCGTCGTGGGGTTCAAGTTCCTGGGGGTGCGCGAGTACCCGGCCGTCGACCCGCCGGTGGTCACGGTCACCACCAACTACGCGGGCGCCAGCCCGGACGTCATCGACTCGCAGATCACCGAGCCGCTGGAGCAGGCGGTGAACGGCGTGGCCGGGGTCCGCAACATCGCCTCGACCTCGCGCGAGGGCCAGAGCGCGATCCGGGTCGAGTTCGCCATCGGCACCGACGTGGACGCGGCGGCCAACGACATCCGGGACAAGGTCGCCGGCGCGGTGCGGCGACTGCCGGCCGACGTGGATCCGCCCATCGTCGAGAAAGCCGACGCCGACGCCTCGCCCATCGTCTTCATGACGGTGCAGAGCGAGACGAAGAGCATCCTCGAGGTCAACCACATCGCCGACACGCTGATCAAAGAGCGCATGCAGACCATCCCGGGCGTCAGCACGGTGCGCATCTTCGGCGAGAAGCGCTGGGCGATGCGCCTGGGCATGGATGCGGAGCGCATGGCGGCCCACCGCGTGACGCCGAGCGACGTGCAAGAGGCGCTGCGGCGCGAGAACGTGGACCTGCCCGCCGGCCGGGTCGAGGGTAGCGCGGTGGAGATCGGGCTTCGGGCCGTGGGGCGGCTGTCGTCACCCGCCGAGGTCAGCCGCATGGTGATCCGGCAAGAGGGCGGCCGGCAGATCGAGTTCCGCGACATCGGCCACGCCGAGCTCGGCGCCGAGAACCTGCGCACCGGGGTGAAGCAGAACGGCGTGCCGATGGTCGGCGTGGCGATCGTGCCGCAGCCCAACACCAACGCCATCGAGATCGCCGACGAGTTCTACCGGCGCTTCGAGCAGGTTAGGGCCTCGGTGCCGCCCGAATACCGCGTGGACATCGGCTACGACTTCACGACCTACGTGCGCCGCTCGATCCGCGAGGTGGAAGAGGCGCTGGGCACGGCGTTCCTGCTGGTGGGCGCGGTGATCTTCCTGTTCCTACGGAGCTTCCGCTCCACCCTGGTGCCGGTGGTGGCCATCCCGGTGAGCCTAGTCGGGACCTTCTTCGTGATGTACCTGGCCGGGTTCACCATCAACATCTTGAGCCTGGTCGGCCTGGTGCTGGCCATCGGCTTGGTGGTCGACGACGCCATCGTGGTGCTCGAGAACATCTACTCCAAGATCGAGCACGGCATGTCGCCGATGTCGGCAGCGCTGGCCGGGTCGAGAGAGGTCTACTTCGCGGTGATCTCGACCACCCTCACCCTGGTCGCGGTGTTTCTGCCGATCGTCTTCATCTCGGGGCTCACCGGCCGGCTGTTCCGCGAGTTCGCGGTGGTGGTGTCCGCTGCGGTGATGCTCTCGGCGTTCGTGGCGCTCACGCTCTCGCCGGTGATGTGTCGCACGCTGCTCAGGCCGCGCGCCCGTCCGAGCTGGTTCTACCGGGTGACCGAGCCGTTCTTCGTCGCCCTCACGCGCCTGTATCGCGGCGCGCTGGCCCGCGTGCTCCGCCTGAGGGTGGTCTCCCCGCTGGTGGTCGTGGCCGTGATCGCGCTCGCATGGCTCACGCTGGGCAAGCTTCGCTCCGAGCTGGCGCCGCTGGAAGACCGGTCGAACATCCGCGTGGGGGTGCGCGCGCCCGAGGGCACGAGCTACGAGCACACGGCGGCCGAGCTCGATCAGCTGGCGACGCTGGTCACCGCGACCGTGCCCGAGCTGTCGAGGACGTACTCGATCACCGCGCTCTTCGGCGGCCCGGTCAACACCGGCATCCAGAACATCTATCTCACGGAGCCCCACCAGCGCCGGCGCACGCAAGAGCAGATCTTCCAGGATCTCTCCCAGAAGCTCGGCGGGTTCAGCGGGCTGCGCACCTTCCCGGGCCAGCCGCCCACCATCGGCAACCGCTTCGCGGGGCAGCCCTTGCAGTACGTGATCCAGGCTCCGAACCTGGAGGCGCTCTCCGAGGCGCTGCCCAAGATCCTGGAAGAAGCCGGAAAGAGCCCGGTGCTGCGCTTCGTGGACGCCGACTTGAAGTTCAACCGGCCGGAGGCCGTGATCCGGATCGATCGTGCCAAGGCCACCGAGCTCGGGGTCAGCGTGGTGGACATCGCTCGCTCGCTCGACCTTTCCTTCGGCGGGCGGCGCTACGGCTACTTCGTGATGAATGGCCGGCAGTATCAGGTGATCGGCGAGCTCGAGCGGGCCGATCGCAACGCGCCCGAAGGCGTGCGGCGGCTGTTCGCGCGGACCCGGAGCGGGCAGATGGTCTCGCTGGACAACCTGGTGACGGTGGAAGAGACCACCGCGCCGGCGGCGATCTACCGCTTCGATCGCTACGTCTCGGCCACGGTGTCGGCGGGCGTCGCGCCCGGCTACGCGCTGGGCGACGGCATCGCCGCGATGGATGCCGCAGCCAAGGCCAGCCTGGATCCCAGCTTTCGTACCGCGCTGGCCGGTGAGGCCCGGGATTTTTCCGAGAGCTCGAGCAGCCTGTACTTCGCCTTCGGGATGGCGCTGCTCTTGATCTACCTGGTGCTGGCGGCTCAGTTCGAGAGCTTCATCGACCCGCTGATCATCCTGTTCACGGTGCCCATGTCGCTGCTCGGCGCCGCGCTCAGCCTGGAGCTCACGGGTCAGACGCTCAACATCTTCAGCCAGATCGGCATCATCATGCTGATCGGCATCGTCACCAAGAACGGCATCTTGATCGTCGAGTTCGCCAACCAGAAGAAGGCCGCGGGGGCAGCGCCCGTCGAGGCCGCGCTCGAGGCGGCGGTGGCGCGCTTCCGCCCCATCTTGATGACCACCCTGACCACCGTGCTCGGCATCTTGCCCATCGCGCTCTCGCTGGGCAGCGCGTCGGGCAGCCGGCAGAGCCTGGGCATCGCCGTGGTCGGCGGGCTGGTCACGTCCACACTGCTCACGCTGTTCGTGGTCCCGGCGGTCTACGCGCTGGTGTCCCGGCGTCACCGGGTCGAGATCGAGCCCGAGCTGGCGATCGCGGAGTAGTTACTCGGAGCCGATGGGCTGCCCCGGCTCGGTGGCGCACAGATAGAGCACGGCCATGCGCACGGCGACGCCGGACTCGACCTGCGCGGTGATCACGCTGCGCTCGCCGTCGGCGACGTCGTCGTTGATCTCGACGCCGCGGTTCATCGGGCCGGGGTGCATCACGATGGCGTGGGGCTGGGCGAGCCCCAGTCGCGCCCGGTTCAGCCCGAAGGTGCGGGCGTACTCGCGCAGCGTGGGCAAGAGGGCGGAGCCCAGGCGTTCTTGCTGGATGCGCAGCATCATCACCACGTCGGCGCCCTCGAGCGCTGGCTCGAGGCGGGTGAAGGTCTCGGCGCCGAGGGCGGCCGCGTCGTGCGGCAGAAGCGTCTGCGGGCCGGCGAGGCGCACCTTCGCTCCGAGCAGGGGCAAGAGCAGCGCGTTCGAGCGGGCGACGCGGCTGTGCTGGATGTCCCCGCAGATCGCGACGGTCAGCCCCTGGAGTCGGCCGAGGTGCGCGCGGATGGTGAAGGCATCGAGCAGAGCCTGGGTCGGGTGCTCGTGCATGCCGTCGCCGCCGTTGACGATGGCCGCTCGCGTGCGGCCCTTGATGTAGTCCGCCGCCCCCGAGGCCGAGTGGCGCACCACGATCACGTCGGCGTGCATGGCATCGAGGGTGGCCACCGTGTCGCGCAGGGTCTCGCCCTTGCTGGTGCTCGACGAGCTGCCGCCGATGTTGACCACGTCCGCCCCGAGGCGCTTGCCCGCCAGCTCGAACGAGGTGCGGGTGCGGGTCGAGGCCTCGAAGAAGGCGTTGATGATGGTCTTGCCGCGCAAGGTCGGCACCTTGCGCACCGGTCGGCGAGTGACCTCGAGGAACGCCGACGCGGTGTCCAAGATGCGCAGCGCCGAGGCCTGATCGAGGTCCCGGACGGAGGTCAGGTGGCGGAAGCGCGTCTCGGTCATGGCGGGGGAGGGGTGGTGGGAGAGCCGGCGGGGCAGACCACGGCGACGACCCCGCCCGGCCCCTCGAGCACGTCGATGCGGTCGTGCGGCCCGACCTCGGCGCGAAGCACCACGTAGTCCGGCTGGATCGGGAGCTCGCGCCCGCCGCGATCGATCAGCGCGGCGAGCTCGATGCGCTCGGGGCGGCCGTAGTCCATCAGCGCGTCGATGGCGGCGCGAATGGTGCGCCCGGTGAAGACCACGTCGTCCACCAGCACCACGCGCTTGCCCTCGAGCGAGCACGGCACCTGGCTCGGACCGATGCGCGGGTTCGGCAGAGCGGTCGCCGCGTCGTCCCGATAGAGCGTGATGTCGACGCTGCCCACCGGCACGTCGTGCCCCTCGAGCTCGCGGACCCAGCGGGCGATCTCGCGCGCCAGCGGCTCACCGCCGCGGCGCACGCCGATCAGCACCAGGCCCTCGGCGCCGCGCTGGCGTTCGACGATCTGCCCCGCGACGCGGCGCAGGCCGCGCGACACGCCCTCGGAGTCGATCAGCTCGCGCATGCGGTGTGCAGCGTCTAACACGGGCTCGGGCGGCGTGAAACCCCGGACCCCAGGCGGCGGCCGGCGGCTAGTTCAGCATCCGCCCGTCGGGCCCGCGATCGTCGTCGTCGTCATCGTCCTTGCCGCCGTCGATCACCCGGAAGCCCGACCGCGCGACGCGCTGCTTGCGCTCTACCCGCGTCTTTTGCTCCTCGCGCTCGAGCTTCGCGAGCCGCAGCGTGAGCCACAGGCGGCGCGCGGGCGACGGCGTTCCGCCCCCGAAGAGCCACCCGGCGAGCATGCCCCCGAACGGTGCGATCAGCCCGCAGGGGAGCTGCTCGAGGGTGATCACGTACAGCACGCTCACGCCGATCACGAACAGGATGAGCCCCCGGGAACTGACCGGGAGCACGAAGAACAGGCGCACGGTCTGGCCCTGGAACGTCAGGGCCCAGGCGATGCTGATCGCGCTGAGCACGGGCGTTGCCGAAAACCAGTACGGGCCCACCAGCTTGTCGGCCAGCGACCGGGGCAAGGCCAGAGCGATCAGCATCTGGCTGCCGTACGCCAGGAGCGCCGAGAGGATCAGAAAGCGAATCAGCCGCGCGCCGCCCCAGCGCTGCTCGAGTGTTGGGGTGAGAAAGTAGAAGCCCAGGAGCAAGAGCAAGATCGAGCCGACGCTGGGCAGGTGGATGAGCGGCGCGGTGAACAGGCGCCAGACCTCGCCTTTGAGGATTCGCTCGGTGCTGCCGGCGAACAACCAGAACGCGTTCTCACCGGCGCCGCCCCAGTTCAGGCCGATGGCGAAGCCGAGCCAGATCGCGAAGAGCGTGATGATCACGCCCCAGAGCGCGCGGCCCGGGCGGGGCAGGCCAGGCATCTGGGCGACGTCGTCTCGACTCATGGCGACGCCTGTGTCGGCACTATTCCGGCAGCTCGGCCAAGAGATCGCACGCCGCCGGGACGACGGCCCCGGAGACGGCCTTGCGATGGCACTGGGTGGCCCAGCGCGGCTTGGACGCGCCGCTCTCGAAGGCCTCGACCGAGAAGGTGTAGCTCTTGCCCGCCTCGAGCCCGACCACGTCGACCGAGTCCGCGCAGCCGGCGCCCTGGGCGGGATCGTCCGAGTCGTTGCGCGTCACGCTGAAGGCCGAGACCTGACCCGGACCCTCGCCGCAGGTGAGGGCGCCGAGCGCGTCGTCGAGGGCGACGCGCACGCCGGTGGGCGTGGCCGGCTGGGTCGTCTCGAGGGGCGCGCAGCCGCGCACGAAGCGCGTCAGGTACCACGCCGCGGTGACCGGCCCTTCCGAGGCAGCGCCGCCCTGCTTTCTGCCGCAGGTCGTGGTCCAGCGCGGCGCCACGTAGTTCCCGGCGGCGTCCACCAGCTTGCGGCTGCCCGCGCCCAGCGCCACGAGGTCGTCGCGGTCGTAGACCTCGACCTCGGCGTCGTAGCGGTGCCCGGGGACGACGAAGGAAAAGGCCGCCGCGCTCTCGCAGTGGGCGGCCGCGAAGCTGCCGTCCGACTGCCGCACGACACCCGAGGGCAGCGCGAAGGGCTCTTGCGGCTCGTCCGCCGTTCCGAGATCGTAGAGCGTGACCACGTAGCTGCGCATCGCGCCGGGCGCGTCGACGCAGGGCACGGCGCCGGCGAAGTCCAGGGGCGAGACGGCGACCAAGGTGGGGGTGGTCGGGCCGGCCGTGCCGCCGCTCACGCTGCAGCCAATGAGCAACGCCGCGGACGTGACGAGCAGCGGAAGCGGCCGGGCGCGGAGCATGGCGAGCCGTTCTAAATCAAGGGGAGGGTACCGGCAACCCCTCACTGCTGCGGCAGAAACACGCGGCGCTCGCTGGGCGGTGCGAAGCCGACGAGACGCTCGTCTTGTAGCAGGAAGCGCGAGGTTCCGCCCGACAGCTGGAGCTCGCGCTCGGGAAAATCGCTGGGCGCACACGTCCGCGGCAGCAGCATCGACGGGCGCTGGACCTCGAGGGCGGCTTCGCCCGCCTTGCGGCCAAAGCGCACCTGGACCTTGGCGAGACCGCGCGCACGACACTCGTACACGGCGCCGTTCTTCATTTCGAAGCGCTCCTTGACCTCGATCTTTTCCTCGGCGGTGCGCTGCCCCTCGCGCAGCGTGAGGGTCGTGCGCTGCTTCAGATCGAAGACCGAGATTTTCTGATTCGGGCCACGAGCTCCGTGCTCTTCCTCCAGCGCTTGCCAGACTGGAGCAACGGCCAGGACTTCTTGCTCGGCGCTCAGGCGCGCGGGCGGCGCTTCGGCATCCCGGTCCCGCGGGCGGCACCCCACCAGCGCGAGCACGAGCAAGATGCCGAGCTCACTCCGTCGGCGCATCTGCGGCCGCTTCGGTCTGGACGTCGGGTGACGCATCCGGAACTTCCACTGGCTTGGAGAGGAAGTCACACTCTTCGACCCCCTCGGGCTCTTGCACGATGTCGCAGGTGTCGGTGTGATAGGTCTTCTGGGACGGCGCCGGCAGGCCCTGCGTCACGCACTCGGCCAGGGTCTTGGCGCCGGCCTTGGCGCACTCGCCCGCTGCGCGCAGGGTCGCTACGCACTCTTTGACCCGAAGCGTCCCGGGGCGCTCGCCCACGGCCATGCCGTGCAGGCACTGGTCTCGATAGAAGCGCTTGCACTCGTCCACGTCGTCGACGAACCCGCAGAACTTCCCCGCCTCGCAGCGCGCGTTCTCGATGTCTCGGCACTCGTCCACGGCGACCGCGTCGGTGCCGCACCCCGAGGCGTGCACGACGAAGAACGCGGCGAGCGCCGAGGCGGCGCCGGTCGCGAGGACTCGAAGCGAGATCATCTGGAGCGGCGGTACCATGGCTCTCGGGAACCTGGCGAGTTTCTGGCCGCCGAGGGCAGTCGGCGGCAAGCTCGGGTGCATGTCGCCTCGCGCCATGGTGCTCGCCGCGGGATTGGGCACTCGGCTGCGCCCGCTCACGCTCGAGCTGCCGAAGCCGCTCGTCCCGATCGGCGACCGCTCGCTCTTGGGGCACATCTGTCGGCACCTGGCGCGCGCCGGGTTCGACGACGTGGTTCTCAACACGCATCACTTGCCAGAGGCATTCGCCAACCTTCACGAGCAGTTGCCGGTCAGGCTTCACCGGGTACACGAGGCCGAGATCCGGGGCACGGCGGGCGGGGTGGCGGGCGCGCGGGGGTTGTTCGGCCCGCCGCCGGTGCTGCTCTGGAACGGCGACATCTTGGTCGACCCGCCGATCGCCGAGCTCACGGCCGTGGCCGAACGCGGCGGGTTGGCGCTGGCGGTCGCGCCGCGCCCGGCGGGCGAGGGAACCGTGGGCACCACTGCCGACGGGCGAGTCGCGCGGCTCCGCGGCGAGCGGTTCCACCCCGAAGCGCACGGTGGAGACTACGTCGGCGTCGCTGCGCTCGGCGCGCGCTGCCTGGCCACCCTGCCCGAGGTCGGATGTTTGATCGGCGACCATGCGCTGCCCGAGCTTCGAGCCGGGCACGACGTGCACGTGGTGCCCGTGGCCGGGGGCTTCAGTGACGCCGGAGATCTCGCCGCCTACCTGCGGCTCAACCTCGACTTTCTGGCCGGCGCGCCGGCGTTCGTGGGCGACGGCGCCGCGGTCGCGCCGGGCGTGGTGCTCGACCAGGCCGTGATCGGCGCCGGCGCTCGGGTCGAGGGCAGCGGGCTCGTGCATCGGGTGGTCACGTGGCCCGGCAGCGTGGTGGTCGCGCCCCTCGCCGACGCGATCGTGACGACCGCGGGTCGCGTCGTGCCCGTCGGTCAGTCGACGTAGAGCTCGATCGTCCGCGGGCCGCCGCCCACCAGCGCGACGTGTCCGGTGGGGACGCGCAGCGCGCTGGCCCCGCTCCGCGGCTCGCGCAGCGGCACGTTGGACCAAGTGCCAGCTTGCCACCGCTTCACGCTGGTATTGCCCGAGTCGTCCTGCCCGACGACCAACGCCCGTTCGGCTTCGAGGGCGAACGCGACGGGTTCGCTCAGGTCGACGGCCTCGCCCACGGCCTTCGGTTGGCATCCTGACGCGCACCCGAGGGACAGCTCGACGCTCGGCGCCGGCGCGCCTCCGAGTCGGCCGCCGACCCGCAGGACTCGGGTCGCATCCCAGGCGACCGCCGCAGCGCCTACCGTTTCGTCCGGAGGCTGCGGCAGCGGCACGAACGCCTTCGCGCCCTCTGCCAAGAGCTCGGCCCCGGCTGCCGTCGCGTCCCCGCCGCCCAGGACCAGCAGGCCGCGCCCTTCGACCCAGACCGCCGCGGCGCCCTGGCGGGGACTCGACAGCGCGAGGTGCGAGAGGGCGCCGTCGGTTCCGATCACCAACACGGCGGTGCTCGGGGCGTCGGCACGCGTTCCGCCCACCACGTAGACCGATCCATCCGTTGCGGGGATCGCCCGGCCGCCGGCCACGAGCCCGAAGCTCGCGAGACCGTCGGGAGGGTCGATGGGGCTCGAGTCCCCAGCGATCGGATCGAACCAGAATCCCCAGTCGTCCCCCAGCGCGAGCACCAGCGACCCTTGGGCCACCGCCAGCGACCTCAGGTCGCAGCTCGCCGCTCCGCACTCGAGGGGCGGGGGCGGGGCGATCGCGCTCCACGCCGCGAAGTCGTAGCCGTCGAGGGTGAGGGTGGCGCCGGAAGCGCGAGCCACGAGCAGGTGCCGCTGAGCGACCGCCGCGACCTGGGGTGACGCCCCCACGTCGTTCGGCAGCTCGCCCGGGGGTCGCGCGAGCACGTCGACCCGCGAAACGAAGAGCGGGAGCGTGAGCCCGGCCAGTCCCACGGGATCGAGCAGCAACGATCGGGCCCGAACCAGCGCGGCGTCGTTCTGCCCCAGGCCCGTGACCGTGAACTGCCCGGCAGCGCCCGTTCCCAGCGAGACCCGGCTGACGGGAGGGTCGGGCTCGCCGATCGAGACCTCTTCTCCGTCGGCCAGCACTTTGTCGACGCGGGCGCGGGTCGGGGCCGGCGCCGCGGTCCAGGGATCGGGCTCGTGCCCGCTGGTCAGCACCAGGCGGCCCGGCTCGATCGGCTCCTCCCCGCAGCCGAACAGCGCGAGCGCCATCACGACCGCAGCAGGGGTGGACCGCACGGGGGCAGCCCTAGCGCGAATCGTGCGCCGCGGCCTGGAAAATGATCGTAAGGGAGCGGGGCAGTGCTGTTCGCGTTGGTCGTCGACGTCCCTCCCGATCCGCTCGCTCTCGCGCGGCGGCTGGTCGATCGTCCGGGGCTCTCGCTGCTCCTCGGGCGCGGCCGGTCCTATCTGGCTGTCGATCCGGTCGCCACCAGCCTCGAGCTCGATCCCGAGCCCAGCCTTCGGATCGAGCCGAGCGACCGCGATCTGAGCTCGGCGCCTCGATACATCGGGCTGCTCCCGTACGAGGCGCGTCGCGACCTGGAGCGGGTCGCGACTCCCGACCGGCGCGAGCTGCCCCACGTCTCGACGCCGCGCTGGCAGCGCTACCGAGAGGTCGTCGAGATCACCGACCGGGTGCGGATCATCGGAGACGATCGAGCGCGCATCGCCGATCTCGCGCGCGCGCTCCGACGACCGGGGCCCGAGCTGCCCGGGGCGACGCTCAGCGAGCTCGGGCCCCTCGAGCCCGACCACGCGCACCAGGAGCGGGTCCGGGCCGCGCTCGAGCACATCGCGAAAGGTGATGTGTATGTGGTGAATGTCGCTCGCAGATTTCGCTTCGAGGTGGCGGGGCACCCGGTCGCGTTGCTCGAGCGGATGGGCGCTCGGGCTCGCGCCGAGTTCGGGGCGGCGTTCGCCTGGGGCGAGCTCGGGGTGGCCGCGCAATCTCCCGAGCTCTTCCTTCGAACCCACGCCGACGGGCGGGTCGAGACCTGGCCCATCAAGGGCACCCGGCCTCGCGGTCGCGACGCCGATCACGATCGGTCCCTCTGCCTCGAGCTCGCCCGAGATCCCAAGGAGCTCGCCGAGCTGGCGATGGTCGTTGATGTCGAACGCAACGACCTGGGACGGGTCGCCGTGACCGGGAGCGTCCGCGCGATCGACGCCGGGTCGGTGGTGACCCACCGAAGCGTGCACCATCGCGTGGCCAAGGTGACCGCGCGCTTGCGGCCCGGCATCGGACGCGGCGAGCTGCTGTCGGCCATGCTCCCGAGCGGTTCGGTGACCGGTGCGCCCAAGATCCGCGCCATGGAGCTGGTCCGGGACCTCGAGCCCCACCGCCGCGGGCTGTACACCGGCGCCTTCGGCCTCTTGCGTCACGACGGTAGCCTGGAGCTGGCGATGGCGATCCGCACGCTGACCGCGGTGGGCGGCGAGGCGCACTACTTCGCCGGGGGCGGCATCGTCGCCGACAGCGATCCCGCGCGCGAGACCGACGAGACCCGGTGGAAGGCCCTGGGACTGGTCGGGGCCGCCGGCTGAATTTCGCAGAAAACTGTGCCCTTTTTCCCGGAGCCGGTACCGAGGAAGGCGAGCGCCCATGGAGTCGGTCAACGTCAGGAACCTCGAGCAGATCCAGGAAGAAGATCCCAAGCGCCGCTCGTCGCGGCTCGCGGTGATGCTGCTCTCTTCCGTCGGTGGCGCAGCCATCGTGATGGCCGCGCTGATGAGCTCCAAGCGGAGCGGGCCCCCGGCCACGTCGAGCGACGACCCGCTGAGCTCGCTGGTCGCCCAGGCCAAGTCGTCGGCCAGCGTTCCCGCGGACAAGCTGGAAGGGACGCAGGTGACCTTTCCCGAGCTGCTCAGCGATCAAGGCAAGGCCACCACCGCGCTCGCCGCCGTGAAGGACGAGCGCGGCAACCTGCTCCGTCAAGAAGAGCTGGTGCTGCCGCCGGGCGCACCCACCGTGCCGCCGCCGCCGACCGATCGCCTGCCGGTGGTGCCGCTGCCCGCGGGCTCGCTGCTCGCCCAAACGCCGGTGACCGCCCAGCCCAAGGACCAGCTCACGCAGATGGCGGCGACCGCCAGCAAGGTGGACGAGAACGTGCAGGCCGCGCCGCCGGGCGCGGAGGGGGGCTTTCAGATCCAGGTGGCGAGCTTCCGCGTGGCCGGCGAAGCCGACGTGTTCGCCGCCGATCTTCGCAAGCGCGGGCACCGGGCTTATCGCCAGGCCGCCTACGTCGCCGACCGCGGGCTCTGGCACCGGGTGCGCATCGGCCCGTTCAAGACCAAGTTCGAGGCCATCAAGTACCGCGAGAAGTTCGAGAAGACCGAGCGCGTCTCGCCGTTCGTGGTCGACCCGGACAAGGTGCGCCAGGCGGAAGAGACCAAGGCCGCGAAGCTGGCCATCCGCAACAAGAAGAAGGCGGCTGCCGACCGCGACTGAGCCATGACCGACCTCGTGCGCTTCGGCGTCGCCATGGAGCAGCAGCTGCTCGACGAGCTCGACGCGCTGATCGAGAGGAAGGGGTGGGCGAACCGCTCCGAGGCGCTGCGCGATCTGGTTCGACGGGAGCTCGACCGGGCCGCGTGGGGCTCGGGCAAGCCGGCGGTCGCGACCATCACGCTGATCTACGACCACCACGTGCGCGAGCTGACCGAGAAGCTGACCGAGATCCAGCACGACTTCGGCGACCGGATCGTGTCGGCGCTGCACGTGCACCTGGACCACGACCACTGCCTCGAGGTGATCGCCGCCAAGGGGCCGGCCCGCGAGCTCGAGAAGCTCGCCGACCGGCTGACCAACGCCAAGGGCGTGACCCACGGGTCGGTCGCGGCGGCGGCCCTGCCGGCGTCGAAGAAGCGACGCGGGTAGCTACTTGCCGCCCTTCTTGCGCTCGAGCTGCTGGCGCGCGGCCTGCTGCACCGAGCCCGGGACGTTCTTGCTCTTGGCCAGGTCCCTGAGGTCGTTGTCGCGGAGCAGCGGGATGATCCGCGACGAGAAAGAGAACGGGCAGCGCGGGTTGCGCGACAGGTTGAGCTTCACCTGATAGTTGCGGGTGAACTCGCGGTTTCGGGCGATCTCGCGCAGGACCTCTTCTCCGACGTTGCGGCTCGCGGCGATCAGCACGGCTTCGTTCTCGCGCATCGCGGGGCTCTTGACCGCCGCGACCGACACCAGCCGGTTGGTGTCGCGCACCAAGAGCAGCCGCTCTGCCGCGGTCCCGACCTGCGCGCGCCGGATCTTCTGGGAGACCGTCATCATGGCGATCTGCGCGTAGAGCGGCATGAACTTGTCTTTGAGCTGCTCCTCGCCCTCGTCGTCCACCTGGTGGGTGTCGTCCTCTTCGCTCTCGATGTCGTGCACCCGAGCGAGCTCGTCGGTCTGAGCGAACAACAGGTCGTCCGGGCTCGGCTCTTCGGCGGCCTCGGCGATCAGCTCGTTCTTGATGGCTGCGGCGGCCTCCTTGAACGCCGCCAGGTTCAGCTCGAGCCCGTTGCGCACGGCGAGCTCGAGCAGGCGGTCCGCCGTGGACATGCGGACCCGCTTGTTCATGTAGAGCTTCTCGATCACCGTGGGGTTCGCGAGCAGCGCTTGCTCGTTGGTGGCGATCAGCTCGCCGCAGCGCTCGTCGGCGCGCTCGGCCAAGATCTCGAGGGCCGCCGCGTTGACCCGCGGCAAGCGCAAGAGCTTCTCGACGACCTCGGCCGAGGTCGCGTAGGCGTCTGCGAACAGCTCGATGACCGGCGCTTGCAGGTCTGCGCCCAGCGCGCCGGCCAGCACCGGCGGCGGCAGCTTGGCGAAGGTCTGGCGCGCGGCGTCGGCGACCTTGGGGTCGCTGACCGCGGTCAGGGCGGCCACCACCGTGACGACGTCGCCCGGCTTGAGACCGGGGATGATGCCCTTCGCGGCCATCATCTGCGCCGGGGCCGGGGCGCCGGGGGCCAGGAGCTTCTGCGCGGGGCCCGGGAGCTGAGTGAGATCGAGGCCGATCATGCTGGGGCGACCAGCCTAGCTGCATGCCGCCCTGCGACAAAGCCGTCGCGGAGCGCAGCCGTTGCGGGCGGCCCGGGCCGTGACTATGTTCAGCGCCGTCGTTTTGGTGCGCGGTTTTCGCTGCACCAGAAAGAGGAAGACCGAAATGGGAATCATGGATTTCGTCAAGGGTGGCGTGCGCGAAATGATGATCGCTCGCCCGGACGACAAGAAGGAGCTGGTCGTCTACAAGCACCCCGACCAGAACATCCCGTTCTGGAGCCAGCTGACGGTCGATTCCGACGAGGTGTGCCTGTTCTTCAAGGACGGCCAGTACGTCGGCGGTCTCGGGCCGGGGCGACACACGCTCCAGACCCAGAACATCCCGTTTCTGAACAACATCATCAACAAGTTCACGGGCGGCGACGTGTTCATCGCCGAGGTGTTCTTCGTCACGTCGAAGGCGCTGTTCAACCAGGGCTTCGGCGGGCCCATCGGGTCGATGCGCGACCCCGAGCTCGACATCCGGGTCAACCCGCGGGCGTTCGGGACCTATTCGTACAAGGTCACCGATCCGGTGAAGTTCGTGCTCGAGTTCGTCGGGCAGACCGGCGCTTCCGACCCCGAGCGCGCCATGCAGTGGGTGCGCGACCAGCTGATGATGGGGCTGAAGACCACGCTCACCCGGCTGATCAAGGCCGGCGACATGACGATGATGGACCTCGGCACCGCCGGGCCCGACGTCGCGCGTGCGATCGTCCAGGACTGCCCCGATCTCGCGAAGATCGGCGTGCAGGTCCTCGAGATCGCGAAGCTCAACATCAACCTGTCGGACGAAGATCAGGCCCGCATCGACGAGTTCCAGGACCAGATCGTCCAGGCCAAGATCGAGGCGCGCAAGGCCAAGATCGGCGTCAGCCAGGCCGAGGCGCTAGCCCAGCAGCGCCAGTTCGAGCTCGACCAAGAGTTCGCCAACCGCGCGCGCTACGTCAACCAGCTCGACATGGGCCGCTACCAGCAATACGCCGGAGCGGAGGCCATGATGGGCCTCGGTCAAGGTCTTGCCCAGGGCGGCGAGGCCGCGGGCGCGGCGGGCGGCATGGCCGCGATGCAGGCGGGCATGGGCATGGGCGCCGGCATGATGTACGCGCAGCGCATGCCGCCGCCGGGCTACCCGCCTCAGGGGTACCCGCCGCCTGGCTACGGTCCGCCGCCCGGCTACCCGCCGCCCGGCTACGGCGCGCCTCCGGGCTACCCGCCCCAAGCCGCACCTCCCGGCTACGGTCCGCCGCAAGGCGCGCCCCCCGGGTACCCGCCTCCCGGGGCCCCTCCTGGCTACGGTCCTCCGCCCGGCTACGGCCCGCCTCCCGGCGCGCCGCCCCCCGCCGCTGCCGCCGGACCACAGTGTGGTAAGTGCGGCGCCGCGAACGCGCCGAACGCCAAGTTCTGCGCGGAGTGCGGCACGGCCATCGCGCCGGCCTGAGCTGCAGAGCAGAGACTGAACGCCCATTTCGCGGTACGCTTGTCCGAGCGTGCCGGAAGCGAGGACTCTTCTGTACGGTAGCGGCGCGGGTGATGAATCCGCGCCGCCCGAGTCCAGCGCCGCCGACGCCGCGGCCCCGAAGGGCAAACGCTGCCGCACGTGCGGCCAGCAGTTTTCGGGCACCGACTCGCGTTTCTGCCCATTCGACGGCGAGCCGCTGGAAGAGTCCGCCTGGGATCCCGGCGCCGACGCTCTGATCGGCACCGTGGTCGACGGGCGTTACGAGGTGCTGTCGGTGCTGGGCGAGGGCGGCATGGGCACGGTCTACCGGGTGCGCCACAAGGCCCTCGAGCGCCCCCTTGCGCTGAAGGCCCTCCGCCGCGACTTGTCCAAGGACGACGATCTGCCGATTCGCTTCATCCAAGAGGCGAAGGCGGCGGCGGCGGTCGAGCACCCGAACGTGGTGCAGATCACCGACTTCGGCACGCTCGGCACGGGGCAGCCGTACTTCGTGATGGAGCTGCTCGAGGGGGACGCCTTGAGCACCCTGATCCGGGACAAGCAGCGACTGACGCCGTCGCGCGCCGTGGGGGTGTCGATCCAGGTCGCGGAGGCCCTCAGCGCGGCGCACGCCGCCGGGGTGGTGCACCGCGATCTCAAGCCCGACAACGTCAACGTGCGTCGCGTGGGCTCCCACGACGTGGTCAAGGTGCTCGACTTCGGACTGGCCAAGCTCGCGGGCGCCAGCCGCCTGACGCGTGCCGGCATGGTGTTCGGGACCCCGCACTACATGAGCCCAGAACAGGCCGCCGGCGAGCCCAGCGACCACCGCGTCGACATCTATGCGCTGGGCGTGATGCTCTTCGAAATGCTGACCGGTCGACTGCCGTTCGAGGCGGACACGTTCACCGGGGTGCTGGCCATGCACATGTACATGGAACCGCCCTCGCCCAGCAGCATCGTGGGTGTGCCCCTCGGCGCGGTGGAAGAGATCGTCAAGAAGTGCATGGCGAAGAAGCCCGCCGAGCGCTACGCGACCATGACGGATTTGCTCTCGGATCTCGACCGGGCCGGCGCGGTGCTCAGCGTTCCTCCCGAACCGAGCTCGCGCCGGCGGTACGAAGAGCCGACGTCCGGCGAGATCTCGCTGGCCATGGAGCCCGCGCCGAGGCGATTCGGTTCGCACGCGCTCGGGCTGGTCGCCGGCGCCGTGGTCCTGCTCGCGGTGGCCTCAGCCCTGCTGCTCTGGCGTGGGGGCAAGGAGGCCCCTGCCGCGGGGTCGGTCGGCAGCGCGGCCACCGTCGCCGTCGCACCACCCTCCGCCGCAGTCTCCGATCCGCGTCCCGTCGAGCCGACCGCGACCCCCGAGCCGTCGGCCGCTCCTCCCGTGTCGGCGGCCCCGCGCCCGTTACCCAAGCCGTTGGTCAGCGCGGGGGTCAAAGCGCCGCCCGCAGGGCCGAAGCCCAAGCCGCGTGGCCCCAAAGCGGGGGAAATCATCGATCCTTGGGGACGCTGAAGCTGCCCTGGCGCGGCGCTCACTCCCTCGCTATAAGCTTGGGGCGCCTGAGCACGAGGTCACAGCGGCCCATTGGCAAAGCGGCAACTCCTCCTGGTCGATGCGGACCCGCGCAGCGTGCGGGTGCTCGAGGTCAGCCTCAAGAAGGCGGGCTATAGCGTCACCACCGCCTTGGACGGCGCCGACGCGTTGGCCAAGATCGAATACGGCGCGCCGGATCTGATCCTGACCGACACGCGCCTGCCCACGCTCGACGGCTACGAGCTGGTGCGACGCCTGAAACAGAACCCGGATCTGAGCCAGATCCCCGTGGTCTTCCTGACCAGTCAGAAGTCCATCGAGGACAAGATCCGCGGTCTCGAGCTGGGGGTCGAAGACTATCTGACCAAACCCATCTTCGTGCGCGAGCTCACCGCGCGGGTGAACCTGCTCTTGGCTCGGCGCACGCAAGAGCGCATGGCCACCAGCACCCCCGCCGGCGCTCGCACGCGCCTCTCGGGGTCGCTGTCCGACATGGGTCTGGTGGACATCATCCAGACCTTCGAGGTCAGTCGGAAGAGCGGCGAGGCGCGCATCAGCTCGGGCCGGGTCGAAGCGGTGATCTTCTTCCGCGACGGCAAGGTCGTGGACGCACGACTCGGTCGGCTCCGCGGCGAAGAGGCGATCTACCGTGCGCTGATCTGGGCCAGCGGAAGCTTCGAGGTCGAGTTCAAGGCCGTGTCGTGCGACGACGTCGTGCCCACCACCACGCAGGGCCTCTTGATGGAGGGCATGCGTCGGGTCGACGAGTGGGGCCGGTTGCTCGAACAGCTGCCCCCGCTCTCGACCCACTTCGAGATCGATCACGAGCAGCTGGTCGAGCGTTTGGCGGAAATCCCCGACGAGCTGAACGGTATTTTGCGCCTGTTCGACGGTCGGCGAACGCTGCTCGACGTGGTGGACGACTCGCCGTTCGAAGACCTGTCGACGCTCTCCACCGTGAGCAAGCTCTTCTTCGAGGGGCTGCTCGTCACCTCGACCTCGCACGCCGAGGACACGCTCGACGACGTCGTGCCGAGCGCCGACGGCGACGCGCTGCCGTTCTCGCGTGCCTCGGGCGAGCTGGTGGTGGGCGAAGTTCCCGGCAGCGAACCAAAGGCGAGCCCCGGCGCGATCCCTGCGCCGCCGCCACCCTCGGTTCGGCCGCCTGCCCCCGACGTGCCGTTGCGGGCAGCGCCCAGCGTCGGGCCCCGCACCCTGCCAGGTATCGACCCTCCGGACCGCGCGGCGGCCACGCGGGACTCGGGGCCGATCCGCATGGTCGTGCCGCCGGTCGAGATCCCCGTGTCGCGCGCCCCCGAGACGCGCGCCGGTCCGCCGACCTCGCTCTCGAGCACGCAAATGGGTCTCGGGCCTCCGCCGCCGGATGCCGCACCGAAGACCACGCTGCCGGACACCCCCGAAGCCCGCGCTGCGGTGGCGATCGCGACCAGCGCGGCGCAGTCGGCGCCGGCGACGACGACCCGCGAGACCCCCGAAGCGCGGGCCGCAGCGACTCCCATCGTGCCCGCGAAGGTGATCCCGTTTCCGGCGCGGAAAGACGACGAAGGAACGAATGCACCAGTCAGTGCGGCGGCGACTGCAGCAGCGCCAGACTCGGCTCAGGAGGACGACGTGAGTAAGAAACGCGCCGCGGCAGCGAAGAAGAAGAACCGGAAGACCGAATCCCCCGAGACCGTGCGCGCGACTCCCGCAGCGCAGAAGCGTGACGCCGAGACGCAGAAGCGCGACGCCGCGACGCTGCCCAGCGCCGAGGCCGAAGCCAGCGCGGCCCTCGCGGCGATCGCGGCCGGCGACGCGCCGCCGAAGGCAGAGCCCGAGCCGGGCGCGGCCGCGCCCGACAAGCCCAAGAGCGCGGACGATTCGTGGCACGGTCACCTGCGCTTCTTCGCCGAGGGTGACGAGGGAAAGTACGAGGGCGGCCCGGCCAAGGCCCCGCCGCCGGACGAGCACCACGATCTGGTCGAGGCCCATCCGCGCCACTCGATCACCCCCGAGCAAGAAGCGCGGCGCGCCAAGTTCGTGCGCTACGTGGCGGTGATCACCGGCTTCGGGTTGGCCATCGCCCTGTTCGCGGCGTGGCGGGCCTCGCAGCGGCTGGAGCCCGAAGCGTCGGGTTCTGCCGCGGCGCTTCCAGGGCCCGGCCCCGTCAAGCCCGCCGCCACGCCCACGCCCACGCCCGCGCCCACGCCCAAGGTCGCGCCGCCGGTTGCCACGCCGACCCCCGAGCCCACGGCCGCGGCGCCCACGGCCGAGCCCGGGCCCGCGAAGCCCGAGCCCGCGGTCGCGAAGCCCGAGCCCGTGAAGCCCGAGCCCGCGGTCGCGAAGCCCGAGCCCGTGAAGCCCGAGCCGGTGGCCGCAAAGCCACCGGCGCCCGTGGTGAAGCCGGCGCCCAAGCCCGTGGCGGTCGCTCCCAAGCCGCCACCGCCACCGCCGCCGGCGCCGCTTCCGCCGCCGCCCGCGGGAACCGGCAAGCCGCCCACGGCATCGTTCCCCTCGAACTGAAGCTCCACCGGCGCTTCAGCGCGAGCCGACCCCGGGGTCATGGCTCTCGCGGTAGCGGACCTGCCCCATGAACTTCGCGCCATAGTAGTGCGAGAGCACGCCCGCGCTTTCCCCGTGAAAGATGCTCACTCGCGGCAGCCAGAAGTGCGAGCCCGAGCCGGCGGCGATCGGTGCGCCGGTGGCGCGAAACGCCGCGCGGTAGCCGGCCTTCTTCACCGCGTCGGCGCTCGGAGGGTCGTACGCGCCGAGCGGGTAGTAGTAGGCGACCGGCGGCGTGCCGATGCGCTCGGTGATCAGGTCGCGGCTCAGCTCGAGCTCTTCCCACTGGCGCTTGCCCGAGAGGTTCACCAGCCGCCGATGCATGTGGCCGTGGCTCGCGATCTCGCACAAGCCCGACGCGACCATCTCGCGCACCTGATCCCACGTCATGACCGGGGCGTTCTTGGGATCTTCGAGCATGCCGGTGGGGATGCCGAGCGAGAAGCGAACGCGCCGCGCCTTCAGGATGGGCCAGGCCTGGGTGTAGACGCTGATCAGGCCGTCGTCGATGCTGATCACCGCCACCCGTGCTGGCAAAGCCCGCTTGCCCTCGAGGAAGTCGATGAGCTCGGTCACGCTCACGATCTCGACGCCGTGGTCCGAAAGCCAGGCGAGCTGGGCGTCGAAGTCCTTGGCGCGCACGCTGAGGGGCTGCGCGCCGCGATTGAACGCGTGGTAGAGCAACACCGCTGCGCGCGTCTCGCTCCGCGCCGCCAGGGGCTGACTGAAGACCCGCGGCTCGGGGGCCCGAGGGGGGTCGGCCACCGGGCGCTCCACGGCCAGCGGCTCGCTGGCGACCGCTCGGGTCGGGGGCGTGGACTCGGCCGCTCGGAGGGGCTGCGGGGCAGGCGCCGGCAAGGGAGCTGGCGGCTGGGAACCGACGCAACCGGCCAGGAGCCAGGGCAAGAGGGACAGAGCGAGCCGCACGGGCCTCCGAGCATGCGCGGCACCGGGTGAAGTTCGCAAGTTTCGTGCGGTTTTTCAGCGCTTGCGGATGCGTGGGTCGAGCACGGCGTACGACAGGTCGACCAGGAAGTTCGCGGCGACCACCACCGTCGAGAACAGGATCACCACCCCCATGATCACCGGCCCGTCGCGCTCGACGATGGCGTCCACGCTGAGCGAGCCGATCCCCGGCCAGCGGAAGATCTTCTCGGTCACGATCGCGCCGCCGACCAGGCCGCCCATGCTGAGGCCGACCACGGTGACCAGCGGCATCAGCGCGTTGCGCAGCGCGTGCCGGACGATCACCACCCACTCGCGCTGACCCTTGGCCCGCGCAGTGCGGATGTAGTCCTCTTTGAGCAGGGTGATCATCTCGTCCCGCACGAGCCGCGTGTAGTACGCCGCGCCGTACAGGCCCAAGGTCAGGGCGGGCAGGAAGGCCGAGTGCAGCTGCTCGGCGCTGGTCTGACCGTAGCCGTCGAGCGGGAACAGGCGGAGCTCGCGCGCGAAGAAGTGCTGGAGCAGGAGCCCGGTGAGGAAGGTGGGCGCGCTGATGCCGACCAGCGTCAGGGTCACCGTCCCGTAGTCGAGCAGGCCGTGGCGCTTCATGGCGGCCAGGACCCCGGCTGCCGCTCCGATGCCCACCTCGATGATCAACGCCAAGAAGCCGACGAGGAGCGTGGGAGGAAGCGCCTTGGAGAGCAGCTGCGTGACCGGCTTGCGCTTCAGATAGCTGACCCCGAGGTCGATCCGGAGCGGCCCCACCTTCCACACCGCGTCGTCCTTGGTCTCGGCCGGCGGCCGCACCAGGTTCTTCATGTAGAGCCCGTAGCGGACGTGCACCGGCCGATCGAGCCCGAGCTGGGTGCGAATCCGAGCGACGTCGGCGGGCCGCGCCTGAGGGCCGGCGATCACCCGGGCCGGATCTTCGGGCAGCACGTTGTAGATGAAGAAGGTCGCGGTCACGACCGCCCACACCGTGAACAGCGACCAGAGCAAGCGGCGTCCGAGGAAGGCCAGCATCAGCGGAACCCCCTCGCCAGCGCCAGGGTGGTCGGTGCACGTCTCGGCCTAGGGCAGGTGAGCCGATCGAGCAGGCGATGGCCGCGCGAGCAATCGGCCGCTGCCAGCTTCTTCTGAGCCCGGTCGAGCCAGGCGTTGCGCAGGTGCTGGCTCAGCACCGGGTGCGGCTTGTAGCCGTGGACGTAGGGCTGCCAGAGCTCGAGGTAGCTGTAGGTGTACGACGTGGCCCACGGGGCCTCTTGAACGACGATCTCCTCGGCCTGCCGGTACAAGCTCTTGCGCTCGGCCTCGTCGGTCGAGCGCCGGGCCCGGTCGAGCAGGTCGTCCAGCGGCTTGTGGGAGAAGAAGGCGGCGTTCTGGCTCTCTTCGTCCTGGATGCTCTTGGTCGCCAAGATCGGCTCGAAGAAGGTCGAGGCGTCGGGGAAGTCGGCGTGCCAGCCGGCAAACCCCATCTGTGCGGTCTTGCGGCGACTGGTCTTGGCCAGGAACGTGGGCCAGCCGACCACCTGGATCTTCAGTCGAAGGCCGATCTTCGCCAGCTGCTGCTGGTAGATCTCGGCGGCGGTCTGGGCATACGAATCCAGGATGGCCAGGTACGCGATCTCTTTCGGATACCCGCCCTGTCCGGTCTTCGGATCGTAGGCGTAGCCGGCGAGGCGCATCTCTTCCAGGGCCCGCTCGTAGTCGAAGGTCTGCTGGGGGTAGCCGGGCTCGGGCGCGATCAGCACGTTCGGGACCATCTTGGCGTGGGCGCTCACGTGCCCTGGGCGCACGCTGGCCAGCTGCTCGCGGTCGATGGCGTAGCTGACCGCGCGACGCACGTGGCGGTTGTCGAACGGGGCCATCTCGGTGTTCATGAAGGTGCCGCCGGTGGTCAGCGAAGGCTCCCAGGCGCCCCGCCCACGCCACGCGGGGGAGGTCCGATAAAGCAGGCTGTCCGCCTCGCTGAGCTCGCGAATGTAGTCCAGATCGCCCTGCTCGAACTTGAAGCGCTGGGTGAAGCTCTGCATCGACAGGAACCACTCGATGCCGTCGAGGTGGGGCTTGCCCTTCTCCCAGTAGCCGTCGTGGCGGACCAGCTTGATGATCTGGCCGTTCTCGTAGCGCGTCACCTTGAACGGGCCCGCCCCGCAGGGCTTCGAGGCGAACGAGCGCTCCCAGACCTTGCCCGCGCTCGCACACACCGGCGCGACGATGGGCAGCGCCATGATGTGCAAGAAGGTCGCGTCGGGCTCGGTGAGCTCGATCGTGATCTGATAGTCGCCGTCCAGCTTCACGCCGGCGAGGTCCTCGGTCTTCCCGTCGTGGTACGTCGCGAAGCCGACGATGCGCTCGTAGTAAGAAGGCACCGGGCACGGAGTCTTCACGTGCAACGCGCGCTGGATGCTCCGCTTCACGTCTGCGGCGGTGAGCTCGGCCCCGTCGTGGAAGAGCACGCCGCGACGGAGCGGGAACACGTAGCGCTTGCCGTCCGGCGAAATGTCGATGCGCTCGGCGAGCTGCGGCACGAGCTTGCCCTCGTCGTCGTAGGTGACCAGCCCGTCGTAGACCAAGGACTCGATGGCGCTGGCCGCGGTGTCGAACGCCGTGGCGGCGTCCAGCCCACGCACGTCGGTGAAGAACGCCGTCCGGAGCACGCCGCCCTGCTGCGGCGGCCCCTCGCGCGCCTCGCCGATGGGTGGGGCGACCCCCGTGCTGCAGCCCCAGGTCAGGGCCAGCCCGCCCAAGAGCTCAATCTTCGTGCGGATCGAGCGCATCGCGCAGCCCCTCTCCCAAGAGGTTGAAGCCCAGGACTGCCAGGAAGATCAAGATGCCCGGCGCGAGCACCAGCCGCGGCGCCACGGTGTAGAAGCGTTGCCCCTCGAGCAGCATCCGGCCCCAGGTCGCCGTGGGCGGTGGCAGCCCGACCTGCAGGTAGGACAAGACGCTCTCGGCGATGATCATCTGAGCGACCGACGCCGAAGCGATCACGATGAGCGGTCCTGCCACGTTCGGCAAGATGTGCCGCAGCAAGATCGCAGGCGTGGACTGGCCGAGGGCCCGCGAGGCGACGATGAAGTCGAGGTGGCGAACTTGGATGGTCTTGCTTCGGATGATGCGCGCGGTGCCGAACCAGCTGGTCAGCCCGAGCACCATCAGGATGGTGACGATGGTCGTCTCGCCCACCGCCGCGCCGATGGCCATCACCAACAGCAGGTAGGGGAACGAGAGCCCGACGTCGACCGCGCGCATCAAGAAGGTGTCGACGGACTGGCCCCGCGTCCCCTCGGCGTAGCCGCTGGCCAGCCCGACGGCGGCCCCGACCACGATGCTGATGGTGGTGGCGAAGAAGGCCACCAAGAGCGAGATGCGCGCGCCGTGGGCGAGGCGACTGAACGAGTCGCGCAGCAGGGGGTCGACCCCGAGCAGGTGCCGCCCGCTCGGCCCGGCGATGCTGCCGTCCGCCGCCCGGCCCCCCGTGAAGTCGCTCAGGTTCGGGTCGTGGCCGGCCAAGAGCGGACCGAGCACCGCGAACAGCACGAGCACCACGACCAAGCCGGTGCCGAACACGGCCCCTCGGTTCTTCTGAAAGCGGCGGAAGGCTCGCGGGTCCAACACTTTCGACCCTTCTTACCCTCCCCGGGGCCGCGTCGAAAGCGGCTCAGCGTTCCTCGGCGACGAAACGCCGGATCGCGGCGCCGACCTGCTCCGGGCGCTCTTCCTGCGGGCAGTGCCCGGCGTCGAACAGCTCGAGCCGCGCGCCGCGGATCTCCCGAGACAGGCGCTGCCCGAGCGCTGCCGGGCAGAGTCGGTCGTGTCGGCCCCAGAGCACCAGCGTCGGCTTCTCGACGCGCGGGGTGAGGGCCGTGATGGCGCGGGCGTCGGCGGTGGCCCGCAGCGTGGCGAGAGCGCTGCCCCGCGCCGCCGGCGTGTTGAACAGCTGGTAGTAGCGATCGATCCGCGCCGCATCGATGGTGGAGCCCGCTCCGAACACCGAGCCCGTGAAGAAGGCGCGGAAGCCGGTCCGGCCCAGCAGCTGCTTCACCACCAGGCCGCCGAGCAGCGGCATGGACGCGATGCGGGTTGCCAGGCTCGCCTCGACCGCGTTCCACGCCGCGTCGATCAGCACCAGCTTGGCGACCAGCTCGGGGTGCCGGGCGGCCAGCGTGATGGCGATGGTGCCGCCGAGGCCGTGCCCCACCACCACCGCTCGCCCGAGGCCCAGGGCGCCGTACAGGTCGACGATGGCATCGGTGAACGCGTCGACGTCGTAGCCGAAGCGCGCCGGCGGCGGCTTCTCGCTCTCTCCGAACCCCGGGAGGTCGGGCACCACGTGCTGGAAGCTCGAGCCCAAGGTCGAGCAGAGCGCGTCCCAGGTCGAGTGGTCGAGGTGGAGCCCGTGCAGGTAGAGCACGGGCTGCCCCCGTCCTTCTTCCAGTACCCGCAGACGGACCCCGCGAGCCAAGACGTCGCGGTACTGCCGCTCGGTCACGGCCGGGGAGCGTAGCATGTTCCGGCGGGCCGCAACCCCGGCCTCCTCGACGGCTTCTACGCCGAGTCGCTCGCCGGCGAGACCGACTCGCGCGACCTCGACCCGAGCGCCCCTCGTCAGCAGCGGGCCCCGCTCGCGCCCCGCGCGGGCGAGCGTCGCGCGCTCGGCCTGCTGCTCGCGTGATCGCGGGCGTGATCGCGGGCGTGACCGCGGGCGTGACCGCGGGCGTGACCGCGGGCGTGATCGCGGGCGTGACCGCGGGCGTGACCGCGGGCGCGATCGCGGGCGTGATCGCAGCCGTGATCGCAGGCGTGATCGCAG
>JACPVJ010000018.1 GCA_016191785.1 Myxococcales bacterium | reverse complement strand
GGGCCCCGCCCAGCGCACCGCCGGCACCGCCACCGGACGCGCCGCCCGCGCCGCCGCCGGCAGCGCCGCCGCTGGCCGCATCGGCGCTGCCCGAGCCACCGGTCTGGGCTCCTCCGCCCGTGCCGTCGAAGCTCACGTCGTCGTAGCCCAGGACGCTGCTGCAGGCCGCTGCAAGCACCACGGCCGAGAGCGCGAGAACGCGCAGATTTCCCAGCATGGGTCGATGGTCGCTCCGAACCCATTCTCTGTCACGAGATTTGACGGAGGCCCGCACGCTGAGAGACAAGGCCCCGGTGACCACGAGCGAAAGCCCCGACTCGCCGGGGGCCAAGGCCTCGGCCGACGTGACGCGCACCGCCGGGCGCGGCGGCCTCGCCGTGGCGTTCGCGAAGATCTACTTCATCCTGGTCGGGCTGGTGCAGCAGGTGATCTTGCCGCGGGTGCTCGGGCTCGATGGCTACGGCGCGCTCTCGAGCGTGATGAGCATCTCGAGCATCGCCTACAACCCCATCGTCTCGACCAGCATCCAGGGCGTGAGTCGCGCAGTGGCGCAGTCTCCCGACGCCGAGCAGGCGCAGGCCGTCCGCCGCACGCTCGCGATCCACGCGGCGCTGGCGGTCCCGCTCGGCCTCGGGTTCTTCTTGCTCGCCGGCCCCATCGGCCGGATGGCGGGGGCACCCCACCTGGTCGGCGCGCTCCGCATCATCAGCGGCGTGGTGCTGTTCTACAGCCTGTACACCCCGCTGGTCGGCGTGCTCAACGGGCAGAAGCGCTTCGTCTGGCAGGCCGGCCTCGACATGCTCTACGCCACCATCCGCACGGTGGCGCTGGTCGGTGGCGCCGTTGCGCTCGCCGGCCCCCTGGGCAGCAAGGTCTCGGGCTCGGCGGCCGGCTTCGTCGGGGCGTCGGCGGCGATCTGCGTGATCGCCTTGGCGTTGGTGGGCATCGGCAAGCGCGGCGCCGGCGGGCCCAGCATCGGGCGGCACCTCCAGTTCATCGCGCCCCTCTTGCTCGGGCAGACCCTGCTCAACTTGCTCTTGCAGGCGGACCTCACGCTCTTGCGGGCGTTCGCCGCGGACTCGGCGACGGTGGCCGGGCTGGGCCCCGAGGCAGCCGATCCGCTGGTCGGCGCCTATCGCGCGACTCAGCTGTTCTGCTTCTTGCCCTATCAGCTGCTACTGGCGGTGACGTTCATCCTGTTCCCGATGCTCGCCACCGCGCACCGAGACGGAGATCGCGAGGCGGTGAAGCGCTACGTGCGCTCCGGCGTGCGACTGGCCTTGGTGCTCGCCGGCCTGATGGTGAGCGTGACCTCGGGTCTGTCCGCGCCGCTGATGCGACTGGTCTTCCCGCCCGAAGCCGCGGAGCTCGGCGCGCGCTCGATGCAGCTGCTTTCGCTGGGCTTCGGCGCGTTTGCCGTGTTCGGCATCTTGACCACGGCGCTCACCAGCTTGAAGCGCGAGGTGGCCAGCATGGCCGTCACGGCGGTGGCCTTCGCGCTGGTCGTCGCGATGTGTTTCTTGCGAGTGCGCGGGACGCCGTTCGGCGCCGAGCTCTTGTGGCGCACCGCCACCGCGACCACCAGCGGCCTGATGCTGGCCACGTTGGGCGCAGCCGTCCTCCTCCACCGCACGGCAGGGTCGGTGGCTCCCCTCGCCAGCGTGCTGCGCGTCGTCGGCGCGATGAGCGTGACCATCGTCGTGGGGCGCTTCCTCCCCCACCCCGACAAACTGATGACGCTCGCCTACTCTGCCGCCCTGGCAGCGATCTACGTCGTGCTCTTGCTGATCAGCCGCGAGCTGGGCAAAGCCGATCTGGCCACCGTGAAGGCCGTGATCGGCCGGAAGGCTCAGCCCGGCCCGACCAAGTAGGCGCGGTTTTGCTTCGCGTCGAACCACGCCGCACGCATCTTCGTGGGGCTAGGCGAGTTGGCCTTGCCCGCGAAGATGGGCGCCGAGCTCATCGGCCACGACTTCCAGACGAAGGCCGCGTCGAACTGATACAGGGTGCCGTTCGCGTAGCCGTAAAAGCCACGGAAGTAGTCGGCAGACGTGCCCCAGAGCGCCGGGTCGCGCACCTCGAAGTCCCAGAGCACCTTGCCCGAGCCCTGGGGCGCGCCCGGCGACGGCTCGTCGGTCATCGTGACCTGGCTGTCGAACTTGACCGCGTCGTTGGCGGCATACTCGTAGATGTATGCCTTCGGATTCGCGACGAACGTCAGCGACTCGCTGAGCGACTGCCCGGGCGGCGAGGCCACGTGGTACACCGACCCGAGTGAGACGCCCGCGAGCGCCGAGAACTTGCTCGCGGTGGCGCCGGGCGCCTGCCAGACTCCGCCGGCGCGCACGTGCAGCTGCCCGGCTTCCGTGAACACCAGCAAGCGATCGAAGTGCTCGAGCTGGGTCACCGCGGCGATGCCCGCGCTGGGCGGCGCGTTCGCCCCGCTCCACGCCAGATCGAGCGCGGAGGGCGCCGACCAGGTCCCGCTCGCCCAGTTGTACGCGTACAGCGTCCAGCTGGTGCTGGTCCCGCCACCGGTGCCCCCACCGCCGCCGCTCGCCGTGCCACCGCCGCCGCTCGGCGTGCCACCGCCGCCGCTCGGCGTGCCGCCGCCGCCACTCGGCGTGCCGCCGCCACCGCTCGGCGCTCCGCCGCCGCCGCTCGGCGCTCCGCCTCCGCTCGGTGCTCCGCCGCCACCCGCTCCGTCGGGCCAGCTGCCGTCACCGAGAGCGCCGCCGCTTCCGCCTCCGCTGGTGCTGCCGCCGGCGCCGCCGCCGTCGTCCTCTTCCCCGAGTACCAGGCACCCGCTGGCCAGAGCGAGCGCCGAAGCCGTCATCCAGATCGCGCGCATCGTCCCAAGCCTACGCCAGGACGCGCCGGGCTTCATCCCGCGACCCGGCTCTCGCCGCTCTTTTCGTCGATTGCCTCGCGGACGAACAGGTCCTCGAGGGTCTCGTGCCGGGGGGCGACCTCGACCACCGTCACGCCCGCGTCCAGCGCCCCGCGCAAGAAGGGCGCGACCTGCGCCTGCCCTTCGATCTCCACGATGAGTCGGTCGGCGGCGCGGCGCGCGCGGTGTCCGAGCTCGGCGGCCTTCGCCTCGAAGTCGGCGTCTGCGCCCAGCAAGACCACGTCGGTGCGCTTCACGTCGCTCTTCAAGAGCTCCGCCAAGCGCCCGCTCACGACCACGTTGCCTTGCCGCAGGATGGTCACGTGATCACAGAGCGTCTCGACGTCGCTCAAGATGTGTGTCGAAAAGAAGATGGTGCGGCCGGCCTTGCGCTCTTCGAAGATCAGATCGCGCACCTCTTTTCTACCCACGGGGTCGAGGCCGCTCATCGGCTCGTCCAGGATGAGCAGCTCGGGATCCGCCACCAGCGCCGCGGCGAGCCCGGTGCGCTGCAGCATGCCCTTCGAGAGCCGACGCACCGGTCGATCGGCGGCGTACCAAATGCCGACTTGTTCGAGCACCGCCCGCGAGCGGTCCCGGACCTTCTTCCCGCTGAGCCCCGAGAGTCGCCCACACATCTCGACGAACTCGAGGGGCGTGAGATAGGGATACACGTACGGGTTTTCGGGCATGAACCCGACCCGCTGCATCGCCTTCGCGCTCGGGATCGGATGCCCGAAGACGGTCGCGGTGCCGGCCGTCGGCGCGATCAGGCCCGTGAGCATCTTGATGGTGGTGGTCTTGCCGGCACCGTTCGGACCGAGGAAGCCGAAGATGTCGCCCTTCCGGACCTCGAAGCTGACGCCCTTCACCGCGTGCACGCGTCGGCGCAGAAAACCCTGCCGGAAGACCTTCTCCAGCCCCTGCACGCCGATCAACACATCGCTCACGGAGCCGAGAGGTTATCCCGCGTTGGGCCTCATATCCAACTAGCTAGATTCCCAAGGGAAATCCCACGGCGCCGGCGTTGGGGGCGGAAAGCCCCTGGACAAACCCTCGACTGGCCCGGACGAGCCGAACGAAATCGCGCATTTCGACCGCGTCACAAAGGGTGATAAAACGCGGGCCGGCCGTGGCTCGACGCGAGCAAACGGGCTCGCTCGGCCACGCGGCTTCTGAACGAGGGATCATGAAAAGCTCCGGTCTTGCCTCTCTCTCCCTACTTGGCTCGCTCACCTTGGCTTCCGCCGCCTTCGCGCAAGAGCCGCCGTTGCCGCCGGCACCTCCGCCCGGTGCCGCGCCCGGCGCGCCCGCACCCGGCGGACCCGGCGCACCCGCACCCGGCGCGCCCGCACCCGGCGCGCCCGCACCCGGCGCACCCGCGGCAGGCCCCGGTTGGGGAGCACCGCCCGGGGGAGCACCGGCAGGTGACCCCAACGCTGCGGGAGCCAGTGGTAACGCCAGCTGGTCACTCGGCGGTGGAGCGCAGGCCGGTGGCGAAGCCCAAGCGCCCGCGGCCGCGGAGATGGATCCCGAGACCGAGCGTCAGTGGCGACACACGTCGCTGATGATCCAGAACAACCTCAACGCCGCGACCGGACTGCTCCACACCTCGTATGCCGGGTCCGGCGCGCCGGGCTCGCTGCGGGTCGGCTTCGTCACCAGCTACTTCAAGGGCTCGGGTTTCCTCTGCCCCGGCGGCAAGTGCAACTACAACACCGCGACCAATCCTG
>JACPVJ010000045.1 GCA_016191785.1 Myxococcales bacterium | reverse complement strand
GCCGCGATGATCGCGTTCGCTGGCTCGACACGGCTCGCGCGTGGTGAAGACGACTCGGACACGCTGAGCGTGAGCCCGAAGACATCGCTCGCGTCGGTCACGCGCAAGGGGAGCGGGCGGAGGGGGTAGGGCGAGCGCGGGGCCACGATTCGCGAGCTTCGCACGCGCTTCCCGCGTATTCGGCAGCTCCTCGAGCAGGAAGGGGAGCTGGTCATCACCAACCGCGGACGTCCGGTGATCCTGCTGACGATGTTCGAAGAGCACGGAGCCTGGCGTAACGGCAAGGTCGACTACTACGCGAGGCTCCGCCGCCGGATGCCCAAGCCGCTCTCCGCGCGAGCGAGCAAAGAGCTCGACGAGGTCACTCGTGGCGAGCGCTGATCGATGCTACGTCGACCCCAGCGCCCTTCGAAGCGTCTACCTTCACGATGATAGATCCGCCCGCTTTTGCGCGTGGAGACGGCGCGTTGGCGGGGCATTGCCGCTGACGCGGTTTGGGCGCGCCGAAGTCGTCAATTCCATCGAGCTGGCAGTTCATCGAGGGATCATCGACGCCCACACGGCGCGGCAGGCACTCTCGGACTTCGAGTCCGACGTCGCCGAAGGGCGACTTCAATTGGTCGATGCGCTCTGGCGTCGGATGCTGGACTCGGCAGCGCAGCTCAGTTTGGCCCACACGGCTGCCCTGGGGACCCGAACGCTCGACGTGCAGTGCTCCCACAAGACCATGCGCAGGAAGGCGCCGCGCGTCTCGACGCGGAAGAGCTCCTGCACATCCCTCGCGAAGAATGAATCGAGCCACTCCGAGTACGTTTCGGCGGCCGGGCTCTCTCGTCATCCCGCTGCCGAACGCCCCCTCATCGCCACCGCCGCCACGGCCCACGCGACGATCGAAGCCGCGACGAACACCAGGTACGGCGTGACGCTCTGCTCGAGCGCGCGCGTCGGGTTGTCGATATGCACGCCGAGGTGTGCGAGCACCGCGACCCACAGGCTCCCGCGCGATCGGAGGAAGAGCCATCCGAAGACGAAGCTCCCCGCGAAGATCATTGCCATCGAGGCTGCGAAGACGAGGGGCGAGAAACCCTGCAACACGAACATGACCGCATGCCAACCTGCCCACGCGACGCCGACGACGGCGCTCGCGCGGAGCACGCCGTAGCGTTCGGTGAGGCGGGGCATCGCGAAGCCGCGCCAGCCGATCTCCTCGACGAACGGGATGAGGATCATCGCGGTCACGTGCTGCGCGGTCGTCGGTAGATAGAGCCACGCGCCGGGGGACGAGCCGCCGAGCGCGCGGTACGTCGCCTCGCCGGCGACGTGGATCGCGGGGAAGGCCGCCAGCGCGGCGAGGTACCATCCCGCGTCGCCCGCCCGCATCCGGAACGCCGCGAAGAGCGCGCGCGCCTTGCCGGGACCTTCGACCTTCGCCGCGATCAGCGCGGCGACGAGGGGCGAAAACCCGCCGAGGCCGGCCAGCGCGACGTACGGCGCTTCGTCCCCGTGCAGCACGCCGAGCTTGAAGAGCAGGGCCGGCGCCTGGAAGGCCCAGACCCCGCCGAGCGCGATGGCGAAGAAGAGACGGACGGATCGCATGGCCGCCAGGACAACCGATCGCGGGAGAAGTTCCAGGCGGAAAAATCTGGGCGTGCGCGAAGAAGCGGGATCCTCCGCCCAGCGCAGCGAGCGGTCCACGTCCGCCCCATCGCTGTGCCGCCCAAAAACCCGCTGGATTTGCTCGCTCGGGGTGGTTGTCGTCTCCAGCGGCTCAGCGCTGGGGTCGAAGCCGTGGACGGTCCAGGGCTTGGAGGCGAACTTCTCATGAGAGCTCGGGCCCTCCTCGGCCACAGCGCGGCAGGAGCGTATTCCCGGCCGCCGAGTGTGAGCGCTGACTCACCCTGCTCGAGCGAACGGTCGAATCGCGAGGAGCGGCGTTCCGGATCTCGCCCTTCGATGTGTCGCCTTCCTGACCGGCGCCGACTCAGCGCACCGGGCGGTCCCTCGAACGGAAGTCGTCGGAACGCGTGCCCAGGTTGAGCAGGATACGCAGTCATCGCCGGCGGCGTGGCCGCCAACCGCGAGCTCCGCGAGCGCGCGATGACCGCGGCAGAGAATTCCGGCTTGCGCCTGGTGGTGCCGCCGTTCCGCGCGTGCACCGACAAACGCGGCGATGATCGCGTTTGCCGGCTCGACACGACTCGCGCGTGGTGAGGACGACTCGGCCGCGCTGAGCGTGAGCCCGAAGACGTCGCTCGCGTCGGTCACGCGCAAGGGGAGCGGGCGGAGGGGGTGACGGCGAAACCACTGTCGACCGAGTGCAGCCTCCGTGGGGGCTGACTGGTACGCCTTCACCAGCTCAACCGGGTGGCTTGCCGCGGGGAGCATTGGGCGGGCCAGGCCGGCCGCCGACAGAGGCTCTCAGCTCGGCTCGATCGCGCGGACGGCCCTCGCGAGCGCGGCGTACTCGAGGATGGCAGCATCGCGCGTGATGAGCGTTCCGTTCAGGTGACGAGCCGTCGCGACGATGAGGCGATCTGCCGGATCGCGGTGTTCCCAGCCTGGCAGCTCGACCGCGTCTACGGCGACTGCGGGCTCGAGCGACGCGACAGCCGTTCGGGTTGCCTGAAGAGCTGCAACGAGCCACGGGAGCACCGGCCCGGCCACTCTCAGCTTGCCTGCGTGCGCGAGCATCGCCACTTCCCACGGCGTGATCGCGGCGACGTACAGCACACCGCCGGCGGCGGCGCGTTCCAACCTGCGCATCACACGGGGCAGCACCCTTCCTCGACCGAACGCAATGTCGAGCCAGACGTGGGTGTCGAGCACCAGCGCTTCAGCGCTCGGCATCCCAAACGGCTCCGGTCGAAAACAGGTCCTGATCGGGTGCGAGATAGAGGATCGAGTCCCGCGCAGCTCCGAAGATCGGCCGAGACGTCCGCTCGGAGGCGGGAACGAGGACAACCAGCGACTTGCCCCGCTTCGTCACCTCCAATGGCTCGCCGGTTTCGGCCACGCGCTCCATCAGACTGAGACACGTCGCCTTGAACTTCGCGGCCGCCACCTTCTTCATGTGACCACTATGAAATGGTCACTTTGGAGTGTCAAGGGATGCGCGCCCCCGGCAGGGGGCGTGATCGTGACCGCGACCGCGCGACGCGTCCGCTGCGGCGGGGACGTTCACTCCGGCGCCCGGAAGATGATCTTCGCGCGACCGAGCGAGGCGTAGAAGCGTCTTTCGCCGATCAGGTTCTCCCTCACGCTCCCGTCGCGCAGCATGGCGAGGTGCTCGTTGGCCATGCCGCGCACGTGGTCGGGCTGCGATGCGTCGGCGACGAGCTTCCGCATCGTCTCGCGGCAGCCCTCTCCCAGCATGCTGAGCGCCCAGAATGCGTCGTCCACCGCGTCGTCGGTGGCGCCGCGCGCTGCCTCGCCCACCAGCTGACAGGCGGCGGCGGGTCGCTGCTTGGAGAGCAGGTGGATCGAGAGCTCGCGCGTGAAGCCTTCGCGGTCGAGCAAGCCGAGCACCCAGCGCTCGTCGCCGCGGGCGGCGAGGGCTCGGACGATGCGCCCGTGCTCGGTCACCACGTGGTGACCGAACCGGGGCCAAGCATCGCGCGAATAGCGGCTCATGTGCTGCGAGCGCGCGATGCGCAGCCGCTTGGCCGCGAGATCGGCGGCGCCCGGCAGGTCCAGCTTCAGCAGGTAGTGCGCGGCGACCCAGGGCGCGGTGCCGTCGTCCTTCGGGTCGGCGACCCAGACGTCGAGCAGCTTCTTCGCGGTGGCGTCGCCGAGGGCGGCGAGCGCAGAGAGGTGCATCGCGCGCTTCTCTGGCAGGTAGTCGTTGCGGGTCCGGTCGCCGGCCACGTCCGGGTCCTTCGAGCGCTTCTCGAGCCAGGCGCGTAGGCGCGCCTTCGCCGGATCCTGCACGCCGCGCGTGGCGACGAGCCACTCGAGCAGCTCCTCGTAGCGGTGCCGGTGCATCCAGACGACGAGCTCGGAAGCGTCCTTGCCCGGGTAGAGCACCGGCATGAGCTCGCTGTAGCACTCGACGCCTCGCTGCGTGACGATGGACGCGGTGCTCAGCTCACCGCGGAGCTCCCGCGCGAGATCCAGGTCACCCAGGCGAACGCGCGCGGCCAGCACCCGGCAGCCGTCGGAGCCGTGGGGGAGCGCGACGCTGTCCTTGGTGATCGTGCTCGACGCGCGCCGCAAGAGCGCCAAGGCGTCGGGCGTGCCCGTCGTCACGAGCGGCAAGAGGTCGCGGTACAACGTCGGGTTCTGCTGGTGGAGCTCGGGCTTGGCCAGGCCGCGCTCGACCAGCTCGAGGGCGTACTTCTGCGCCAGGGCCGGGTCGAGGCGCGGCAGGGCGTCGAGCGTGTCGCGCCACAGGTTGAAGCCGTCGCGCTCGAGCGCGCGCAGCAGCGCGAGCACGCGCGGCGCCGCCGCCCTGTCACCGAGGTCCGCCAGGGCCATGGCCGCCGCGTGCTTGCTGCGTCGCGCCTCGCCGTGCTCCCAGGGCTCGGCCTCCTTGGGCAGCGGCCGGTCGAGCTCACGGTACAGGAGCGGGATGGCCTTCTGCACGTTCAGGTCGCCGGCCGCGCGCATATTCTCCTGGCGCCACGACTCCGTGTGCGGGTGACCGTAGAAGCGAGTGCCCGGTGCGGCGCCGATGGTGCGCAGGATGCCCGGCGTGCCGCGCGGCACGCCGATGCAATAGAAGGTGTTCCTGCTCTCGAGCGCCACGACCGGCGGCTCGTCGGGCCGGGGCGCGGGTCTCGGCCCGGGCGAGCGTCGCGACGGCATCGGGTCGACCCTCGGCACGTCGAAGACCTCGAGCCGTGCCAGCTCCAGTCGCGGCGCGCGACGGCGCGCGAGGGGCACCCAGTCGTCGGCATCCCGCGCGCGCGCCGCGGCCCTCGGCGGCGGCTCGGCGCGTCGCTCTTCGTGGCAAACCGCGTAGCGCGGCGGGAGTGCGAGCGCGGAGCTCGAAGCGAGCCACGCTGCCACGAGCCAGCGCGCCCTCATGGCTCGGCCTCGTGGAGCGCCGCGTCCGCGTTCTCGCGGGCGTCGCAGTAGAGCGGCCGATCGGGGCGGCGCGTGGAGAAGAGCGCGCTGGCCCAGTGCGAGCCGCGCTGCCCGGGGAGCTTCACCTGGTAGCTCGCCTCGACCCAGAGCTCGCCGCCCAGGTAGTGCACGGTGTGGACGTGCACCGGGCCGGCACGAGCGGCGCGCTCGACCTGGGGCAGCGACACCTTCTCCAGCACCTCGCCCGTGGAGCGGTACAGCGCTCGGCCGCCCGCGAGCCAGACCGTGCCCTTCCCGTCCGTCGCGACCGACATCAACCCGTCGGAGATCGGACGCTCGTCGCGAGCCCAGGTCTTGCCGTCGAAGCGCGCAACGTAGGCCTTGCGCTCGCTGGGCTCCTTGAAGGGCTCGTACGCCGTGACGTAGATCTCACGCTCGCTGGCTGCCGCCAGGCTCAGGTTGACGATGCCCGACAGGGTCTCACCCCCGGGCACGAGCGTCGCGCGCCAGCGCTTCGCCCCGGGCGCGCCGTGCGCTACAACCAGGTTGGTCACGCCGTAGTTCGCCGGCCCCTCGTCGTCGCAGCGGCCCGCGACCACCAGACCGCCCTCCGGCGTTGCGGTCCAGGTCAGGGGGACGAACGCGAGGTCTTCGCTGCAGAGCTCGCGATCCGGAAACTCCGGCAGGTCGCGCGCGCTCCGTGGGATGGTCACCGGCTCGTCGGTGGGGCGCCAGCCCCGCTCGAAGCGGTAACCCACGGGCGTGCGCTCGAAGAGGGGCCCGCGCTTCACGACGCTGTAGCGGACGGTGGTGCGCACGAGCCACGGCTCCTCCGCCGTGCCGCCGAGCTCGAGCTCTCCTTGCACGTAGCCGCGCGCGTCGGTGGGCAGGCCATCGAGCAGCGATGCGCGACGGAACGCGCGCCCACCGCGCAGCTCGACCAGCGACTCGGCAGTCGCCAGACGGTCGCCCGGGAGCCAGCCCGCGAGCACGCGGCCGTGATCTCCGTAGACCAGGAAGCGGCGCGTCCCGGCGGCTTGCACCGACAGCTTGGGGCAGGGCCCCTCGGCGAACACGAACAGCTCCGACGGTGCAGCGGCGCTCGGAGCCTCTGGCGCGCGAGACTTGCCGGGCGCACAGGCGCCCGCGAGCAGAGCTGCGAAACCGGTCCCGAGCAGCGAGCGAGCGAGCGTCACCTCGAGCCAGGATACGCGTGCCGTGTGCCGGTGTCTCGGCCACGACGAGATCCGACGTTGACGGTGCGATGTTCCGGCTTCAGAGATCGGCCCCATGCGCGTTCTCTTCTTGTGTGGGCTCCTCTCCATGCCGGCGCTCCTGGCTTGCGAGGCTGCGGACATGACCCCCGGCGCGAGCGCCCAGACCGGCGGGCGCGTGGACGGCACCCGCGCGAAGCAGTTGGTCGCGGAGGGCGCTACGCTGCTCGACGTACGGAGTCCGTCGGAGTTCGCAGAGGGCCACGCGCCGGGCGCGAAGAACATCCCGGTCGACGAAGTCGCCGCGCGAGCAGGCGAGCTGGACAAGTCGAAGCCGGTGGTCACCTACTGCGCCGTGGGCGCGCGCTCCCGCGTCGCGGCGGCGTCGCTTCGCGCGAGCGGGTTCACGGTGCACGACCTGGGGAGCTTGAGCGCCTGGCCGCGCTGAGCGGGCGTGGCGGAGTGACGCGAGCGCAGTTGCGCTCCTGCGACGCCGTTGTCGCGTCGCACGCCCCTGTGCTACCGGCTCACGACCTGTTTCGAACCGCCCACCGTGGACGGCGTGAAGCCCTGCCCGTCTCACCTGCGGTTCGCCGAGGAGACAGCGCGTCTCGCCAGCATCCGGACCCATGCAGCGGCCATCGGGCGACCACTCCATCTACTCAGTGCACTGAGTAGATTTACTCAGTCGGCTGAGCTACCCTCGACCCACGAGATGGCCCGGATCGAGCGCGCCGTGGTGGGGGAGCTGAGGAAGCGGCTGCGGGCGAGCCCCAACCTGCTGCAGGTCGTGATCGGCCCGCGACAGGTGGGCAAGACCACGGCCCTCGAGCAGGTGCTCGACGGCTGGAGCGGGGGGGCTCACTACGCGACGGCCGATCTGCCTGCGCCACCGGATGCGCATTGGATCCAGGCGCAGTGGGCCGTCGCGCGGGAGCAGTCCCGGAAGCACCGAGGGTCCGCGCTGCTCGTGCTCGACGAAATCCAGAAGGTCCCTCGCTGGAGCGAGGTCGTGAAGGCAGAGCTGGACGACGACCGGCGCCACCGTCGGCCGCTGCGCGTCGTGGTGCTGGGCTCGGCTGCGCTCGCCGTGACCCGGGGCGCCTCCGAGAGCCTGGCCGGGCGCTTCGAGACGCACTTCGTGCCGCACTGGAGCGCGTCCGAGTGTCGGCGCGCGTTCCGCTGGGACCTGGACCGCTGGCTCTACTTCGGCGGCTATCCGAGCGCGGCGCCGCTGATCAAGTCCCACGCCCGGTGGGCGGACTACGTGCGCGCGGCGCTGATGGAACCCGTGGTCACGCGCGACGTGCTCCAGCTTGCGCAGGTCGCCAAGCCGGCGCTCCTGCGCCGGCTGCTGATGGCGGCGACCGCAGCGCCGGCCGAGGTCGTGAGCCTCACCAAGTTGCTCGGCCAGCTCCAAGACGCGGGCAACGTCGTCACTCTGGCTCATTACCTCGATCTCCTCGACGCGAGCTTCGTGGTGACCGGCCTGCAACGCTGGTCTCCGGAGCGGGCGCGTCTCCGAGCTTCTCCGCCGAAGCTGGTGTTCTGGAGCAACGCCTTCGTGACGGCGGCCGCGGCGGAGGGCTTCCGCCGGGCCCGGGAGCGCCCCGAGCGCTGGGGCCGGCTGGTCGAGAACGCCGTCGGCGCGCAGCTCTTGGCGGCGGCGCGACAGCACGCTTTCGAGCTCTGGTACTGGCGCGATGGGAACGACGAGGTCGACTACGTCGTGCAACAGGGCAGGCAGGCGTGGGCCATCGAGGTGAAGAGCGGTCGCCCGCGGACCACGAGCGGGCTCGCCGCGTTCAGGCGGCGCTTTCCTGCAGCGCGGACGCTCGTCGTCGGCTCCGGCGGGCTCGCGCTCGGGGACTTTTTCGGCGCATCGCCGCGAGAGTGGCTGCGGTAAAGGCGAGGCTGCCCGTCCGACGTGCTGGCGTTGGGCAACGAATCCACGCAACTCAGACCCGCGGTGAGCCGAACGAAACGCAAGATGTCAGTCGCTTCCATCGCCCACCGTTCCCGTGCCAACCAGGTTCCCACCGATACGATTCCGACTGGGGATCGGGAGGCCCAGCGCCCCGCGGCCCGGGTGCAAGAGATGTCGAAGGGCACGCAGGCCCTGCTCGCTGCGCGTGACCAGGCACGAGCGCAGGCGCGGAAGCTCCGAGCTGAGCAGACCGCTGCTGCGCAATCCCCGGACTTGCGCGAGGCCGCGCAGAAGCGCCTGGACTCGTTCCTCTCCGAGGCGAACGCGAGCTACCGCGTCGATGGGCAGGAGATTCGCGTCACGCCAGCGTTCAGAATGCAGGGCGGGTACGGGCCGACGACCGAACGAGCGACGGCGGCGTTGAAGAAGGCGCTCCCGGCCGAGGTCGTCCGCGAGCTCGGCCCACGCCTTACCGTGATCGCCAACGGCAAGGGAACGCCCAAGGAGATCCAGCGAGTGACGCAGGCTCTGATCGACGGCGGGCACCTGGCCGGGCGTTCGGGAGCCAGTCCACGCGATCGGGTCCGTCAGTTGATGTTCGACTTCGGCGTCGGCCTGGATTGTTCCGGTTTCTCATACCAAGCGCATGCGGCAGCACGAGGGGCCCCTCGTAAGTTGGGGCTAGAAGAGGGTGTTCCCGCGCCCAACAAGAGCAAGGACCTTCGCGCGGCGAGCCCTGGAGACTTGATCGTGCTCGGTGGAGATCCGGGGCACAAGGTTGCGGTGTACTCCCATCGCTCGCTACCAGCGGGCTCCGCGACGCCGTCTCTTCCGGGGCGCCCGCCGGTGCCGGCACAATTCATGCGCGGCGGCCCGGTTCACCTCTTCGAGGTGGACTCTTCTTGGGGAGCTGGCGGCAAAGCCCCGCTCGGGGGAGTCTCGCGCGAGGTTTGGCTGTTCAACGAGAGCACGAAGACCTGGGGCTACTTCGACGGACTGCGCGGCGGCGCGTTCACGGAGTCGAAGAAAGGCGCCTACGGCCACACCATCGTGGGACTATTCGGCGTGTGATGTCTCGCGCGAAGACGCTCTCGCACCCGGTTGCCCTCGCAGCCGGCCTCTTGCTGACGCTGCCGGGGTGCTCTTGCCGCGAGCAGCCGCTGGCGCCGGTCCCATCGAGCTCAGCCTCCACCTCGTCCCTCGCGCCACCACCGGCGAGCAGCGCCCTGCCTGCCGCATCGAGCGGGAACGCCGCGGCCCACGTCCGCATCGAGCCGACGTCGAGCCGTGCCAGGGTTTTCCTGCTTCCGTTTCGCGCAGTCGACGTCGTCGCCGGCGCCGCGCCCTCCAGCGAATTCCCTCGCGGCACCTTGGTCTTCGCCAAGTCCGGCGACGGCGAGTTCAGTCTCGTCGAGTGGGATCCTTCGCGAGGGCACCCGGTTCGCGAGGCGACCCATCGGTTCGAGCCAGGGGATCGACTCCAGGTCGGCAACACTCACGCGCTCTCGCGCACCGGTGCTGGGTTCGCCTACGCGACGACGGGCTACGAAGACCCATCCCCCATTGAGCTCTGGCTCCTCGGCCAGGACTTCTCGAAGAAGCATCACGTCGTGATCGACGCCCCGACCGTCGCCGATGCGCGGCGGCTCGCCCTGCACGGTTCCGGCGAGACCCTCGCACTTTCGTACTGCGCGGCGAGCACACATCACGTCGTGACGTTTGACGCCCCGAGCGGCAAGGTGATTGGACGGACGAAGCTCGGGCGTAAGCTGGCGTTGTGTGTCGGGTTCGCGACTCCACTCGCCGACGTGCGCGTGGTGGGTTCGAAGGTGTGGACGGTTTCGGGCGAGCTCAGCGACTTCCAAGCCGTGGCGCTCGGTCGTGACCTTCGGCGGGTCGTCGCCCGCTACCCGGTCCCGACCCCTGGTCTCGACAGAGACGCGCGCAAGTCCGCGGTCGATAGGGGCGACTTCCCTCGCTTCGACGCCACGACGACACGAATCGCGTGGAACACCCGTGGCGAGCTCCGCATGTCTGACGCCGAACGGGGGACATCGACTTGGAAGGCTCGGGTCGATCCCGCCTCGCTCCCAACGGGCCTAGTCAGCGTGCCTGAAGAGAACGACTTCCCCATCGCCATCGACCCAGAGACGGGCGCCGCGCTCCTGGGCGATGGCACCTGGTACGCGCCGGACGGCACCGCCCAGCGGGTGTTTCACGTGCGTGAAGAACAGCCCGAGCCCGCTCCGACCCCGGTGCAGCACCTGCGGCGCGCGATCTTCGCCCACGGCCGCGCCGTGGTCCTGGCCGTCTCTCCGGAGCGCGCGACCCTCGTGCTGGTGGAGCCGCAGCGCGCGGCCCTCGATGGTGGGCCGTGAACAATGGCCAAGGGCGCCGCGGCCCGCAGGTGCTACGCTCGTAGGACCGGAAGGTGGACGATGACGAGACCGTCAGCGCTCATGGTCGGGGTGGCGTTGGTGTGCAGCCTGGGCTGCTCGAGCGACGGCTCGACTTCGTTCGACGCCGATGCCGCGGCGAGCGGGGGCGGCGGCGGCACGGGCGCCAGCGCCGGCAACGGCGGGGCGACCGGCGGCGGAGGCAGCGGCGCGACGGGTGGCAACGCAGACGGCGGCTCCGCCGGCGCGGGTGCGGTCGCCGGCACCGGCGGGGGCGGAGCCAGCGGCGGCTCGGGCGGAAGCGGTGCGGCGAGCGGTGGCGGAGGCAACGGCGCGGCCACCGGCGGCGGAGGCAGCGGCGGGGGCTCGAGCTGCCTGTCCGCGGGCTCCGTCTGCACGTGGAGCAACGCGAAGGACTGCTGCAGCGGCAAGTGCGACGGCGACTCGTGCTGCGGCATGCTGGGGGATACCTGCCCGAAGGGCTTCGGCTGCTGTGCGGGCTCGTGCTTGGCCGGCAAGTGCGCGTGTGGTCCGGGCGAGGCCGAGTGCACCAGCGGCCAGTGCACCGGCACCCTCTGGAACGACAACCACTGCGGCGGGTGCGGCAAAGCCTGCGGCACCGGCATGAAGTGCGAGAACGGCAAGTGCGCCTGCGCTCCGGGTGGCTCGCCGGGCAACATCGTGTGCAACGCAGCGTGCGTGGACTCGTGGACCGACGAGTCGAACTGTGGCGCCTGCGGCACCGTGTGCGTGGGCGGCAAGCAGTGCTACGCGGGCACGTGCAAGTGCGCGAGCGGGCAGGCGGAGTGCAGCGGCGTGTGTACCAGCCTGGGCACCAACACCAACTGCAGCGGCTGCGGCGTCTCGTGCGCCGCCGACAAGACGTGCTCGCTCCGGCAGTGCGTCTGCAAGACGGGCACCAAGCTGTGCCCCGGCAGCGGAACCGTCTGCATCGACACCGCGACCGACAAGAACAACTGCGGCACCTGCGGCACCGTGTGCGTGGGGAACAAGACCTGTCAGGGCAGCGTGTGCAAGTAACGCCACCTCGCGAGCTGGCGCTCAGCCGCCGTCGGCCCCACCGCTCCCGCCGACGATCGCACCGCCGCTGCCGCCGACCATTGCGCCACCGCTGCCTCCACCGCTGGTCGCGCCGCCGGCTCCGCCGACGACGACCGCGCCCCCGCCGCCGCCCTGACCACCACCACCGCCGACGCCGATGCAGTCCATGTACCCCTGGAGGCAGGCCTCATCGAGCACCGGCGTGCCGTTCTTGCAGGTCACGGGCTTGCTTCCCGCGCACTCGATGGCCGCGTACATCTCGGGCCCGCACCCGTTCGATTCCGACTTGATCTGCGAGTAGGTGGACTCGCAGTCGGGCTGGGGACAGCCGGCGCTCTTCTGCGCGGCACACAGCCGGCCCACGGGGTCGGACGCGAGGTTGCTCGGCTGACCGTCACACGCCGAGGGGCACGCGCTCGTGCGGCAGGCGTCCACGTCCTTGAACGCCTTGCCGGCGACGGGGCTGGCGTTCTCGCACGCGGTCAGGCAGTCGAGGGTGGAGCAGTTTCCGACGCAGCTCGTGTAGCTCGCGAGATCCGGCGCCTGCCCGAAGGCCTTGTACTGGGCGCAGCAGGCCTTCTTCGAACAGATGGTGCAGAGCCCGTTGCTCCCGGTCGGGATGCAAGCACCGCAGAGCGAGAGGCTCTTCGTCTCGGCCTCGCAGCCGTTGAAGCTCGTCCCCCCCGGCCCGCAGACGTAGCCGCTCGCGGTGCCGCAGCTGAACAGGGCGTCCGTCTCGGCCAGGCACTCGGAGTACTGCTCGCGAGTCTTCTCGCAGTCGGCTTCGCACTCGGTGGGTGACCCAGTGTTGCAGCCCGCTTTTGCGGCGCTCGAACAGGTAGCCTGGCAGAGCGCAGGGTTCGGCGTGTAGCCGGTTCCGGACGAGTTTCCGGAACCGCTCGAGCAGGCTTGAGCCAGCGCCGCGCTCAACGAAATGAAGAGCCAAGCCGATCGTCTGGCCATCTCTCGACGGTATACCGGGCGCGACCGCGCTTCCTCCCCCCGCGGGCGCTCGGGCCAACCCGGCGCGCCCCGGCACGGCCCTCGGGTGCACCGCGACCGGCTTCCTTACCCGAAAACGGCCCCGGACGGCGGGCCGTGGAGCCCGATGCACGCCCTTCGCCTCGAAGGTGTCTCTCGGCTAGACTTCCGCCGCCCCTGGGGGGCGAGCTGCATTGAGGGTCACCTTGGCGTTCACGAGGAATCTGGCGCGCTCGATCAGCGGCGGCGTGTTGGCCACGTTCGCAGCGTGCAGTGTGTTCGAGCCGCCGGACGCGGTCGACGCGTCGGCGGCGGGTGGAGCTGCCGGCGACGCTTCGGTGGACGTGGCGAGCGGCGGGCAGGCCGGTAGCGGTGGCACGAGCGGCAGCGGGGGGTCGAGCGGCGGCGGCACCGGAGGGGCCGGAGGCGGTACCGGCGGCGTCGGGGGTGACGCGGGTCCCGGCGGTCCGTGGTGGCCCCATACCACCCCCGACGGCTGTGAGAGCGCCGGCGTGCCCAAGGCCAGCGATCGCCCCAAGGCCTCGGATCCGGGCGACTCGGTCGGGCCGATCTACCTGGCGACCTCTCGCATGCGCTTCGGGAGCGCGAAGGACGACGACGCGCTGTCGGCCGACAAGGACGCGTGGACCGAGATCGGGTTCGACATGGACGAGAGCTGCACCAACTCGCCGACGTGCTCGGTGGACGGGGGGCTGGTCGCCGAGCACGCCTGCAAGAACTCGCTCTTGGTCCCCTTCGACGGCAAGCAGTGCCGGGACAACCAGATCGGCAAGCTGCTCCCCGTCGCGGCGCTGTCACCCCAGGTCGGGCCGCTGTTCGGGGTGACCGAGCCCAACTGGAACTGCGCCATGCACCGGGGCGAGCTGGCCGTGATCTTCAAGGTGTCCGACTACAACGGGAAGCCGAACGACGCCGCCGTTCGGCTGGATGTCTACACCTCGACGGGGCTGCAGACGATGCAGAACTGGACCTGCACCTCGGGACTGAACGGCACGGTCCCGAGCGATTGGTACAAGCAAGCGCCCTGGCTTCACACCGCGCACTGGAAGGTCGCTCAACGCTCGGTCTCGTTCGCGGCTCCGGATGCCGGCGTCGAGGTCCCGAACAGCAAGTACGCCGACCCAGCGGCGTTCGTCCGAGACGGCTACCTGGTGGCTCAGCTCCCCGCCGGAACGGAGTACTGGCTCGACGGCGAGCGGGCGCACGTGCCGGGGTTCCGCCTTCAGCTGCACCGCGCCGTGCTCTTGGGCAAGCTCGCGAAGCAGCTCGACGGGACGTGGAGCCTCGCGGGCGGAAGCATCTCGGGCGTCGTGCTGCCGACCGAGATCTTGAGCGCGTTCCGCGAGCTCGGGTACTGCAAGAACATGTGCGCGGCCTACGACAACGTGGTCGGGTACTTGAACACGAATCAAGACACGCTGAGCTCGACCAGTGACAAGCTTCCCGGCACGCCGTGCGACTCCCTTTCGATCGGCATCGCGTTCGAGGCGCGCCAGGCGACCGCCACGGCGGCCGACGTCGAGCCGGTGAAAGATCCGGTGGACTGCCCTTCGCCCAAGCACCCGCTGGCGCCGAAACACGGGTGCGTGTGCCCCGATCCCAAGGTCGGTGGGCCCTGCGTGTTCGCCGAAGGGGGGACCGATGGCTAGGCTCGGTCTCGCCGCTTCCGCCGCGGTGGCGCTGCTCCTCGCTCCCGCCCTTGGCCACGCCGCCGACGACGTCGCTGCGGCGGCCAACGCCTACGCGCAGGCCCAGAAGGCAGCGCTGGCGGGCGAGTACGCCAAGGCCGCCGAGCTGTTCGAGCTGGCCGACAGCCTGTCGCCCACGCCGCAGGCCCTCCGCGCCGCAGTGTCGGCCCACAAGGCGGCCGGCGAGCTCGGAGCCGCCGCCACCAAGGCCGAAGAGCTCGAGGCGCGCTACCCGGAGGACGCCGACTCGAAGAAGCTGGCGGCGACCGTGCTCGAAGCGGCCCGCTCCAAGCTGGGGCGCGTGCAGGTCACCTGTCGCCCCGAGCCGTGCCAGCTCGTGATCGACGGCGGCGTGGTGACCGCGTCGCCCAAGGCCGAGCACGTCGTGTATGTGGACGCGGGCGAGCGCCAGGTCGTTGCGGTGTTCGGGACGCGCAAGTCTCCGAGCCGCACGCTGGCCGTCGAAGCCGGCGCACGTCAATCGCTGGTGTTCCGGGCGCCGGCCGCCGCCGAGCCCGCGAAGCCTGCCTCGGTCGCGCCGCCACCGAGCTCGGACGCGCGGCGCGACGCCCCGGCAACGCAGGGTCTGTCACCCTGGTACTTCGGCGTCGCCGCCACGGTCACCGTCGGTCTGGGCGCGGTCACCGTCTGGTCGGGCCTCGACACACTGTCGGCTCGAGACGAGTACGACAAGCATCGCACGCCCGAGGGGTACGAAGACGGACAGGGGCTCGAGCGCCGCACCAACGTGCTGATCGGGGCGACCGGGGGTGCAGCCGCGATCACCACGCTCTTGGCGCTGTTCACCGACTTCGGCGGCCGCTCGAACCGCGCGCGCGCCCGTCCGCCCACGCTCGGCTTCGGGGCGGGGCCCGGCGCAGGCACCGCGACCCTCGCCGGGAGCTTCTGATGAGCGACGCGGCGCCCGTGTCCGCCGGCGAGCGCCCGCCGCCGCCCCGCCTCGGCGCCTACGAGATCATCGGCGAGATCGCCCGCGGTGGGATGGGCACGGTCTACCTGGCGTGCCGCGCCGGTGAGGCGGGGTTTCAGCGCCTGTTCGCGGTCAAGGCCATGCACCCGCACCTGGCAGCCGATCAGGCGTTCATCGAGATGCTCGGTGACGAGGCTCGGCTCGCCGCGCGGCTGCACCATCACAACGTGGTGCCGGTGGTCGATCTGGGCACCGATCACGGCGTGCCCTTCGTCGCGATGGAATACGTCGAGGGGTGCTCGCTGTCGGCGCTCTTGGCCCGGACCCGCGAGCGTCCGGCGCCGCTGATCGTCCCCATCTTGATCGACGCGCTCGAGGGCCTGCACGCGGCGCACGTGCTCGAAGACGACGAGGGCAACTCGCTGCGCCTGGTGCACCGTGACGTCAGCCCGCAGAACGTCTTGGTGGGAACCGACGGCACGGCCCGCTTGATCGACTTCGGGATCGCCAAGGCCGAAGCCCGAGTCACCTCGACGCGTCCCGGTCAGTGGAAGGGGAAGTTCGCGTACATGGCCCCGGAGCAGCTCGTCAGCGACGACGAAGAGGTCGACCACCGGGCGGACATCTTCGCCGCCGGTGCGGTGCTCTGGACCGCCCTCACGGGCAGCCGGCTGTTCCGCGGTGAGACCGACGGCGCCACCGTGCACAACGTCCTGAACATGCCCGTGCCGCCGCCCAGCTCGATCGGATGTCGGCCGCCCGAGGTCTACGACGCCATCTGCCTGCGCGCGCTCCACCGTGATCGCGAGCAGCGCTTCGCGTCTGCGCACGAGATGGCCGAGGCCCTGCGCGCTCTGTGCAGCGCCCCCGGTAGCCGCGCCGAAATCGCCGAGTGGGTGCGGAGCGTCTGCGGTGCCGAGCTGTCCGCGCGGCGCGACGCCATCCGCGCGGCCGCCCAGCGCTCGTCGCGAACCTCCCACTCGGCGTTGCGCGTCGTCGTACCGGCGCCGGCCTCGGTTCCGCCGCCCCTGCCGGCGGCCGCAGAGCCCCCACCGGCCTCGTCGGCTGAGGCGCCGAGCCCCCCCGCGCGCTCCCGAAAGCCGTGGCTCTGGGTGCTCGCGCCGGTGGCGCTCGCGGTCGGGGCGGCGCTGGCGTTCGGCGGCGCTCAATTGATTCAGGGCGCGAGCGCGTCGCGTCCGACGGACACGCCGTCGGCGACCCGCAGCGCGCCCCCGGTCGAGCCGAGCGCGCCGGCGGTCACCGCCGAGCCGGCCACCGCGCCCGCGAGCAGCCCGGTCGCGAGCAGCACTCCGTCACCCCGAGGGGAAGCACCGCGGCCGGCGCGGTCGTCGAAGCCGCCCGCGTCCTCGACGGCAGAGGCAGCGCCGCCACGTGAGCCCAAGCCCGCCGCGGCAGCGTCCACGGCGCCGCCTTCGGCCGGCGTCGACTTCGAGAAGAACCCGTATCTCAAGAAGTGACGGCGACCTCGAGAAGCGTCCGTCACTTCGGTTCCCAAAGCTCGACCTTGTTGCCGTCCGGATCGAGGACCCACGCGAACTTGCCGTTGTCTTCGGACTCCGGGCCTTGGAGCAGCTCGACCCCCGCGCGCCGCAGCTCTGCGACGAGGCCGTCCAGATCGTCGACCCGGTAGTTGATCATGAACGGCGCCTCGCTGGGGCTGAACCATTGGCTGTCGCGCGCCGCGACGTGCCACACGGTCAGCCCGCCGTCGGGGCCGGCGCCGTCGGTCCACCTCAGCACCCCTCCGCCGAACGCCTCGAGGGAGATGCCAAGGTGTTTCTGGTACCAGGCCACGAGCGCGTCGCGGTCGCCCTTTGCCTTGAAGAACACCCCGCCAATCCCCGTGACTTTTGCCATCTGGTTGCTCCCTTTCGTTCGCGTCTTCCTCTCTCGTAAATACACCACGTTCGATCTCTACTGGGGCGGAAGATGCAACCTGTGACGTTGCGCGATCTCCGACGGTACGCCCTGGCGCGGAGCCTCGTCTCGCAGCCCTCCCTCGCCCGGGCGATCGACCGCCTCGGGTTCGTGCAGGCCGATCCGATTCGGGCCCCGGCTCGTGCCCAGGACCTCACACTGGCCCAACGGGTCGAAGGCTACCGCGCCGGCGATCTCGAGCGGCGCTACCCGCGGCTCGCGCTCGAAGAAGACCACTTCGTCAACTACGGCTTCCTTCCGCGTCGGCACCTCGAGCTGATGCACCCGCGCACGCCGCGGCACGAGTGGGACCGCGCGACGCGACGGCGGGTGACCCGCATCCTCGAGCTCGTCGAGCAGCGCGGCACGGTGAACCCGCGCGAGGTGGACGAAGAGCTCGCCCTCGGCACCGTGAAGAACTACTGGGGTGGGTCCTCGAACGCCACCACCTGGCTCCTGGACGCGCTGCACTTCCGCGGGCTCTTGCGGGTCGCGCGCCGCGAAGGCGGGGTCCGCGTCTATGCACGCCGCGCGCCGACCGAGAGCCAACGCAGCAACCCCGAGCGCGCCGACGCGCTGCTCGAGCTCGCGGTGACGCTCTACGCACCGGTGCCCAAGCCGACGCTCGGCCAGCTCGCGAGTCGGCTGCGCTACGCGGCCCCTGAGCTCGCGACCGAGCTGCCCGCGGCGCTCTCCCGTGCGCGCGCAACCCTCGGGCACGCGGAGGTCGATGGCGTGGACTGGTACTGGCCGACAGGTGAAGACGTCTACTCGGCGGCGAGGTCGTTCGACTTCGAGCGCGTGCGCTTCGTCGCGCCCTTCGATCCGGTGGTCTGGGATCGACGGCGCTTCGAAGCGTTCTGGGGCTGGGCCTACCGCTTCGAGGCCTACACCCCGGTGAAGAAGCGCAAGCTGGGTTACTACGCGCTGCCGCTGCTGTGGTGCGACGAGGTGATCGGCTGGGGAAACTTCACGATGGCCGATCAAACGCTCGCGAGCCGTCTCGGCTTCGTGCGCGGGCGGGCGCCGGTCGGCCGCGCTTTTGCCCGCGCGCTGGACGAAGAGCTGGAGCGCATGCGGATGTTCCTGGGCGCGACGGGTCGGGGCGACGCGCGCTAGGGTCGAGCCGCTCAGGTTCCTCGCCGAGCTCACGTTTGCGCACGACTCGCGGCACGCTCCGTGCTTGGCTCCCAGCATGCGCATCTGGCTCCTGGTCCTGGCAGCCCTGGCGTGGGGGTGCGGCGGCGACGGCGGCGACGAGACCAGCGCGGGCGGCGGCGGTGGCGCGAGCGGCGGCGGTGGCATGGCAGGCGGTGGCAGCGGCGGGACCGCGGGCGGCGGCGGGCTCGCGGGCAGCGGCGCAGCGGGTGCGACCGCGGGCAGCGGCGGCGTCGGT
>JACPVJ010000039.1 GCA_016191785.1 Myxococcales bacterium | reverse complement strand
GCGACCGGCGGCAGCGGCGGCACGGGTGGCGCGCCGGTGTGCATGCTTGCCAACAGCACGGGCTTCCTCAACTGCGCCCCGCACAAGCCATCGAGCATGGCCGTCGACGCGACCCACGTGTACTTCGCGCTGGCCGCCGGCGGGGTCGAGTACCTCTTTCGCGCGCCGAAGGCTGGCATCTCGGCTCCGCTCTCGCCCTGGGCCAAGATCGGCAGCGTCGGGTTCGTCGGAGACATCGTGGTCACCTCGAGCCACGTGTTCGTGGCCACGATCAACGAGAACCGCCAGCTGATTCGCTACGCACTGGCGGATGCCAGCGAGACGGTGCTGCTCGACAAGACCGGGTGCGCTGCGCCGTTCCCGGACGCACCCCTCGCCAGCGACAAGACCGCGGTGTACTACGCGTGCAAAGGCACGAAGAGCGCCATCGGAATGTTCAAGACCGGCTCGACCAGCGGGGAGATCGCCTTCACTTACCCGGGAAGCTACGTGATCTCCGGCCTGGGTTCGAACGGCTCCGTCCTGGCGATTGCGCTCGGGTCCCTCGACTACTTGCCGCTGCCGGGCGGGTCGGCGGGGTTGATCGACGCGAACGACACCTACACGCGCGCGGCGATGATCGGCAACAAGATCTACGCGATGACCGCGACCACCGTGAAGACCTTCAACTATGGGGGGGCGGGTGACGCGGATGCCCTCTCAGGCCTCACCGGCCTGGTCGATTTCCGAGTCGACGCGACGGGGATCTACGCCATCACCAACAACAAGGTGGTGGGAAAGCCGCTCAGCCAGGGGACGCTCTCGCTGAACCAGAACGCGACCCCGGGCGGCATTGCGCTCGATGCCACCCACGTCTACTGGTCGAACCCCGCCGGCCTCATCGAGCGCGCGGCGCGCTGAGGTCGCCGGGCCTCACTGGATGATGGCGAACTCGTAGTTGTCGTCGTCCCAGGCGTAGAGCTTGTTGCCCGTCGCGTCGAAGCCCAAGCCGTAGTTGCCCGAGCTGGTTCCGTACGACGCCAGCACGTCGCTGTAGGGCGTGGCGCCGGCCGGGTTGCAGGTGAAGTACACCGTCTGGTCGCCGCCCTTGAAGTAGAGGAAGTCGGCGGTGCCGTCGCTGTTCGTGTCCTTGGCGTGCAAGGTGTTCTGCGACGTCGAGAGGTCGAGGGTGTTGCTGAGCAGCGTCACCGCGCTGGTGCTTCGGTCCACGCGGATCACACGGTCACCGGTGCCGCAGGCCAGGTAGAAGTTCTTGTCGTCGACCGCGATGCCCATGCAGTCGGCCTCGTTCTGCAAGGTGGCCTCCAGCTTCGCGGTGGCGGGCGGGGTCGCTGCGGTGGCGTCCACCGACCAGATCTGGGTCGGGTCCGAGGTCGACCACGCGTTGGTGAGCAGGTAGATGCGCCCCTTGTAGAGGTTCCCGGAGTCGAAGCTGTCCACGGGGGGCGTGGGGAACGTGGCGAAGTCGGTCAGCCCGAAGGTCGCTCCGCCGTCCTTCGAGAACCGCCACACGAAGCCGGTGGTGCCCGACGACTTCGACTCGATGGTGAACAGGTCCTGGCCGCTCACCACCATGTCGTACCCCAGGTGCGTGGACGTGAGCCCCGCCGTGGTCGTGATCTCGGTCGCCGTGCCGCCGGTCTTGGCGACGCGCCAGAGCTCGGTCGCCCCGCCGAAGTACACGCTGCCGGTCGGGCTCGGATCGGCGGTCACGTAGTACACCGTCGGGTAGCTCGACGCGGTGCCGGTCGCGACCTTGGTCACGGTCTTGCCGACCATGCCGGCGGTGCCCGGCGCGCATGGCGGCGTGATCACCGTGAACGACCAGGTCGCGGCGGCGATCGGCTTCTTGCACTTGGCGTCGTTCACGCCGGTCCAGCTCACCGTCACCACCTCACCCGGGGGGAAAGCGCTGGCCGGCGTGATGGTCATGGTCTTGTCGTCGGTCGAGAACGTGACCTCGCTCGCGGTCGCGAGGTTGTAGCTGACGTTCGTTCCTTTGTTGCCGGTCAGCTTCACGGTGCCCGCAGTGGTGTCCACCGCGGTGCCGAAGGTGACCTGCAGCTTGGGCTTCAGCGACGAGCTGGTGCCGCCGTTCGCCGGGATCATGCTCACCGCTCCTGCGCTGAACGTGCTGCAGTCGATCTCGGTGAGCTGCAGCTTCAGTGGCTTCGAGAGCGGGGCGGTGCCGCTGGTGGTGTCTGCCACGTAGAAGAAATACGTGGTGCCGGCAGTGACCGGGAAGCTGTCCCCCATCGACGGATCGCTGTATTCCGACGAGCACGAGAGCTGACTCGCCAGGCTGCCGCAGACCCCGCTGCCCACCGCCGCGACCCAGCGCGTGTCGACCGGCTTCTCGAAGGTGTAGTCGACGGTGCCGGTGAAGGTCGGCTGATAGACCAGCACCACGTCCGGGCCGTCGACGTCGGACCACGAGCACGACGGCGTGGTCGAGAGGTAGTCGTTCTTGGTCGCGGTCCAGTTGATGGTGTTCGGGCCCTTCTGCACCACGATCACGTGGCCGCAGTCCTCGCCGGTGGGCGTGGCCGCCTTGCAGCTGAAGGTGCCGCCGGTGCCTTCGCAGGCCTGCCCCAGCGGGCAGGTGGTGGTGATCTTCCACTCTTGGCAGCCGCCGGTGGTGGCCTTGCACTCTTCGACCACGTTGGCGTTGCACTGCTTGGCGCCCAGGGTGGGGCAGGGGTTCGCGCACACGCCCTCGCACTTCGCGGTGCCGCCCGCCCCGAACTTGCAAAGCAGGCTGCCGCAGTCCTGGCTCTTGACCCAGTCCAGACAGCCGTTCGTGCCCTTGGTGCAGGTGTGCACCGAGTTGTTGGTGCAGGTCTGAAGCCCGGCTTTGCTGCACTTGGTGGGGCAGCCCGACTGGCAGGCGGCGGTGCCGCCCGAGGTCGAGCAGGTCCCGCCCGACTGCGCGCAGTCGGTCTTGGTGGCGTAGCCCAGGCAGCCGTTCGAGAGCTTCACGCACTCGCGGAGCACGTTGCCGTTGCACTCCAGATCGCCGGTCTTGCACCCGTCCACGCAGGTGCCAGAGCACTGCGCCGTGCCGCTCTGGTCCTCGCAGGTCTCGCTCTTGTCGGCGCAGTCGCTGGTCTTTGCCCACAGCTTGCAGCCTTCGGGGCCGGTGGTGCAAAGCTCGATGGCAGTGCCGTTGCACTGCGTCAGGTTGAGGGCGGTGCACGAGTCCTGACAGGTCGAGCTCTTGCAGCTGGCGCTGCCGCCGGCGCTGGCGCAGGTCTTCCCGGTGGTCGCGCAGTTCTCGCTCTCGACCCAGGTGCGGCACCCGCCGGCCACCTGCATGCAGGTGCGCAGCACGTTGCCCTCGCAGGTGGTGTCGCCCACCTTCATGCACTGGTCGTTGCAGCAATTCGACGTGTCGACCAGGCATGCGCTCGAGCACGAGAGCGTGCCGCTGGCGAAGCCCTCGGTCTGGCACGTGCGGGGCCCCAGGTTCGTTCCGTCGCACGCTTCGGAGGTGGCCAAGAGGCCGTCCCCACACTTGGCAGAAGTGGCCTCGGTGTCACTCTCGGCGCAGGCCATCGCCAGCACACAGCCCAGGATCACCAGCGACAGCGCGGTAGTCTTCTTCATGGCTCGACCTCGTTGCGCCCTGCCCCAGGGCGCGAAGCGGGCGCCCAACTAGCATCCGACGCGCGCGCCTGCAACGCCGGCCCCGGGGCGCACGTGGTGCCACGGGCTACTCGACGTGGATCTCGCCCATCATGCCGTGCTCGGCATGTTCCAGGACGTGACAGTGGTACATCCAGTGACCCGGCTCGTCGTAGCGGGCGACCAAGCTCATCGTCGACTGCGCGCGGGCGATGACCGTGTCCTTCCAAGCCAGCGGGTGGCCCTGCACCTGAAAAAAGAACCCATGCAGGTGGAACGGGTGGTCCATGTCGCTCACGTTCGAGACGACCAGCGTCTTCACGCCGCCCTTCGCGATCATCAGCGGCGGCACGTCGGGCCAGGTCTTGCCGTTGATGGTGAACACCAGGTCACCGCCCTGAAACGCCTCGTCGAGCTCGACCGGGAGGTCTCCGCCGCCCGCCGGCAAGGCTTCGATCTGGGGGAAAGCGATCGGCAGCTCTCGCCCCTCGAGCGCCGCAGCGGACTTTAGCCTGACCGTTGCCAGCACCATCGGCTCGTCGTCTCCGGAGCCGTGGCCGCGCTCGTAGGGGTCGTTCCAGAGCGTGAGGGACTCGCCCGCCTCCCCGCTCGCGATGAACATCACGTCGTAGCGTTCGCCGGGCGCGATCAGTAGCTGGTCGACGTCCCGGGGTTTCGGCAAGAGCCCGCCGTCGGTGCCGATGATGCGCAGCGAGTGCCCCGCCAGGCGCAGGTTGAAGAACCTGCCGTTGGCGGCGTTGACCAGGCGCCAGCGCTCGAGCGACCCGCGGCGCAGCGCGAGCTCCGGTCGGTGCTGTCCGTTGATGAGCAGCGTGTTGCCGTGACGCCCGAGCATCAGCTGCTGGTCGTCCAGGTACTCGGGCAAGCTGCCGTCGGCGTTCACGCGCACGTCGTCGAGCACCAAGATCGCTTCGTGATCGCTGGTCGGTTCGTCGGCGCCGCGCACCACCAGCGCGCCGTAGAGCCCCTTCTCGACCTGCACGTCGCTGCGGAGGTGAGGGTGGAACCAGAACAGACCGGCGTCTTTCGGTGTGAAGGCGTACTCGAAGCTCTGCCCCGGCTCGATTGGCCCTTGGATGTGCGGGACGCCGTCCATCGCGTTGGGCAAGCGCATGCCGTGCCAGTGCACCGTGGTCGGCTCAGGCAGCGAGTTGGTCACGCGGACGGTCACCGCATCGCCGACCTTGGCCTCGATCAGCGGCCCGGGCACGGTCCCGTCGTAGGACCAGACCTCCGTCGCGCCTCGCGTGCCGGGGTATCGTTTCGCGGTAGGGCGTGCCTCGAGCCCGATCAGCACCGAGCTTGGCGCCGGATCCAGATCCAGGGCCGGTGTGAGCGCGAGGTCGTCCCAGGTCGGCCGCCGCTCCGGCTGTCGCTCTTCGCCATCGGCGCAGCCCAGGGCGGCCGCCGCGACCAGCACCGCGCCGCCCCGTCGCATCACTCGGGCGTCCCGCTGACTTCGTTCGAGTAGCTCGAATACTGGTCGCCTCGCTTGCAGCGCAGTCGATAGCTGTGGGCCACCTTCTCGGTCGCGGTGCCATCGTGCTCGTTGTCCACCGAGCCCGGGACGGTGAACGCCACCTTCCACGCCGCGGAGGCCGACATGCGCTCGCCCTCGACGCTGTCGCAGTCGCTGGTCACGTTCTTCCAGCTCACGTGCAGGCCCGCCGGCGCCATCGGCATCACTGTTTCCAGCACTGGCGCCTCGGGGCCACTGCTGCCGCCGGCGTCGTCGTTCGAGCCGCACCCGAGGGCCAAAGCCGAAAGCGCGGCCCAAGTCAGCCTGGTAATCATCCCGGGGTTACGTGGAGCCGGCCCCCCTGCTCCGCAAGCCCGGGGCTTGACGAGCGCGGCGGTATGAGCAAAAGAGCGCCGCTGCCGGCCCCGAACCCGGGGCCGCATTGGGAGGACGGGATGAAGAAGGCGTTCGTGTTTGCTTGGGTCGCGCTGTGCGCGGTGGCTTGTTCGGCGGCGACCGGCGGGCCAGAGTCCGATGAGCCGATCGGCCAGAACGAGGGCGAGGCCAGCCAGTTCTGCGGCGGCATCGCCGGGATCCCGTGCCCCGCCGGCTACAAGTGCGTCGACGACCCGACCGACTCTTGCGACCCCAAGAAGGGCGGCGCGGACTGCGGGGGCATCTGTCGGCGGAGCAAGCCCGCGAAGTGCAACTACGCCGACCCGAGCAGGACGTGGGTCTCGAAGGACGCGACCGCGTGCATGACGATCAGGTTCTTTTGCGCCGAGGGCACCGCGTTCTCCGACGAGTGCGGCTGCGGCTGCCAGCTCGGCGACCCCTGCGGGGCGAAGACGTGCGGCGCAGGCCAGGTCTGCTGCAACGCGAGCTGCGGCATCTGCACCGAGCCGGGCGGTTTCTGCACCCAGCAGGCGTGCGAGCCCGCGCCGCTCTGATCAGCCTCTGACTACGCTCTGTAGCTTGCTCACCAAGAGCTCGATGGCGACGCTGTTCTTGCCGCCTTCGGGCACGATCACGTCGGCCCAGCGCTTGCTGGGCTCGACGAACATCAGGTGCATGGGGCGCACGGTCCTATAGTACTGGTCGCGAATCGACTGGAAGGTGCGGCCGCGCTGCTCCAGGTCACGGCGGATCCGGCGAAACACCCGGATGTCCGCGTCGGTGTCCACGAACACCTTCAGGTCGAACACGTCGCGCAGTCGAGCGTCGGTGAACACCAAGATGCCCTCGACGGCGATCACGGGCGCGGGCTCGACCCGCTGGCGCTCGTCTTTGCGGCGGTGCGTCGAGAAATCGTAGATCGGCACGTCGACCGCCTCTCCCCGTCGGAGGGCCTCGAGGTGCTCGACCAACAGCTCGGTCTCGAGGGAGTCGGGGTGGTCGAAGTTCAGCTCGCACCGCTCTTCGTACGAAATGTCGCGCCGGTCGCGGTAATAGCTATCGTGCTCGAGGAGCGTCGCCGTGCCCTCGGGCATGGCCGCGGCCAGGGCGCGGGCGACCGTGGTCTTGCCGGAACCGGTGCCTCCGGCCACTCCGACGATGTAGGGGCGTGCCACGGGCCGGGTCTATAGATCCCGGCGCCGCGGGTGTCTCGTGAAAGCCGCACCCCTTGCGGTCCGGGAGCAAACGGCCGTAGAAATTCGGGCGCCTCGAGGGGGGTGACCAGTCATGAAGGCGATCGTGCTCATCAGCGTGGCGGCGACGGCGTGCGTCGCGCCGACTCCGGCGGCCGAGCCGGCGCCGCGCAAGCCCGCTGCCGACGGCGCCGAACCGGCCAGCGCCGAGTGGCTGTACGCCACGGAAGGCGTCAAGGGCGGACGGGTTGCCGAGTGCCGCCAGTTGGTAGAGGTGCTGAGCGCCGAAGCGGGCTGCAAGGGCGCGCTCTGCTCGCACGCTGCATCTCTCTCCAAAGACTGGCTCCGGCTGTGCAAGGCCCGGACGCCCGCGCTCGCTCCGAGCGTCGAAGCCCAGGCCGACCTGCTCTCGAAGCGGGCCGCCCAAGTGCCAGCGCCCTGCGAGGCCGAGGCCCAGCGGCTGCTCGGTAAGAGCTGCGAGGGCGAGCGCGACTGCCCGAAGGCTGCCCAGGGCTGGGCCACCCGGTGCGCCGAGTGGAGCACGCCGCTGGTCGTCCGCATGCTCGAGGTGATGGTAGAGCGCAAGGTCGGCGAGCGCGCGCAGATCGACGGGCGCGGCTGCGGCGAGCTCTTGGGTGACGTCGCGAAGGCCGGCGCGTGCGCCCAGCAGTTCGCGTGCCAGGACGGCTTCCCGACGATCGAAGTCTACGAGCAACGCTGCGTGTCGCCGTCGCGGCCGCTCAGCTCCACGGCCGCGGTCCTCGCGCTGGCCGTGCGCGCAGGCGCAACGCCTCGCGTCGAGCCGCTGGTGATCGCCGCCGCCGACAAGCTCGACCCCGCGCTCGTGCCTCTGGCGCTCGAAGACGGCAAGGGCGCGGTGCTGATGACCTGCGGAAAGCGCGCCACCAGCATTGACGCCTACCTCGGGCTCCGCGCGGCGTGCGCCGACGAGGCGCTCGTGCTCGCGCGCCGCTTCGACGGGCCCAGCGGCCCGGTGATGCGGGTCGGCCGCATCGACCATCGGAGTGACGCCGACTTCCTCGCGCTCTTCCCGTCGCTGCGGGTCGAGGGCGAGCCGAAGGCGCGCTATCGAGCGGCGCTGCCCGGGTTCACCGACGCGCTCGAGCAAGCACAGCTCGGCGCAGACTCGGAAGCCCTGGCCCAGCGCCTTCGCCTCTTGATCGCGACCATCGACAAGCACGCCGACGCCGTTCGAAACTCGAGCGCCTTCGAGAAGGCGCTGCGTGACCGGGACGGCGCGCTCTTGCCGTTGTTCGCCGCGCTCGGGGCGGCCAAGCGCAAGGCGGTCCACGCCGATCAGTCCAGCGACCGCTTCGTCCCGGCGCTCCACCGCTCGCTCTCCCATCCCCTCGCCGACGTCGACGCCGACGGGCGCGTGCGTCTCGGCGCGGTCACCGCCGCAGGGTCGGTCGAACTGGCGGACCTGTTGCCGAAGGCGATCGCGGCCTATCGGGACGAGCTGTCGGGCCGCGTCAAGCTGCTCGACAAGAAGAAGCTCACCGTGGCCGCGGCGGATCGCCTCGCGGTCGCGGCCCACGGGGCCGCCTCGCGCTGCGGGCAGGCCATGAAGGCCTTCGAGGCGGCAGAAGCCACGCTCATCGGGTGTGCCTTCGGGGTGCAAGCTTGCGACGACGCGAAGCTCGAGAGCGAGACCCAGGCGGCCGTCGGCGCGCGCCGCCAGGCCGAGCTGGCGTGGCCCAAAGTCGCGCTCGCCCTCGCGAGCCTGCCGCCCGACCAGCGCGCCGGTGCCACCAAGGCCGCAGAGCTCGCCGGCTGTCGCGAGCCCTGGTGGTGACGCTCACTTCGGCGCGGTCTGATCGAACTCGTAGGTCGGCGCTGGCGCGCCGTGGGGCCACTTCACCGTGAGCACGCGCTTGCCCCAGCTGCTCCACTCGTAGGTCCAGTCCGCGTCGATGCCGGGCTTGACCTGGGTCACGATGCTGGCCACGCCCTTCTTGACGAACGGCGGGATGCCGCCCGAGTCGTTGCCCCGCGTGAGCTTCACGTTCTGGATCTGATTGGGCGAGCTGTCGCTGGTGCGACACGACACCCGCAACCACTCGCGCACCAGCTTGGTCTCGCAACCGAGCGGCGTGCTGTGTCGAACGGTGATCTCTCCGACCGCGCCCCACTCCGCCACCGTCGGCGGCTTCGAGGTGCCGCTGGTCGGGATCCCGGACTTGGACTCGGTGCCCGTGGCGGGCGCCGCGGACTCGGCCGGCGCGGCCGGTGGCGCCGCGGGCACCGGGGTGGGCGCCGCGGTGGCTTGGGGCGGCGCCGTGGGCGCGGGCTCCTTCTTCGCTTCCTGCTTGCACGCCAAAAGCGCGCCCAACACACAAACACCCGCACCGACCACCGCTCGCTTCATGGTCCCAGAATCTCGCCCCGAGCGGCGGGTGTCAATTTCGCCTGCTACCCTGCCAAGGATGAACGCTTTCCAGGCTTGGGTCGTTGCGCTGGTGCTCGGTGGGGTCGTCGCGTGCGGGGGTGACGAATTCGCGAGCGAGCCGAGCGGCAGCGGCGGGGCGTCGACGGGCGGCGCATCGAGCGGCGGCGCATCGAGCGGCGGCGCATCGAGCGGCGGCGCATCGAGCGGCGGCGCATCGGGCGCTGGCGCAGCCAGCACGGGCGGCAGCGCTGGCAGCGGCGGCGTAGGTGGCGGCGCTGGCTCCGGCGGCGGTGGTGCCGGCGGTGGTGCCGGCGGCGCGAGCGGTGGGTCCGGCGGCGCAGGTGGCGCACCGGCGGGTGGTGCCGGTGGCACCGGGGGCGCCGTGGCGGGGTGTGGCGTGCTCGAGGCCAACGAGGGCGCGCGCCTGCTTCACACCACCCTGGACAACGCCGGGGCGATCACCAAACCGAGCTTCATCAAGAGCGGGGGCACTGGCTATGCCGCGGGCACCTACGCGCCTAGCCCCTGCGGCGGAGCATTGGTGATCGACGAAGCCAGCGACTGCGCCAAGTATGGCGCCGATCAGAACATCAATCCGAAGGTCGGGACCGTCGACTTCTTCGTTCGTCCGAGCTTCGAGAAAGACGACGGCAAGGCGCACCGACTGTTTGCGTTGACCAACACGTACATGCAGCTGACCAAGACCGCCGCGCCCGAGAACGCGCTGGTGTTCGGCATCGCGGGGACGCCCGTGGTATCGGTCGGCACCGCGGCCCTCACGTTCGTGAAGGACACCTGGACTCGGGTCACGCTCACGTGGGCCGAGAACAGCGGCCAAGTCACCGGGACCCTCTACCTCGACGGCGTGCAGGTCGCGCAGAAATCGGCCGGATTCCCCGCGCAGAGCCCGCCGAACCCGATGTACCTCTACGTCGGGAACCTGCAGTGCAACAGCGCGGACCACGGCATGGCCCAGTTCGACGACTTCAAGATTTACGACAAGGTCCTGCCGCCCAACTGATCACGGGGTGACCTCGACCTGAACCCCGTCGTACGTCACGGCGCCGCCCACCTTCACGCTGAACGACAGCGACCCGGTCTGGTTGCCGACCTCCAGGTTGCAGGTCGCGAGGCCCTTGTCGTCGGTCAACACGGCCTCACCCTTGCAGCGAACGCCGGGCGGCCCGTCGATGCGCACCCCGATCCCGGGCAGGGCCGAGCCCACGTAGGGCCCCGCCTGATTGACGACCCGGACCTGAACCGCGCCGGGCAGCGTGCTGCCCGCCTTCGCGCTGCCCGCGTCCTTCATGGCGGGGGCTTCGAGCACCGCCAGCGGCATGACCGGCGCGCCGGAGCCCGTGTCGCAGGTCGTCATCCCGAGCTCGGCGGCGGCGGCGCCGACCGTGACCGTGACTTTCTGCTTGGTGAAGGACACGTTCGGCGGGACGTAGTTGCCGATGAAAGTGTTCTCGCTTCGCCCGCTCGCGTCCGTGATGGTCTCGAGCTTGCCGATGCTCGCCCAGCCGTCGGTGATCTTCCACGACAGCGTGACGCCTGGGGCCGGCGCGCCGCCGGCGCGGGCCTCGATCACCATCGGCTCGCCGGCGGGGTACATCTCGGGGACCATCTGGTGATTGCCCGACACGACCGCGAGCGTCAGCGCGCCGCTCGCTCCGCCCGCGCCGGTCGCTCCGCCGAGCGGAAGCGCCCCCGCCGAGCCCCCGGCTCCCGCGGCGCCACCCGTCGCAGTGAGGCCGCCGCCCCCACTGGGGCCGCCGCCCCCTGAGCTCCCCCCACCGGCTCCACCGCCGGTCGTCCCGGCAGCCGCATCCGGAGCGCCGGCCCCGCCGCCGCCCCCCGCGCTGCCACAGCCACCGAGGAGGAACACCGCCAGAAACACCACGCGTCTCATGTGCTCGCCCCCTAGTGGCGGCGCCCGGCTCGGGCGGGTGGGTTTTTGTTGCTAGGCTTCCGGCCGTCATGGTGCGCGCTGGGCTCGTCGGGCTTTTGATCGTCCTTCTCTTCGTCGTTGCCGGCTGCGGCGCCGCCGCCAAGGAAGCGAGCGCCTCGCCCGGCTCGGGCGGGTACGCGAGATCTGGCGCCCACGCCACGTCCGCCGATTCGGACGAGGTCGCGATCATGGAAGAGGCGCCCGCCGAACCGATGGCTGCGCCGGCGCCGCCGCCGGCTCGCGCGCCGATGGCCGACGCGCCCGCGTCCGGGGCTCCAGGCAATTTCGGGGCTGACAAGGCGCGCGCCGAGCCCGCGGCCAAGCAGGCTCCGCTGCCGACGGCCGGCGGCCAGCCCGCCATCGCCAAGCCCGCGAAGCCCGCGGTGGCGTCGCAGCTCTTGGTCTACACCGCCAACGTCCGGGTCCGGGTGCAAGAGGTCCCGAAGGCCATCGACGCCGTCGAGAAGCTGGCCAAAGAGCGTGGCGGCTACCTGGTGTTGCGTGAGGACAACCAGATCACGGTGCGGGTGCCGAGCGCGAAGTTCGACGCCGCCCTCGACGAGCTCGCGAAGCTCGGCGAGGTGGTCCACCGCAACGTCAGCATCGAAGACGTCACCGACCTCTACTTCGACCTCCAGATTCGCATGAAGAACCTCGAGGTGGTGAAGAAGCGCCTCGAGGAGCTGCTCGAGAAGGCCAAGACCGTCGAAGAGTCGCTGGCGGTTCAGCGCCAGATCGAGCGCGTGACCATCGAGCTCGAGCGGCTGCGCGGCAAGCTGAAGCTGATCGCCGAGCTGGTGATGTTCTCGACCATCACCGTGGTCTTCGAGCCGAAGTCGACCGAGCAGATCGACTCGAAGGTGCGCTTGCCGTTCCCGTGGATGGATCGTCTGGGGCTCGGCGAGCTCCTACGCCTGTGAGGCCGCGCGCAGCACGTAGTCCATCCGGTCGTGACCCCAGAACACCTCGCCGCCAACCACGAACGAGGGCACGCCGAAGATGCCGAGCGCCACGGCCGCGTCGGTTCGGGCCTTGAGCTCGGCCTTGACCCAAGGGTCGTCCAGGCCAGCGGCCACCGACCCGAGCCCGAGCTGGCGCGCGACGTCGCTCACCACACCTTTGCTCGAAATGTCCCGGGCGTCGGCCCAGGCCGCGCGAAACAGCGCCGGGTGCAACGCCTCGAGCGAGCCCTCGCGCTCGGCGAGCAGCGCTGCGCGCAGGGCGTACAGCCCGTTGATGGGGAAGACCGGCGGCGGAGTGAAGCGCACGCCCTCGTGCTCGGTGCACCGGGAGAGATCGCGCGCGATGTACGCCAGCTTGGTCGCGCTGTAGGGCACGCCCTGCGAGAAGCTCTCGAGCCCACGCAGGTAGATCGGCCGTAGCGTGACCGGCACGCCGGGCAACCGGCGCACGCGGATCTCGCTGGCGAGGTAGGCCCAGGGGCTCGCGTAGTCGAAGAACATCTCCACGGGCTGCATGGCCCGAGGCTAGCACTCACCCGGCTTCGTCAGGGCCGATGTCGAAGCCGCCGCCCATCGGACGGGTTTGCCCGTCCATGTCCTTGGTGGGCGCCTCGTTGTTGGTGCTCTTGTCGATGCAGGGCGAGCCGGCCTTCAGGTGATACTTGTTGGCGCTGTCCACCATCGGGTCGCCGTCCTTGTTGCCCGTGGCCGAGATGCCCTTGGCGGTGAGCGCGGTGGTGACCGCGGCGGCCGTGGCGTGGGTCTGCGTGTTCGCGCCGTCGTACAGCGAGTAGAGACACGGGCCGGAGGGTGCGCCGATCAGCGCGAACCAGTTGAACTCGAAGGCCTCGGGGTGCATCTGCTTGCCGCTCGGGGCCGTCTCGAACACGCCGCAGCGGTTCTGCGCGACGCCCATGTCCAAGATGTTGCCGCGGATGCGCCCGGTCTTGCCCTTGAAGCCGCAGTTCGTGCAGCTCCCGATCTCGAGGCTGAGGGCCGAGCTCTTCGCGGTGCCCGACGTGCTGCCGGCGCCGTTCAAGTAGTTCGAGTGGACCACCACGTTGCCCGCGGCCTTTTCCGCTTCGCCCAGGTGCAGCGCCGAGGTGTTCGGCGCGTCCGCCCCGAACACCACGTTGTTGGTGATCGCGCCGGTGCAGCTCTCGCACGCGATGCCGCCGCAGCGCCCGCTGCCACTGCACTTGGCGACCCAGCCCGGCAGGTTGATCCGATTTCTGTCGATGGTCGCCGTGCCTGCGCCCCCGATACCGAAGGCCCACGCGTTCTGGGACGTGCCGGCGCTGATGTCGTTGCCCACGATCTTGGTGTTCGCGCCCGAGTTCTCGAACGCAATGCCCGCGCTGCCCGCGTTGCCCGTGCCGCCGACGACGACGTTGCTCTGGATCTCGGCGTGGGTGACCTTGGTCTGACCCGGCCGGTTGGTCATCAAGATGCCGTGCGCCCACTCCGACTTCCCGCCGGCGATGGTGTTGGCCATGATCAGCGGGCCCTGGGAGTCGCTGCTCCAGGCGATGAAGATGGCTGCCGAGCGACCCTGAGGCCAGCCGCCCGAGGCGTCGGGCGCGTCGAGCTTGCAGTTGACGACGGTCGGGCTCCCGCCATCGAGCATCAGCGCCGTCGATCCGAAAGTGCCGCCCGGCGGGCTGCCGTCTTTGCCCTCGAGCGTCAGCTTCTCGAGCCGCGTGCTTCGGGTGATGGTGTGCCCCGCCAGCGTGCCTTCGTAGTCGATGGCCTCGATGATGCTCTCGTACTTGGTCGGGTCGGGGGCCCAGGTACAATTCGTGGTGCTCTCGCAGTGATGCCCGCCAATCAGGCTGATGCCCTCGGTGAGGGTCACCTTCTCCGAGTTGTACGTGCCCTGCGCGATGAAGACCTCGATCTTGGCGTTGGGCGCGCCGAACCCCTGACGGATCGTGTTGGCGTTGGCGATCCCCTTCATGACCGTCTTCACGGGCTTGGCTTGAGTGCCGGGGTTGGTGTCGTCGCCGGTCTTGACTGACACGAAGGCGCCGAGCCCGTTGCACGCATCGTCCGCGCCGTTCTTGCAGTCGTTGTCCTTGGTGTCGCCGCAGATCTCTTTCGCGCCCGATTTCACGTTCGGGTCGTTGTCGTCGCAGTCACCCGCGCAGGTGGTCTGGCCGTCTTGGTCCGCGTCGGTGCACCCACCGTCCGCGCCGCCCGAGCCCGCGCTGCCGCCCGAGCCCGCGCTGCCGCCCGAGCCCGCGCTGCCGCCCGCACCTGCGCTGCCGCCGGAGCCCGCGGTGCCGCCGGTGGTCGTGCCGCCGCTACCCCCGCTCGTAGCACCCCCCGAGCTCGCGCCGCCCGTGCCGGTGGTCGCGAACTCTTCGCCGCCACACGCGACGGCGACCAGTGCCCCGAGACCCAGCGTCCACCCCGTGAAGTAAGCGCGCATTCGACCTCTCTTGGACCGGTACGAACGAGATCCGAGCCCAACATAGGGTACCACGGCGCCGGGCCGGTTGCCTCCGGAGCGGGCTCCGGCGCATGCTGCCCGGCGGCGCATGTCGGACTTGAAGAAGGCCGCGGAAGAGCTGGGCGCGTCGGCCGCGCTCTCTCACGCCAAGCGCGCCGCCGGCCGCGCCCTCGAGGACGTGCTTTCTACGGACGAAGAGCGGGCGGCCCGGGAAGCCCGCGAGGCCGAAGCGCAGCAGAAGAAGCGCCGCAAGCTGATCGCCTTCGCCGTGGTCGGCCTGCTCTTGGTGCTGGGCGTCGTCGGTCTGGTGCTCAGCTACTGGCAGTATTTCCTGCTCGCTGGGCTGGTCGGCCTCATGGCGCTGTACGGGCGGTACCGCTGGCGCAAGCGCCGCGCGCGAAGCCCCAGCCCCGCTCCCGCCGTGATCGAGACCGAGCCTCCCGCGGTGAAAGCGCGCGTCGCGTCCGTCACCCGGCCCTCGGCGCCGGACCCCTCGGTCGACGACGAGCTCGCAGAGCTGAAGTCGCGCCTGCGGAAGTAGCGCTCAGCGGGGAACGATCGGCGCCTTGCACACCTGCATGGGCTGCTCCGAATATTGAAACAGCTCGACGTCGCCGTTCGAGCAGAACCCCACGTACAGGTAGACCATCTCGCTGACCGAGTCGTCCGTGGCTTTGTAGAGAATCGACCCCCAGCCCCAGCCGACGCCGTTGCAGTTGCCACTGCCCCCCAGCACTTCGATCGTGACCGGGTCCTCTTTCGTCGCGACCACGACCGCCCCGGCGGGCATCGCTTTGACCGCCTCGTCGTGGGAGACCTTGCGTCCCTTCTCGATGTTCGCGGTGATCACGCCGCCGTTGCTGGCGTCCACGATCTCGTTGCCGACCACTACCGACGCCCACTTCATGCCCTGACCGTTCACCGACGGTGAGAAGGCCTGGATTGCCGCGACGGCCTTCGGCATCTTCGCAGCCGGATAGGCCGCGAGGAAGGCGTCGTACAGCTCGTGCTTCGGCGTGGTGCCGAGCTTGGTGCAGCACGCGGTCTCGCCGCTGGGCGGGTAGCTGGCGCCGGTGCACGCGCTCGAGCCCCAGTCGGGTCCGGAGCAGATCTGCTCGCCCCACTTGCAGCCTTCACTGGGCTTCGCGTCGGCTGCGTAGCATTGCTGCTTTTGCCCGGCTGTGCACGGGCAGTCCTCGTCCACGTCGCCGTCGGCGTCGTTGTCGACTTGATCGCAGACCTCGGTCGTGGAAGACGCGCCCCCCACGTTCACGCTGCCACCACTGCCCCCGATCGCGCCGCCGCTGCCGCCGCCGCCAAACGCGGCGCCGCCGGCGCTGCTGCCGCCTGCGTTGCTGGCCGTCCCGCCGGCGTCATCGTCCGATCCACATGCGACCACGAAGAACGCGAGCACCGCTGCAAGCCCGAGCCGATTCATCTCGCAACCATACCGCGATCGGGGTCGTTCAGCGCCCCTTGATCGCCCCGAGGAGCTTCAGGGCTTCCGGCTCGTTCTGCGGGATCAAGACCTCCATGATGGCTGCGCTCTGGAGCTCGACCGCCGAGCCGCGCTTCTGGCGCAGCACCGCCAGGTACTTCTTGGCTTCGTCCTCGTCGTCGAAGCGATAGAGCGTGATCGTTCCCTTGTCGGTTCCGCGGCTGATCTCCAGCGCGGACGAGGTGAACGTGCCCTCGATGTTCTTGATCGGATCGCTCGCCAGCTTCCAACCCGCCGGCGCGATGCGCTTCGAGATCGTGGTGGGGCCGATGCCGTCGAACCCCTTGCCGCTGCGGGCGCCGAGCTCCGTCGACTCGCCCCCGGCGGGTGCGGCCGGGGCACTCACGGGCGTCGGGCCGGCGGCGGCGCCGGACGGCGAGGCCCGCATGAAGAACACCGCGCCCCCCGCCGCGACCACCACGAACAAGCCCAGCACCACGAACCCGGCGAAGAGCGCCAGGGCCACGTTGCCTCCCGCTCGCTCGGACGGCGGCGAAAGCGTCGTGACCTGCACGCCGTTCGCGGTCTGAATCGGTGGGGGATAGACCGGTGACAGCGGCGTGAGCGGCGGCTGAGAGCCCTGGGCATTGAGCGTCGCGGCCATGGCCGACGCGGGCACGCTGGGGCCGGACAAGCCCGCGACGCGCTCGAGGTCCATCAGCATGTCGGCCGCGGTGCGGTAACGCAGTTCGACCGACTTCTGCGTCGCCCGCTGGACCACGCTCCCGAGGGGACCCGAGAGCACCTCGGGCGGCAGCGCCAGCGGCTCGGCAGACGAGTGGGCCCACAACACCTCGGCCAGCGAGCGGCCGTGCACCACGACCCGACCCGACAAGAGCTCGGCCACCGTGAGCCCGAGCGCGTACAGATCGGCGGCCGGGCCCACGGGCTCGTTCCTCACTTGCTCCGGCGACATGTAAGCCGGCGTGCCCAGAGGCGCGGCGCCGATCGTCATCGGGGTGCTGTCCGCGCGGGTGTCCTTGGCGATGCCGAAGTCGAGCACCTTCACGAAGTCGCGCTCGCCGGGGAAGTCGGTGAGCACCACGTTGGCGGGCTTGATGTCTCGGTGCACGATCCCGGTCGCGTGGGCTTCCATCAACGCTTTGAGGATCTGCCGGGTGACGTGCGCCACGCGGGCCGGGGGCATCGAGCCTTCGGCCGCCACCACCGCGTCGAGCGGCCGCCCTTCCAGGAACTCCCACACGATGAACGGAAGGCCGCGGTCGGTCGTGCCAAAGTCGTAGACCCGGACCGTGTTCGGGCTCTTGAGCTGCTGCGCCAGCTCGGCCTCGTGCCGAAAGCGCTCGAGGGCGCCCTCGGTCACCACCAGCCCGGCGTGCAGCACCTTGAGCGCCACGGGTCGGTTCAGGTTCAGCTGCGTGGCGCGGTACACCGCCCCGAACCCGCCACCCCCGAGCACCGCGTCGATGCGGTATCGCCCCCCCACGATCTCTCCGGTCGAAAGGCTCACGCGGCCATTGTGGTGCGCAGCGCGGGCGGCCGCCAGGGGCAGGCGCCCCGGAAGCCCGCGACACGCCCGGCCCAATGTGTCATCGTGCGGCTCCCGTGCGGCTCCTGTACATCGCGCCAGAAGTGGCGCCATTCGCCAAGACGGGGGGGCTCGCAGACGTGCTGGGCGCGTTGCCGCGCCAGATGCACCGCCTCGGCCACGACGTGCGCGTGTTCTTGCCGGCCTACGCGCAGATCGACCGGCGCAAGTACCGCCTGAGGCCCGTACCCGGCCTCGGCCCGGTGCGCATTCAGCTGGGCTCGCGTCGCTTCACGGTGGGAATCGCCAGCGCCCTGCAGCCGGGCACCGACCTCGAGGTCTTCTTCGTCTACAGCCCCGAGCTGTTCTCCCGCGCCAGCATCTACACCGCCGACGCCGACGAGCACCTGCGCTTCCTGGTGCTGTCGTACGCGGCGCTCGAGGCGTGTCGCCAGCTGCGCTTCTCGCCCGACGTCGTGCACTGCCACGACTGGCAGACCGCGCTCGTGCCGCTGGCGCTCAAGGCCAGCTACGCGCGAGACCCGGTGCTGTCCCGGGCGCGCAGCCTGCTCACCATCCACAACCTGCAGTACCAGGGCGTCATCCCCGCCCACCTGCTGCCCGAGACGGGGCTCGGTCGCGTGCCTCACCTGTTTCACCAGGACTATTTGAAGCAGGGGCACCTGAGCTTCCTCTTGCACGGCGTGCTCTACGCCGATGGCATCACCACCGTCAGCCCCAGCTATTCGCGCGAGATCCAGTCGCCGGAGCACGGCGCGGGGCTCGACCCCTTCTTGCGGACGCGCAGCTCGACCATCGTCGGCATCTTGAACGGCGTCGACTACGACGAGTGGAGCCCCGAGCACGACCCGTTCATCCCCCACGCCTACGGCCACACCAACCTCGCCGGAAAAGAGCGAAACAAGGCCGTGTTGCTCGAGAAGCTCGGCCTGCCCTACCAGCGCGGCACGCCGGTGCTCGGCTCGGTGTCGCGCATGGTCGGGCAGAAGGGGCTCGACCTCTTGGCCAGCGTGCTCGGCCGCCTCTTGCGCCGGCACGCGTTCCAGTTCGTGGCGCTGGGCAGTGGCGAGCACCACCTGGAAGAGATGTACTCGGCGCTGCAGCGCACCTTCCCGCGGCAGGTCTGCTTCTATCGGGGCTACAGCAACGAGCTCGCCCACCTGATCGAGGCCGGCGCGGACATGTTCGTGATGCCCTCGCGCTACGAGCCGTGCGGGCTGAATCAGCTCTACAGCCTGCGCTACGGCACGGTGCCGATCGTCCACAAGACCGGCGGGCTGGCCGACACGGTGCAGCTCTTCGACCCGAAGACGGGGCGCGGCACCGGGTTCCCCTTCGAGCAACACGACGCTCAGGGGCTCACCTGGGGCATCGAGACGGCGCTCGCGCTCTATCGTGACGCGGCCACGTGGCGAAAGATCATGCTCAATGGCATGGCCCAGAACTTCTCGTGGGCCGTGCAAGCCGAGAAGTACGAACGACTCTACGACCGGCTGCTGAGAATGTGAGCTCGGGTGCTTGCCCGCGCCCCCGCCTTCGTGAAAGAAACCGCCATGCACGTCGTCTTCATCGAGCCCCGCTTCCCCGGCAACCAGAAGCTCTTCGTGCGAGCGCTGGCGGAGGTCGGCGCGACCGTCACCGCCATCGGCGAGGGCAGCAAGGGCTCCCTCGACGACGATCTGAAGCGCTGGCTCTTGCACTATGAAGAGGTGAGCTCGGTCTGCGACGAGGGCGCCGTGCTGAAGGCGCTGCGCTTCATCCAGGCCCGCGCCCACGTCGACCGGCTCGAGGCCACGGTCGAGGCCCACATCATGCCCATCGCGAAGGTGCGCGAGGCGGCGGGCATCCCGGGCACCTCCGTCCGCACTGCGTTTCTGTGCCGCGACAAGCCGGCGATGAAAGAGGTGCTGCGCAAGGGTGGGGTGCCGTGCGCGGCGTCGACCGGCGCGTCCACCGCGGCCGAGGTGCGGGAGTTCGTCGAGCAGGTCGGCTTCCCCGTGATCCTCAAGCCTCGGGACGCCGCCGGCGCCTCGGGGGCGATTCGGGCCGACAGCCTGGCCGATCTGGGCAAGGCGCTCGGCTCGTTCGGGCTCGGCCAACCCGGCCGCTCGGTCGCCGTCGAAGAGTTCATCGAGGGGCACGAGGGCTTCTACGACACGCTGGCCATCGACGGGCGCGTGGTGCACGAGTTTGCCACGCACTACTATCCCAACGTTCTCGAGGCCATGCGCAAGCGCTGGATCTCGCCCCAGTTCGTCTCCACCAATCGCATCGACAGCGCCTCGGGCTACGACGAGGTCAAAGCGATGGGGCGCAAGGTGATCGAGCTGCTCGGCATCCGCACCTCGGCCACTCACATGGAGTGGTTCTTCGGCCCGAAGGGCCTCAAGTTCTCCGAGATCGGCTGCCGCCCGCCGGGCGTGCGCGCCTGGGACCTGTACAACGTGGGCAACGACATGGACCTCTACCGCGAGTGGGCCGCGTGCGTCTGTCACGGTCGGCCGAGTCAGCGCGCCTCGCGTCGGCTGGCGGCGGGCATCATCGCGCTCAGGCCCAGCCAAGACGGTCGCATCAGCGGGTACGACGGGCTCGAGGCCGTCGGCAAATCGTTCGGGTCGCACATCATCGACGCCCACACGCCGCCGCCCGGCACCCCGACGCAGCCGGTCGAAGCCGGGTACATGGCGAATGCCTGGTTGCGGATGAAGCACGAGAACTACGACGAGCTCCGGCGCATGCTGGACATCGTGGGCCAGACCGTGAAGGTGTGGGCGAGCTGAGCGTGACCACCGTCGTCCTCCTCGGCCCGCAGCAGCCCGTGCCCGACGTCGGCGCGGCGCTGGCCGTGGCCCACGTGAAGGGGCCCGTCGCCCTGGTCACGGCCGGCTGGCAAGAGCGCGAGTCGGACGATCAAGCGCTGATCGAGACCCTGGGTGTGAAGGCGGTGAACCTCACGCTGCACGCGCGCTCGGAGCAGGTCTTCACCGAGGACCCAGAGTTTTCCGCGGCGCACAAGGCCAAGCAAGGGCGCCTGCGGCTGGTCAACGACTTCTACCGCATCCGACTCGACCACGAGTTCGAGGCAGCTCGGTCCATCTCGGTGCGGCACGTCGACCCCGAGCTCTTGGCCGAAGAGCAGATCGAGTCGGTCGAGGCGCTGAAGCAGCTCGATCGCGATCACCTGGAGCGCTGTCAGATCAAGCACGACGAGCTCGCCGACCGCTGGCGCCCGTTCGAGCGCCCTGCCATCGCCAGGCACCGCAGAGAGCTGGCCGCCATCTTGAGCGACGTCGAGGCGGTGGTGGTCATGGGCGGCCACGTGGTCTCGCTCTTGAACCGGATGAAGCTGTTCGGCCTGGTGGGTTTGTGCAAGAACCAGCGCTGGTTCGCCGCCGCGGCGGGGGCCATGGTGCTGACCGAGCGCATCTTCCTGTTCCACGACTTCCCGCCCCACGGCACGGGCATCGCCGAGGTGCTCGATCGGGGCTTCGGGTTGGTGCGCGACCTGGTGGTGCTGCCCGACTTTCGTCATCGCATCGACGCCGGTGATGCCGCCGGCATCGCGCGCTTCGTTCGCCGAACCTCACCGGCCACCTGCGTGGCGCTCGACGCCGGCGCGCGGGTCCACGTCGAGGGCGGCCAGGTGCGCCACGCGCTGTGTCACCGACTCGACGCCGACGGCTTCATCGAAGAGCGGTGGACGGGATGAGCGCCCGCGCGATCGACGAGCTGGCGGCGGGCCCGCGCACCAAAGAGGCCGTGGACGCCTTCTTCGCGGGGCGGTCGTTCCCGATCGTCGACGGTCCGGCCATCACTTTCGTGTTCCGGGGCGAGGCCGAGGCGATTCACCTCAAGCACTGGGTGTTCGGTCTGCCGTCGTCGCAACAGCTCGCCCGCGTCGAGGGCACCGACGTCTGGCACCTGACTCTCGAGCTGCCCCCGCGCTCGCGCGTCGAGTACAAGCTCGAGGTCGTGCGCGGGGGCCGCGGCGAGTGGGTCCAAGATCCGCTCAATCCGCACAAGGCCCGCGACCCGTTCGGCGCCAACTCGGTCGCCCACGGCGAGGGCTACGAGGTCCCGTCGTGGATCCACCCTGACCCCGAGTCTCGCCCCGGCAAGATCGACGAGCTCTGGCTCGACACCAAGACCTTCGGCCGCCGTCGCCTCGAGATTTACTTGCCGGCGCGATTCCGTCGCACCCGCCGGTACCCGCTGATGGTCGTGCACGACGGCCACGACTATCTGCGCTACGCGGCGCTGGGCACGGTCCTCGACAACCTGATGCACCGGCTCGAGATCCCCGACATGATCGTGGCGCTGACCACCTCGCCCGATCGCCTGGTGGAGTACGCGAACGACGAGCGTCACGCCGCCTTCATCGCCGACGACGTGGTCCCGCAGCTCGAGCGCGCCCTGCCGATCGACAGCCGCCCGCAGTCCCGCTGCCTGATGGGCGCGAGCTTCGGAGCCGTGGCCTCGCTCTCGACCGCGCTCCGCCGCCCGGGCTTCTTCGGTCGGCTGCTGCTTCAGTCGGGTTCGTTCGCGTTCACCGACATCGGCGATCGCAACCACCGCGGTCCGCTCTTCGACCCAGTGGTCGCCTTCGTCAACCAGCTGCGGGCCCGGCCGGTGGCCATGTCCGAGCGGATCTTCATCAGCTGCGGCATGTACGAGTCGCTGATCTACGAGAACCGCTCGCTCGCCCCGGTGCTCGAGGCCACCGGCATGGACGTGCGCTACGTCGAGTCCCGCGACGGTCACAACTGGGAGAACTGGCGCGACCGCCTGCGCGAGGGGCTCTCGTGGCTCTTCCCCGGGCCATTTCTGTTCGTGTACGAGTGAGCCGCTCGCCCCCCTGCCGGGTCGCCCCCCCCCCCCTCGCTGCGGGTTCGCGCTGCATCGCCGGCTAACGCGCCGGTCGGCCCGGTCGGCGCGAGCAGCGCCGGCGCGACACCCCTCTCGCCGCGGCCCCGCCCCGTCTGCGGCTGTTCGCGGCCTCGCGCCGGGGCTCCGCGTGGGGGCACCTGATGGCACGGGTTTGCTCGTCCGCGCGAACACTCCGCCGCTCTCGGCCGCCTGACAGGCGAGAATCGCTCACCCATCGAACACTTTCCGGCCGTGTGCCGGCGGACTGCCGCTGAGAGGGCCAGACTGCTCGCGTCGCGAGCCGCCAACCCACGCGAGTGGTACGGCAGAGCGCGGGCATTGTCCGCGGGTCCGATCTTCGGAGACTCGTCGCGCGCTCTAGTTGCCGAAGCGCTCACTGAGCGCGCAGAACGGGCGTGTCAGCGTGTCACTCTCGGCTCAGAGGCACGACGTGCTCGCGGTGGGAGCAGAATTGCTGTGTGGGGCCGTTGACCGCCACGGTTTGCGCTCGGATGGGCGCCTTTTGGGCCTGTGTGTTGGCCCCACGCGGGCGCGGCGGGAAAAGACCTCGTGAAGCTCCGGGCCGCCCACGCGCGGGTCGGCCCCACGCGGGCGCGGCGGGAATTGTCCACGCCGGCGTTCGGCGCCGTCATGGGGAAGTCGGCCCCGCGCGGGCGCCCCCGAAACCCGCGCGCTCGGGCCGCCTTGGAAAAGTGGCTTTCGCCCGGGGAAGATGAGGGATAGGGAAGCCCCCGCCCATGGCCCAAGTCACCCGCAACATCGGCCTTTCGCTCGGCGCCGACATCTGCTGGCCCATTTGTTACGAAGAGATCGTCAAGCAGCTCGACCTCGCCATCGAGTGGCAAGGCGACCAGGTCGGCGTCGCGGTAGATCGTGTCACCATCGAGCCCTACGACCTGCGCCAGCCCTGTCGGTACGACGTGGTGCTCGACCGGCTCACGCACTGGTTTCACACCAGTCGCGAGTGGATCAAGAAAGCCATCGTCATGGACGGCCTGTACGTGCTCAATAACCCCTGGGCCGTGCAGTCGATGGAGAAGCAGACGACCTACTGCGCCATGATGCACTTGGGCATGCCGATCCCAGACACCTGGATGGTGCCGCCCAAGAGCTACGAGCCGCTGCCCGATTTGAAGCCCACGCTCCAGAGCTACGCCAAGCTGTTCGATCTGGGGAAGGTCGGGCAGGCCCTCGGCTACCCGATGTTCATGAAGCCCTACGACGGCGGCGGGTGGAAGGCGGTCAGTCGCATCCCCGACGAAGCCACCCTGCGCGCGCGCTACGAAGAGAGCGGCAAGCTGGTGATGCACCTGCAAAAGGCCGTGGAGCCCTTCGACCGCTTCGTGCGTTGTATTGGCCTCGGCCCGCAGACGCACATCGTGCGCTACGACCCGAGCGTGCCCCTGCACGATCGCTACACCATGGATCCAGAGGCGAAGTTCCTGTCCGCAGACGACCAAAAGACGCTGCGTGACGTCACCCTGACGATCAACGCCTTCTTCGGCTGGGACTTCAACTCGTGCGAGTCGCTGAGCAAAGACGGCGTCTGGTACCCGATCGACTTCGCCAACCCGTGCCCCGACTCGCAGGTCACGTCGCTGCACTATCACTTCCCCTGGCTGCTCAAGGCCAAGATCCGCTGGAGCGTGTTCTGCGCCGTGACCCAGCGGAAATTCCGCATGAACCTGGACTGGGCGCCGTTTTACGCCATCGCCGCCGAGGCCGACATGCCCTATCGCGACAAGCTTCGGGCCTACGCCAAGATCGCCGAGGCACGCTTCGAGACCGCGCGGTTCGAGGAGTTCTGTGCGAAGCACCTGCCGCACCTCGACCAGGTGGCTTGGGAGTTCTTCGGCACGCCCGTGGCGAAAGAGGCGTTCCGCAAGAAGACCGCCGCGCTCTACCCCGCCCACGAGGTCGAGCAGTTCACCGAGCTGTTCTGGCAGCGCGTGCAGAAGTGGCGCGCCGAGAACGAGGTGGCCAAGTGAAGGCCGTCGAACGCTGGCGCTCGCCGTGTGTGCAGCGCGAGGTCACCCTGGTGCGTTGGGGCACCTTCGGCCAGCCCGTGCTGCTGTTCCCCACCGCCGGGGGCGACGCCGAAGAGATCGAGCGCTTCCACATGATCGACGTCTTGCGACCGTTGATCGACGCGGGCAAGATCAAGGTCTATTCCTGCGACAGCGTGGCGGGGCAGGCGCTGCTCGGCCGCCACGTCTCGGCCCGCCACCAGATGTGGATGCAGAACCAGTTTCACTACTACGTGAAGACCGAGGTCGTGCCGGCCATCCGGACCGACTGCAAGAGCCCCGAGATCGAGGTGTGGGCGGCCGGGGCCTCGATCGGCGCGCTGCACTCGGTGGCGATGGTCTGCCGCTTTCCCCACCTCTTCTCCAAGGCGATCGCCATGAGCGGGACCTACGACATCCGTAGGTTCTACGACGCTCGCCTGGACGAGTTCACCGACGAGTTCTACGTCTCGTCGCCGATCCACTTCGTCCCGGGCCTGGCGGGCCGCCACCTGGACGTGCTCCGGACGCGCTTCATCCTGATGCCCTGCGGCGAAGGTCGCGCGGAAGACATCGGCGAGTCGTGGGCGATGGCGAACGTGCTCGGGCGGATGGGCATCCCGAACCGCGTCGACCCCTGGGGTCGCGAGTGGCACCACGACTGGGTGACTTGGCGCAAGATGCTGCCACAGTACCTGACGGAGTGGACCAAGTGACGGGAGCGAGGCGGGGCCGAGGATGACGACCAACACTCGAGCACACAAGACGGTGGACACCGAGAGCGACGCGCAGCGCCGTCGCGAGTTCACCCACGCGATCTTGAACGATCTGCGCGCGCTGGAGCGCATGCTCAAAGAGGGCCTGTTCGAGAAGGGCGTGCGTCGGATCGGCGCCGAGCAAGAGATGTTCCTGATCGATCAGGCGTGGGCACCCGCACCGGGCGCCATCGAGATGCTGAAGCGCCTGAACGACGACCACTTCACCACCGAGCTCGGCATGTTCCAGCTCGAGGCCAACTGCGACCCGCAGCCGTTCTCGGGGGCGGGCCTGTCGAGCATGGAAAAGCAGCTCGACGAGCTGATGGACAAGGCACGGGCTGCCGCGGCCGAGATCGGCATGCAGCCGGTCTTGATGGGCATCTTGCCGACCATGCGCAAGAGCGACCTGGGGCTCGACAACATGGTGCCGAGCCCGCGTTACCTGGCGCTCAGCAAGGTGATGCACGAGCTGCGTGACGGCAAGTTCGAGATCTCGATCAAGGGGCTCGACGAGCTGATCATCGAGCACGACTCGGTGATGGTCGAGGCGTGCAACTCGAGCTTCCAGGTGCACTTCCAGGTCGACGCCGACGAGTTCGCGCGGCTCTACAACGTAGCGCAGCTCTTGGCGGGGCCGATGATGGCCCTCAGCGCCAACTCGCCGCTGTTCCTCGGGCGGCGGCTCTGGGCCGAGACCCGCATCGCGCTCTTCCGGCAGGCGGTGGACACGCGCAGCCACACCTCGCACCTGCGCGAGAGCGAGGCGCGGGTCAGCTTCGGTACGCGCTGGGTGAAGCAATCGATCACCGAGATCTTCCAGGAAGACATCACACGCTTCCGCACGCTGGTCGGCACGGACCTCGACGAAGACCCGATGGCGGTCCTCGACCGCGGCGAAATCCCCCAGCTGAAGGCGCTGCGGCTGCACAACGGCACCATCTATCGGTGGAATCGGCCGTGTTTCGGCGTGGCCGGCGGCAAGGCCCACCTGCGCATCGAGAACCGCGTGATGCCCGCCGGGCCCAGCGTGGTGGACGAGGTGGCGAACGGCGCCTTCTGGTTCGGCCTGATGGCAGAGCTCGCGGCGCGGGGGCTCGAGGTCGACAAGCGAATGGAGTTCGACATCGCCGGCGCGAACTTCTACACCGCCGCGCGCGAGGGGCTCGGCGCGACGTTCAGCTGGCTGGGCGGCAAAGACGTCGCCGCGGTGCACCTGATCCTCGACAAGCTGTTGCCGGTCGCCGAGGCTGGGCTTCGGCGGCAGAAGGTGAACGCGGGGGACGTCAAGCGCTACCTGGGGGTGATCGAGCAGCGCGTGAAGACCACGCGCACCGGAGCGCGCTGGCAGCTCTCGAGCTGGAACGCGCTCAAGGACAAGGGCACCCCCGGCGAGCGGGCCAACGCGCTGGTTGCCGCCACGGTCAAGCGCCAGCTCACGCGCCGGCCCGGGCACGAGTGGGAGCGGGCTCGTTTGGACGAGGCGGCCGCTTCGCACCACAACTACCTGAAGGTGGATCAGTACATGACCACCGATCTGTTCACCGTGCACGAGGACGACCCGGTCGAGATGGTCACCATCTTGATGGACTGGGAGCGGTTGCGGCACATCCCGGTCGAGGACAAGGACCACCGGCTGCGCGGGTTGGTCAGCTATCGTGCGCTCCTGCGCCTGCTCGCTTCCGGTGGCTCCACCAAGGACACTCCGGTGTCGAAGGTGATGCGTCGCGACGTCACGACCGTGACGCCCGAGACCGACACGCTCGAGGCGCTGAAGCTGATGCAGCGCTATCGTGTGGGGTGCTTGCCGGTCGTGCACAACGACCGCTTGGTGGGCGTGGTCTCGACCGAAGATTTCTTGCCGATCGCGCACAAGCTGATCGAGCAGAAGCTGGGCCTTTTGCCCGTTCGTGAGCCCGAGCTGAAGAGCTTCGTGGACGCCGGCAGCTTGCTCGGTCCGAGCCAGGAGGACGACCTGTGACCGCCCGCCAGATCAACCGCATCACCTCTGGCGCGCCCGGCCCCACGCTGGTCATCGTGGGTGGGCTCCACGGTAACGAGCCCGCGGGGATGGAGGCCGCTCGCATCGTGCTGTCGCGCCTGCGTCACGACAAGACGCCGCTGGTCGGTGAGGTGGTCGCGCTGGCCGGGAACCTGCGAGCGCTGGTCGCCCGCCGCCGCTACCTGGACCGCGACCTGAACCGGCAGTGGACCGAAGAGCGCGTGCTCGAGGCGCGTCAGGCGGTGGCGGCTGCCACGGACGAGCCCGTCGAAGCCGAGCTGTACGAGACCGTCGAGCTGGCGGACACGATCGACGCCATCATCGCGCGCGCTCGCGGACCGGTGTTCGTGCTCGACCTACACACCACCTCGTCCGAGGGCACGCCCTTCGGCGTGGTCGGGCCCACCGCCGAGCACCGGGCGTTCGCGTCGCACTTCGCCTTGCCTTGCATGGTCGGGCTCGAGAGCCAGCTGCCCGGCGTGCTGACCAGCTATCTGGGGCGCCGGGGCTCGGTCACCTTCGCCGTCGAGGGCGGCCAACACGACAGCGCCAGCGCTCGCGACCACCTGGTGGCGGCGGTCACGGTGGCGCTGGCGGCCAGCGGTGTGTTCCAGAAATCGGACCTGTCCGACTACGACGCACAGAGCGCGGTGCTCGAGCGCGCGCGCGGAAGCCTGCCCAAGCTGATCGAAGTGCTGTCGCGCCACGCCATCGCGCCGGATCACGACTTCGAGATGGAGCCCGGGTTCTCGACCATTCACCCCACGCTCGCCGGCACGCTCATCGCGCGGGATCGCAGCGGAGAGATCCGCGCCCCGAGCGACTGCCTGGTGCTCTTGCCGCTCTATCAAGCCCAGGGGGCCGACGGGTTCTTCGTGGGCCGGGCGGTGGACTGAGCCGCCATGCCCCGGGGGGCGTGGCTCTTGCTCGCGCTGGCGGCTTGCGCGCCTCCACCGCCGGGGCCGAAGGCCCAGCCGGCGCCCACCAAGATCGAGATCCCCGAGCCGACGGGCAGCGCCGACCCCGAGCCGAGCCAGGCCCCCGTGCCCGCCGGGCCAGCCGAGGTTCGCGAGCCCCAGAGTCCTGCGTGTCGCATCGCCGAGAAGCATTGGACGGTCGACGCCCTGCGGCTGGCCGAAGGGGGCGCGTCGTTTGCCAAGATCGAGTCCGCGCCAGCCACGCTGGTGCTGCCCGCCGGTGAGCCCCGCGGCCCCACCGCGGTGTTCGAGGACGGCACGGTGGTCTTGCGTGGTGTGATCGACAGGAAAGACACGCGCATCTACCCGCGCACCAGCATGACCCTCGGCGGGTTCCTGGTGCCCATGCCGCGGGTCGCGTTCCAGTGGCTGGGCGGGTCAGCCGGGCGGTTGCGCCTGGGCGTGGACGCGAAGGCGGTGCTCGTCGAGCCGTCGCGAGTCGACGCCGACGTGAGCTGCGAGGCGCTCAGCCTGAACGTGAACGAGTTCGCGGCGCGCGACGTGATCACCAAGCGGACGAACCTTCAGGAGAAGAGCGTGATCCGAGACGGCGCCCCGCTCGCCGAGGCGCGCGGCGGTCCGGCCCTGGCGCGGCTGAAGAACGGCACGCGGGTCGCGATCGTCGAGGTGCGGGGCCCCGACACCAAGCTCCTGGTCGAGGGCGACGGGTACTTCGTCTTCGGTTGGGTGCCCAGCGCCGACCTCCGCTGGCCGCCCCTGGGCATCGGCCACGGAATCGGCCTGGGTCGCATCGGTCGCCGCTACGTCTCCGCCCGCGGCGGGCGAACCTGCGCGCGGGCCCTGACCCTGCTCGCCGAGGTCGGCAGCGAGCGTGCGGTGGTCGGCACGGTGAAGAAAGGCACGGTGTTTCATCTGGTCGACGAGGCCGCGCCCGCCGCCGACGGTGGCGAGCCGCCGCCCCGCGGCAAGCGCGCCGAGCCGCGGTTCCAGCGCATCACGCTGCCGCAGGTTCGCTGGCTGGTGCTGGCAGAGAAGGCACGCCTGCTGATCCCGGAAGACGAGTGGAAAGAGTGCGCGACTCCACCGTGACGCGACGGCGCGGTATGCTGCGTCGATGGCGCGGCGTCTGATCGGCGTGGGGGTCCTCGTGGTCGTGCTCGTCGCCTTGGGGGTGGGCACGTGGGTACTCTTGGGCAAGCGGGCCGCGCGCGCTGCCCAGGTCGCGGCCGCTTCCCTGGCTCACTGCCTGCTCGGCGCGCCGCTGGCGCAAGGCGAAGCCGCGGAGCACCGGTTGCATCGCATCGCCGCCGCGGGTCCACCGGCGGACTGGCCCGGGCGTTGCGACAAGTACGCCACGGGTCTCGCCGACGCGCTCGAGCGCGCGGGTCAGAAGGCCGACGCGGCCGACGTGCGCGGGCGCTTTGGGAGGGGCTTCACCCTTGCGCGCTTCGAGCAAGAGCCCGAGTCTCTATCCATTCCGGGGCTGACCCCCGGGGTCGACCCGGCACCCGACGTTCCGGCCGCGCCGACGCCCGCCACCGCCGCCGACGATCGCGTGCCTCGGCTGTTCGAGGGTGGTGGCCTCGCCGGCACGAGCAGCGATCCGGTCCCCGGTGCCGCGCTCCACGTGATCGCGGGGCAGAGCCGGCTGTGCTCGTTCACCGAGGGCCTGGACGGCGCAAAGTGCGCTTCGCTCGCGAAGACCGCGCCGATCGGCGCGCAAGATCTCGTGCTCTGGCCTCCCGGCGATCCGGGCGGGTCGGTCTGGGTCAGCGATCACCTGCAGGCCGACAACCGCGTGCAGCGCTTCTTCCGCGCCGACACCGGAACGCTGTTCGACGCCAAGAGCCCCGAGCGCGCGGTGTACGCCCACGCCCATGGCGCCGACGGATTCGTGACCCTCGAACCGTCGGAAGATCCCGCCGCGGGGTGGCGGCTCTCGTCTTGGGCAGGTAACAAGCGCGGCACACCGGTCGAGCTCGATCTGTCGTTCAAGCGCCTGGCGCTGCTGTCCGATCGCCTGGTCTGGGTCGCGCGCGGCCACGACGACGACTACGATCACCTGTTTTCCGCCAGCCTGGTGCTCGAGCCGCTCGGCCTGGGCAAGCCGGTCGATCACGGGGTGGTCGAGGTCGTGCCCGACACGATCGAAGCCTGCCGCACCAAAGACGCGTTGGCGGTGGTGCTCTCTAGGGGTTCCGACGCCCGGGTGGTCTTCTTCTCGGACGGCGCAGCCTCCGAGGTGAAGCGCGTCAAGCTGCGCGCCGACGCCAAGGCGGGGCCTCGTGTGCTCGCGTGCAGCTCGGTCGAGTTGACGCTCACACGAGTGGTCACCACCGCCCGCAAGCGTACTCATACCGACGCCCTCGGCTTCGTGGTGCAACACGCGCGCTGCTCGAAGGCTGGGTGCGAGAGCTCGGAGATCGACCTCGACGCCATGCTCGAAAGCGCGCCGGACGCGTCGCGGCCCCCGGGCACGCGGTCGGGTGACGTCGTTGCGACCGGGCTCGACGGCAAGCTGCTGGTGGTGTGGCGTTCTGCGACTCGCGGGATCCGTGCGCGGCTGGCCGAGCCCGCCGCGCTGCCGACGGCGCCAGACCAGTTGGTCTTCGACGACGGGGTTTCGAACGGCCGCCGCGTGCTCGCGGGCAGCGTCACGTCCCTTCGCTTGGTCTCCCGGCACTCGGCCGCGGTGCTCTTGCTCGAGCTCTCGGCCAGTCGGGGCGTGGTGGGCGTGCGGATTTCTCCCGAGGGGGGTGTCTCTGCGGTCGCGCCCCAGGGCTGAGTCGGGCTACGCTCCCGAGATCCAGCAGTGACGGGATCGTCCACGTTCGAATGGCTGTGCGCCGCGCTCGAGGCGCGCACCAGCATGTCCAAGCTCGAAGCGCGCGGCACGGTGCGGCTGGTGCTGCGAGACGTCGGGCTCGATCCGAGCACCGTCACGCCACGTCAGATGCTGGTGGTCATCGAGCGCTTGCTCGGCGCCGCCCTGGCGAAGCGCAAGGTCGACCAGGCCGCCGAGCTCTGCCAAGCGCTGATGCGTGAGCTCGACTCGGTCGCGGCGAGCCAGACCGAGGCCCGAGAAGACACGGCCTACGACCTGTTCGATCGGCTCGAGTCCGACAGCACCCGGAGGGGCCGGAAGTGACTGCCCTCAGCGTCGCCGGGCTCGTGCTCTCCATGCTGGCGTCGCTGGTCGTCGGCTCGCGGGTGCTCGGGCTCTGGTGGCGGACGCGCAAGCTGCCCGAGCTGCTCTTGGCGGTGGCCACGCTGTGCGTGGGTTTCATCGCCTACGCCGTGGGCACGGCTGGGAAGATCTTGGTGGAAGGCACCCAAGATCAGCGCGCGCTCTTCACCCTGATCGGCCTGTCCGTCGAGTGCATTGGCCATGTGGCCCTGGTCGCCTTCTCGTGGCGGGTGTTCCGCCCGCGCGAGGCGTGGGCCGGCGGCCTGGCGGGCACTTTGACCGCGCTGATCGCGGTGGCGCTGGCTGGCGAAATCGTCTCTGGCGAGCTCTTGCGGTACTCCGACATGATCCCCATCTCGGGGCCCTGGGTTCCCTTTGGGCTCGCGGCTCGCGGCGCAGCGCCCACCTGGATGGCGCTCGAGTGCTTCCACCTTCACCACAAGCTGCGCTTGCGTCAGCGCATCGGCCTGGCAGACCCGCTGGTGGTCAACCGCGTCTTGCTCTGGGGCGTCGCCATCGGCTGCCCGGCGCTCGGCTTCGCGGTGAGCATCGCGCACCGGCTGGTCTACGGCACGGGCCTGCGTGCGCACGTCTGGGCGCTCAGCACCGTGTCGTTGCTCGCCACCACGTCGGCCGTGGCTTTGAGCCTGGCGTTCTTCCCGCCGAAGGTCTACCGCCGCTGGCTGGAAGAGCGGCCGGGCCCCGCGCCCCGCGCCTGATCACTCGGCATAGAGCGTGACCTCGGTCGCGGCGGCCTGGGCCATTTCGTAGGTCTTCTGCCAGTCGGGGTGACGCAGCAAGATGTGCCCGTCCGAGATCAGGGTGTGCTTCCAGTTGCGGCGCGGGGTGCCGGGACGCAGCAGGCGCTCTTCCACCACGTGATCGCCGTAGGCTCGCATGAACGCCCGAAGGCCTTCGATCCGCGTGATCCGCCCCTGGCCGCGGGCCCGCTTGAAGATGATGGCGGCGTTGTATTTCCGGGTCGTGGGCGCCTCGAATTTGCCCCAGCACACGGCGCGCGCCCACTCGCGGAACAGATCGATGTCGCAGGTGTAGTTCATCTGATCGACCAGGTGCGCGCCGCCGGGTCGACAGCCGATCTCGCCGAACACCACCTCGCCGTCGGGCTTTCGGAACCACTCCATGTGGGTGAAACCGTCGCCCATGCCCAGCGCGCCGAGCACCTGCTTGCCCAGGGCCACCCCGGCCACGAGCTTCGGCTGCAAGAGGTCGCGCACGGTGATGATGATCGGGCTGATCCACTCTTCGCTGCGGGCGACCAGTGGTGGCGGCAAGTACTGCGCCACGTTCATGAAGGCGGGCTTGCCCCCGATGCACACCGTGTCGAAGGTGAACTCCTCACCGCTGATGTACTCTTCGCAGCTCGCGACCTCGACGTGTTGCATCGCCGACAGCGCGCGCTCCAGCTCGGCGGCGCTCTGCACTTTGTAGGTGTCGGCGCTCCCCGCGCCCGAGATGGGCTTGACGATCAGTGGGTAGCCGATGCGCGCCGCGGCGGCCCGCGTCTCGCTGGCCGTGCGAACGCGCTCGGAGTGGGGGGTGCGCAGCCCGGCGAGCCGCACGCGCTCCTTCATCAGCTGTTTGTCGCGGAAGCCGCGCACCGTGTCGACGCTCATCCCGGGGATGCCGAAGCGCTCGCGCAGCCGCGCGGCGGTGAGCACCATCACCTCCCAGTTGGCGAGCACCCGGTCGACCGATCGGCCGCGCAGCCACTCGGTGACGCGCGCCACCACGTCGTCATCGTCCAAGATCCGCGGCACCTGGAGGTAATCGGCCAGGTGGGGCTTCAAGCTCGCCGGCAGCGAGGCGCGCGGCGTGTCGCCCACGCCGTACACCTCGGCCCCGACCTCGGCGAGCCCCCGCGTGTACTGCTGCATCTCGGGCGGGTAGCTCGGCGCCAGGAAGACGACCTTCATGGGACGATGGTACAAGGCCTGGATGCGAAATGTGCTGTTCGTGGCGCCGTTTCCCCTGGAGACGACCCTGCGCTTCGCCCGCGCCGCGGCTCGCCTGCACGGCGTCCGGCTGCTCGGCATCGGCCAAGAGCTGGTCCGCGGCGAGAGCCGCGCAGCGTTTGCGGACCAGCTCCAGGTGGCCGACGGCCTCGACGCCCGGCAGCTGATCGAGGCGGCGCGCCTGCTCGAGCGTCGCCACGGCAAGCTGCACCGCGTGCTGGGGATCCTCGAGCCGCTTCAGGTTCAGCTCGGCGAGCTGCGCCGCGCGCTCGGTGTGCCGGGCACCGACCCGGCGACGGCCGATCTGTTCCGCGACAAGGCCCGGATGAAGGACGAGCTCCGCCGCCACGGGCTGCCCTGCGCGCGCCACCGGCTGATCCGTAGCTGGGCCGACGCCGAGGCATTCGTTGCCGAGGTCGGCCTGCCCCTGGTGCTCAAGCCCCCCGCGGGCATGGGCTGCGCTGCCACCTGGCGGGTGCGGAGCCCCGACGAGCTCCGCGCTGCCCTCTCGGCCATCCGCGCTTCTGCCGAACGCCCGGCCCTCGCGGAAGAGCTGCTGCGCGGCCAAGAGCACAGCTTCGAGACCATCACCGTCGGGGGGCAGGTCCGATTCGAGTCGATCTCGCGCTATTACCCGACGCCCCTCGAGGTGGTCGAAAACCCGTGGATCCAGTGGGTGGTGGTCTTCCCCCGCACGATCGACGGCCCCGACTTCGCCGACGCTCGCGAGCTCGGCGTCCGCGCCGTGAAGACGCTCGGCCTCGAGACGGGCTTCACCCACATGGAGTGGTTTCGCCGGGACGACGGGCGCCTCGCCATCGGCGAGATCGCCGCTCGTCCCCCCGGCGCCCACATGGTGCTGGCCGGCAGCTACGCCTACGACGTCGACCTGTACCGAGCCTGGGCCCGAGCCGTGGTCGACGACGCCTTCGACGGACCGTTCCAGCGCCGCTTCGCGGTTGGTGTGGCCTATCTCCGCGGCGCGGGGCGCGGGCGGGTCGCCCGCATCACCGGCGTCGAGCGCGCCAACGAGGCCGTCGGGCGCCTGGTGGTCGACAGTCGCTTGCCCAGGCTCGGCACGCCCAAGAGCGACAGCTACGAGGGCGACGGCTACGTGATCGTGCGGGACCCCGATACCGAGGTGGTCAAAGCCGCGATGCAGCGCATCATCGAGACCGTGCAGATCGAGTACGCCTGACGGGCGGGGTCGGATCAGCCCTCGCCGCGCTCCAGCTTCTTCAGCCGCTCGCGCAGCTCCGCCAGCTCTGCCTCCGCGGACTGTCGCAAGCGCTGCTCTTCCTCGCGCAAGCGCTGCTCTTCCTCGCGCAAGCGCTGCTCGGCGGCAAGCTCTGCCTCCAGACGTTCCACACGCTCGTGGGCCTCGGCGGAGAGCCGAGAAACGCGCTCGATCAGCTCGTCGGCGACGGGCACCGGCGCGTCGCCGACCGAGAAGCGCAGGCGTTCCCCGTCGAGCCAGAGCTCGAGCCCGAGCACCGCGGAGTGAAAGCGGCCGCTCTGTGCGACCCGGCGCTGGTAGCGCGAGCCCGAGAGCTCCCACGCCGCCAGCGTCACGCGGCGGCGATCGAACAGGTAGTACTCGGGGATGCCGAGCCGGGCATAGCGCTCGACGTTCTTCTCGAGATCTTTCTTCCGGTCGCCGCGCACGACGATCTCGATGGCGACATCGAGCCCCTTGCCGCCCTCGGCGTCGACGATCCAGCTGTCGCGCTGTCGCTGATCCGCACCGTCGACCGCGATCAGGTCGGGCGAGAACATCCGCTCGGCGGGGTAGTAGATCGGCAGGTTCCCCGCGATGTAGATGGTGCGCCCGCGGCCCCGATACCAACGGCGCAGGGCGTCGCGCGGCTCGGTGAACGCGTCCAGGTGCGCGTCTCCCTCGGGCGGGCTCGCCTCGGACACCGGAAAGTCGCTGGGCAACGCATCGACGATGGCGAGCTGTTGTTCCCGGGTCAGCCGTTGCCAGATCTCGGTCGGCGGCGCGCGGGGATCGTCCGGATCGATGGTCCAGGTGACGACGGGCTGGGTCACCCCGATAGGATAGCGAAGGAACGCGGTGCGGTCAGGCCCCGGCCGCCGCGCCCCAAATCGGCTACCTTCGGGCCACCCCCCATGTCCCACTGGAAGAACCGCCCGGAACCGAACTGGCAGAGGTTCCGGTTCAAACAACCCTACGCCAAGGGCCTCGAGCGCCTGCGCAGCGACGTGCTCGAGAAGACCGACTTCGATCCGGCGGTGCTCTGGCAGTGGGGCACGATGCAGGCCATGGCCCTGATCGGCGTGCTGAAGGCCGCCGAGGCGCGGTTCGGCTCCGAGGGTCAGAAGCTGGTCTACGACGCGCTCTACCAGGTCGGCCACGACGTGGGCCGGCAGATCCTCGATGGCTTCGAGTGGCCCGAGGGGATGACGGAGGCCGAGTTCGTGTCGTTCTACGCCACGGTGATCAACCGCATCGCCTACGCCTCGCTGGAAGAGCCGCGCATCGACGGCGACCAGCAGGTCAGCTTCGACATCACCTGGTGCCCCCACCAGGACCACTACGGCGCCTTCGACTGCCGGGTGCAGCGCTACTTCGTGCAGGGCATGATCGACGCTGCCCGCGAGCTCAGCGAGCGCTTCGGGTTCGAGGCCCGGTTCGACACCACCATCCCGTCGGGCTCACCCACCTGCCACTTCACGCTCTGGAAACCCACCGCCGACGAGCAGAGCGCCTGGCAAGCGATGACGCGGCTGATCGACGAGAAGGCCCTCGCCCGGTCGCGGCGGGGCTGAGGCCACGGGGGAAGGCAGACGCCACTCGAACCGGTGCCGGAGCTGAGGTAAGCGCAAAGCCGTGGAACTTCCGGAGACCCGAGACACCCTGCTCGCGGCGGCTCACCGCCGCTTTGGCCGAATCCCCGCTGACCTGATCGTCGACCACGTGCTCGCGGTCACCCGAGACGCGGACTTCGCCGTGCGCGAAGCGGCGCTCGAGGCGCTTCACCGGCGCTGGGAGTTCGCCCGTCGGGATGAGCTCTCGGTGGCTTCGCGCCCGCGGCGCGGCGCGGCGCTCGGTCTTTACGCCACGGCCCGAAAGGGCAAGGGCCGGGGCATCCGCGATTCGCGCCCGTATCAGACGCTGCTCGAGAGCGTCCGGCCGGTCGCTGGCAGCTGTGACTGCGCCGACTTCATCAAGAGCTCGCTCGGGCTTTGCAAGCACCTCTTGGTCATCCTGGACGACATTCACGCAACGAAGGCGAAGACGCGAGCCGTGGCGCGGCAGCGCTCGGCTCTTGATGCTGGCCCGTGGCTACGCTGGGATCCGCTGCTGCCACTGAGCGGCGAGCTGGATCGCCTCACTGGGCTGGAGGTCGCCGTGCACGCGGGCGTCCCGAAGGCTGCGGTCGAGCTTCTGGGGGCCTTCCCGAACGGGCGGCTCGAAGCCAGCGTCCGCGGCGATCCCGAGCGTCGACGCGAGATCTTGGCGCGAGTCGCGCGTGCGCTCGAGGGAAGCGCCCGGCTCGGCGCGGCGCCCGCCGCTCGCGCTCTGGTGATGGAGGAGCTGGCTGCCGTGGACCGGCGGTTGCGCTGCGCGCGCGACGCAGGCCGCGTGCTGTCGGAGCTACGGTCCCTGCGTCGCAAGCTCTACCCCTACCAGCGAGACGGAATCGCGCGGCTCCTCGAGGTGGGGCGCCTCTTGCTCGCGGACGACATGGGCCTCGGCAAGACCACCCAGGCCGTCGCTGCCTGCCACGCCCTGCACCGGGCCGGCCGCGTCCGGCGGGGGGTCGTCGTGGCGCCCGCGAGTCTGAAGTCCCAGTGGCTGCGGGAGTGGCAAGAGACGACGGATACGCCAGCCGTCGTCGTCGACGGGCCGCCCGCCGATCGCGCGCGGCAGTACCGCTCGCTTCGCTCGGGCTTCGTCATCATCGGTTACGAGCAGCTCTTGCGCGACATCGCCGAGGTGCAGGCTCTGCGACCCGAGATCGTGGTGCTCGACGAGGCGCAGCGCATCAAGAACTACGCGACCAAGTCGGCGGTGACGGTGAAGGCGCTGACCCCCGAGTACCGGCTCGTGCTCACGGGCACGCCGATGGAGAACCGGCTCGAAGAGCTGGCCTCGATCCTCGACTGGGTGGACGATCTGGCAATGGCGCCGAAGTGGCGCATCGTCCCCTGGTACACCAGCTGGGACGGCGACGGCGGCTCGACGGGCAGGGCAGGAGCGAGAAACCTGGACACGTTGCGCGCGCGCTTGCGGCCGTCGGTGGTGCGGCGGGTGCGCAAAGAGGTGATCGCGCAGCTCCCGAAGCGAACCGACACCCGCGTGCCCGTTCAGATGACGCCCCAGCAAGCCGAGGAGCACTTCGCGCTGAACCAACCGGTCAGCGCCCTCGTGCACACCGCGCGGCGCCGACCGCTGACCCAAGGGGAGTTCTTGCGCTTGATGCAGCTCTTGAACCAGCAGCGCATCATCGCCAACGGGCTCGGGCAACTTCGCTTCGACGAGGTCTGGCCTACCTACCAGCACGCCGAGCCCGACGACGCGCTGCTCGCCGGCCTGTTCGCGCCGAAGCTCCTCGAGCTCCGGCGCTTGATCACCGACCTCGTCGTCGAACAAGAGCGCAAGGTCGTGGTGTTCAGCCAGTGGCGGCGCATGCTGCGGCTGGCTGAGTGGAGCCTGCGCGACGTCCTGAAACAGTCCGGTGCTCGCTGCGTGTTCTTCACTGGCGCCGAGAAGCCAGCGCAGCGGACGCGGAACGTCGTCGACTTTCACGACGATCCGCGCGTGCCGCTGATGTTCCTCTCGGACGCGGGCGGCGTGGGCCTCAACTTGCAGCGCGCGGCCAACGCCTGCATCAACCTCGAGCTCCCGTGGAATCCGGCGGTGCTCGAGCAGCGCGTCGGCCGCATCTACCGTCTCGGGCAGAAGTCGCCCGTCGACGTGTACAACCTCGTGTCCGACGCCAGCATCGAGGCTCGCATCGCCGACCTCTTGAGCGCGAAGCAGGCGCTCTTCTCGAGTCTGTTCGACGGCTCCAGCGACGCCGTCCGCTTCGACGCCGCTCCCTCGTTTCTCACGCGGGTGGAGCGCTTGGTCGAGCTCGACCCGCCGTCGCCTGCGTCGCGAGGCGCGACGGCCCAGGCCTCGGGCGCGGAGGACGAGGACGAGGATCTGTCACCGCCGAGCGACGACGCCGAACCCGCTCTGGGCGACGAGGTCGGCCCTGCCTTGGTCGAGGCCACGGCGACAGCCCCGGCGAGCGCCATCCCCACCCTGCTGTTCGACGCGCTTCGCATCGAGCGCACGCCGAGCGGCGGCGTTCGCATCGAGGCGCCGCCGGAAGCAGCCGAATCGCTGATCGCGCTCTTCCAGGGCATGGCCAAGCTCCTGGCGGCCTCGGCGGTTCCATGAACCCGCTCGGGTGAGCCGGTTCGAGTCCCGCGCCGCGGTGAAGCGGTACAGCCCTCGATCGAGCCTCCGCAGTCGCCGGGGCGGGCGAGCGGAGTCGCGCACGCGGTGCTGCGCCTGAGCATGGACAAAGTCTCGCCGTTGGATTGTGCTCGTGACGCAGCGCCTGCCCCACGCCATCGAGCCGGGCGAGCACAACCGCGCCTACCTCGAGACCAAGGCGCGACGCTCCGGGCACCTGCTGGATCTCGCGGCCCCCGGTCGCGACGCGGGCTGAACGGGAGCAGTCATGCTCTGCACTCTCTGCGAGGACCCGCCGTGGCTCGCGTAGCCGTCACGGGGGTAACGGGCTTCATCGGCCGGCGGGTGGCGGTCGAGCTCTCGCGTCGGCACTCGCTGATCGGTCTCGTTCGGCGCCGTCGACCGCGCGTCCCGAGCGCGCTCGCGGGGGTGGACTTCCGCAGCTGTGATCTGTTCGCCCTCGAAGACGCCGAGCGCGCCCTCGCGGGGGCCGAGGTGGCCGTGTACCTCATTCACTCGATGTCGCCGGCGACGCGCGGGGTGCAGGGCAGCTTCGACGATCTGGACCTGCTACTCGCCGACAACTTCGCGCGAGCGTGCGCGAAGAACGGCGTGCGCCGCATCGTCTACGTGGGCGGGCTCATCCCGGAAGCGGGTGAGCTCTCGGCGCACCTCAGGAGCCGTCTCGAGGTCGAGCGCGCGCTCGGTGGCCACGGCGTGCCGGTAGTGGCGCTGCGGGCGGGGCTGGTGGTGGGGCGGGAAGGCTCGTCGTTTCAGATCGTGGAACGGCTGGTGCGCAGGCTGCCCGCGATGATCTGTCCGGCCTGGACGGATACCCCGTGTCAGCCCATCGCGATCGACGATCTGCTCCGGGCCGTCGTGGGTGCGGTCGAAGACCCCGAAGTGAAGCCCGGCGCCATCGACGTCGCCGGCCCAGAGGTCCTGACGTACCGTGAAATGCTCGAGCGCACGGCGGCACAGCTGGGCAAGCGGCCCTACCTGGCGCGCTTCCCGCTGTTCACCCCCAAGCTGTCCAGGCTCTGGGTCAGCCTGGTCACCGGCGCGCCGAGGGACCTCGTCGCTCCCCTCGTCGAGAGCCTGGCGCATCCGATGGTCGCCAAGCGCCGCCCCAGCGATCCGAGTTGGGCGCAGGGCAGGGTAGGGTTCGACCAGGCGCTTGCGGCAGCCTTCGCGCCCGCGGCGCAGATCGACGAGGTCTCGGTCGAGGCGAGCGTGGCGCCCGACGCGGTCGACCGGCCCGACCCGAGCGTGCTCTGCGTGCAACGCCTCCCGCTTCCCGCAGGAGCCACGGCTGCCGCGGTCGCGGACGAGTACCTGCGCTGGCTGCCGACGGCGACGCACGCGCTGGTTCGCGTCCGCTCAGAGGACGCCCAGCGTTTCCACTTCGAGTCGCCACTCTGGTCGGAGCCGTTGCTCTCGTTCCGGCGCGCCGACGAGGAACCAAGCCCGGATCGCGCGCGGCTGTACGTCGAGGGGGGGGCGCTGGCGAGCACAGCGCCCAGCGATACGGCGCGTCTCGAGTTCCGCTGCCTCGGCGCCAACGATTGCGTCCTCACGGCAGTTCAGGACTTCGTGCCACGCCTCTCGTGGAGCGCGTACGCAGCGACCCAGGCGCCCTCCCACGCGGCCGTCATGCGCGCCTTCGGCCGGCACCTGGAGGGGGCAATCGGCGGCATCCAAGATTTCTCCCGCCCACCCGGTTGACGAGGTTATGTCTAATATTAGATATAGACAACACTTCGGAGGTCACGACATGAGAACCCGCCAATCAAATCGCTCTTTCATCAATTACTTCAGCGCAATGGCAGCCGTCATCGGCGTTGCCAGCCTGGCCCTGGCCGGCTGCGAGGGCGACGACGACAGCGGTGGAAGCGGGGGCTCCGGTGGTGCCACCGGCGGCACCGGCGGCGGTAGCACCGGGGGCATGGCAGGCATGGGCGGCATGGCCGGCACCGGCGGCATGGCCGGCATGGCCGGCATGGGGGGCGGCGACGGAGGCGCGAAGATGGCGAAGATCCGCGTGGTGCACGCATCGTCGTCTGCGCCCGCGGTCGATCTGTATCCGGCGGGCGGCTCGACCCCGATCGTCTCGAACCTGGCGTACGGCAAGGGCACCGACTACCTCGAGCTGCCTCCCGGCGCGGTGAAGATCGACATCCGCGCCGCGGGCTCGCCCGCCACCGGAGCTCCGGTATTCACCACGCCGGACATCTCGCTGATGGCCGACAAGAAGTACACCGCCATCGCTGCGGGGGACATCGGTTCCACGAACGCGGACGACAAGTTCCGCGTGATCGCGCTCGAAGAGGGCTTCGGCGCTCCCGCATCCGGCGCCGCGCGGGTTCGAATCGTGCACGCGAGCTTCGACGCGCCCACGGTGGACATCGACGTCGGGAACGACGATCCGACCAAGGCCGAGATCAAGGGGGTGGCCCGCTTTGCCGACACCGGCGCGAGCGGCGTCGACATCCCCGGTGGCGCTGCCGCTCAGGTGGGCATCGCTGCGGGCGGAAAGACGGTGACGGCCTTCACCACGCCGCCTCTGCCCGCGGGCGCAGAGCTATTCGTGATCGCGGCCGGGCAGCTCGGCAAGCTCGCGCGTGAGGACGCTGGCTTCCAGCTCATCGGCGTGCTCCCTACGGGTGGCGTCACGGTGTCGATCAAGCAGAATCCGCGGGTCTACGCGCTCCACGCCTCGCCCGACGCCGGCAACGTCGACATCTACGCGGGCACGGCAGAGTTGGTGGACAACGCGGGCTTCGGCGCCCTGGCACCGCTGCAGGTGCCCCCCGGCGCCTACACGCTCGACTTCTTCCCGGGGAAGGCCGGCGCTACGCCGAAGCCGAGCGGTTCGCCGGCGGCCAGCGCCACCACACCCGCGCTCGAGGCGGGTCAGTCCTACCTGGCCATCGCCGCGGGTGAGCTCACCGCGACCACGCCCACCTTCTCGCTGATCGCGCTGCAAGAGGGCTTCGACCTCACCGATTCAGCCAAGGGTCGGGTGCGCGTGGTGCACGCCAGCGGGAACGCTCCGGCGGTCGACATCGGGCCGGCTGCCGGCGGCAACGTGACCACGAAGGTCCTCTCGAACGTGAAGTTCAAGGACGCATCTCCCGCGGCTGGCCTGAGCCTCGACGCGGGTGCCCTCACGCTGGGCGTCGCGGCGGCGGGCACGACCGCAACCGTCGCCGAGTTCCCGTTGACCATCGCCGCGGGTCAGCGCACCTTCGGTGTGGCAGCAGGCAAGCTCGGCGGGACAGCCAACAAGTTCCAGATCCTCGCGGTGGACGCGAAGACCTGGACCGTCGCGGCGGTGCCGAGCAGCAAGTAACAGTACGACGCCCATCTCCGGAGCCCCGCCTTGGTGAACGCACCGAGGCGGGGCTCAGGCGTGCCTCGCGCCGCTCGTCGTACCAGGTCGCTGCCGCCGTGAGGTCGCCCTCCTTGGCCGCAAGATGGAGCCGCCGCGCTCGAGGCGCTCGTCGTCCATCGCGAAGCCCTTGATGGTGAACTCCTCGACGACGCGCGTCGCCCACTTGCGGAACTGCACAGCGCGCTCGGAGTTGACCTTGTACCCGACGGCGATGATGGCCGAGAGGTTGTAGTGCTTGGTGTCGTAAGTCTTGCCGTCGGCGGCAGTTATTCGAAAAGTTCGAATAACTGAGTCCTCCTCCAACTCGCTGTCCTCAAACACCTTCTTCAGGTGGTAGTTGATGGTCGGGATCTCCACGTCGTAGAGCTGCGCCATCATCTTCTGGCTGAGCCACACGTTCTCGTCGGCGTACGCCGGTTCGACACCGCCCCCTCCGCTGGCCGCCAGGAAGGTCAGATACTCGGCCGCCGATGAACGAACGATGGAGGCGGAGGGCGGGGACTTTTTGCGCGTCACGCGGCGCCCTCTGCGATGGCGTCGAACCAGGTGACGATGCCGCAGCTCGGGTCATCGTCGGGGTCCAGCTCGATGCGCGCAGTCAGGATCAGGTGCATGGGAGCCCGTCGATACCTCCATCGGGGGCCCGGGGGAATGCAGGTGATTCGGCGGTCCCTTGCTCTAACGTCAGCGCGGAGTACGAGCTTCGCGACGGGCCTTCAGTACGGCGGTGATGCGCTCCCGGGCGTCTTCCCAGTCCACGAGCTTCGCGGTGCCGTCCGCGACGGCCTGGGCGCGCCGGTCGAGTTCGGCAACCCAGGCCGAAGCCGTGTCGGAGTGTGCTTCCTCATCGTGGCTCTCGGGCACGTTCGACCTACGCCCACCCCTGCTCGTGCAAACGCGACCAAGCAGCGCGGACGTGCCCGGGCTTCATCTGCGACTTCTTGCGTGCGCTCCAGCCGTGCACCTTGGCGATGACTACGTCGACGCCGCCGCCGTTCGCGTCGTGGCGCATGACCCAGTGCACGGTGGCCAGGAGCTCCATGCCGAAGGGCGTTTCGAAACCCTCGATCAGCCTGGCGACACGCTCGAGGCGGGCGTGCGTTTCCGGCCGCGTTTGGAGGTACTCGCGCGCCGAATCGACCGCACCGGGCAGCAGCTCCAGAGGGGTTTCGGGGGCGTTCCTGCCGTCACCGATTCCGCGCGTGTAGTGGCCCTCCATGTTCCGCAGCGCCTTGCGCAGGTTGTCGGCGTACGGCCCGTGGTGGTGCGCCCGGTAGTCGAGCCGCAGAGCCTCTCCTGCTTCCTGGAGGAAGTACGCCAGCTTTTGGACCTCGACCAACGACAGCCGGTAGTCGTACTCGGTCTCTACGTACTGACCCATCAGCGCGAGAAGTGCCGCACGCCCGGGCGTCATCGTGGGCGTTGCGCGGCGATCGATGACTTTGTCCGGTGACGGCGCATCGGAGGGCTCGAACAGGAGCACTCGCACGTCGGGGACTTGCTCGAACGCGGCGAAGATCAGCGGTCGTACGTCGGCCCACGCGAGGCCGCCGTTGCCGCAGCCCAGCGGTGGTATCGCGATCGACCGAACGCCGAGTTTATTGACGTGGAAGACGAGGTTCGCGAGACCGTCGCGGATGTATTCGAGCTTCGAGGGTTGCCGCCAATGCTTCTTGGTCGGGAAGTTGAAGATGTAGCGAGGTGAGGCGAGTCGCTGGACTACGTGCATGCGCCCCGGCGTCACCTCGCCCTTGGCGCAATCGCGCTCGTACGACGCGAAGTTCTCGGGGAACGCCTTCTTGAACTGCAGGGCTAGACCCTTGCCCATCACGCCTTCGGTGTTGACGGTGTTCACCAACGCGTCGACGTCGGCTTCGAGCAGGTTGCCTCTTCCTCGTTCGATGCTCATCGGCGTCCCCTCAGTAATACCATGCCGGCCGCGGCGCCACGGGCGGGCGATACTGGACCTGTCCCAACTCGCTCTGGACCCGATGCTGGACGGCCGTACTCATGGCGGCGATCTCCGTCACGGCCTCCCATGGGAAGAACTCGTGCACCAGGAACTCGGCCTGGCGCTCTTCCTTCACGTCGGCCCAGTAGTCGCGGTCCATGACATCCCACGGAACCTCGGACAGTTGAGCGAGGTCTTCGAGGTACAGCGCGTGCCCGAGATCGGCGTGCCGGTCCGTGAACGCCCATGGCCGGCCGAGCGCGACCGCTCGAGAGACCGAGCTGACGAGGTGAATGATGTCCTCCTGACCGCCCTGGTAGTCCTGGTGTCCGCGGTGGACCACGTAGAGCATCACGGACCGCGGGCAGAAGTTGAATGGAACGTAGTCGCCGAGGTTCCCGCCCGCGCGAGTCTGGACCGGCCGCTGAAGCCGCCGGTTCTTGATGTGGACATGACCGATATTCGTGCTCACGAGCGCGCGTCGGATGCGCTCGGCATCGGACCAGAGCCCGCCCTGAGCGAGGATCGCCGGGAGGTTGTCCACATGGGTGATGTGGAAGATCAGCGGGTCGTCCGGAACGCTCACCCCGGTCGGACGATGCGTTGGCCCGCGCCTCGGCGCAAGCCGCCGAACGAAAGGCTCGGAACTACTTTGACCGCCGTCCTGACCCGGCTCCCCAGCACGGCGCTTGGCCGTTCGAATTCATGGCATTGGCGGAGGCGCCGGGAATCGCCCACCGAACTGGAATTCGCGGAGCGAATTCCGGTGAGGTCCGATGAGCGGCGCAATGGGAAGTGTCTACGACCAGAGGTGGAGGCGCCGGGAATCGAACCCGGGTCCGCGAGGCGTCCGATCAACCTTCGTTCACGTGCGTAGCCCCAATTGACCCCGGGGCCGGGCTTCGTGGATTCGGCCACGACCTATCCCTCACTTTTTCTCGGTCACTCTATCGAGGGCTCTCTCGAGTGACCCAGCCCTAGTGCTGACGCCCTTCCGCTAGCAGGACTATCTCACGGTTGGACGGCTTCACGGTTTTTCAGGCCGCGAGAGCGATTGCGTTGTCGTTCGCAATTAGCACGGCTCGGTTTTGAACTGGGCCGAGTGCCAGCACACGCAGATTGATCTTCAGTCCCCACGTCGAAACCGATCGCCCCCGAAGGGGTGTGGGTGTGCCGGCAAGCTAGCTGTCCGGCCCGAAAGGTCAAGGGCCAGGCGCGATGGTTCCGGGTTCACGGCGTCGCCCGGGTCCGCTAGTCCATTGGCCATGCGTCGTGGTTTCTCGCTCGCGCTCGCTTGGCTCGCGGCCTGTGGTGGTGCCTCGCCCTCGCCCGCGTCGGCGCCGACCTCACCGGGTTCGGAGCCGGCTTCACCCACTGCCACCGATCCGGTTGTCGGCCCGGGCGCTGCTGCCGGCACGGCCGGCGCCGCCGGGCCGGGCTCGGAGCCCGTGCCGATCGCGGCGGGCGGCCGGGCTGGGGGTGACGCGGATGGCGACGGCGTCAGCGACGTGAACGACAAGTGCCCGAACGTGCCGGAAGACCGCGACGGCGACCAAGACGAGGACGGTTGTCCCGAGGGCAGCGCTGGGGACCGTGACGGGGACGGCATCGACGACTCGCGCGACAAGTGCCCGGACGATCCCGAGGACAAGGACGGGTTCGAGGACGCGGACGGGTGCCCCGAGCCGGACAACGACCGCGACGGGATCCTGGACAGCCAGGACAAGTGCCCGAACGATCCCGAGACGGTGAACGGCAAGCAAGATACCGACGGCTGTCCGGACCGATGAACGCGCCGAAGCGCAGCGGCCCGCTCGGCACGGGTTTCCTGATCTTGTTCGCGCTGCCCTTCGCGGGCTTCGGGCTGTTCGCTCTCTACCAGGGCATCACCGCCCTGCTGTCCGGTGAGTGGGTCGCCGCGATCGCGCTGCCCTTTGGCGGGCTGTTCTTCGCCGCGGGGGTCGCCATGATCCGGAGCGCCCTGCGGAACACCCGCTCGCCCGAGGCGCTCGCCGCGGCGCGGGCTGCGAAGGCGGCGCAGGGTGCTGCGACGCCCGCGCCGTCCCAGATGCCGGCCATGGCGGCGGTCGGGGCCTATCGCACCGCGGCCGGCGCAGCGCGGAGCGCTCGCGAGGCGTACGGGTCGACCCTCGCGACGGCGCCGTTGCCGAGGCTCGACGCGCCGGCGGGCCTGGTGCTCGCCCACTCCATCGCGCTCCACGGTGTGCCGTCCGGCTTCGGCGAGCTCTTCTTCGCCCTGCTCTGGAACGGTTTCGTGTGGCCGTTCTTCTTCCTGATGCTGGCGGTGGACAGCCCGTTCGCCGCGCTCTTCGCGCTGCTGTTTTGCGGCGCGGGCGTCTACATCTTGGTCTCGACGGTGCGCAAGATCTTGGGCCGGCGCCGGCTCCCTCGAGTCGAGCTGTCGGCCGAGCCGGCGTACCTGGGTGATGAGCTTCGGATCCACGTGGACCAGGGCGGGCCGGCGCGGATCACTCGCTATCGCGTGGGCGTGCGCTGCGAAGAGGTCGTCAAATACACCGTGGGGACGGACACCCGGACCGAGACCCACGTGGTGCTCGACCAGCCGCTCTACGACGACGTCGGGGCGCAGGTTCGATTCGGAGAGCGTTGGACCCACACCCTGTCGTTGCTGCTCCCCGCCGAGGCGCCCGCCTCGTTCGCAGCTGAACACAACCAGGTACTGTGGACCGTGCGCGTGCATGCCGAGATCGCGGGGTGGCCCGACTACGACGAGGCCTTCGAGTTCCGCGCCTTGCCGAGGCTCAGCCCATGAGCGCGCAGATCGAGCTCGAGCGTGAGGTGATCGAGCCGGGCGGGCGCGTGCGGGGTCGCGTGACGCTCGAGCCGATGGCGGGGCACGAAGACCGCAAGGTCGAGCTGTCGGTGCTCTGGGAGACGGAGGGCAAGGGCGACACGGACATCGGTGTGGTCCACCACCGCGTGCTCCACGAGGGCGGCGAGGGCAGTCCCGGCGCGACGGGCACGTGCGATCTCGACGTGGTGTTGCCGCTCTTGCCCATCACGTTCGCCGGCACGCTGTTGAAGCTCCGTTGGTTGGTGCGGGTGCGCCGCTACGCGCCCTTGGGGGATGACGAGCTGATCGAGCGCGACTTCGTCGTCAGGTGGCCGGCTTGAGCTTCGTCGGCGCGGCCAAGAACCCGTTCTGCGCGGCGCGCTTCGCTCCGGGGGCGCTGCCATGGATCGGCGACGACCTCGACGCGCTGGCAGGGCGAGCGCTGGTGCCGGGCGCGCGGCACCAGATCGTCGGGTCGCACGGGAGCGGCAAGAGCACCCTCTTGGTGGAGCTCGAGCGCCGCGCGCGGCGGCAGGGGTGGAGCGTGCTCCGCGTGCGTGGCTCGCGGGGCCTCGGGCCTCGGTCGCGCGCGGACCTGCTCCTGGTGGACGAGTACGAAGAGCTGTCGGTGTGGGGCCGGCTTCGCGTGAGGCGCTGGGCGGGCGCGGTGGTGGTGTCCGCGCACCGCGACGTCGGGCTGCCGACCTTGTGCCAGCGGCAGGCGAGCGTCGCGCTCGCCGAGGCGATTGTCGCGCGGCTCGCGGCGGGGACCGACGTCGTGCCGCCGAGCGCCGGCGAGCTCGGGGCCCTGCTCGGGCGCCACGCGGGCAACGTCCGCGAGGTCTTGTTCGAGCTGTACGACCAAGTCGAGCGGCAATGCCGCAGCGGCCCAGCCTGCCGTTGATGCCCCCGGGTAGCCGTGGCATCAAGGGAGCGATGAGCCTACCGACAGTGGACTTGAGTCAGTTCGGCGCCGATCGCGTGCGTGCCGCGGTTCAAGCGGCGGTCGAGCACGCGTCGGCTGGGGCGCTGCCCACCCGCGCGGAGCTCGCCCAGGGCGCTGAGGCGACCCTGAAGAGCGCCGACCCCGACCGCAGCACCTACTTCGTGTCGATCCTCGAGCTCGCCTACCTGGTCGCCTCGGCCGACGGTCTCGCGGCCGAAGAGCGGCACACCTTGGCCGACCTGCTCGAGCGCCTGACCGGCGCGGCGGTCGGCCACGACGCCCTCGAGCTGCACTTCAAGGACCTGGACGACGCGGTCGAGATGCTGGGGCGACGCGAGCGCCTGCGGCGCGCGGCCGAGGACTTCGCCGAGCCCACGCGACAGCACGAGGCGCTGGGCTTCGCCGCAGTGGTCGCGCTGGCCGACGGTGTCTTGGCGCCGCCCGAGAACGCGGCGCTGACCGAGCTCGGTGGACACTTTGGTTTCTCACCCGACGAGATCGAGCAGGTCGTGGGTGGAGTCGTAGAGCGCGTTCGCGCAGAGCTGGGAGGCGCGTCGTGAGCTTCATCAACCACATGACCAAAGAGATCAACTGCAAGGTCGTGTATTACGGCCCCGGTCTCTGTGGGAAGACGGCCAACCTGCAGTACGTGTTCGAGAAGACCAACCCTGCCAACAAGGGCAAGATGATCTCGCTCGCCACCGAGACCGAGCGCACGCTGTTCTTCGACTTCATGCCCATCGATCTGGGCACGGTGCGCGGCTTCAAGGTGCGCTTCCACCTCTACACGGTGCCGGGGCAAGTGTTCTACGACGCCAGCCGCAAGCTGATCTTGAAGGGCTCGGACGGGGTGATCTTCGTGGCTGATTCCCAGGCCGAGCGCCTCGAGGCCAACCAAGAGAGCCTCGACAACCTGCACCACAACCTGGGTGAATACGGCCTGCGCACCGACACCGTCCCGTACATCGTGCAGTACAACAAGCGCGACCTGCCGAACGCGGTCGAGCTCGCCGAGCTGCGACGCTTGCTGAACCCCACGGGCGTGCCGGACTTCGAGGCTTGCGCCCGCACGGGCATGGGCGTGTTCGAGACCCTCAAGGGCGTCTCGCGCGGCATCCTGGGCAAGCTCGCGGGTCAGACCGGCGGCTGACGATCGCCCGCGTCACGTGATAGGCTCCGCCTCGAGGCAGAGCCACATGACCAGACACCGAGCGACTCTCGCGATCTTGGGCGTGACCTTGGGGGCCTGGCTCTCACCGGCGTGCGGCGGCGAGAGCGAGGAAGACGGGAAGAAGACCGCGACCGGCGGGACGGGCGGGGCGGACGCGGCCAGCGACGTGGTCGCCGAGGCCAAGCCCGACGTGGCTCCCGACACCAACAAGTGCGTCGACTCGGACTGCCCGGGCATCGGCAGCTACATCAACGGCTGCTGCCTGAAGACCGGCGAGTGCGGCTACGACGGCAGCGCCCTCGGTTACGGCTGCGTGTCGCAAGAAGAGGTGAGCAAGCTGCTCGAAGGCGGGCTCGACGTGCAAGTCCCGCCCGACGCCACCGATCCCAACTGCCCGGACTACACCGTGGCCGGCTACAAGCTGAAGGGCTGCTGCCCGACCACCGGCTTCTGCGGCGTGTACGCCCCCATCCTCAACCAGTGTTACGACTGGGGTCAGATGCCGAGCCAGGTGCCGAAGCCCGACAACATCGTGCCCACGCCTTGCGGCTCGGGCGCCGACGCCGCGCCCGAAGCCAGCTCGGACGCGGCCGGGGACTGACCCGGAGCCTCAGCCCTTACACTTCATCTCTTTCAGGTCGCAGGTCTTGTCCGGATCGCAGTGGGCGTTCGAGGTGCACTCGACGCAGCGCTTGGTCTCTGGATCGCAGGCCGGGTCCCCGCCGTCCTTGCAGTTGGCGTCTTCCAGGCATTCGACGCACGTCTTTGCGCCCAGGTTGCAATAGGGCCGCTCGCCGCCGCACTGCTCGTTCGAGCTGCAGCTGGTCGAGATGCACTCGTGGTCATTGCAGGTCGGGGTCGCGGCCGGGCAGTCTCCGTTGGTCATGCACTGCCGGCACTCGCCGTGCAAGAGGTCGCAGATCGGCTTGGCAGCGCCGCAGTCCTCGTGGCGCTTGCACTCGACGCAGCGGTCGAGGGTGGTGTTGCAGAGCGGGTCTTCTCCTCCGCAGTCCGCGTTGTCCCGGCATCGAACGCACACCCCGCGCTGGTCGGAACAGATCAGGTCTTTCCCCCCGCAGTCGGCGGTCTGCGTACACGTGCGTTTGCAGCTGCCGGTGACGCTGTCGCACACCGTGTTCGCGTCGGTGCAGTCGGTGTTGCCCGAGCACTCGACGCACCGCCCGTCCTGGCAGTACGGCTCGTTCCCGCCGCAGTCCGCGTTCGCCTTGCACTCGGCCTGGTTCCCCAGACCTCCGAGCCCCGCGTCGTCGGTGCTGCCGCAGGCGAAGGCGAAGGCCAAGGCGAGCAGGCCGGCGCCGGCAGTGCGTGTCGAGAGCCAAGATAGGGGTTTGGGCATGGAGACTCCTCGCGAGCGAGACAACCGCTCTTTGCACGGTCAGTACCCGGACCGGGCACCGAGCAGGCACCGGCCAGGTCCCTCTGGGTCTGCTACCCTGCCTCCGATGTTGCGCTGGCTCTGGCTCTCGGCGCTGCTCACCGCCTGCGGCGCTGATCAACAGCTCGAGCTCTTGCCCGGAGGCGCCGGCACCGGGGCGAGCGGCGGCAGCGCGGGCGCCGCTGGCGGCAGTGGCGGGGGGGGCGGCTCGACCGGGTGTACGGCCTCGAGCCAGTGCTCTGGCGACACCGAGTATTGCAGCCCCACCCTCGGGCGCTGTGTGCGCTGCCTGGTGGCGGGCCACTGCGAGTCCGGCAAGGCCTGTGACCCGGCCGGAGAGTGCCGAGAAGCGTGTACCAGCGAGGCTCAGTGCACGACCGAGGGCAAGCACTGCGATCTTGCCACCAGCACCTGCGTCGAGTGCCGCGAGGACGGGGACTGCACCAGCGGCGAGAAACCGCGATGCGTGCTCGGCAGGTGCGCCGAATGCGTGACCGACGCCCACTGCATCTCCGGGCAGAAGACCCACTGCGACGGTCGGGAGTGCGTCGAGTGCTTGGTCGACGGTCACTGTGACAAGGGCAAGACCTGCTCCCCCGACGAGCACCATTGCCAGTGACGCCCGCCGGTCACTTGCCGGAAGGTTCGAGCGCGACACCCCGGGCCTCGTCACGCGCCGCGCCGCCCTGGTGATCGAGCAGATAGCGTCGAGCCTCACGCGCCGCTTCGACGTGTTGGCCGAGCCGCTTCAGCGTGCGGAAGCGCTCGACGCGGGCCTCGGGCGCGAGCGGGCTCTGGGGGAAGCGCGCCAAGAGCTGGTTCAGGTGACCGAGCGCGGCGCGATCGTCGCCGCTCTTGCGCGCAGTGGCCGCCGCCGCGAAGAGCCGGTTCTGCTCGGCCAGCGCCGAACGGTCGGTGGCCGCGGTGGCGGCGGGCGCCGACCGCGCAGGGGCCAGGTCGGCCGCCTTGCGCGGGCCCGGGTTGGGCGCGGCCGGGGGGGCGGGCTCGGCGCTGATCACAGGCGCCGGCTGCGCCGCCTGTTCGCGCGGCTTCGAGCTCCAGCTCTGTCCCGCAGTCAGAAACAGGGTCGCGCCCCCGTGTTCGACCGAGACCTTGCCCTCGCTGACCGTGACGCTCGTGTCCGTGCCGCCGCCCTCTCTCGACGTGACCCGAACCACGAACGCGGTGCCGTGGACGACCACCCGCGCGTCGGGAGTGTGCACCCGGAAGCTGCCGCGCTCGCCCAGCGCAGGCACTCGCACCGAGACCTCGCCCACACCCAGATCGATCTGCTCGGCGCCCGCCCCGACCGCGGTCAGGGTGACCCGCGAGCTGGGCTCGACGCCGACTTGTGCCCCGCTGGCGAGCCGGAGCGTGGCCTGCGCTTCGGCGACGGTGCTCAGCACGTCGCCCGCCTCGAGCGGCTCGTCGGCGCCCCAGCGCGCGGCGCGAGACTCCGCACCGCGGGCGACCAGCACGCCGGCTGACGCCGGACGCACGCTGGCGCCGACGCCAGCGCTGCGGTTGCCGAAGCCGCGCCACAGCCCGCCGACTGCCAGCGCGACCACCGCGGCGGTGGCGATCATCCACAGCGCGCGCCCGCGCCGCTCTGCCTGCTGGCGCGCCACGTGAGACTCGCGAATGGTCCGCGCCATCTGGCTCACGACGCGCGCGCGCCGCTCGTCCGCTCCGCCGCCGTCGTCGAGAGGGATCGGCGCCCGCGCCCAGTCGCGCAGCACGTCGGGGGTCGACGGCCGATCCGTCATGGGTCGCCTCGCTTGCCCAGTCGCGCGTGAAGCTCGTGGCGCCCCCGCACCAGCCGGGATTGCGCCGCTGCCAGACTGACCCCGGTCAGCGCGGCGATCTCGGCCAGGTCGTGACCGAGCACGTCGTGCAAGAGCAGCGCCTCCGCGCGCCCCGGGCTCATGCTGGCGAGCACGCCGCGCACGCGCTCGATGTCGCGCCGCAGCGAGGCGTCGCGCTCGGGGTTGTCGGTGCCGGCGCTGGCCGCCGGCGGATCGACCTCGGAGCGGTCGAATAGCCCCCGCTCGCGCCGCCGCGAGCGCAAGGCGTTCAGCGCCACGTGGGTCGCCACGCTCGAGGCCCAGGTCTTCAGGCTGCATGCGCCGGCGAAACGGCGGGTGGCCAGGGTCTTCACGATCTGCTCGAAGGCGGATTGCACCAGATCTTCGTGATCGGATTCGCGTCGGCCGAGCACGCGGAACAGCGTCTGTTCGACGACGTTCACCAGGCGATCGTAGAGCTCGCCCGCGACGGCTCCGTCGCCGCACACCACCGCCTCGATGATCTCGGCGTCCGCGTGCACCGGGCGCGCCTCGGTCTGGGCCGGTGCCTTGGGCACCGGGTAGAGCCAAGGCTTGGCACGCCGGGCGGGGCTCATCGTGGGTATCGTACCCGTCCGGCCTCCGGGCAGGCAGCTCAGTACAACCGCAGCCGGGCGCCGAGCCCAAGGGACCATGTGAGCGGAGGTGCGCGCCCGACCGGCTGGCTCTCGAGCGCGATGGCCGTGCCGCTCGGGAAGGCCGACAATTCCGCGGACGCCAGCACCAAACCCCACTCGCCGAGCTTCGGCCCTGCGGCGAGCGCGAGCCGCGCCCCCGGCATGGTGCGGCCCGCACTGTCGCGTCGCGCGCCGCCCACCGCGGCGTCGATGCGCTCGACCACCGCCTCGCCCCGCGCCTCGACGCGCAGTGCCTCGGCCGGGTGTTGCCGAACCCCGACGCCCAGGGCCACCCCAAGCCAGCGCGCTTCGACCTCCCGAGCGTCCGCCGGGCGGAACAGGGCGCGCACGGACGCGGAGCCCAGCACGGGCCACTCGGGCACGTCGTACGTCGCCCCGAGCGCGCCCCCGAATCGCCACGTGCCGTCGTCGAGGGCAGGGCCCGCCACGAGATCACCGCCGAGCCACAGGCGGGCCGGCGCACGCGCGGCGCGCGGTGGCGGCTTGGGCGGCGTGGGCTCTCTCCGCGGCGGCGCGGGCAAAGGAGCTCGCGCGGCGGGCGGCGGAGGCGCTTGTTGCTGCGCCTCTCGCTCGGTTTCTCCGACCAAGGTGCCGATCACCAGACCCGCCGCGCGCCAGCGCTCGGGCTCGGGATCGCTGTCCTTGAAGAAGAGCTTTCGGCTGGCCCACTGGCTCTTGCCATCCTTTCGAACACCGATTTCGAGGCGAACCTGGCGGTGCTCGTCGGTCCAGGCGACGATCACCACGGCGCGTGCGCTCGCGTCGTCGCTGTCGCCACTCTGGCACTCGCCATCGGTCACGGCGTCGCTGCACGAGCGCAGCATCAACGGCGCGTGCTCGGAGGCCGCGTCGGCGGTGCCGAGCTCGATCACTACCCACTCCCGATTGGTAGTCGGGCCGGCCCGGTGGTGAAAAGCGACGCGTCATCGATCAGTTAGGCGCTCTGGCGGGTGGGGCTGGGGGGGAAGCACAAATTCGAGAGCGGCGTTCGAGCGGGGTGCCCCCGCCTCGCCCGG
>JACPVJ010000042.1 GCA_016191785.1 Myxococcales bacterium | reverse complement strand
TGGTACTCCGGCCGTTGGGAGGGATCGCTGGTGTTGCGCAGGACCACCGAGACGGGCTTGGTCGGGCTGGTGAAGCCGGTGGGGCACTTGACGGTCAGGTCGTAGACCTCGCCTTCGGCGCCCTTGAGCCGGAAGTTCACGACCCCCGCGTCGTCGGTGACGCCGACCTTCTTCTGCTTGTACCAGACGTCGGCGCCCTTCAGCGGCTGACCCGGGTCCCCGAACACCTTCACGCGGGCTTCGAAGGGCTTGGGGTCCGGCCGCTTGAGCAGGTTGCAGCCCAGCAACGACACCGAGGCCAGAACCGCAACGACCCCAATCGGGCGCACCATTGTCAGGGATGATACCACCCGGGGGCGCCGAATCCACCTCACTCGGGATAGAGCGGGTCGCCCGCTACCAGCCAGGCCCACTCGTCGGCGACACCGCGCGCGACCTCCGCGTCGAAGACCAAGCCCCGTTCGCCCAGATCTCGCAGCTTCGCCTCGAGGCCGGCACCGTTCGCGAACAACCAGTACGTACGGCTCGCCGCCAGGCGCTCGGCGTCGGACGCGACGAAGAGCACGCGCTGACCGCCCGAGCGCGCGTACACGGCTGCGTTGCCGGCAGACCAGAGCTCGGGCCCAGCGCCGACCAGCGCCAGTCGATTGAAGAAGGTGGGCTCGGTGCGCGCGATCTCGAGGGCGGGCTTCACCCCTGCCCCGAACGCCGCCAGGACCACCGGGCCGCCGGCGACATGTCGACCGAACCGGGCCTTGAGCGCCTTGAGGGCGCCGCGCAGCTCGCGCTCGACGTCGTCGCGACTCCCCCAACCGAACTGGCCGTCGGAGCCGACGGTGCCACGCGGACAGACGACGAAGGGCCGGCTCTTTGCGATGCCGACCCAGGTGCCACAAGCCCACTCGGGGCGGTCGGCGCCGCCGTGGAGCGCGAGGACCACCGGGCGTGGCTCGGTGGCGCCCAGGGGCACCGCGGCCAGCGAGCTCGAGAAGCTCGGGACCTCGAGCTCGACCAGCCAGCCCTCGGCGGCGAGCGGCTCGAGCTTCGGCGGCGGCGCGACCGCACTGGCCGCCGGCGGCGGACGTCGGCCGCCCTTCGAGAACCGGGTCAGGCCGAAGAGCGCGCCCGCGAGCGCGACGAGCGCGACGCCGGTGACGACCGCGTGGCGCGCCTCGGTCACAGGCGCAGCCGCCCCTCGACCACGTCACGGTAGCGATCCGAGTCGAGCACGACGTAGCCGTCGTCGGTCCGCACGAAGAGCGGATCGGCGACGCGGCTCGGATCGACGCCGTCGAGGCGCAGCTGGGTCTTCTGGATCTTGAACGTCCCGGTCGTGGCCAGGCGCGGCAAGATCCGCACGAAGCGCGGCTGCGCGTAGCTGGGCAAACCCTGCGCGGCCTGCCAGAACGCGCCGATCTCGAAGCCGGTGTCGACCTCGAGCACAGCCAGCCCGGCCTGCCCCTCCATGCCTGGCACCCGCACGCTCGACACGGTGGCGCCGAGAACCCCGGGCGCAAGGCTGATGACCTCGGCCACCTCGGCGGTGGAGACGTTCTCGCCCTTCCACCGGAAGGTGTCGCCGATCCGGTCGACGAAGTAGAAGTAGTCGTTGTCGTCGAAGCGCATCAGGTCGCCCGAGCGGAAGTGGCGATCGCCCGGCTTGAACACATTGCGGAGCGTCTTCTTCTCGGTGGCTGCCGAGTCGGTGTATCCGCGGAAGTCGCCCAGCGCCGTCCGGGGCTCGTCCCTGAGCTCGATCACCAGCTCGCCGACCTCGCCCGGGCCGCACTCGATGCACAGCCCACGCGCGTCCCGGATCAGCTCGTCCCGGTCCACGTCGTATCGGGCGAGCTTCATGGCGCTGAAACGGCGGAACGGGACGTGGCCGATGGAGCCGACCTTGCCGGTGAGGTTGGCGATGAGCCCCGGGGCCTCGGTGGCGCTGTAGAACTCGCGGATGGCGCTGATCTGGAAGCGCCGCGAGAACTCACCCCAGACATCGGCGCGAAGGCCGTTGCCGACCGCCACGCGCAGGGGGTTGTTCTTCTCCAGCTCGGAAGGCGGCGAGTTGATCAAGTAGCGACAAAGCTCGCCGATGTAGAGCATGGCCGTGGCGCGGTAGCGCTGCACGTCGGGCCAGAACGCCTTGGCGCTGAAGGTGCGCCGGAGCGCGATGGGCGTCCGAGTCAGCACGCACGAGCCGACGCCGATCAGCAAGGCGCTCGAGTGGTAGAGGGGCAAGACCGAGTACAGCTTGTCCCCGGGCTGGAACTCGAAGAGCAGCGGGCCGAACCCCGCCCCCGCCAAGAGCGCCCGCGCGTGGGTCACCTTGCAGGGCTTCGGCAGCCCGGTGGTGCCAGAGGTGAAGATGTAGACGTAGTCGTGCGTGGCATCGACGCTGTTGCGCGGGGCCGGCGCCGGGCCCTTGGCCAGCCGCTCGTCCAGCTCGCCGACGTCGTAGCTGACGATCTTGTCGAGCCCCGATCGCCCGAGGGCCCGGACCCGATCGAGGAAGCTGGTCTGGACCACGGCCAGCTTCGCGCGGCTCGACACGATGGCGTGCTCCAGGGGCGCGCCTTCGAGGTGGTTGTTGATCAGCGAGACCGTGGCGCCGGCCCGCGAGATGCCGAACAGCGCGCACAGGTAGCTCGGTGAGTTCTCGCCGAGCAGGACCACCACATCGCCCCTGCGAACGCCGTCCTGGCCGAGCAGCGCCGCGATGCGCGAGATGCGGTCGTCGAGCTCGCCCCAGGTGAGCTGCTCGTCATCCATCTCGACCGCGAGCCCGTCGGGGTCGACCCGCGCGTTCTCGCCGATCAGGCGCTCGATGCTCTCGTCCCGCCCGGCGCGCGCACGGGCGAACCACGGCAGGGTCTTGATGGCTGCGGTGGGAACGGTGTGCAGCGCCGAGGCCAGGGTCTCGCGGAACAGCGGATCGTTGCGGCGCCGGACGACGTCGGCGACGGTCCCTTTCAGCGCGCCGAGCGCCGTCGAAAGCTCCAGGGGCATGCAGCGCCGAAGTTACTTCGATCGGCCCGCGGGAGCACTAGTTGCCGAAGATCTGCCCCCAATAGGAGCCGTACTTGCCGATGCCGACGCGCTTGAAGCCGGCCCCGAGCATGTTGGCGTTGTGGCCGGGGCTGTTCTTCCAGCCGTCCATCACGGCCTGGGGGCTGCCGTAGCCCGCGGCGATGTTCTCGCCGTTCGCGCTGGTCCCGCACTTGTTCGCCCGGGTCCACGGGCTGCTGATCGAAGACTCGGGGGCGGTGTGCGAGAAGAAGGTGTGCACGCCCATGTGGTGGCAGTGCCCCTCGATGGTGGCCTGCAGCTTGGCGTCGTTGGCCAGTGCACCGAGCCCCTTCGACACGCGGTACTGGTTCAGCAGGTTGAACACCTCGTCGATGGATGCCTTCTCGGTGGCGCTCGGCACGCAGCAGACGGGGATCAACTTGCCGGCCTCGTTGCCCGTGCCGCCGGGATCGGTCAACGTCTCGTAGTGACCGGTCGGCGAGCCGCCGGTGCCGCCGCCACTGGGTGAACCGCCACCACCGCTGGGTGAACCGCCACCACCGCTGGGTGAACCGCCACCACCGCTGGGTGAACCGCCGCCGCCGCTGGGTGCGCCGCCGCCACCGCTCGGTTTGCCACCGCCGCCGCTCGTCGTACCGCCGCCGCTCGTCGTGCCGCCGCCGCTCGTCGTACCGCCCGCCCCTGCAGCACCGCCCACCGCGCCGCCGGCACCGCCCCCGCTCGCGCCGCCGCCGGGCTGCCCGCCGGTCGCTTCGTCGAACGTCACGTCGTCGTACCCGAGCACGTTCGCGCACGCGGGCATCAGCAAGACCGCCGGCAAGAGCCACCCAATCCGGAGCCGCATTCGGCCAGTGTCGCGTCCATTGGCAGAGGTGACAACCCCGGCCTTCACGGCGCGGCGCGCAATCGAAGCCGACCGAGCTTCGCGCGCTGCGCGGGTGAGAGCACGACCCGGGTGCGCTCGACGTGGTGGCCCTCTGCTTCGAGCACCAGATCGAAGGTCCCCGAAGGCAGCCCTTCGAGCACGATCTCGCGCTCGGGCGGCTCGACGATCCGCCGATCGACGCAGATCTCTTTGGCGAAGTGCGCGTCGCGCGCACACACGCTCACCATCAGCGACTTCGCCGCACTCGCCAGCTCGACGCTGGCCTCGAGACTCGAAGGCTTCTCGAGACGAAGCTCGACGTTCGCCGAGCCCGGCCGCAGCCCCCGCACGTGCCGGGGCGCGAAGCCGGTCGCCATGGCAAACACGTTGATCGGCTCATCGCCCAGGCCGCCGAGCTCGAACCGGCCGGCGTCGTCTGCCGTGGTGAACCCGCCGGTGTCGTCCGAGCTGCCGACCTTCGCGCCTGGCACGGCCGCGCCGCGGTCGTCGACGACCCGGCCAGAGAGCGTGCGGCCCTCGGACAGACGGAAGGTGTGCTCGGTGGCCCGCCCGCGCTCGACGATCTCAACGGACCCCCGCAGTGGCCGGTGCCGACCGGTGAACGCCTGGACATCCAGTGTGCCCGGCTCGAGCTCACCGATCTCGCACACCCCTTCGGCGTCGGTCTCGCAGCGCGCGCGCTCCTTTCCACTGGGGCCGAGGATCTGCACGCTCGCCGCGGCCACCGCGCGGCCGCCCGGATCGAGGACGCGCGCCCGGAGCCAGCCCGCAGCCGCCAGCTCCACCGTGATCTCTCCCGCCCCAACCTCGATGCCGCGCTCGTGCCGCACGTGGCGAGGGTGAGCGACGATCAACCGCAGGCGCCCCGGGGCGAGGTCTCGGAGAGCCACCCGTCCGTCGCTGCCCGTCACGCCGGTCGCGACCAGGTCGTCGCCGAGCGCGACCCCGACCTTGGCGTCGGCCACCGGGGCTCCGCCGCTCTGGACCAGGACCTCGAGAGCGACCCGCGCGGGCGTGGGGCTTTGCTCGGTCGCCGGAGAGGCCGACACCGGTGCGGGTGGGCGCGGCGCCTTGCCGCGAGACAGCGTCCACACGACCCCGATGCCGACGACGGCGAGGACGAGCAGCGGGCCGATGGTCCCTTTCTTCATGCCCCGGCCCGGGCAATGTAGCTCAGGCTCGACGGCGACTGGAGCGGAGGCCCAGGCGCACGGCGTCGTGGACCAGCCCGCCGTCCCGGTCCCGACGCGACCGAGCCATCAGCCAGCTGATGAACGCCCCCTCCAGCAACACGATCCCGATGAACGCGGCGTCGAGCTCATTCGTTCCGAGCATGCGACCTCCCTATTGATGCGCTTACTGGTTCGCTCTCGACTGGGCCAAGAAAACGACTCGTGACGCGGGGCGGCGCGCGCCGGGTTTTCAGCATGAATACCGGTCGAAGCTGGGTTGCTTCGCCCGTGCGCGGTGGTGCGGTATACGTCGCGTCGAGGTCGACCAGTTGAGCACGAACCCGTCGGAGGGAGCCCCCGGCATGGACCCGTTGCTCGGGCTTTCGCTCGGGCTGCTCTTGGTGGCGCTCAACGGTTTCTTCGTGGCCGCCGAGTTCGCCCTGGTGAAGGTCCGACCGACCCAGATCCAGCCTCGGGCCGAGAAAGGCGAGCTTCGGGCGCGGATCACCCGGCACGTGCTCGATCGGATGGACTCGTATCTCTCGGCCGCCCAGCTTGGGATCACGCTGGCCAGCCTGGCGCTGGGTTGGATTGGCGAGCCGGCCTTCGCGTGGATCTTGAGCCCGCTGTTCGAGCGCATCCCGGGCGCGAGCCCCACCCTGCTGCACTCCGCCAGCGTCACTGCTGCCTTCTTCACCATCACGTCACTGCACATCGTGCTCGGCGAGCAGGCTCCGAAGTGGCTGGGGCTGAAGCACCCCGAGGCGGTCAGCCTGTGGGTGGCGATTCCGATGTTCGCTTTCCACAAGGTCACCTTCCCACTGACCTGGCTGCTCAACCTGACCACCAACGCCGTTTTGCGACTGGTGGGGATCGACGCGAGCGGCGCCGGGCACTCGGACCACAGTGAGGAAGAGCTTCGCCTGCTCTTGGCGACCGGGCCGACCGGGAGGCTCTCGAAGCAGAAGCGCGAGCTCTTGGACAACGTGTTCGAGCTGTCACACCGCACCGCGCGGCAGGTCATGGTCCCACGCTCGGACGTGACCTACCTGTCGCTGCACCGGTCGCTCGAAGAGAACCTGAAGATCGCGCGCCAGACCGAGTTCACCCGCTTCCCGCTGTGCAAAGAGGACCTGGACCAGGCCTTCGGCATCATCCACATCAAGGACCTCTTCCGCTCCACCGAGGTGCCCGACTCGCTCGAGTCGGTGAAGCGCGAGATCCACTTCGTGCCAGAGACCCTCACCCTCGATCGCCTGCTCCGGCGCATGCGGCGCGAGCGCGAGCACATGGTCGCGGTCGTCGACGAATACGGCGGGGTGAGCGGGATCGTCACGCTCGAGGACGTGATCGAGGAAATCGTCGGCCAGATCCAGGACGAGTTCGACCAAGAGAAGCCGGACATCGCCCGGGAGTCCGACAACGTCTACCGCGTGTCGGGCGCGGTGCTGGTGGTCGACCTGGAGGACGCGCTGAACGTCGAGTTCAGCGAGCGCGACGAGGACACGGTCGGCGGCGTGGTCATGTCCGAGCTGGGCCGGCAGCCCAAGGTCGGCGACACGGTCGAGGTCGGTGAGGTCCGGTTCGAGGTGCTCGAGGTCAGCACTCGCCGCGTGGAGCTGCTTCTGGCGACGGTCTTGCCGACGCAAGCCAAGGGCGACTGAGCCTTCAGCTCTCGGTGCCCAGCTGGGCCAACCGGGCCGCGCGCGCGGCATCCAGGCGCTGGTCCAGGGTCTCGCGCAGCGTCCGCAGCTCGAACCGGTCGGGGCGGTCGGCCTCGCTGGCGATCTCGCGCAGAATCTCGTCGGCGCGCTGCCGCGGGGCCTCGGGGACACCCAGCGCCTTGGCCAGCTGCTCGAGGGTCTCTTGGGTGCGCACCGAGGCTTCGCCGTCGATGGTGGCGATCCAAGAGGCCACCGCGTAGACGAACAGCCGATCGGACTTCGACATGTTCATCCGATCGACCACACCGACGTCGACGCGGTTCTTCACTGCCTCTTCGAGCTTCTGCAGCGAGTCGATGTCGAGGCCTTCCTCGGCGGCAGTGCGCAAGATGGCGTCGGCGGCCTGCCTCGTGAGCTGGCCGTCGGCCCACCCCACGGCGGCGAGCGCAATGTAAACGTCGAGCCCGAGAATGGGGTTCGTCGCCATTGCCCCAGAGCCTACACCGGACCGCGTCCGCCGGAGAACATCTGCCTCGCGAGGGCCGAACTGGGCGGTTTCCCGCCATGCCCCGGGGAGGGCGAAAATCTCTCGACTTGAAACGCGAGCCCAGACAGCCGAAAACGGTCATCTCGGATGGGCTCGACCCCCCCTGCGCCGACGCTCGTTCCCGGGCAGCTCCTCGACCGGTACGAGCTGCTCTGCCCCGTCGCTCAAGGCGGCATGGCGCAAGTGTGGGTTGCGCGGATGCAAGGCAAGCTCGGTTTCGAGAAGCTGGTGGCGATCAAGACGGTGATCGCGCAGCACGTGCTCGACGACCGATTCGAGAAGATGTTCCTGGACGAGGCCCGCATCATCGCGCGCATCCGCCACCCGAACGTCGCTCAGATCTTGGACCTGGGCCACCAGGGAAGCGTGATGTTCCTGGTGCTCGAGTGGGTCGAGGGCGAGTCCGCAGCGTCGCTCCGGCGCGCCGTGCACAGCAAGGGCGAGAAGCTGCCGCTCAACATCGTGCTCCGCATCGTCGCCGACTCGTGCGCGGGTCTGCACGCGGCGCACCAGCTGGTGAACGATCGCGGCGAGCCGCTGAACGTGGTGCATCGGGACGTGTCGCCGTCGAACGTGCTGGTCAGCACCAGCGGCGAGGTCAAGCTGATCGACTTCGGGGTGGCGAAGGCCGTCGACCGCATCTCGGAAGAGACCGCCGCCGGGGTGATCAAGGGCAAGGTGGCCTACATGTCCCCCGAGCAGGCGCTGGGCAAGGCAGTTGACCGGCGCGCCGACGTCTGGTCCGCGGGCATCATGCTGTACCACCTCTTGGCGGGGAAGACGCCGTACGAGGCGGACAACCAGATCCAGACCTTGCACCGGGTGGTGCAGGGGCTGCCCCCGGACCCGATCCGGGGGATCCCGCCCGAGGTCGCCGAGATCACGTACACGGCGCTGAGCTACAGCGCCGACGGTCGTTTCGCCAGCGCGGACGAGATGCAGCGCGCCCTCGAGCGGGCCCTGGTCAAGTGCTGTGGCCCGACGACGCAGTCCGACGTCGCGGCTTACTTGAACGACAAGATGGCCGATCGCGTCACCCGGCGCCGACGCACCATCCAGCGGGCGCTCGACGCGGCCGAGCAGCGCAAGGTGCTAGCCGAAGAGTTCGAGACCGCCATCGAGCAATCGAGCAGCAGCATGTACGCGGCCCTCGAGCTCAAGACCCCGACCTCGACCCACGGCTACACCCCCGCCAAGAGCAGCTCCGACGCGGAGCTGGACGCGCTCCTCGGCGAGGCGCCACCGGCCGCGCCGACGCCCGCGCCGACGCCGGCGACGGAAGCGGCCCCCACGCCGCTGCCGCCACCCAGCGAGCCGCGGCCGGTGCGCCACCTGGAGGTCGCGCACGCGTCGGACACCTCGTCGCCGGCGTTCTCGGACGCACCCACGCTGAAGAAGCCACCGACCAACCTGCCGGACATGCCGCTGCCACCCAGCATCGCCAAGTCCCCGGGGCCGTTGCCGCCGATCCCCAAGCCGCCGGTGTCCGATCGGCCACCCGCGCCCACCAGCGACGACGCGCCGCTGCCACCGATCCCCAAAGGCCCGCCCGCCGACCCGCAACCGAGCGAGCGCAAGGCGATCACTCAGCGCAAGCTGCAAGCGCCGGTCATCACGCTGGCCGAGGACCCGGTCTCCCCGCGCGAGTTCCAGTCGATCCCGGACACGTCCAAGTTCGGCACTCGCCGCCGGGGCCCGCTGATCGTCGTCGGCTTCGCCTTGGCCCTGGGCGTGCTGGGCTACGGGGCCTACCTGGCTTGGGACAAGTTCAACACCGAACGCCACATGACCGCGCCCTGAGGCTCGCGGTCATGGAAAAGAAACGGCGACGGGGCCAACCGCGGGGCGGCCCCGTCGACTCGTTTGGTTGCCTTGGGGTGATTACTGGCGCGCGCCCACCAGCTTGAAGCTCGAGTTGGCGGCCCAGCCGCGCACCATCACGTGGACCGGCGCGTCGGTGTTGAGCTTGACCGTGCAGCTCTCTTTCGAGCCGGCCTTGTACGGGCGGCAGTCGTAGAGCGTCTTGGTCGGCGCCGAGCCGACGCGCACGTAGAGGTCCGCGTCGCCGGTGCCGGTCATGTCGAACCGGTACGACCCCTTCGCGAGCTTCGGCGTCTGGAAGCGCTTCTCGGTCGACTTCGCCACGCTGCCCGACTCGCTCATACCGGTCCAGGCCGGGTCGGGGTTGCCGCCGCCGCCGCCGCCCGGAACGAACACGTTGTCCTCCTCGCCGGTCACCAAGATGACCTGCGACGAGTCGACGTCGCGGAAGATCTGCTCGTAGGTCTTGGGCTGCTGGTGCGAGATCAGGCCGTTGACGAAGGCCATGGTCGCCTCGGCGTCGGAGGCGAAGTAGGCCGGCATGGCGTTGATCACCATGTCGACGTGCTTGGTGCCCGTCGGGTCGTCGGGGTTGACCGCCGCGTGGTCCTTCCAGATCTCCGAGTCGACGTAGGCATACGAGTCGCAGCCGTTCTCGAAGAAGATCACGTACTGGCCCTTCACCCACTTGCCCTTCTGGGCCAGCGCGCGGATGTTGGCGCCGAGGCCGGCGTGGCCGTTGTAGACGACGAAATCGGCGGTGGTCGACAGCGACTCGTACCGGTCGTCGAAGGTCGGGCCCGCGGTGCGCACGTTGTCGACCAGCAGGGCGTAAATCTCGACCTTCTTCCCGTCAGCCAGGGTCGCGTTGAACTGGATGTCCGGGTGGGCCACGCCGGGCGAGCTCGGGACGCTCGCCGGGACGGTGGTCAGGCCCAAGTTGCCGAGCTTCGCCTTCACCGCGCTGACGAACTCGTTGTAGGCCGCGATGCCGGCGTCCGAGCTCGACGTGGCGCCGTCCTCGTACTTGCCGAAGATGGCCACGGTCTTGAAGACGTTGTCCTCCCAGACCTTGGTGTACTCGGGGTACTTGCCGGTGGTGTTGACCGTGCTGACCTTGACCGTGGCCGTGGCGGTGTAGACGTCGGTGTCTTCCAGGTGGCAGCTGTACGCTTCCGGCCGGTAGTAGTACCACATGCTCCCCGAGTCCACGTCGTGAGCGTGGGCGTCGACGCAGCTCGCCTTGTACTTCTTGGTGAAGGCGTCGTAGCCCGAGTAGCTGGCGTCACGCGGCAGGCGCAGCGTGTAGCTGGTCGGGACGTTGGCCTTCTCACCCCAGGCCACCGGCATCTTGGCGTGGTAGGTGATCTTCTTCTTGCCGTCGACGTCGGTGGTCTTCACGTTGGTGAGCTCGAGCTTGTCGAGGCGACCCACGCTGTGCTCCGCGTTCAGGTGACCGATGGTGTAGAGCAGCTGATCTTCGATCGTGCTCTCGACGTTCCAGACCGAGTCGACGACGGCCTCGCCGTCCCACTCGAAGTCGACGATGACCGCCTGCACACTCGAGTCGGCCTTGCCCTCTTCGGGCTTGACCAGATCCTCTGCGGGGATGGTCTGATCGCCGCTACCGCCGGTCGGCTCGGAGCTGTCCATGGCGCACCCGGCAGCCAGGGTGAGAAGCGTCGGGGCGAAGAAGGTGGTGAGCTTGACGAGGCGCATGGTGTCTTTCCTTTTTCGAGTGAGACTCGGCCTCCGACTCGCCGGGCCCCGGGGTCCGCGTCCCCGGAAACTTGCCCACCTGGTGCGAATCGGTGTGTGCGTGTATCTCTAGCACCTACATCTACTCACTCGCAACCACTTTTCTTCCCCGCCACAGAATTGGCCGAATTAGTTAGCTTTTTCCGCTGACGGCGGACCCGCACGTAGCCCCTGCCCGAACGGGCCCTGCGTCGTGTAGTCTCGGCGGATGCGATCCAAGCTGCGTGGGGCCTGTGCGTTGGTGGTGGCGTTGGTGGCGGCGGCAGCGCTCGCGAGCGGCTGCGGCGGCGATGACAGCAGCGGGGGCTCGAGCACCGGAGGCACCGGCACCGGAGGCACCGGCGGCGGAGCAACCGGCGGCACCGGAGGTACCGGCGGCGGCAACACGGGCGGTGCAGGCGGCAGCGGCGCCTGCCCGGCGGCGCCGGATCCGCAAGACACCGACGCGTGCGACACCTGCCAAGACGACGCGCACATGGGCTGCGCGTGCGACGCGGAGACGACCGCGTGCGCCGAGGACACCGATTGCGACGCGATCTGGGAGTGCACCACCGGAGGCACCGACGCCGGGGCGGCCTGCGACTCCCTCGACGCCGCTGGCGCCGAGTGCGTGAACAAGTGTCTCGAGGCGCACCCGGCCGGCAAGGCGAAGTATCTGGCGATGGAGAAGTGCGGCTACTGCAAGTACTGCGCTTCCGCCTGCGACACCGCCGAGTACTGCGGAGTGCTGGGCAACCCGTCGGATGGCGGCGGGTCCGACGGCGGCGGCACGGACGCGAGCAGCGACGCGAGCAGCGACGCCTCCGGCGACGCCAAGACGGACTGAGCCGACGTCAGTTCACGGACAGTCGGCGCAGCAGTCGCCGTAGTACTCGCACTGGGCGTCGCAGTAGCACGCGCCGCCACCGGACCCTCCGGCGCCGCTGCCACCGCTGCCACCGCCGCCGCCGCTCCCACCGCTGCCGCTGCCACCGCAATCCGCGCAACAGTCGCCGTAGGACTGGCACTGGGCGTCGCAGTAGCACTGTCCGGCCCCGCCGCTGCCCCCGCTGCCGCTTCCGCTGCTGCCCCCGTTGCCGCTTCCGCTGCTGCCGCCGCTACCGTTCTGCCCAGCACCGCCGCTACCGTTCTGCCCAGCACCGCCGCAGTCCGCGCAGCAGTCGCCGTTCTGAACGCACTGGGCATCGCAGTAACACTGTTGCCCCGTGCCGCCGCTCGAGCCCCCGAGCTTGGAAGCGCGAATCGCGTGGTACCCACCGGAGATCAGCGAGTCGACTGTGCGCGCGCGAAACTGCATGTCGTCGGCCGTGCTCGCCTGCTCGAGGACGCAGGCCTCGGTCTTGGCGGCGTCGTTCCAGCCCAGAAACATCATGATGTGACCCGCGCCGTTCTTTCGATAGACCATGGCGTCGGCCGGAGCGAGGTCGTCGAACGAGCCCAGGCTCGACCAGCTGCCCGAGTCGGCGATGAAGTCGGCGGTGGTGTACGACGTCCCGAGCTCCCAGCACATCGAGACGAAGCCCGAGCAGTCGGTGCGGTAGCCCTGGTGCTGGCTGCTCTGGCTGTAGGGCACCTGCGCGTCGTACCAGGTGAAGCCGCGCTCGATGGCGGCCTTGCGACCGCCCGCGGTGCCACTCAGGATGGTCTCGCGCGAGAGGTTGCACGCGACCTTGAGGCTCTGGCCCGAGTTGTCGCCGACATCACCGACGGCGGGGGGCTCGGTGTCGACCCCGCAGGCTGCAGTCCCGACGAGCGTGGCGAACGCGATCACGATTTGGGTGGTGCGCATGCCGGGGGAAGAGAGCAACCCGCGTGCCGGCGCACGTGGACCCTCTTCCACCGCGAAAAACCCCGGGATCCGACCCACGCTGGGGCGTCGTCTGGACGGAGCCGTGGACGTTCCGGACGGCGGGTGCCGCCGCAGCCCATGGTCCAAATGCGCGCGAGGCGCTCGACCTCTCGATCGAACGCCTCGCAGGCTCGGGCTTCGCCCTCGGCCTATTCCTCGCCGACCGCCGCCGCGATCTCCGCGGGCGTCGCCCGCTGAATCGCGATCGGCGCGTACTTCTCGCCGCTCTCGTCGACCACCAGGTTCAGCCGCTTGTAGGGCGGCAGACCCGTGCCCGCCGGGATCAGGCGGCCCATGATGACGTTCTCCTTGATTCCGCGGAGGTCGTCGGTCTTTCCGCAGATGGCCGCCTCGGTCAGCACCTTGGTGGTCTCCTGGAAAGAAGAGGCGCTGATGAAGCTCTCGGTCGAGAGCGACGCCTTGGTGATGCCGAGCAGCATCGCCTCGGCGACGGCGGGCTGGCCGCCACGCTCCATGACGCGCGTGTTCTCCTTCTCGAACAGGTACTTCTCGACCTGCTCGTCGACCAAGAAGTTGGTGTCACCCACCTCCTTGATGCGGACGCGACGCAGCATCTGGCGAACGATCACTTCGATGTGCTTGTCGTTGATGCCCACGCCCTGGAGGCGATAGACCTGCTGGATCTCGTTCACCAGCCAGGCCGCCAGCTCCTTCTCGCCCTTCACCTTCAAGATGTCGTGCGGGTTGGCCGGGCCGTCTTGCAGCGGGTCGCCAGCCCGGACGCGATCGCCCGGCTGCACCTGGATGTGCTTGCCCTTGGGGATCAGGTACTCGCGTGCCTGATCCGGCAACGGCGCGCCGTCCGCCGCGAACGGCGTGATCATCAGCTTGCGCTTGCCCTTGGTGTCCTTGCCGAACGAGACCTCGCCGTCGATCTCGCTGATGATGGCGTGATCCTTCGGCTTGCGGGCCTCGAAGAGCTCGGCCACGCGGGGCAGGCCGCCGGTGATGTCCTGCACCTTGGTGGTGTCGCGCGGGATCTTGGCGATGGCCTCGCCGGGGTGGATCTCTTCGCCCTCCATCGCGACGATGTTGGCGCCGACCGGCAAGAGGTACCGCGCGTCGAGCTCGGTGCCCGGGATCTTCATCGCCTCGCCAGTCTGCGGATCGATGATCGTGATGCGCGGGCGAAGGTCGGCCGCGCGGCTCTCGATCACGATCTTGCGGCTGAGGCCCGTGACCTCGTCGACCTTCTCGATGACGGTGACGCCCTCGACCAGATCGCCGAACTTCACGATGCCGCCCACCTCGGTGAGGATCGGGCTGGCGAAGGGATCCCACTCGGCCACGATCGTGCCCGGCGGAACGCGCTGCCCCTCTTTGAACTTGAGGATGGCGCCGTACACGAGCCGGTGGTGCTCGCGCTCGCGGCCGGTGTCGTCCATGATCACCAGCTCGCCGTGGCGATTCATCACGGCGGTGGTGCCGTCCTTCTTGTGCGCCAGCTGGGTGTTGCGCAGGCGGATGGTGCCCTCGGTGCGGGTCTCGAGCGAGCTCTGCTCGATCTTGCCGCGCGCCGCCGCGCCACCGATGTGGAAGGTACGCATGGTGAGCTGGGTGCCCGGCTCGCCGATGCTCTGCGCCGCGATGATGCCGATGGCCTCGCCCATGTTGACGCGGTAGCCGCGCGCCAGGTCGCGGCCGTAGCACATGCCGCACACGCCGCGGCGCGTCTGGCAGGTGAGCACGGAGCGGATCACGACCTCTTCGATGCCGGCGTCCTCGATCTTGCGGACCAGGGCCTCGTCGAGCTCGGTATTGCTCTCGACCAGGACCTCGCCGGTGAGCGGGTCGACCACGTCTTCGAGCACCACACGACCCAGGATGCGGTCGCCGAGGGGCTGAATGACCTCGCCGGCCTCTTCCAGCTTGGTGACGCGGATGCCGTCCAGCGTGCCGCAGTCGAACTCGGCGACGACGGCGTCCTGAGCCACATCGACCAGGCGGCGGGTGAGGTAGCCGGAGTTGGCAGTCTTGAGCGCGGTGTCGGCCAGACCTTTGCGGGCGCCGTGAGTACTGACGAAGTACTGCAGCACGCTCAGGCCCTCCCGGAAGTTCGCGGTGATCGGCGTCTCGATGATCTCGCCTGACGGCTTGGCCATCAGGCCACGCATGGCGGCCAGCTGCCGCATCTGCTGCGTCGAGCCACGGGCGCCGGAGTCGGCCATGATGTAGACGGGGTTGAAGCTGGCCTCTTCCGACTTCTCACCGGTCTCGGGGTCGGTCACGGTCTCGCGACCGATCACGTTCATCATCTCTTCGGTCACGCGGTCGGCCACGCCGGCCCAGATGTCGACGACCTTGTTGTACCGCTCGCCGTCGGTGATCAGGCCTTCCTGATACTGATCGACCACCTTCTCGAGCTCGGCCTGCGCCTCGTCGATCAGGACCTTCTTCTTCGGCGGGATGATCATGTCGTCCATGCAGATCGACACGCCACCCTGGGTCGCGAAGTTGAAGCCGAGCGTACGCAGGCGGTCGGCCAAGAGCACGGTCTCTTTGTTGCGGTGCTTGCGGTAGCAGACGTCGATCAGCGACGAGAGCGCCTTCTTGTTCAGCACCTTGTTGGCGTAGTCGAAGGGGATGCTCTCGGGCAGCACCTCGCTGATCAGCACGCGGCCCACGGTGGTGTCCAGGAGCCGAGTGCGGGTCTTGCCCTCTTCGTCCCGGTCGGTGACGCGGACCTTGATGCCGGCGTGCAGGCTGACGACGCCGTTGTCGTAGGCCATGCGCACCTCGGTGGGCGACGAGAACACGCCGCGCAGGTAGCCCTTGATCTCGCCCTTCTTGGCGTCGACCTGGAGCGAGCCCTCGCGGAACGACCCCGGCGCGAACCGGCGCAGGCGGGTCGCGTAGTAGAGCCCGAGCACGATGTCCTGCGTCGGGTTGATGATCGGACGACCGTTGGCCGGCGACAGGATGTTGTTGGTGCTCATCATCAGCACGCGCGCTTCCATCTGCGCCTCGATGCTGAGCGGCACGTGCACCGCCATCTGGTCACCGTCGAAGTCGGCGTTGAACGCCGCGCACACCAGCGGGTGAAGCTGGATGGCCTTGCCCTCGATCAGCACCGGCTCGAACGCCTGGATGCCGAGGCGGTGCAGGGTGGGAGCGCGGTTCAGCATCACCGGATGCTCGGTGATGACCTCTTCCAGGATGTCCCACACCTCGGGACGCTCCTTCTCGACCATCTTCTTGGCGCTCTTGATGGTGTTGACGAAGCCGCGCTCTTCCAGCTTGTTGTAGATGAACGGCTTGAACAGCTCGAGCGCCATCTTCTTCGGAAGACCGCACTGGTGCAGGCGAAGCGCCGGACCGACCACGATCACCGAACGGCCCGAGTAGTCCACGCGCTTGCCGAGCAAGTTCTGGCGGAAGCGGCCCTGCTTGCCCTTGAGCATGTCGGACAGGCTCTTGAGCGGGCGCTTGTTGGGGCCAGTGATGGTCTTGCCACGACGCCCGTTGTCGAACAGCGCGTCCACGGCCTCTTGCAGCATGCGGCGCTCGTTCCGGATGATGATCTCCGGGGCGTTGAGCTCGAGCAGGCGCTTGAGGCGGTTGTTCCGGTTGATCACCCGGCGGTAGAGATCGTTCAAGTCGCTGGTGGCGAACCGACCGCCGTCGAGCGGCACGAGCGGCCGCAGATCCGGCGGCAGCACCGGGATCACGGTCAGCATCATCCACTCGGGGCGGTTCCCCGAGCCGCGGAACGCCTCGACCACCTTCAGGCGCTTGGCGTACTTCTTCCGCTTCGCGTCGCTGGTGCTGGTGCGCATGTCGTGGCGCAGCTGCTCCGAGAGGGAGTGCACGTCCACCCGCTTCAGCATCTCAAGCACTGCCTCGCCGCCCATCCCGGCCGAGAAGCGGTCGTCGCCGTACTCTTCCAGGAGCTGGGTGTAGCGGTCCTCGGTCAACAGTTCGCCGGAGGTGAGTCCGGTGTCCTTCGGATCGATGACCATGTACGCTTCGCAGTAGAGGACCTTCTCCAGGTCCTTGAGCGTGATGTCGAGGATGTTGCCGATGCGGCTCGGCAGGCTCTTCAAGAACCAGATGTGCGCGACCGGCGTGGCCAGGCTGATGTGGCCCAGCCGCTCACGGCGCACCTTGCTCTGGATCACCTCGACGCCGCACTTCTCGCAGACGATCCCGCGGTGCTTCATGCGCTTGTACTTGCCGCAGATGCACTCGTAGTCCTTCACGGGCCCGAAGATCTTCGCGCAGAACAGGCCGTCCCGCTCGGGCTTGAAGGTTCGGTAGTTGATGGTCTCGGGCTTCTTCACTTCGCCGTGGGACCACTCGCGGATCTTCTCCGGGCTCGCGAGCGAGATCCGCATCGCGGAAAATGAGAGGGGGTCCTTGGGCTTCTCGAAAAACGAAAAGATGTCACGCATGGCTGTTCTCCCTACTCACTCTTCCGCAGCTGCGACGCCACCGGGGGCGGGCGAGCCTTCGACCAACTCGACGTTCAAGCACAGCGACTGAAGCTCTTTGATCAGCACGTTGAAGCTCTCGGGCAGGCCCGCCTCCAGCGCGTACTCGCCCTTGACGATGGACTCGTACATGCGGGTGCGGCCCTGAACGTCGTCGCTCTTCACGGTCAAGAACTCCTGGAGCGCGTAGGCGGCGCCGTACGCTTCCATGGCCCAGACCTCCATCTCGCCCAGGCGCTGACCGCCGAACTGCGCCTTGCCACCCAGCGGCTGCTGCGTGACCAGCGAGTACGGTCCGATGGACCGCGCGTGGATCTTGTCGTCGACCAGGTGGTGGAGCTTCAGCATGTACATGATGCCCACCGTGACATCTTGCTCGAACGGGTCGCCGTTGCGCCCGTCGAACAGGATGGCCTGGCCACTGGACGGCAGCTCTGCGAGGGCCAGAGCCTCTTTGATCTGCGCCTCTGCTGCGCCGTCGAACACCGGCGACCCGAAGAGCACGCCGTTCTTCAGCTTGCGCGCCAGGTCGTTGGCCTCGTCGTTCGAGAGGGACTTGATGACCTTCACGAACTTCTCGTCGCCGCCGTAGACGTCGGCGAGCTTCTGCTTGACCTTCTCGGGGCTGAACTTCTGCTCGACCATCTCCGAGAGCTGGCGACCCAGCTGACGCCCGGCCCACCCCAGGTGGGTCTCGAGGATCTGTCCGACGTTCATGCGGCTCGGCACGCCGAGCGGGTTGAGCACGATGTCGACGGTGGTGCCGTCGGCGAGGTACGGCATGTCCTCTTCCGGCAGCACGCGGCTCACCACGCCCTTGTTGCCGTGGCGACCGGCCATCTTGTCGCCGACCTGGATCTTGCGCTTGATGGCGACGTAGACCTTCACCATCTTGATCACGCCGGGCGGCAGCTCGTCGCCACGTGACAGCCGCTCGATCTTCTCGCGGAAGTGCTCTTCGCGGGTGCGAACCAGCTCTTCCAGGTCGGTGATCAGCTGCGCGACCTGGTCGGCGCCGGTCTCGAGGGGGATTTCGCCCCAGTACTTGCGGGGCACGCCGTCCAGCGACTCGTCATTGAGCTCGGCGCCCTTGGCGAGCAGCACCTTGCCCTTGTCGTCCACGACCTTGCCGGTCGTGACCTTGCCGCTCAAGACCTTCCGGATCTTCCGGAAGTAGCTGTCGCGGAAGATCTTCACCTCTTCGTCGCGGTTTCGCTCGAGCTTGGCGCGCTCTTGGTCTTCGATGGCCTTGGCGCGCTCGTCCTTGTCGGTGCCCTTGCGGCTGAAGATGCGGGCGTTGATCACGATGCCGCTGACGCCCGGCGGGACCTTCAGCGAGCTGTCGCGCACGTCGCCGGCCTTCTCGCCGAAGATCGCCCGGAGCAGCTTCTCTTCCGGGGAGAGCTGGCTCTCGCCCTTGGGAGTGATCTTCCCGACCAAGATGTCGCCCGGCTTCACCTCGGCGCCGATCCGCACCACGCCGGCGTCGTCGAGGTCCTTCAGGGCCTCTTCGCCGACATTCGGGATGTCCTTGGTGATCTCTTCCTTGCCCAGCTTGGTGTCGCGGGCGACGCACTCGAACTCCTCGATGTGCACCGAGGTGTAGATGTCCTCGCGGACCAGCTTCTCGCTGAGGAGAATCGAGTCCTCGAAGTTGTAGCCCTGCCAGGGCATGAACGCGACGAGCACGTTTTGACCCAGCGCCAGCTCGCCCATGTCGGTGGCAGCGCCGTCGGCGAGGACGTCGCCGGCCTTGACCACCTCACCCGGACGGATGATCGGCTTCTGGTTGTAGCAGGTGCTCTGGTTCGAGCGCTGGTACTTGGTCATCTGGTAGATGTCCGGCACCTCGTCGCCCTCGGCGCCCGTGGCACGAACCACGATGCGCTCGGCGTCGACGCTCTCGACCACCCCGTCGCGCTTGGCGATGACGCACACGCCCGAGTCGATGGCCACGCGGCCTTCCATCCCGGTGCCGACCAGGGGCGCCTCGGTGCGCACCAGCGGAACGGCCTGACGCTGCATGTTGGCGCCCATGAGCGCGCGGTTCGCGTCGTCGTGCTCGAGGAACGGCACCAGGGCCGCGGCCACGCTCACCATCTGGTTGGGGGCGACGTCCTGCAGCTCGACCTGATCCGGCGCTGCCATCCGGAAGTCGCCGTTGAAGCGCGCGCTGATCAGCGAGCCCCTGAACTTGTTCTTCTCGTCGATGTCGGCGGTCGCCTGCGCGATGTACTTCTGCTCTTCTTCGAGCGCAGAGAACCAGTGCACCTCGGGGGTGACGCGGCCGTGCTCGACCTTGCGGTAAGGCGTCTCGACGAAGCCGTACTCGTTGACCCGCGCGAAGGTCGAGAGCGACGCGATCAGGCCGATGTTCGGACCTTCCGGGGTCTCGATCGGGCAGATGCGGCCGTAGTGCGTGGCGTGAACGTCGCGCACCTCGAAGCCGGCACGCTCGCGGGTCAGGCCGCCGGGCCCCAGGGCCGAGAGGCGACGCTTGTGGGTGACCTCGCTGAGGGGGTTGGTCTGATCCATGAACTGCGAGAGCTGCGAGCTCCCGAAGTACTCTTTGACCACCGCGCCGACCGGCTTGGCGTTGATCAGGTCGTGGGGCATCAGCGTGTCGATCTCTTGCGAGACGCTCATGCGCTCTTTGATGGCGCGGGCCATGCGGACCAGACCGATGCGGTACTGGTTCTCCATCAGCTCGCCGACCGCGCGCACGCGGCGGTTGCCGAGGTGGTCGATGTCGTCCACCGAGCCGCGGCCGTTCTTGATCTCGATCAGGTGACGGACCGTCTCGAGGATGTCCTGCGGGCTCAGGATGCTCTGATCGAGGTCCGGTTTCTGGTCGTCGGGCAGGTCCCGGTAGAACTTGTAGTTGAGCTTCAGCCGGCCGACCGCCGACAGGTCGTAGCGCTCGGGGTTGAAGAACAGGTTGTTGAACAGCTGCTTCGCCGTCTCGAGGGTGGGCGGGTCGCCCGGCCGCAGGCGGCGGTAGATCTCCATGATCGCGTCCTCGGTGGTCTTCACCTTGTCGGCGATCAACGTGTCACGGAGGTAGGGGCCGACGTTCAGGCCGTCGATGAACAGCACCTTGAACTGCTCGATGCCCGCCTCGCGCAGGCGGTCGAGGGTGACCTCGGTCACCTCTTCGTTGCACTCGAGCAGGACCTCGCCGGTCTCCTTGTCGATCACGTCCTGGGCGCTGACCTTGCCCACCAGCTCGACGACTTCGAGGGGAAGACGGTCGACCTTGGACTCTTTCAGCTTCTTGATCGCGGCGCGGGTGAACTTGGTGTTCTTGCGCACCACCACCTCGGAGCCGACCTTGATGTCACGGGTCGAGCGCTGCCCGGGGAGCAGGTCGAACTCGATGCTCTTGCCGAACTTGCCGCCCTTCTCCAGGTACACCGTCTCGGTGCTGTAGAAGTAGTTGAGCAGGTCCTGCGAGCTGTAGCCCAGCGCGCGGAGCAGCACCGTGGCGTGCATCTTCCGGCGGCGGTCGATGCGGACGTAGATGATGTCCTTGTGATCGAACTCGAAGTCGAGCCACGAGCCCGAGTACGGGATCACGCGGGCCGAGTAGAGCAGCTTGCCGCTGGAGTGCGTCTTGCCCTTGTCGTGGTCGAAGAACACGCCCGGGCTGCGGTGCAGCTGGCTGACCACCACGCGCTCGGTGCCGTTGATGATGAAGGTGCCGGTCTCGGTCATCAGCGGGATTTCGCCGAAGTAGACCTCTTGCTCCTTGATGTCGCGGACGATGCGCTCGCCGCCCTCGCGGGTGTCGTACACCATCAGCTGCGTGGTCACCTTGATCGGTGCCGCGAAGGTCATGCCGCGCTGCCGGCACTCGTCCACGTCGTACTTCGGTTTCTCGAGGTTGTACGAGACGTACACGAGCTCGCTGGTCCCATCGAAGTCCTTGATGGGGAAGACGCTACGGAACACCTCTTCCAGGCCGATTTCGCGCCGATCGCGCGGACCGAGCTCGGACTGGAGGAACTTGTCGTAGCTGGACTTCTGGATGTCGATCAGGTTCGGAATGTCGACGACACTCCCGATCTGACCGAGGTTCTTGCGATGCCGGAAGTTCGACTGGACCTTGGATGCCATTCGCGGTTCCTCCGATGGGAGTCACGGGACCGCGCAAAAACGCGCGGTGGGGGAGCCCGGCGGCCGGGCCCAAAGACGGGGCCTAGCGGCCCGAAGCGGGAATCGATGGAGTCAGAGAGACGAGGCGCGCGCCCGCGGCGACAAAACGCCGACGCGGTGGCACACCACGACGTTCACGTGGTGGCCACGCGCTGGGGAGGCTGATGCAATCGAGGCGGGGTCAAGCTGGGATGCGAGAGGGGCAGCGGGGCCGAGCCGTCGCTCGAGCCCCGACCACCCCTAGGGCCTCACTTGACCTCGACCTTGGCGCCAGCTTCTTCGAGCTTCTTCTTGATGTCGGCGGCCTCGTCCTTGCCGATGCCTTCCTTGAGGGCCTTCGGCGCGCCCTCGACCAGGTCCTTCGCCTCTTTGAGGCCCAGACCGGTGAGCTCGCGGACGATCTTGATGACGTTGATCTTGCTCGGACCCGCGTCAGCGAGCACGACGTCGAACTCCGTCTTCTCCTCGGCGGCAGCGGCACCGCCACCACCAGCGGCGACCGCGCCGGCAACCGCAACCGGTGCAGCCGACACGCCCCACTTGGTCTCGAGCTCCTTCACGAGCTCCGCGATCTGGATGACCGGGAGGTTGGAAAGGTAGTCGACGATCTGCTCTCGAGTAATCTCAGCCATTTTCTTGCTCCATCAGGGCCCCGAAACGTTGCTGTCGCGGCGCCGGAATCTGTTTTCTCGTTGGTTTGGTTTTCGTGTGAGGAATCTGGGTAAGACCGCGAGGGGCTCGCGCCCTTCGAGCGATCAGGGCGCGAAGGTCAGCCCTCGTCCTTGCGTTGCTTGGCCGCGAGCACGCCGACCATTTCACGGGCCGGGGCGTTCAGCAGCATGACGAAGCGCTGGGCGGGGGCGATCATCTGCGCGAGCAGCATCGCGCGGGCCTCGTCCTTGCCCGGCATGTTCGCCAGGGTGTTCTCCACGCCGGCGGCGTCGAGAACCTGACCTTCGAGCACGCCCGCCTTGACCTGCAGCTTCTCGTTTTCCCGCTTGAAGTCCTTGACCACCTTGGCGGCGACGCTGGGCTCTTCGTAGGACCAGGCGATACCGGTCATGCCCTTGAGGGCCTTGCCCAGGCGGGCGCTCCAGGCCTCGCCGCTGAGCGCTTGCTTGACCAGCGTGTTCTTGACGACCTTGTACTCCACGCCCTTCGCGCGGAACGCGTCGCGGAGCTTGCTCACCTCTTCGACGGTCATCCCCGTGAAGTCCAGGAACACCGCGGAGGTCATCTTCTGGAAGCGGCCCTTGAGGACCTCGATGGCTTCCACCTTCTCCGTGCGTTGCATCTCAGTGCTCCTCTTCCTTGCTCATCAGCGTGCTGGTGTCGACGCGCACGCCGGGGCCCATGGTGCTCGAGAGCGTGATGCTCTTGAGGTAGACGCCCTTGGCGGTCGACGGCTTCTTCGCGATCAGCTCGTTCAAGAGCGCGTGGGTGTTCTCGGCCAGCTTGGCGGGGTCGAACGACACGCGACCCACGCGGCAGTGCACGACACCGGCCTTGTCGACGCGATACTCGACCTTGCCGGCCTTCGCCTCGCGGACGGCCTTGGCGACGTCCACCGTGACGGTGCCGACCTTGGGGTTCGGCATCAGGCCGCGGGGGCCGAGCACGCGGCCCAGCTTGCCGACCGCGCCCATCATGTCCGGCGTGGCGATCACGCGGTCGAAGTCCATGAAGCCCTCGGTCACCTTCGCCACCAGCTCGTCCGAGCCGGCGAAGTCGGCGCCCGCGGTCATCGCCTCTTTCTCTTTTTCACCCTTCGCGAACACGAGCACGCGCACGCTCTTGCCCGTGCCGTGCGGCAGGATGATGGCGCCGCGCACCATTTGATCGGCGTGCTTCGGGTTCACCCCCAAGCGCACCGCGATGTCGACGCTCTCGTCGAACTTGCAGTAGGCCGTCTGCTTGACGAACCCGGCTGCCTGCTCGACCGTGTAGCGCTTCTCGCGGTCGACGGCCGCGAGCGCTGTGGTCCTCTTCTTGCTGTCTTTCTTTGCCATTATTTCGTCTTTCGACTCCTGGAGAGCGGGGTACTCGGCGCGACCAGGTCGGCCGAGCCTCCGTTCCAGTACGCTTGGTCTCGGGGTCGGCTCAGCCGACGTCCACACCCATGCTGCGCGCGGTGCCCGCGATGTTGCGGGACGCGGCTTCCAGGTCGGTGGTGTTCATGTCCTGAATCTTGGTCTTGGCGATCTCGCGGACCTGGTCCCAGGTGAGCTTGCCGACCTTGATCTTGTTCGGCTCTTTCGAGCCCGCGCCCGGCTTCTTCGAGCTGGGCAGGCCACAGGCCTTCTTGACCAGCACGCTGGCCGGCGGCGACTTCATCACGAACGAGTACGAACGATCGGCGTACACGGTGATGACGACCGGGATGATGGTGTCACCGAGCGGGGCGGACTTGCTGTTGAAGTCCTTGCAGAACCCCATGATGTTGACGCCGTGCTGGCCGAGCGCCGGCCCGACCGGAGGCGAAGGGTTGGCCTTGCCCGCCGGGAGCTGGAGCTTGATGAACGCGCTGATCTTTTTCTTCGCCGCTGCCATTTTGGGCCTCTAACTCTCTAACGCTTCTCGACGTGCGAGAAATCCAGCTCGACCGGCGTGGGACGCCCGAAGATGCTGACCATGACCTTGAGCTTCTGCTTGTCGGGTTTGACTTCTTGGACCGTGCCCGAGAAGTTGGCGAACGCGCCGACCACGACGCGAACCTCGTCGCCCTCTTGAAACTGGTGCCGGGGCTTGGGCTTGACCGCGCCCTCGACGATCCCCTTGCGGAGGTCCTCGATGTGCGGAGGCTTCACCTCTTGCGGGCGCTGGTTGCCGATGAACCCGGTGACCTTGGGCGTGTCTTTCACCAAGTGCCACGCGTGCTCGCTCATCTCCATCTCGACGAAGACGTAGCCGGGGAAGCTGGTCTTGGTCTTGACGCGCTGCTTGCCGTCCTTGGCCGACTCGGTGACGGTCTCGGACGGGATCAGCACCTCGCCGAACTTCTCGTCCATCTTGAACTGGCGAATGCGCTCCTGGAGCGCGGACTTCACCTTGTTCTCGTAGCCGGAGTAGGTGGTGACGACGTACCACTTCTTGCCCGGACCACCCCCCTCGCCGGGGGTCTCCGCCGGAACAGCCGTCAAGTCGTTCGTTTCGGGCTCAGTCATGCGCCGTACACCAGGTGAGTGAGGAAACCCCAGAATCGGTCGAGGAGCGCCACGTAGACGGTGGCGATCGCGCTGGCGACGATCACGACCACCGTGCCATTGGTGACGGCTTCGCGGTTCGGCCAGGTGACCTTGGTGAGCTCGAGGGCCACCTCGTCGGCCCAGCGCCGCACGTGCTCTTTACGGTAGACCTGAACGACCGCCAAAATGCCGACCAGCGCCCCGAGCCCCAGGGCGTAGCTGCCCCGCTCGTCCTCGGCGAAGCGCAAGAGCAGCGGCACCGCGCGGGTGGCGGCGGGCCAGTCGGCCAGCGAGCCCCACGCGAGGGCGATCAGCTTGGAAGCGATGAACGCGGTCAGGATGCCCGCGACGAAGAACGCCGCGTGAACGTACCGGGCCGACGCGCCGAGCTGCTCGGCGGCGGTCTCGGTCGACTCGTGAGCCAGGGCCTTGGCCTCGGCGGCAAGGGAGGACTCTTCCTGCTCGGCCCGCTCGTGATCGTGCTCTTCGGGTGACGCTTCGGCTTCGTCGGCGTCGGCGGCCGCCTCGGACTCGCCCTCCGAGCGGTCGTCGTCGCGCTCGTCGGCAGACGCGTCACTGCCCGCGGACTCTTCGTCCTCGTTCAGCTCGTCGTCTTTTTCTTCGTCCTTGCGTGCCATTTCTCACTCTTCTTTCGCGCCGGCCTGGCCTTGGAGCCGCCGTGGGCGGTCCGCGCGGCAGGGGCTGAGGGACTCGAACCCACGACCTGCGGATTTGGAATCCGCTGCTCTACCAACTGAGCTAAACCCCTGTGGTTTCTACTTACTCTCCTGATGCATCGTGTGTCGATCGCAGGTCTTGCAGAACTTCTTGAGGCGGAGTGGCTGCGAGCCGTCGCGGCGCGCGATTGTCGTCTTGTAGTTGCGTTCGCCGCAGACCTCACATGCGAGAGCGATACGGAGTCTCCCTCGCCCAGAGGCGCTTTCGTTCGCAGCCACCCTCCTCCGGTTACTCGATGATCTTGGTGACCACGCCCGCGCCGACGGTCTTGCCGCCCTCACGGATGGCGAAGCGCATCTGCTCTTCGAGCGCCACGTTGGTGATCAACTCCACTTCGACCGTCACGTTGTCGCCCGGCATCACCATCTTGATGCCGTCGGGCAGCTTCACGCTCCCCGTCACGTCCATGGTCCGGATGTAGAACTGCGGCTTGTAGTTGGTGAAGAACGGCGTGTGACGGCCGCCCTCTTCCTTCTTCAGCACGTACACCTCGCCCATGAACTTCTTGTGCGGC
>JACPVJ010000041.1 GCA_016191785.1 Myxococcales bacterium | reverse complement strand
GGCGAAGGAGCTGAGCCCTGGACAGGTCGAGTCGACGTGTCCCGCCGGTGAGAACTGCGTGGCGGGGAGTTGCAAGCCAGTGGCGATCGACTCGGCTTCGCTCGAGAGCTACACGCCGCAGGCGATCTTCGGCGGCGGATCCGGGGCGGGCGATGGCAAGTGCTTCGATACGGCGCCGTGCTTCTCGAAGGGAGCGGTGGTCGCGGTGGAGATGTCGACCTGCTCGATCGCGAAGCCGGCGGCCGGAACCGGCGTCAACGTGGCGCTGGTGATGCCAGCGGGTTCGGCCGGGATTTGCGGCGCGGCGACGTGCCTGATTCCGCTGGATGCGAACGCCGAGACGGGCTGGCGTGAGGAGGCCGGACGACTGGTGCTGCCGCCCGCGGCCTGCGAGCGGCTGAACACAGGCGCCGTCACGGGCGTGAGCGTGACGACCTCGTGCGAGACCAAGACCGAGCGCACCCCGACCTGCGGACCGTGGTCGTCGGTGGACGCGAGCTCGGGCGAACCCGATGGCGGCACCGGTGGTGGGGGCGGGACCAGCGAGTGCAAGCCGACAGACTCCAGCTGCTACGTCTCGGGCGCCCAGGGCGCGGGCAACGACTGCCTGGCCAAAGCCGACTTCTCGGCCGCGGCGGTGACCCAGCTGCGAATGACCTCGCACCGTGTCGAGAGCCCCGCCGCGATGGCCGCGCCGTTCGTCCAAGATAACATCATCACTGCGGGCAGTACGCTCGAGGAACCGAGCTGCAACCTCAACGGAACCGGACGGTTCAACTTCCTGGTGCAGGTAAACACGGAGAAGAAGGAACTCACGTTGGGCGGCGGGGTGCAGCAGGCGTTGGTTGGCCCTGCCCTCGGTGGCACGTGCTGGGCAGCGTTCACGGATCCGGCAAGCGGGCTCGAGGTAAAGCAGCACGTCACGACTTACACGGAGATTGGCGGCGAGCTCCAGGCAAAGCTCGTCAGCTTCGTCATGCCCATCTACTTGGACGACCAAGCACAGCTCGGCAGCGCCATGCTCGTCCCGATCCGTGAGATGACGTTCCGGGCCAGGCTGAGCGCGGACAAGAACTGCGTTGGCCGCTACGCTGCCGAGAAACTGGACAAGGCGCTGTCGTGCCAGCCCCCGGGCGGGCAGTTCGCCTGGGAAGCCGCCGGCACCTACGAGGGCTACATCATGGTGGACGACGCTGACAAGGTCATGGTGGTCTCCGTTGACCAGTCGCTGTGTGTCGTACTGACTGGCGATCCTTCCAAGTGGAAGGGCACTGGCAAGGACTGCAAGACCAGCAAGGGCTTCACCGACACCGGCGCCATGCCCAAGGGAGACTGGTGCTCGATGACCAACAGCGCGGGGGGCTGCCAGGACGCTTGGAGGCTGGTAATCGACTTCGCCGCGCAGGCCATCAAGATCAACGGCGTCTTCGACAGCTCGAAGAACGGTTGCTGAGTCGCGGTGCATGATTCGAAGACGAATCGTGATGGGGGTGCTGACGCTCCCGCGGGGTGTGAAGCCCGGCATTGCCGCGCGGCCGGTCGGCGCGCCTCGCGCCTCGCGCCCCTTTAACGTCGCTCGTCATCTGGTGGGTAGCGCTAAAGACCTTGGCCTGCCTGAGCGGCTGCTCGGCGACATCGAGCACCCGCAACGCTCGACGGTCGAGAAACGAGCCGCTTTCAGCGTGGACTCCCGCCGTGTCCCTACAACGAAGCTCGCCAGAGGTTCCACCACGTGGGCACAGGACAAGCGCACGCGGCCATGACATCGTCGATGGCCTCCGCGTCCATCCCAGCCTCGTCTCGGAGCCGCCTCAGGAACACCGGTACGCCCAGGATGCGCTCACCACGAGCGTGGAGCTCGCGAAGGGCGAGCCACAGCCCGTTCTTGTCGTTCGCCACGAACGTGAGGGTGTCGTCGACCGACGCGAGCGCGACGCTGGCGCGCTCGCCCTTGTCACGCGTGACCGCCAGGTCCGGCACGAGGTCGGTGAGTGCGTCGTGCGCGGGCGTGGTTGCGGCATCAGGGATCCCACGCGAGGGGAGCCAGGGGATCGATCCCGAGGGCGTTGCGGGCCTCGCCGTCGGTGATCAGCTGCGCCTCGTGCGCCCTCCGAACCCGGTGGGTCACGAGGAGGCTCGGGCCGCCGGGCGTTGGGAGGCGGGTGGTCTCTACCACCGGGGGGGCCGTCCGACGGTCGCCGGCGACCAACCACGCGCGGAGCTCCTGCGCGATGAACCCGAGGTTGGCGAGGTGGTTCGCGGCGAGCTCGTACGGCGTGCGAAACCGCTCCCGCGCCTTGGCGATGTAGTTTTCGGCAAGCGCAGCGTCGGCTGTCCCCTTGGGTACCCCGAGCAGATCGGTCGCCCCTTCCTGCGGGATGAGGAGCTCAGCCGCAAATGCTCGTGCCCGCTGCTCGGCGCGGACGTCCCTTCGGTCCGACACGACATCGACCACGAGGTGCAGACCGCCCGGCGACGGATCGAACAGAAGGTGGCAGAGCTCGTGGGCGAGATGCACGCGAGCGAGCGTAGGGTTCGCGGCGCGCTCGGGATCGCGATCATTGAGAACCACCGCGGCTCCACGTCCATCCCGAATGGCGAGCGCCGTGACGCGGGTCGACTCGAGCGCGAGCACGACCACTGCGATGTCGAAGCGAGACTCCAGGAGCTCGCGGAGATCGCCGAGCGGCGCCTTGGTGGTGCCGAGCTCGCGGCGCACGGCCCGCGCGAGAGCGTAGCCCTCGTGCGCTGCGCTCTCGGGACGATCGCCCCCGGCAGCGCGGGGATCGAAGGCTCCTGAGCGCCACAGCCCGGGCGCCTCGCCAGTGAGCGCCCCGAGCTCGACCGCCAGCCGCCCCTGGTCGAGCGCCGCGTCGAGCTGGGCCAGGTCGCGGTCGTCGAAGTCCATCACGCTGGAGTGGCGCAAGAAGACGCTCGGCTCATCGAGCACCTCCTCGCGCCCGCGCAGCAGAGCCGCAGGGACCAGCGAGAGTGCGCGCGCGACACGATCGAGCTGAGTGGTGGTCATGCCAGCTTGGCCGAGCTCCAGGGCGGCGATGCACGTGCCGGGATCGGCGGCCCGCGCGGCGAGCGCGTCCGCGGAGAGGCCGGCGCGCTCCCGCGCTGCCCGTACGATTCGACCGATCTGCTCGAGCACGATCCCTGGACATTCCGTAACACGCCGCGCCGCGCGCTTCCACGGTGCCCCCCTCCCCGTCCCCCACCCGTCAGCCGCCTCAGCTTGGCGGCGGCGCTCCGGGGGCAGCGGGCGACGCAATCGACACGGGATCGCATGGTCATGCGATGTCCCACGAGGTGCCCGGCAGGTAAGGTGCGAACCGACCTGCGGAGGCCGTCGACGTGGTCCAACTGGGAGCGCTGGGATGAAGACACGATTGAGTCGCACCTATTCGTCGAGCGCCGCCGTCGAGCGCACGATCACCTGCTCCCGGGGCCTGGTCTTGGCCCTGCTCGTCGGAGTTTCGACGGTGGGGTGCGGCACGGCAGAGGGCACCCGCGGGGGCGATCTCGGCGAACGCGATCTCGGCGACGGCGATCAGTCGCTCGTCGCGGCGAAAGCCGGTCCCAAGACGGACGCCGGGAATGGCAAGCCTTCTCCGGACGCCGGTCCCGCCGACGGGGGAGGACCACAGCTCGGTTGCGGGCCATCGGTCGACTGTGACGACAACAACCCCTGCACGGCGGATAAGTGCACCGCTGGTGTCGGATGCGTGCACCAACCCGCGCTGGGAGCGTGCGACGACGGCAAGCCGAACACCGTCGATGACATGTGCTCCAACGGGGTCTGCGCGGGAGTGGATCACTGCCTGGGCGTGGTCTGCGCCGCACTCGACCAGTGTCACCAGCCTGGTCAATGTGACCACGCGACCGGCGTTTGCAGCAATCCGGTCGTCGAAGACGGTACCGCTTGCAACGACGCCAACGCCTGCACCCTGACCGACACCTGTCAGGCGGGAGAGTGCGCCGGGGGTAGTCCCGTCGTTTGCGTGGCTCTGGACCAGTGCCATGGCGCAGGGCAATGCAGTCCGGCTTCCGGCGCCTGCAGCAACCCGCGGCTCGCCGACGGCGTCGCCTGCAACGACGGCAACGCTTGCACTCTGACCGACACCTGTCAGACGGGCGAGTGCGCCGGGGGCAATCCCGTCGTTTGCGTGGCCCTGGACCAGTGCCACACGGCGGGCACCTGCGACCCGACGAGCGGGGTCTGCGACGCTCCGGCGTCCCAGGACGGCAACTCGTGCGACGACGGCAACGCGAGCACGGTGCATGACTCTTGCTCTGGTGGGAACTGCGCGGGCATCGATCTCTGCACTGGCGTGGTGTGCGCTGCGCCGGACCAGTGCCACGAGCCCGGCGAGTGCAACCCAGCTGACGGCCACTGCTCCTATCCGGCGAGGCCAGACGCGCTGCCCTGCGACGACGGAAACGCTTGCACGCAGAGCGATGCGTGCCAGGCTGGCTCGTGCGTCGGGGCTGAGTCGGTCACCTGCACGGCGCTCGATCAATGCCACGCCGTGGGCGCCTGCGATCCGGTGACCGGCGTGTGCAGCAACCCCGTGGCCTCCGACGGCACGGGGTGCAGCGACGAGGACGTCTGCAACGGCGCCGAGAGCTGCCGCAGCGGGGTCTGCGTCAACACGACGGATCACTGCCATGCCGACGCGGCGCGCGACTTCTCGGCGAGCCGGAATCCCCGAGGCAACTGGAGCTACGGCCAGACCCTCGCACCCGGCGGCGCGTTCGAGCTCTTCGACACTGCCGCCGGGGGGCCAGGGTGGCTGGGATGGCGATCGGGCGCTAGCACCTCCGCTCTGGTCTTCCACAACGGCACGCCCGCAACCCAGCTGCCTTGGGGCACGGTGAACCTCGGGCCAGGAATGCTCGCCATGCATCCTGGCGAGTACGGGCGGTACGCCGTCGTCCGTTGGACGGCGACGACGGGCGGCCACTACCGACTGAATGGAGCCTTCACCGGCATTTCCACGGCCTGGCCGACCACCACCGACGTGGCCGTTCTCCGCGGGGGCACCTCGATATTCGCGGGTGGAATCAACATCAATGGCCTCGGCGCGAGCGCACCCTTCGATCTCACGGTCAGCCTGGCCGCCGGCGAGTCGGTGGACTGGGTCGTGGGCTACGGAAACGGAAGCTACTACTACGACAGCACCGCGCTCGACGCGCACGTGACATCCCTCGACCCGCGCTGCACCGACGACGCGCTGGAGTGCGACGACCGGAACAGCTGCTCGGTGGACATGTGCGATGCCGTCTCGGGGTGCGTCAACCTCCAGATGGTCAACGGCTCCGCGTGCGACGACGGCAACGTCTGCACACCGGTCGATTCGTGCCAGGCAGGCGCTTGCTCCGGAACGACCTCCGTCGGGTGTACGCCATAGGCTTCGTGCCCTCGGGCCGCCGCGGTGAAGCCGCCGCGTGCTTCGCCGGCCGGCGTCATGCCCCCATCAACTCGGACCACGACAGCGCGTGGCCCAATGCGCGCTTCACTTCGACCACACGCTCCGGGCGCAGGGTGGTGATCAGGGGACCGATCGAAGTCGTCGGGATGAGGTGAATGTTGTCGAGCTTTGCTGCGCACGGCTTCGGCATGGCGTCGCGGGGCCCCAACCGCACTTCTTGGGCAATGCCTCGCACGCGGGTCGTGACTTCCGCTGCCAGCACCTTCGTGAGATACGCGTACGCTGGGCTGCGGGTGAGCAAGAGCAACGGTCGAAGGCCGACTGGGGCCGGCAACCTTACCCAGCGTATTTCGTACTGCTTCATCCGCCAGCCTTGCGCGCTCGACCGGCCTGCTTTCCGGCTGGCTTCGCCGGCTCCGAAGGCGCCCTCCGCTTGCCGCGAGCCGGCGGCCTTGCCCGCGACTCGAGCGTGGCGGGCGGGTCGAACCCGCCGTAGGGCAGCGGCTCCCAGTTGCCCGGGTCGAAGGGAGCAGCCTCGGCATCCGGCGCTTCGAGGTGAGCCCGCTTCGTTCGCTCCTCTTCGAGGGCCCACAACGCCTGCTGGATGGCGTCTCGAACGAAGGCGGATCGCCTCCGCGACTTCCCCGGCGCCACCTTCTCGAGGCGACGCAGCAGCTCGTCGTCCAGCTCTATCAGGATCTGCATATGGACAACTATATGTAACGGCAGAGCACGCGGCAACCACGAGGAGACGCGCGTCGAAGTGCTGCTCGGGCGAGTGCAACGCTGTCCGGTACCCGTCCAGCCCCCCCCCTCTGTCCCCGTCCTCCCCCCTTCGTCACGCCCGCGGCAAGAGCCCCCGCTGCATCGCGGTCACCACCGCTTCCACCTTGGTGCAGGCGCCTAGCCGTTCGTAGATGTCGCGCACATGGGTGCGCACCGTGTTCACCGAGATGCCGAGCCCGCGCGCGATCTCGGCATAGCTCAGCCCGCGCGAGAGCATTTCGAGGATCTCGCGCTTGCGCGGCCCGAGCTGCGGCCCGACCTCGGGTGCAGGCGCCGAGGCGGGTGCGACGGAGTCGAGACGAACGGCAGCGATCTGCGAGCTCTGGCGGCGCGCTCGGTCGAGCACGACCCGGCCGACCTCGCGCGACATCGGGGAGCCCCCGTCGAGGGCTTCGTGAATCGCAGGCACGAGGCGCGCCGAAAGGTCTGCGCGAAGCAAGCAGCCCGACGCTCCCGCCTTCAGCGCATCGACGATTCGACTCTCGGTCGAGGCGGCGGTCACGACCACCAGCGGCGCCCCTGGGTTCGAGGCGCAGAGCGCGCGAATATCGACCGGGACGTCGAGGTCCAAGAGGATCAGGTCGGGAGCGTTCGCGTCCAGCGGACGCACCGCTTCCGCCATCGAACGGGCTGCGAAGAGATCGAACCCCGCCGCGCCAGTCGAACCGGCGAGCAGGTCGTGGAGCGCTCGGCCCGGCTCGATCAGCAAGAGCCGCCGGCGGCTAGCGCTTCCCCCCGCAGCTGCCGCCCCCGCCTTGCATCCGTCCATTCGCATGGACCATGCGCCTGTGCTCCAGCCCGATCAACGTCAGCAGATGTGGACATGCCACTTCGGCAGTTCGCACCACGGTGTGGTTCGATGCCGGCCGCCCTCGAGAAGGACGGAGCCGTCTTTCTCGAGAGCGTCGAGCGCGGCACGCGATTCAAGCGCGCGCTTCGCTCGCGGGCCGCTTGGCGGTCTTGGCCGCTTGCGCTTTGACGTGGGCGACGATGGCCAGGGTCTCTTGCTCGAAGGCCTCGTAGTCCGGGGCGACCGAGTTCAGGTAGGTGCTGCCGAGCATGGTCATGGCGGCCATGGCTGCGGCCTCACGGATCTCGTCGTCCGTTGCGCCGTTCAGGCGCGCGGCCTCGGTGTGGAACAGCTGGCAGTACTTGCAGCGGGTCGCCCCCGCCACCGCGATGCCAATCAGCTCCTTGTACTTGTTGGGGATCTTGGTCTCCCCCAGCTGGAAGTCTCGCATCAGCCCCCAGAAACCCGCGATCACGCTGTCGGGCATGGTTTCGACCCACTCTGGGACCCGACCGAACGCGTCGTTGACCTCTCGGAGAACTTCGGACCTCTTGGTGAGAGTTGCCATTGGTGTCTCCTTCTCCGCCCTGGTGGGCGGCGCCCATTTCCATGGCTCCGCGAGCCGGCGCGTCAACAAGGCAGATTGCGACACTTGGGCGGGAAGAAGGCTCGCGCGGTCCGCGTAAGAGCGGCTCGCGATGCAGCTCGAGTTCGACCTCACGCGGGACGATTACGCGGCGCTCACCTTCGCGCGCTCGCCCGGCACTGTCGCCACTCGCAAGCGCTGGCTGCTGCTGGCGGGGCTCCTGTCCCTGGTGGCGCTGCTCATGGCGCTGCTCACCTTCCTCACTGGCGGGACGGCGTGGCTCGACGACGCCCCGCTCTTGCGCCCCCTGCTGTACTTGATCGGCGGCTCGCTCGGAGCCTTCGCGCTCGTGTCCGCTCTGGTCGCGGGCCTGCGCCTCTGGGTGCGCCGGCTGCCGCGTGACGACGGTGCGACGCTCGGCCGGCACCAGATCGAGCTCTGCGAGGAGGGCTTTCACGTCGAAGGCCGATCGGGTCGCGCCTTCGTGCGTTGGAGCGCGGTCGTCGAGCTGCTCGAGGTCGAGGCCCACGTGTTCTTGTACGTCGATCGGATGATGGCCTACGTGATCCCGAAGCGCGCCTTTGCGAGCCCGGGCGAGTGCGCCCGGTTCGTGGACTTTGCCAAGAAGCACGTGGGCGTGGGTACGAGGTAGCGTTCGAAAGCGGCCGCGGGCGAGGCCACCGCCGCGCCTGGATCCGCGCTGAGCTCAGCGCCGCAACTGCTCGGCCTTGTGGGCCAGGTCGACGAGCTCGCGGCGGCGCTCGTCGAGCTCGCCGCTCTGGGCCAGGCGCACCACCTCCGAGTAGCTCGCGCTTCCCTTGTAGGGCGAGTCGCGGAGCAACATGCCCAGCTCGGCGACGGCGGCGGCGAAGCGGAAGTCGCTGGACTCGGTGACCCCGCTCTCGCGCACCGCCACCTCGATCAGCTGGCTCTCGGTGCCGGTCGGCTGCTTGTAGCGCAGCTTCACCGTGCCGAGCTCACCCTTTACGGCGGCGCCCGTGGGCGCGCCGGGAGTCTGGTACTTCAGCGGATCGGTCCCCGGCACCGCGAGGCCGCGCCCCGCGGGCACGATCTCGTACAGGGCCGTCACGGTGTGATCGGCGCCGATCTCCCCGGCGTCCTTCCTGTCGTCGTTGAAGTCCTGGTGCGAAAGCACGCGGTTCTCGTAGCCGATCAGGCGGAACGCCGCGACCTCGCTCGGGTTGAACTCGACCTGGATCTTCACGTCCTTGGCAATGGTGAGGAGCGTGCCCGTGGCCTGTTCGACCAGCACCTTCTTGGCCTCGTTCAGCGTGTCCACGTAGGCGTAGTTGCCGTTGCCCTTGTCGGCCAGCTTCTCCATCGTCGAGTCGTTGTAGTTGCCCGAGCCGAAGCCGAGCACGCTGAGGAACACGCCGGTCTTGGCCTTCTGCTCGACCAGCTCGACCAGGTCGCTCTGGCTGGTCACCCCGACGTTGAAGTCGCCGTCGGTGGCTAGCACGACCCGGTTCACGCCGCCCTTGACGAAGCCCTCGTTCGCCATCTTGTACGCGAGCTCGATGCCCTGGCCACCGTTGGTCGAGCCGCCGGCGCCCAGCCGGTCCAGTGCGCTCAGGATGGCTCGTTTGTCGTTGCCGGGCGTGGGGCCGAGCACCAGCCCGGCGGAGCCGGCGTAGGCGACGATGGACACGCGATCGACCGCGTCGAGCTGTTGCACCAGGAGCTCGAAGGCGCGCTTGAGCAGCGGCAGCTTGTTCTCGTCGCTCATCGAGCCAGAGGTGTCGATCAAGAACACCAGGTTGGTCCCCGGGACGTCCGCCGGGGCCACGTGCTTGCCCTTGAGCCCCAGCTTGAGCAGGCGGTGCTGCGGCGCCCAGGGCGCGGCGCCGACCTCGCTCGAGACCGAGAACGGGCGGTCGCCCTCGGGCTCCGGGTAGGCGTAGCTGAAGTAGTTGATCATCTCCTCGATCCGCACCGCGCCCTTGGGCGGAAGCTGCCCGTCGTTCAGGTGGCGACGGATCAGCGCGTACGAGGCGGTGTCCACGTCCACCGAGAAGGTCGAGCGAGGATCGGTGGCCACGCGGATGAACGGGTTGTCCTGGAAGGAGTCGTAGGCCTCGCGCTGGAAGCGCTGGCCTTCGGCCTGGCGCTCTTGGTCCACCTTCGCCTTGCTTCCCGTCGCCGCCGAGGCGGCCGCGGTGGGCTGAGGCCCGAGCATGCCCTTTTCGTACTTCGAGGCGACCCGGTCCACCGCGGTCACGCTCGGGGCCCGACCTTCGCTCCTCACGAAGACCAGCGCCCCGGCCGCCATGGCCGTGGCGGTGACGGCGGTGAAGACCACGGCGCGAAGCCGGGACTTCGGGCGCGGCGTGGCTGAAGCGAGCTCCTGCCGAATGCGCTCGCGGCGCGGCTCGTCGAGGGCGACCTTCGGGGTCGTGCCGATCTCCTCGCGCAGGGCACGGAGCGTGCTCTCGATGCCTGCCAGCTCCTCGCGTAGCTCGGCCGACTCGCGTAGCTCGGCCTCGAAGGCGGCGCGCGCGGCGGCATCGAGCTCGCCCAGGGCGTAGTCCGTGACCCGGGTGTCTTCGTGTGTCTGGTTCATGACGTCCTCCCGGCGGCGCGCACCGGCACTTCTGCTTCCCCCACGATCTCGCGCTGCAGGCGCTTCAGGGCGCCGTGCAAGATGAACCCCACGTTGCTCGGGGTGAGCCCCATCACCTCTGCGATCTCCTTGTAGCTGAGCCCACCGTCGAGCTTCAGCACGAGCGCCTCTCGCTCGCGCTCGGGCAGCCCTGCCAGCGCCGCGCTGACGCGACTCGCTGCTTCCCTGCGCTCCAACTTGCTCACGGGTCCACTGTCCGGGATCTCGTCCACGTGCGCCTCCTCCAGGCTCCGAAGGCGCCGCTCTCTCTTGCCGACGTCGAGCGCGCGGTGTTTGCACACCGTGAACAGCCACGCGGCGAGGTGCCCCTCCACCTGCTCGCGCTTCGCTCTGCAGAGCTCGAGAAAGGTGTCCTGGACCACGTCCGCCGCGAGCGATCTTCCGACCAGCGTCGTCGCGTAGCGGAGCAGCGCGGCCTCGTACCGAGACAGGGCTTCCATCACCCAGTGCGCTGCGCCGTCCTGCATTGCCTTCGAATGGACAACGTGGGCGGGGGAGATTTCTTAGAAGAAAATCTCGCCCGGGCGAAAGCCGCTGGAAATGCTCGCCTTTCTTGGGGCGCCCTGGGCCTTCGGGCCCAGCTGCCCCACATCACCCGTCCAGAACGAGGAGGTGAGGGGTGTACGAGCTCTACTACTGGCCGGGGATTCGAGGGCGCGGCGAGCTGATCCGGCTCGCCCTCGAGGACGCGGGCGCCGGTTACGTCGACGTCGCCCGCAGCGAAGCGCTGGACGTGGCCGCGGAGGGTTCGTGAGCGCCGAACGTGAGGCGCTCGTTGCGCGTTACCTCTCCGTGCGCGCCGCCACCGAGGCGCTCGCCGAGCCGCTCTCGCCCGAGGACCAGCAGCTGCAGTCGATGCCGGACGCGAGCCCGACCAAGTGGCACCGCGCCCACACCAGCTGGTTCTTCGAGGAATTCCTGCTCACGCCGAGCGGTCGCGAGCCGGTCAATCCGAGATACCGTTACCTCTTCAACTCGTACTATGACGCCGTCGGGCCGCGGCATGCGCGGCCGCGTCGCGGCATCCTGTCCCGTCCCACGTGTGACGAAGTCACCGCCTACCGACGCACGGTGGACGGTCGCATGCTCGAGCTGCTCGGTGGCGCCGACGCGCCGGCCCTCGAGAAGCTGCGGCCGCTGGTGGAGCTGGGGCTGGCGCACGAGGAACAGCACCAGGAGCTGATCCTCACCGACATTCTCCACGCCTTCTCCGAGAGCCCGCTCTTGCCAGCGCTGCGCGCACCGGCGAGTCGCCCTCGGCTCGAGCCGAAGCCGGCCGAGCCCGTGGCGTTCGTGGAGCACCCCGGCGGTCTGGTGACGATCGGCGCAGCAGACGACTCCGGGTTTCACTTCGACAACGAGGGTCCGCGCCATCGCGTGTTCCTCGAGCCCTTCGCCCTTGCGTCGCGCCCGATCAGCGTGGCGGAGGTGCGCGCCTTCATCGAGGCGGGGGGCTACCAGACCCCCGGGCTGTGGCTCGCGGAGGGCTTCGAGCACGCCCGGGCGCAGGGCCGTGAGGCGCCGGCCCGCTTCCGCCTCGAAGGCTCTCGCGCCGTGGTGTTCGGCGTGGACGGCGAACGCGAGGCGCAGGGCGACGAGCCGGCTTGTCACCTGACCTATTACGAAGCCGACGCGCTGGCGCGCTTCCTGGGCGGACGCCTGCCCACCGAATTCGAGTGGGAGCACGCCGCGGCGCGCTCGGATCCGGCGCTCGGAAACTTCCGCGAGAGCGGCGCGCTCCGGCCTCTGCCCGGGGGCGCGCTCTTCGGCGACGTGTGGTCGTGGACCTCGTCCGCCTACGCGCCTCACCCGGGGTTTCGCCCGGCGGCTGGCGCGGTGGGTGAGTACAACGGGAAGTTCATGGTGAGCCAGCTGGTGCTTCGGGGCGGGTCCTGTTTCACGCCCGCCGGGCACGTGCGCGCCTCGTACCGGAACTTCTGGCCCCCTGGCACTTCGTTCCAGATGAGTGGCGCGCGCGTTGCTCGCTCGCTCGGGTAGGTCGATGATGCAAGCACACGCGACGCTGGCAGAGGAAGTCAGGCGGGGGCTGTCGGCCCCGGCGAAGTCGTTGCCTCCGCACCTGTTCTACGACGAGGAGGGTTCCCGCCTGTACGAGCTCATCACCGAGCTCGACGAGTACTACCCGACGCGCACCGAGCGGGCGATCCTCGAGCGCCACGCCCGCGAGATCGTGGCGCTCGCTTCGGACGCCGACCTTCCGCTGCACGTGGTGGAGCTCGGCGCCGGCTCCGCGCACAAGACGCGGCTGATCTTGGCCGCAACGGTCGCCGCCCACGGGCCTTCGGTCTATTTGCCGGTGGACGTGTCGGCGAGCGCGCTCGCCGTCGCCGAGGCGCGCCTCGCGTCGGAGCTGCCCGAGGTCCGCGTGCGGCCGTTCGTGGGGCGCCACGAAGACGCGGTCGAAACCATCGCGGCGCTCGGGCCGCGCCGCCTGGTGCTGTTCATCGGCAGCTCGATCGGCAACTTCGAGGACGACGACGCGGTGCGCCTCCTCTGCGCCGTGCGTCGCGGTCTCGCGAAGGGCGACGCACTTTTGCTCGGGACCGACCTCAAGAAGAGCCCGAAGCGGCTGGTGCCCGCCTACGACGACGCCCGGGGCGTGACGGCGGCGTTCAACAAGAACGTCCTCTGCCGGATCAACCGTGAGCTCGACGCGGACTTCCAGCTCGAGCACTTCAGTCACGTCGCGCTGTGGAACGAGGCCGCCTCGCGCATCGAGATGCACCTCGAGAGCCAGATCGCCCAGGAGGTGCGCATCGGCGCCCTCGAGCTGACGGTCCGCTTCAGTCGGGGCGAGCGCATCCACACCGAGTCCAGCGTCAAGTACGACCTGCCACGGGTGGACGCCTTGCTCCGGCGCTCGGGCTTCGCGCGCGAGGAGTCCTTCGACGACGACGCGAGGCTGTTCTCGGTCCACCTGGCCCGAGCACAGGCGCCCTGAGTCTGATGCGCGAGAGCGCCCGGAGCGGCGTTCAGTGACGGCCGTGCTCCGGGTCCCCCGGCTCGGCAGGTGGCGGCGCGGCGGGCGGTGGTTCGGCCAGCGGCGGCGCGTGAGTGTTCACGCTGTCCGACCCTCGAGTCGCGCCAATCGGCGCGAGCTCGATGCGAACGATTTCCGCGCACCGCTCGGGGGGACGCGCAGCATCGGGTGCCTGGCTGCAGGCGGCCGGGTCGCCACCCTTGGTCAGCGTGCGGCCACGCGGGCCTGGTTCTTGGGGGGCCGGGTTCGGGCTGGCAGAGTCGCCACCCGCGGTGCTCATCTCGAACGCTCCCATCGCCATCGCCGCGACGAAGTGCGTCGCTCCCTGGCAGTCTCCGACCAAGTCGGCGGGCGCGACGGACGGCAGTGCTGTCATTCGGCGCCCGAGGGTCGCTGTCCGGATGACCAGTCCGCCCGCCGCGCGCATCTCGCTCCGGAGGCGCCGAGCTTGGTCCGGCATCCATTGCTCGAGCTCGGCGTCGCTCGTGAGGACCACTTGATCCTCCTTCATCGCCGCAGGCTCGAAGGCGTAGCCGCCCTTGACCTGACAGTCGCGCAGCACGTCGAGCTGGCAGCCCTGGTAGCGCACGATCACCACTCCATCTCTCGATCGAGCCTCGAGATCGGCGCGCTCTTCGGGCGTCCAGCCCACCGTGAGCTGTTCGGTGCCGCCGCTCGCGTCGCGGCAACGCGGCGCCTCCGATTCGTGCATGGCCCCACCGGGGCCGTGGTGGTTCAGGGCGGCCCCACCGCCACCACATGCAGCGAGCAACGCAGCAAATGCGGGGACCCTTCGGAGAGCGGCATCACGGATCATGGCGACCGGCGAGCCTAGGGGCGCTCACCGCGGAGCGCAAATCAAGCGCCCCAGGCACGTGGTCGCCGGTTCGAATTGGTCGTAGAAGAAAGGGCGTGCGCTCGGTCGTGGTGCTCATTGGGCTGGCCGGCGCGGCCTGCTCCGAGGCGGACGAGAGCTCCCCTTCGGCGGAGGCCGACAGCGGCCCGAAGGCTCCGGTGGCGGTCGAGCTTCGTGCCGGCTACTTCACCTACGAGGGTGAGCCGCTGAAGTTGCTCTCGCCCGGCGGCGTGCTGCCCGTGCGGCTGGCGTCGCAGGGCGGGTACGCAGCGTTCGTCGGGGCGCGCGTGACGGGCCTCGGGCCGGGGCCGGTGGGGATGGCCGCCGAGCTCACGGACCCCGCCACCGGCGCGCTCTTGGTGGCTGACACCCGGACCGTGCGACTCGACGCCGCGGCGGACGGGGCTCCCGGCGTCGAGCCGAGCGGGGAGGACGCGGCGGACTTCCTCCACCTGGTGGCGTGCCCGAACTATGGCAAACGCATGGTGCACGGGCTCGAGTGGAAGCTGACGCTTCGCATGGACGACCCGAGCTGGGCCGGCGAGACCGCGATCGCCGTGGTGCCCACCTGCGTGGCCGGGTCGCGCTATCTGCGCTGTGTTTGCGAGTGCGAGCCGGACTACTTCTTTGCCAAGTGCGGCGCGCCGCATTGAGGCGTACCTTCGAGTCATGCCGCGCGCGGCGTGCTTCGCGTTCTGCCTCGCGACCGTTTCGTGCGGCCAGTCATCGGCCGAGCCTGGCGGGTCGGGCGGGGCCGGCGACGCCGGCGTCGAGGTGCGTGCGGGCTGGTACCGCTCGTTCGACGAGCCCATCGTCTTGCTCGAGGGCGGCGGCTCGCTGCCGCTACGAATGGCGCCGCAAGGTGGACATCGGGCGTTCGTCAGCGCCCGCGTGCGCGGGATCGAGGCCACCGAAATGAGCGTCGGAGTGCAATTGTTCGACTCCGGCACCGGCGAGCTGTTGTTCGCCGAACGCGCCGGCGGCGCGCTGAAGGTCTCGCCGAACGACCCGAGCGCGGTCGAGCCCGAGCTGGACCTGCGCGGCGCCATCGTGCACGTGCCGGTGTGCCCCCTCGAGGCGCCGCCTCACCTGTTCGGGCGTTCGCTTCGCCTGAGGGTCGAGGTCGCTGGGTCTCGGCTCGGCGCCGCCGAGCTCCAGGTCACGCCCGACTGCAGCGCCGGCACGCCGGGGGAGCGGGAGCTGTGCGAGTGCGAATGCCAGCCCGACTACGACCCCGGCAAGTGCTACTAGCCCGCATTTTTCGGTGCTCGGCGCGCCCGGGTTGACAGCCGGGGGGTGAGGTCGGAATTTCGGCGCCGTCCACCCGGAGGTTCCAGTGATCCCGAAGCAATTGGTCGCATCGTTCGTGCTCGTCTCTGCCGCCTGGGGATGCGGCTACTCCGAGGACGAGTGGAAGTCCCAGCTCGCCAAGTACGGCCAGCTCGACCAGCAGTACCAAGGTGAGAAGAGCGCTCACCAGAAGACCCGCGACGACCTCGAGAAGACCAAGAAGCGCGTGTCGGACCTGACCGACCAGCTCAAGCGCATGGGCGTGGACATGGACCAACTGAACCAGGCCCTGCAGAAGACCGGCAGCGAGAAGGATCAACTGGCCGCCAACCTGGCCGAGCTGAACAAGGCCCTGGCGGAGTACAAGGCACGAGCTGATCAGCTCGAGCGCATCAAGCAACGCTTCGAGTTGCTCCGGGACCGCCTGAAGAAGCTGACGAACCTGGGGCTCAAGGTCGAGGTGCGGCGCAACCGGATGGTGATTCGCCTGCCCGGCGACGTGCTGTTCGAGTCGGGGAAGGACGACCTGAAGGACGAGGGCAAGAAGGTGCTGGACGCGGTGGCGGACGTCATCCGCGGCGACGACCAGCTCAAGAAGCGCTTCTTCCAGGTCGCAGGCCACACCGACAACAAGCCGCTCAAGGGCGGCCAGTTCGGCGACAACTGGGGTCTGTCGGTGATGCGCGCCCGGCGCGTGCTGCTCTACCTGGTCGGTTCCACCGACGCGAAGGGCGGCGGCGGCGGGCTCGATACCAGCCGCTTGCACGCCGCCGGGTACGGCGAAACGGACGCCGTGTCCGACAACGGCACGGACCAGGGCCGGCAGGCGAACCGGCGCGTCGAGCTGGTGATCATGCCCGACATCGAAGAAATGCTGGACCTCAAGACCCTGATTTGAGCGGAGTTTTCCTCCAGGTGCCGGGGGGTGGGCCCTTGGGGTTGGGCGAGTCGAAACTCGGGGTGCGCCCGCGGCGTATCCCCACGTGTGGCCGCATTCGGTCGAACTGTCCGCTTCGGGTGAGGCCAGCCTGGTCACCCGCTGGCTGGCGGCTGGGGCCGTCGTGAACGACACCCCGCTCAGGGCGGCGACCCTGGAAGAGCTGATGGAGCGCTACGTCGACGGCGACAGCGGGGCCTTCGACCTGCTCTACCAGCGCTCGTCGCCCAAGCTGTTCGGCTACCTCTTGCGACTGACGCGCAACCGCGAGCGCGCCGAAGACCTCTTGCAGGTGACCTTTGCCAAGGTGCATCGCGCGCGCGGCAGCTACCTTCGAGGCGCGCCGGTCCTTCCCTGGTTCATCGCCATCGCTCGCCGTTCATTCCTGGACGAGCGGCGCTCGGCCAAGGTCCGCACGGAAGACTTGAGTCCGGACGGCACGCTCCCCGAGCCCAAGGGCGAGGGCGGCGAGCTGGGGAACGACGTCACCGAGGCCCTCGAGCGCGCGCTGGGCTCGCTGCCCGAAGCCTATCGAGAAGCGATCGTGCTGACGAAGATCACTGGCCTCTCGCTGGCAGAAGCGTCAGAAGTACTCGGAGCCACCCCCACCGCACTGAAGCTCCGAGTCCACCGCGGCTACGCCCAGCTGCGCGAACGCCTCGAAGAGTTCAAACGCCGATGACCTCCCACGACGAACCCCTGCCCGAGCTCGAGTGGAGCGAGCCAGCGCCGCCCCGGGCGAGCGTGTCGGCGGCGATCAAGCAGACCGCCGGACGTGACCTCGACAAGGGCAGGGGTCTCGTGGCGTGGCAGCGCGCGGTGCTCTCGGTGGTGGTCTCGGGCGGCGTGGTCGGCGCCCTGATCGCGCTCGGCCTGGTCCAGAAGCAAGAGGCGGCCACGCTGCGCGCGACGACCTTGGGCGCTGCGGGTTGGGGAGTGGTTCACCTGGCCGTGCTCCTCGCGGGCTTGGCTCGGCCACCCGGCAAGCGTGGCTCACGCGAGCTCAGGTGGGGCGTGGCGCTGGGCCTCCCGCTGGTGTTCTTCGTCTACCTGGCCCTGTCGGCCCACAGCGCGCTGCCCCTCTCGCGCTTCTTGCAAGAAGATACCCACGCCCCGACCTGTGGGCTCTTCACACTGATGTTCGGCGCGGCTGCCGCCGGCGGCACGCTGCTCGTCTGGCGTCGCACCGATCCGCTCACCCCGGGGCTCTCGGGCGCGCTCGCTGGCCTGTGCGGTGGTCTGGCTGCGGCCGCCGGCATCGGCGTCGCCTGCCCGTCGCACGAGGCGTGGCACCTCTGGCTCGCTCACGGCACCACCGTGCTGGTGTTCGTGGGGGTGGGCTGGGTCGTGGGTCGCAAGTGGCTCGCTCCGTGAGCGCCGAACAGGCGCCGAAGCAGAGCGCCGGCTCGTTGCGACTGCTCGTCGCGCTGGTCGCGTTGGGGCTCGCGGTCTACTGGTTCGGCCGACGCTCGACGGGCCCCGAGACCGGTGCCCCCGCCAAGGACTTCGCGCTGACCGTGGTCGCCGGGCAAGTCCCCCGGGTGACGCTGGCCGATCTGCACGGGCGCCCTGCGCTGATCGAGGTGGTGGCAAGTTGGTGCGGGGTCTGCCGGCGCGCGGCGCCGACCCTGGCCGCCGCCGCGCGGGCGCCCCGCAAGCGCGAGGTGCGATTTCTGGCCGTGAGCGTGGACGACGATCCGAACGCGGCCCGGGCGCTGGCACGAGACTGGCAGATCCCCTACGACGTCGCACACGACGACGGCTCGTTCGCTCGCAGTTATGGCATCAGCCTGCTCCCCACCCTGGTCTTGATCGACGAAACGGGCCGCGTTCGCCACGTGGCGACCGGTGCCCCGTCGCCGGCAGCGGTGGAGCGCTGGCTCGGCGACGTCGGCGCGGAGCGCCTGTAATCACGGGGCCGCGCTGGGCTTCGGAGCTGCGCTGGTCGGCGGCGGTGCCGAGCCCGAAGGCGCGGGCGCGGCAGTGGGCTCGGCGGTCTTGGCCGGAGTCGGGTCCTCGGCGCCGCGACCGCTGACCTTCCAAGCGGCGCCTTCTTGCTCCAGCGTGTAGACCACCGTCTGGTTGCCGCCGGCGCCGCCCCGCGACACCACGCGCACCTTGGCGCTGCCGGGGCCGCGCGACAGCAGCGCGGCGGTCGCGAGGACCTGGCCCTCGACCGACTTCTTCTTCGACTCGCAGCCCGCGCTGTCCTTGTCGCAGTCGCCTTGGGCCTTCTGCAGCTCGTCGGCGATGCCGCCCTTGGCCAGCTCGAGGGCGCCCTTGAAGTCGTAGCCGTTCCAGCGCTGCTGAAGCTCGAGGGCTGCGCCCTTCGGATCGCGTGAGAGCTCGGCCGTGGTCACTTCGCGCGGCTTGCGGGTCTGAGCGGGGTGCGCGTTGCAGGCGAAGCGCGCGGAGCCCCACATCAGCAGGGTGGCGCCCGCCATCACCCCCAGCATCACCAGGGTCTGACGGCTCGGGGCCGCGATCTCGCGCTCGGGCGGGAGGACCGGCTTCAGCGCCTCCGGGCGGCGCCGGCGCTTCGGCTCGGCCGAGCGTGCCTCCTTCTTCTTCGGGGGAGGCGGCGCCTCGTCGTCGTCGTCGTCGTCGTCGTCGTCGTCGTCGCGACGACGCGCCGCAGCGGGCGCTTCGTCTTGCTCGTCGTCGGCCGCGTCGGCCTCGTCTTCAGGGCTCTCGCGGTCCTGCTCGTCCGCCATGGGGCCCGAAGCATCTACGGACCGGGGGCCCTGCGCAACCGGATTTCGTGCCGCCGTGTCCGGCGATTTCTCGCCGAAATTCGCGAATTTCCCCGGGGGACGAAAAAAATCGGAAACCCACGACGCCCGCGCACCGATGGGGACCGCAAATGCGCGCCTCGCTCGTCTGCCTCCTCGGGCTGTTCCTCGTGACCCTGATCGGCTGCAAAGGCGCGGCCCCGCTCCCGCCCAAGGCCATCGAGCTGAACCGCGCGGGTGTCGAGGCGCTCGAGCAGGGTGACCTGGAGACCGCAGACGCGCGCTTCGCGCTGGCGCTCGAATACAACCCTCGCTTCGTCGAGGCGCTGGTGAACCAGGGGCTGGTCGAGCTGCAGCGCGGCAACTTCGGTCACGCTCGGCAGCTGCTCACCCGCGCGCGCCGTCTCAACGCCGACGTCGCGCAGCCGCATCACGGACTGGGTGTCTTGGCCGAGCGCGAGCGCCGACCCGACGTGGCTGCCAAGCACTACGACGAGGCGCTGAAGGTGGACCCCGGGTTCGCGCCGGCTCGGAGCAACCTTGCGCGGCTGCTGTTCGAGTCGGGCCGGTACGAGCACGCCCGGGTGCAGTTCAAGCGCCTCACCGAGGTCGCCCCGCGCGACGCCACCGGATTCATCGGGCTGGCCGAGAGTCTCTTGCAGCTCGGCCGCCACGCAGAGGCGGACGCGTTGGTGAACGACGCCTCGAAGCTCTTCCCCGAGTCCGCGCCGATCAAGATCTTGACCGCGCGGCGCCTGCTCCGCAACGGCGAGGTCGATGCTGCGGTCGAGCTGCTCACACCGATCGCCCGGTCGCGCGACGACATGGCCGTTTCGGCTCTGGGCTGGCTGGCCACCGCCGAGCTGGCTCGCGGGCGCGCGCGCCACGCGGTCGGTGCGGCGGAGCGCGCCCTCGCCCTCGACCCTCGAGATCCCGTCTCGGTCTACGCCATGGCCGCGGCGCTGACCAAGCTCGGTGACCCCGGCGCCAAGAGCTGGTCCGATCGCGCAGAAGCACTGGCTCCGGGTGCCGCTCGAAACCTGCGCCGGCACTGACCAAGAGTTCGACTATGCTTCGCGCACCGTGGTCAGCGCGGCTCCCCAAGCCCCCGTCGTCGCGACTCGGCGGCCCAGATTCCTGCCGCTCGTGCGCTTCTTCGACGAGTGCCTGAAGACCCGGCTCGGCGCCCAGCTGGGAAAGGTGGCGGCGGGCGCGATCACCCTCGGCTATCTGATCGCGCTGCCATTCGGAGCGCGCGCGGTGGCTGGTGACGCCTCGGACAAGGTCGTGGTCGCCGCCCTCGGCTGGCTCACCTGGCTGTCCGGCTCTTTGCTGGCTCTGTCGGCGGCCGGCAACGCCGCGGACGACGGCGCGACGCGCGCCTTGGCCCTCGCGCGTGGGTTCTCTCACCGAGCCATCGATCGCGCCCAGCTCGCCGCCGTCGGCCGACGGGCAGTGCGTGTCGTGGGCGCGCCCGCGGTGCTGCTCGCCGTGGTCGCGCTCGCACTTGCGCGTAGTCTGAACGTCGCACTGTCGCGCCTGATGCTGTTGGTCGGGGTGCTCGGGTACGTCGGCCTGGTCGCGGTGATGGCGGTGGTGCTGGTGCGAGTCGCGCGGGCCCTTGGCCCGCGTCACCCGCGCCGCGCGCTGCTCTTGCTGGTGCTCTTGCCCCACGTCTTGCGCGAGTTGTTCCCGCGCTTGCCCAGCGCACCCGCCCTCATCGGCTTCGTTGCGGGCGAGCTCGCCAGCATGGGAGCGCACCTCCGGTGACGACCCTGGAGCTAGAGGGAGTGGTCAGCGGCCCGCTCGCGGGCGCCACCTTGTCGATCCCCGCGGGGCTCACCGTGGTGCTCGGTACGCCCGCCGACGGCACGACCGAGCTGCCGCTGTTGCTGGGCGGAATCCGCGTTCCACGTCGCGGCAGCGTGCGGGTGGCCGGGCGTGACCCCGCCCGATCTCCCGACACTCGGGCCCGCCTCGGACTGGTGCTCGAGCAAGAGAGCCCGCCCCACGCCGGAAGCGTGCTCGAGCTCGTGCGACAGGTGCTCGCGCTCCGTCACCAGGCCGCGGATCCGGCCGCGATCCTCGCGCGCCGCGGTCTCGGCGCCCTGGCGGGCGCGCCGCCCGGCAAGCTCGATCGCCGTCAGCGCCGCCAGCTGGCCTTCGCGCTCGCGCTCTCGATTCGCGAGCCGTTCGGGGTGATCGTCCACGAGCCGCTCGGATTGGGTGGCGTGGACGTGCGGCGCGAGCTCACCGATCTGGCCGCGGCCGGGGTGCCAGTCCTCGCGCTCACCTCGAGCCCCCGCGATGCGTCGGAGCTCGGCGGCGCCGTGGTGCTCATCGACCGCGGGCGCTTCGTTCGTCGGCCCGGCGCACCGCTGGCCACCGAGCTCAGCCCGGGGGCCTGGGCCACGCTGCGCGTGCGCAGTCGGGGCGCGCGCGATCTGGTGCGGGCGCTCGCCGACGACCCGGCCGTGGCGTCCCTCGAGTTCGACGAAGCGCGGGGCACCGACGAGATCTGCGTGCGCGGTCCGGACGCGGACCGGCTCTCGCTCGCGGTGCTGACTCGGGCGCGCGCCGTCGGCGCCACGCTGATCTCGATCGAAGCGGCGCTGCCGGCGCTGGAAGAGGTGCGAGCCGCCACGGAAGGCCTGTGGCGGGCGGCCTATGACCACGCGTACCGTGCCGCGACGCCGCGCGGAGGGCCGAGCTCGTGACCGAGTTCGCCCTTGGGATGAGGCTGGTGCGATTCCGGCTCGCCTCGCTTCCGGGCGCGCTCGGGCTTTGTTCTGCTCTGGGCGCCGTCTTCGTGGTCGCGTTCTTGCTCCGGCGCACGGGCTCGAACCTCGCGGCAGATCGCGCCTTGTCGGGCATCGCGCTAGGGCTCTCGCTGCCGCTCTTGGCGTACGGCACCGTGGCACGAGCGCTCGACGGTAACCACCTCGAGGCGGCGCTGGCGGACCTCGCGCGGTTCGGCGGCGACCGACGCCTCCTCGCGCTGGGCGTCTGCGTCGCGCTCTCGGTCGTGCTGGCGATCTCGGGCGCCCTGGTGGCTGCGGAGGCCGTGCTGGTCGTGCGCGCCCCGGCAGATCCGGCGCTCTTGCGCGACCTCTTGACCAGCAGCTGGATCGGCGCGCTGGCCGGCGCGAGCTACGCCGCATGGTTCTGCCTGGCCTCGACCCTCGGGCGTTCGGGCGGCGGGCGCGTGGCTGCCTTGGTCGTCGACTTCGTCGCCGGCGCCAGCGCCGGGCTCGCGGCGATGTTCTGGCCCCGCGGCCACGTGCGGAACCTGCTCGGCGGCGAGCCGATTTGGGCCATGCCCCAGTGGTCTGCCACGTTGGCATTGCTCTTGCTCACGGGTGCGTGCGTCGCGCTCGGTGTCTGGCGCGTGCGCCGCTGATCGAGCCGCTTGCTCGACCGTTGCCGAGAGCTGGTCCGAACGCGGGGGGCGCGCTAGGCTCCCGCGGCCGTGAGGGGCATCATTCTCCAATCCGACAGCTATCAGGCCCTCGCACTGCAGATGGAGGCGGGCGGGGACGAGCAAGAGCTCGAGCTTCCATGTACCGATGGCCTGAAGGACGGCGAGTGGGTGCTCGCGACGTTCACCGTCGGCGACGAGGCCACGGCCGTGGCCGCGTGTGTCGTCGACCGCGGCGACGGTCTCAGGCTCGCGTTCACCGAGCGTGACTGGTCGCGGCTCTGGCAGTTCGCGAACGCGGACGACCCGCCCACGATTCCGCCGCCCAGCATGCCGCTGCCGGCCTTCGAGGTGCGCGCCCCTTCCGACGCCAGCGTGCTGATCGTCGACGACGACGCCGATCTGCAGAACGTGGTCTGTGCGATGCTCAAGGCATCGGGCTTTCAGACCTGCGCCGTCGGCAGCGCGGAAGAGGCGTTCGACTTGCTCCGTCAATCCCGCCCCGACCTGATGGTGCTCGATTGGAACCTGCCCGGAATGAGCGGGGTCGAGTTCTGTCGGCGCCTGCGTCGCGAACCTCGGCTCGGCCGACTGCCGGTGCTGTTCTTGACCGCTCACTCCTCGACGGGCGACATCGTCGAGGCATTTTCGGCAGGGGCCGACGACTTCGTCAGCAAGCCCTTCCGCGCGCCAGAGTTGGCCGCCAGGGTCCTCGGGTTGATCCGTCGCGCGCAGATGCCGCCGCCTTCCGTCCGAAGCGGCGCCTCTAGCCCCTGACCTTCACTGTTGCTCGCGGAACGCTTCGGCGGGCCGGAGGCGCGCCGCGTACATCGCGGGCCAGACCGTCGCCGCCAGGCAGACCAAGACCGCGAACACCCCGACCAGCGAGAACTCGACGGGCTTCACCTGCACCGGCAGCCGCGAGATGAAATAGACCTTCGCGTCGAGGGGGAAGCCGTAGATGAGCAGGCCCTTGCAGAAGAGCAGGCCGAGGCCGAGCCCGATGGACGCGCCGATCAGCCCGATGATCGCGCCCTGATAGAGGAACGCGCGAAGCAGGTCGCCGTCGCTCGCGCCCATGGCCTTGAGCACCGCGATCTCTTTCTTCTTGTCGAGCACCACCATGATCAGCGTCGCGATCACGGTGAAGGCCGCCACGATGATGATCAGCGCGAGCACCAGGCTCATCAAGATTTGCTGGATTCGCAGGGCGGTGAAGAGCCCGTGGTTCAGCTCTTCCCAATCCATGGTGTGGTAGATGCCGTCGGCGAGCCGCTCGTCCAGCTTGTGCGCGACCTCACGCGCCTGCTCGATGTCGGAGACCTTCATCTCGATGCCGGTGACGCTGTCGCCCGAGTCGCCGAAGGCCTGCGCTTGGTACAGATCGGTGTAGACCAGCTTCGAGTCGTACTGGTCGAAGCCGGCGTCGAACACCGCGATCACGCGGAACTGCTTGGCCACCGGCGCGAGCACGGCGCCGTGCGAATAGGCGTAGCCGACGGTGGGCGAGGTGACCTGCACGCACGAGCCCAACTCGAGCTTCAGGTTCTCTTTCAACGTCTTGCCGACGATGATGCCTGGCAGCCGCTTGACGCTCTCGGGGTCGCGGCACGGATCCGGGTCCACGTCGGCGGGCAAGAGGTCTTCGTCGGGGAGCGCCGTCTGGAAGCCGCCGTCCGGTTCGATCGCGCCCGACGGCGCCCCGCCGTCGAGGGCGTCGTCGGTCGGTTCGTCGTCCGCGCTCCCGGAGGCGCTGGCGTCGGGGGCGCCCGCGTCGCTCGCGCCGGCGTCGTCGGCCAGCGCGATCTCTTTCTCGATCTCGAGCAGCAGGGGGTTCCTGCCGCCGTCCCCGCCCTTCTTCGGCGCGGTCGTCGCCGGGTCGTCGAACAAGCTCTTGCGCCGGCGCTCGGGCGGCTTCGCGTCTGCCAGGCGCAGCCCTTCGACGTTGCCCTCGATGATGTGTCGCGGCAGGTCGAGCACGGTCGGCATGCGGGCTGGGTCGACGCCCTTGAGCAACACCCCCGTCGCGGATCGCTCACCGTGCGTGACCATCATCGGGTTGATCACGAAGGGCGCGATGCCGGTGATCCCCGGCACGTCCTGGACCTTGCTCATCACCTCGCGGTACTCGCGGAAGTCGCTCGAGTACTTCAAGATGAGCACGTGCGCGTTCACCCCGAGCACCTTCTCGCGGAACTCGGCGCGAAACCCGCCGGTCACGCTCATCACGGTGGCCAGCGCGGCGACGCCCAGCGCGACCCCCAGCACGGCGAAGACGGTGCCGACCGACACGAACGCCCGCTTCTTGGACCGCATGTAGCGGATCGCGAGGTCGAGCGGAAATCCCATCCTGGCGGCCATGTAGCAGACGGTGCGCTCCGGACGACAGCTCAAACTTGGCCCGCATTCCCGCGCGCTTAGCCGACCCGGCGCCACGCCGTGGGCGGCGGGGCCCCTCGTAGCGGCGCGGATGAACCCCTGACCAGTGCCGGCATCGGCCGTCGCCCGGCGAAAAGTGGAGTAAGATTGGAGCCTCGCGTAGCTTTTCTCCGGATCTCCCTCTGCAATGAGTGACGGTAGCGACAAACGGGCGCCTGGCTCCGTAGCCCAAGCGTCCAGTAGCCCGCCGGCGATCGAGCCGGCGCCGCTGAAGCTCGTGACCGTGGTCTCTTCGTCGATCGTCGACCTCGAGTTCGAGACCAGCCAGGTCACCCGGGTTCCGACCGAGCGAGAGAAGAAAGACCCGTACATCGGGCACACCATCGACGGTCGCTACAAGGTCGAGCGGATCTTGGGCGAAGGCGGGATGGGGGTCGTCTATCGCTGCATCCACACCATCATCGGCAAGAAGGTCGCCATGAAGGTGCTCCGGGCGGATCTGGCCCGCGACAAAGAGGTGACCGAGCGCTTCCTCAACGAGGCGCGCTCCGCGTCGGCCATCGGTAACGCGCACATCATCGACATCAGCGACTTCGGTCTGTTGCCCGACGGCTCGACCTACTTCGTGATGGAGTTCTTGGAGGGGGATCCCCTGACCAAGATCGTCGAGGGCGGAAAGTCGGTGCCGGTGCAGCGCCTGGTGTCCATCGCGCGGCAGTTGGCCGAAGGCCTGGCCGCCGCCCACACCGCCGGGATCGTGCACCGCGATCTCAAGCCCGACAACATCCACCTGATCAATCGCGGCGGTGAGAAGGACTTCGTCAAGATCCTCGATTTTGGCATCGCCAAGGTGACGACCAGCGCCGAAGGCCGCCTCACTCGCGCGGGTGCCGTGTTCGGCACGCCCCACTACATGGCGCCCGAACAGGCGGCGGGAGCGCCCGTCGACCATCGCGGCGACATCTATTCGTACGGTGTGATCCTGTACGAGCTCGCCAGCGGCAAGGTCCCCTTCGACGCCGACAACTTCATGGGGATCTTGACGCAGCACATGTACAAGGCGCCGGTTCCGATCCGCGCGCTGGTGCCCGAGCCCCAGGAAGTGCCGCCGGGGCTGGAAGCGATCGTGCTGAAGTGCCTGTCGAAGCGCCCCGAGCAGCGCTACCAGTCGATGGAAGAGGTGATCGAGGACCTCGACAAGCTGAAGTCGGGGGCCATCCCGGCGGCGGTGCCCGAGATGATGAACCGCTCGGGGGGGTTCAACGTCCCGGCGGACTACTTCAAGACCGGTGCCGCGGGCATGCCGGCTCCCATCCCAGCGTCACCCCTCGAGCTCGGGATGGTTCGCTCGCGGTGGCCGCTCTATGCCGGCGCGGCCGGGGTGCTCACGGCAGTGGCCATCGTGGTGGGGATCTTCGCCTTCGGCTCGGACAGCAAGGCGAAGCCCGAGCCCACCGCCAGCGTGGCGGCCCCGCCGCCGCCCAAACCCGAGCCCACGCCCGAGCCCCCCAAGGTCACGAAGAAACAGGTCGTGCTCGCCATCGAGCCGATCGACGCGCAGGTGTTCGCCGGAAGCGAGAGCCTGGGCGCCAGCCCGGTCGTGCTCGAGCTGGCCGAAGGCGAGAAGAAAGAGGTCGAGATCAAGCGTGACGGCTTCAAGCCCAAGACGCTGACCGTCGACACCAAAGAGGCCAAGCTCTCGGTCAAGCTGATCCGCATCCCGGGGGCCCGCTACATCCCGCCCGTCAAGAAGCCGGAAGAGAAGAAGCCAGGCGGCAAGCCCGGCGGCTCCACCGGCGGCGGGGACCCGGCCATCGTCAATCCCTGGAAGTGAGCGGGTCGTGAGCGTGGAGCCCACCCGAGCGCTCGAGCGCTCGCTGCCGGAAGCGGTGCGTGGGCTGTGCCGCAGGCTGAGCGAGGCGGGCTACCGCTCGTGGGTGGTGGGCGGCTGCGTGCGCGATCAGGTGTTGAGCGAGCTCCGGCACGGCGGCAAGACTGACCTGCGACACGACTGGGACGTCGCGACCAACGCCCTCCCCGAGGAAGTGATGCGGCTGTTCCGCCGAGTGATCCCCACCGGGATCAAGCACGGAACCGTCACCGTGCTGATCGACGGCGAAGGCTACGAGGTCACCACGCTGCGCGGCGAGACCACGTACTCGGACGGCCGCCGCCCGGACTCGGTGTACTTCGTGGACGACATCGTGGCGGACCTCGCGCGACGCGACTTCACCATCAACGCGATGGCGTTCGACCCGCTCGAGAGCTCGCTGATCGATCCCTTCGACGGCATGGACGACCTGCGGGCGGGCGTGCTCCGGGCGGTCGGGAACCCGGCCGAGCGCTTCGCCGAGGACGGGCTGCGGGTGCTTCGGGCCGCTCGCTTTGCCGCCACGCTCGAGGTCGAGATCGAGGCCGAGACCGCTCGGGCCATCGAGCCGTCGCTGGCCAGCTACGCCAAGGTCAGCACCGAGCGGATCCGCGACGAGTGGATGAAGACGATGAAGGCCGAGCGCCCGAGCCGGGCGTTCGAGGTGATGAGGGCCCACGGCCTGTTGGCGATCAGCGCCCCCGAGCTCCTCGAGTCCGTGGGCTGCGAGCAGAACCGCCACCACGGCTTCGACGTCTGGGGACACACCATGGCGTGCATGGACGCCTGCCCGCCGAGCCCGGTGCTCCGCGTGGCGGGCCTCTTGCACGACGTGGGAAAGCCGCGTTCGCGCGACTTCAGCGACAAGACCAACGACTACACCTTCTACGAGCACGAGCGCATCGGTGCCGAGATCGCCGAGCCCATGCTCGCACGTCTGCGGTTCTCGAACGACGAACGGGCGAGGATCGTGAGCTTGGTCCGGCACCACTTGATCTGCTACGACGACTCGTGGTCCGACGCCGCCGTGCGCCGCTGGATCAAGCGCGTGTCGCCAGAGCTCTTGCTCGAGCTTTACGAGCTGAATCGCGCCGACGTGCTCGCCAAGGGGCGCGACGCCAGCGACGACCTGGACCGGCTCGCTGCGCTCAAGGACCGCGTGGCCCAGGCGCTGGCCGCCGGCGCCGCGATGACCGCCAGGGACCTGGCCGTGAACGGCCACGACTTGATGACCGAGCTGGGGATCAGACCTGGCCCCGATCTGGGCAAGGTGCTGGCGGCGTTGCTCGACGAGGTGATCGAGACGCCGGAGCTCAACCAACGAGACACGCTGCTCGAACGCGCGCGGGAGCTCGCGCCGGGGCAAGACGCGTGAGAGCCGCCGGCGCGCTCTTGGCGCTGGCGCTGGCGGGCTGCGGCTCAGTCGGTTCCTGAGGCCCGGCGGCAAGATCGAGCCGACCTGCGCCGGCGTCTGCGATCCGGAGTGACCCCCGCTCAGCCGGTGGCGGGCTTCGGCGCTCCGAAGATGCTGGCGGGGCGCTTCTTCTCTTTCTCGCGCGCCGTGCGCTTGTCGCTCCAGGTCGGGATCGAGACCCGCTGACGCGGCGGGAGCTGCTCGCCGGCGATGGAGGCGTTGATCTCTTGCGCGTCGAGGGTCTCGCGCTCGAGCAGCGCCTCGGCCAGGCGGTCGAGCTCGGCGCGATGCTCGGACAGCACGCTCAGCGCCAGCTCGTGCTGCGCATGGACGATGCGCCGCACTTCGTGGTCGATTTCTCGGGCGGTGTCCTCGGAATAGTCCTCGCGGCGCGTGGTCATTTCTCGGCCCAGGAACACGCTCTCTTCGTTCTCGCCATAGGCCACGGGGCCGAGCTTGTCGGTCATGCCGAGCTCGCAGACCATGGCGCGTGCCAGGCGCGTGGCGCGGCGGATGTCGTCCTGGGCGCCGGTGGTGATCTCCGAGAACACGATCTCTTCCGCGGCGCGGCCGCCCAGCGCCATGGCGATGCGAGCCAGCGTCTGCTTGCGGGTCATCAGGTGGCGGTCTTCCACCGGCAAGAACTGGGTCACGCCTAGCGCGGCCCCGCGCGGAATGATGCTCACCTTGTGGACCGAGTCGTTGCCCTCGACCAGCTTGCCGACCAGGGTGTGCCCGGCCTCGTGCCACGCTGCGGTGCGTCGCTCTTGCTCGCTCATCACCATGCTGCGTCGCTCGCTGCCCATCAGGACTTTGTCCTTGGCCAGCTCGAAGTCCTGCATGGCGACCGCCTCTTTGTCCTGGCGGGCCGCGAGCAGCGCGGCCTCGTTCACCAGATTCTCGAGGTCGGCACCCACGAAGCCCGGCGTGCCGGCAGCCAGGATGCCGAGCTCGACGTCACCCGCCAGTGGCACCTTCTTGGTGTGCACCGCCAAGATGCCTTCGCGGCCGCGCACGTCGGGGCGCGGCACGATGATCCGCCGGTCGAAGCGGCCCGGACGCAGGATGGCCGGGTCGAGCACGTCGGGGCGGTTCGTGGCCGCGATGATGATCACGCCTTCGTTCGACTCGAAGCCGTCCATCTCGACGAGCAGCTGGTTCAGGGTCTGCTCGCGCTCGTCGTGCCCGCCGCCCAAGCCGGCGCCGCGATGTCGGCCGACAGCATCGATTTCGTCGATGAAGATGATGCACGGCGCGTGCTTCTTGCCTTGCTCGAACAGGTCGCGTACCCGGCTGGCGCCCACGCCCACGAACATCTCGACGAAGTCCGAGCCCGAGATGCTGAAGAACGGCACGCCCGCCTCGCCGGCGATGGCCCGAGCCAAGAGCGTCTTGCCAGTGCCCGGAGGGCCCATCATCAGCACGCCCTTGGGGATTCGCCCGCCGAGCTTCTGGAACTTCTTCGGGTCCTTGAGGAAGGCGATGATCTCTTCGACCTCGTCCTTTGCCTCGTCGATGCCCGCGACGTCGGCGAACGTCACCTTGTTCTGCGACTCGTTGAGCAGCCGCGCCCGGCTCTTGCCGAAGCTCATGGCCTTGCCCCCACCTGCCTGAAGCTGCCTCATGAAGAGGTAGAACAGCACCAGCAAGAACAGCATCGGCAAGAGGATGGTCAGCGTCGTCGTCAGGAACGGATTCGACTCGTCCTTCTGGAAGGTGATGCGAACGTCGTACTTGAGGAGCTCGGCGGCGATCTCGTCGCTGGCCGGGCCCACGCTGATGCCGCGCTCGGCCGGGCCCTTGGCCGCCGGGTTCTTGATCTGGAAGACGTACTCGCGGTCCTTGATCTCGACGGCCTCGACGTGCCGCTGGTCCTTCGGCGCCTTCACGAGCGCGATGAACTCGTTGAAGGGCATGGGCTGCTTCTGCGGCCCCTCGGAGCCGAGGAACTGCCAGATGGCCAGGAACGCGACGATCAGGACGACCCAGAGCAGGAGGGTCTTGTGGGGCTGTTTCACTGAAGGACCTCGAGACCGGAAGACGGCGAGCGCAGGCGCTCGGACTGCCGAGCGCTCTGGAGCATACGATTATGACGAGGCCTCGTCGATTTGCAGGACCTCTCCCCGCTGATTAATCACTTTTTCGTCGGATGGCAGCCCCTGATGCCGAGGCCGTCACGACCCGGGGCTGGCCGGTGGCGACGTCGAAGCGCACCCGGCGGCCCTGCGGCAGCCAAATTTCCAGGCGCGGGTCCCGGCTCTCGAGCATCTGGGTCAGTGCCTGCGCCTGGGCGCGCCCGAGCGGAATGTCCGCGCCCTCGGGGTCGTGCAGCGCCGGGGAGGCACCTGCCGCGAGCTGATCGGCCAGTGCGTCGAGATGCTCGACGATCTTGGGCGAGAGCGCCTGGAGCACCGGGATCAGCTCGTGGCGGACCCGGCAGCGCAAAAAACGCGGGTCGCGGTTGGTGGGGTCGTCGGCGAACGCGATCTGGTGCCGCCGCAGATGGCCCTGCACATCCGTTCGGCGCGCGCGGATCATCGGGCGGAGCAGCGCACCCGACCGGGCCGGCAGTACCGCCAGCCCCCGCGGCCCCGCGCCGCGCAAGAGGCGGAGCAAGACGGTCTCGGCGCGGTCGTCGGCGTGGTGCGCGGTTGCGATGAAGTCCGCGCGCACGGCGGCGGCGGCCCGCTCGAGCTCGACCAACCGCGCCTTGCGCGCCCGCGCCATCAGGTTGCCGCCGGGCGCGAGCGCGACGCGTGAGCGACGGAACGCGATCCCTTCGCGGTCGGCGAGGGCCTCGGCGAGGTCGAGCTCGGCGCGCGCTTCGGGGCGGAGCCCGTGGTCCACGCCGTGGGCATGGAGCGAGAACCCGAGCCGGGCCGACAGTCGCGCGAGGACGTGCAACAGCGCCTGCGAATCGCCGCCGCCGGAGACGCCGATCAAGAGCCGGGCGCCCTTCGGCAGGCGGCACTCGGTCTTCAGGGCCCGCTCCACGAGGGTGAGTAGCGTCGGCGGGTGGGACCGCCGAGCGCCCGTCATGCGAGCTCGAACTCCTTGCAAAACGTCACCTGCTCGACCTCGGACAGCACGATGCCGCGATGTGGCTCCACGGGGTAGCCGTTTCCGCAGGCGCCCCGATCTTCGGCGTAGTGGGCGCAGTCCTCGCAGCAAAAGCGCAGCGCGAGGCGCTCGGCCTCGTGGCGAAGTCGCTCGCTCACCAGAGTGATCACCGCGCCCTCTACTCCGCGCAGCGGAGCAGCGCCCAGCCGCCCGCGGGCTCTCCGGCGGAGAGCTTCGCCTTCGTCACCCAGACGACTGCGACGCGATCGCGGGCGGCCGTCATGGCGATGCGGACGCCGTCGAAGGCCGTGAGGTTGGCCGGGCCGAACGAGGTGGGGAACTCCATCGACACCGCGGGTTTGTTCGCCAGGTTGCCGTCCGCGCCGTCCAGGCGGTGCACGGTGATCCCACCGACCTTGCCCTGAGCGACGAACAGGTGGCTGCGCAAGACCGCGAGGGCTCCGCCCTGGGCCGTGCCCGCGCCCACCTGGATGGCTGCTTTGGGACTGACCGTTCCGCCGTTGAACTCTGCGGGTTGCACGGTCATGCCGGCGCCGGCGGGGATGGCGGCGGCGACCCGGTTGTTCCACGCGGTGAGCGCGGCCCAGGCGGCGGTTTGGGACAGGCTGAACTCGGCGTCCAGGCTCAGGGTGTCGCTCGAGCGATCGCCGACCTTGACCACGGTCATGCTGCCGCCCTCGGTCTGCACCGGCGCCAGGAAAGCCCGAACCTGGTTGCTGGTCGCGACCATGGCATAGGGAACGTCGCTGTCGCCGAAGGGCTTCGCCGTCGGCACGCTGACCTTGAACGCTGCACCTTGGAGCACGACGCGCTCCACCCAGGGTGCAGGCGCGGTTCCGCCGTCCGGCGGGGCGTGCTGCACCCGGTAGACCAGCTCCCACTCGCCCTGGGCTGCTGCCGGCGCGATGGGGCTGCCCTGGGCGAGCCAGAGGTTCTTGAACGTCTTGTTGCGCGGCCCCGCGGCTTGCTCGACCTGCCCGTCGGACTTGAAAGGAATGAACACCGCGCCGGCGCCTTGCCCGCAGTCGGGCAGGCTGGTGGTCATCATGCCCGTGCCGTTGGCGAAGGCCATCCCGACGCCGTCGACCGGAACCTGGGTGCTGCAGCCATCGAGGTCGAAGCTCTGGGGATCGGTCAGCTCGCCGGCGTCGGTCAAGAACGCGATCACGGCGCGCAGCTTCTCACCGGCCTGATCGCGATAGCCGAGCATGAAGCCGTTGTCGGTGGCCACGACGGCAGGCCCGGTCATTTGCGTTCCGGCCGCGGGAGGCGGCGGCAGCGCCCCCGCCTGGTCGATCACCAGGCTGCAGCCGCCGGGATCCGGGGTCGTGGGCTTCTTGCACGCGCCCTCTTGGCACACCGTCGGCGGAAAGCAGCCACCGCCCTTGAGCAACTGGCAGTTGCAGCGCGCCTCTTCCGCCTCGTGATTCGACCAGTCGCAAGCGGCGATCTTCACCCCGGCGATCGACTCGAGGTCGGCCACCGTGCAGCCGTAGCCGAGCACCGTGCACTCTTTGTCACGCAGGATCACCGCGAAGCCGAACTTCGACTGTGGCAGATCGCCCACGTCGGGCAGGCTCGAGTCTGCGGGGACGGTCCACGTCTTTTTCGCCGTACGCGTGTCACCTGCCGCGAGGACCTCGTCCTTCGGGCACTCGTTGGGGAACACCGCGAACTGAACGAAGTCGGCGGCTTCGCGGAACGAGGTGCCGCTCGCCGCGCAGGCGTCGAGCAAGTCGATGCTCACCGAGCGCTGTTTCGCGCAAGAAGACGAGATCAACGAGCCAAGCAAGATCAGCAGGGCGACCGAGCCCACTTTTCGCATGATTCATTCCATCGTTACGCGGCGAGCCGTGGTCTGGCCAGACACGATCGTGACGCTGAGCGATTTCTTGATCGCGCCGTACTTCAGGCCCACCCCGTGGTTCCCCGGCGGAAGCGCAGCGCGGACCACGGGCGAGGGACCCAGGCTGCGCCCGCCGGCCGAGACCGCGTCGCAGCCGGGGACGCACATGACCGTCAGGTAGCCCGGCTCGCCCTTGCCGCCACCAGTGGCGGGCGTGGGAGTCGGAGTGGGGGTCGGAGTCGGAGTCGGAGTCGACTTCGGCGTGGTCCCCTTCGGCGTCGGGGTGGTCGCGACGGGCTTGCTGGTGCCGGCGGCGGGTGTCTCGCCGCCGCCTTCTTTCGGCAAGGTGTCGGGGTTCACGGCTTCCATCGTCGTGGCGGTCGGCGGGGCCACGGGCGTGGGCGTGGGGGTCGGTGCCGCGGTCGCGGTGGGCACGGGCGTCGCCGTGGGGCCGGCGGTGGCGGTGGTCACGACCGCTCGCGGCTCTTTCGGCTCTTTGGGGCTATCGGTGATTCTCAACACCACCAGCGCCGTCAACGTCAGTGCAATCAGGGTCGTTGCGGCCGCGATCACCGCGATCAGCACGTTCGACTTTTGCTGCGTGTCCGGCTGGCCGAAGCTGGGTGGCGCCGTGGGCAGCGGGTACGACTGGTCGGGGAAGCCGACGTGTCGCGCGGGCACCGTCATGCCCGGCATGGCGAGGGCCGCCCCGTGATGATCGCCGACGAGCAGCGTCGGCGCGACCACGATGGCGTCGTCGGGGCTGGGTGCCGGCTGTCGACTCTTTGCCGGCTCGTGCACGGTGCTGATGGTGTGGGACTCTTCCTCGACGTCCATCACCGTCGTGACCAGATCTTCGTCCTCGGCGGCGTAGTCGTGCATCACGCCCGACGGCGGTGGCGCAGGCGGTGGGGCGCCCGCGAAGCTGGGCAGGGGCAGGGTGTGCCCCTTGGGCGGACCCAGGCCGAGCATGGTCGGGTTGGGCGGCGGCGCACCGGCCGCCGGCGGCGGCGCCGCCCTGGGTGACGAGCCCATGGGGCTCACCACTCGGGTCTTCGCCAGCTCGTCGTCCTCTTCTGGCGCGAGCAGATCTTCAGTGCCGGTCTGGCTCGTGTTCTCGAAGGCGGGCAGTGGGCGGGCCGCGGGCGCCGCGGGCGCGGTGGCCGCGGCCGG
>JACPVJ010000040.1 GCA_016191785.1 Myxococcales bacterium | reverse complement strand
GCCCGTCCAGTGCGTCGGCATTTGGGCCACGGACAAGCACCACTACCTGCGGCAGTACATCGAGGCGACCAGGGCCGTGAGAGCGAAGTACCTGGAGCCGAAGGGTCATGGTGGGGCAGCCTTCATCGACCTCTTCGCTGGACCAGGAATGGTCCGAGTAAGAGACAATGGAGAGATCCGGCCGGGCAGCCCGCTGATCGCGCTCCAGCATCGGGAGGCAGCGTTCAGCAAGTTGGTCCTTGCCGACCGGGATCCGGCGAACGTGGCAGCACTTCAAGCTCGGACGACCTCGGACGTTGCTCGTGTGAAGATCATCCCGGGCGACTCGAACGCGAACATCGACCAGATCGCATCCCAGATCCCGGAGTACGGGTTGAACATCGCCCTCGTGGATCCCTATGCGTTGAGCGCCCTCAAGTTCAGCTCGCTCGAACGGTTGGCTCAGTTTTCGAGGATGGACCTGATCGTCCACTTCCCCACCGCTGACATCAAGCGCAACGTCAGGCAGAACGAGAACACCAGGCAGTGGCTCACGGAAGCGCTGGGCACTTCACGCTGGCTCAAGGAGATGACCTCCATGATCGACGTGGGCCGCCTCATCGAGCTGTTCAAGGAGCAACTGTCGTCGCTCGGGTACGGCAGCAAAGCCGTGCGGTCGGAGCCGATCAAGAACAACAAGAACCTGCCGCTCTACTACCTCGTGTACGCTTCGAAGAACCCCCGGGGCGACGCCATCTGGCAGAGCATCACGAAGAACAAGCCCACGGGGCAGACGGGGATGGGGTGGTAAGTATCCGTTGTCGGTGACCTCAGTTTCCAAGTCGGAAGATCCGACTGCATCAGGGCTGGAGCTGGGCTGGAGCGTCTCCGTGAGCTACATTTGAGTCCGTGAAGTTCGACCGCTACTACCACGACATCGAGAAGCAACGAGTCGTGCATGTGTCCGGATCGACCTCACCAAAAACCTACCGGCGGAAATTCGCCGGGTACGACGTAATGGCGCACATCCACCAATTCTCGGCCTCGAAAGGGGAGCGCACCCAAACAGACCACCGCAAGTTCGACGAGCGTGACAGCGAGGAGAAGGCGATCAGCTTCTACCTGATGCGTGCCCCCATGACGGGAGGCACTTCTGGGATAACGCAGGAAGAGTACCACCGCCTGCTTATCGAGTACCGGAACCAGTTCGCGGCCAGCCAGGCAGCCGCCGAGCACAAAGACGATGACGAGTGAGGGCTCGGCATGCGCCCAAGATCGGTCACCTTGCGAGTTCATGACGAAAGGATCGTCCGCAAGGTGAGCGACCATGGGCCGGTGGTGCTGGAGCTGGATGTACGGCCTCCGGCCGAGGTGTGACGCTCGCCTCCCGTGGCTGGACAACTCGTCCGAACAGCCGCATCCTTTGCCCATGGCCCTGGAGCGATTTCGCGATCCATTCGTCCAGAACGACGTCGGACCCGACTACGGGAGCTACGTCTGCTCCTACGCTTCGGAGCACCACCTCGTGGAGGCTCACCTTTTCGAGCGCAACGGGAAGATTGTCGTCTATGTCACGAAGTCCTCCGGAGTTCCGGTAGCAGAGGCCCAGCGAGTAGCTGAAGAGGCCGTGGTCCAGCACCAAGTCGGCCAATCCGCCAACCCGGAATTCGTCTACGATGGCTACAGCCTTGGTCGGTCCGGAAGCCTTTGATCAAGGTCACCTTCCGAATCCCCCGCGAAGTCGCAAACGTCCTGGGGCCGCTTCGTTTCGACGTTCAAGGGATCGTCTGCGACGTAACGCTGAGCCCAGCTCCGGCACGGGTGCCTCCCCCACAGGGCGGGGCTGAGGGCAAGGGCGCCCAGGTCACCGTGGAGTACCAACCCCGAGTGAATCGGATTGGGGCGGGCGGGGCCTTCGATGATGCAGCCCTGGCCTCGGAAGCGCTCGAAGTCGTGGTGCGTGCGAGCAACAGGGTGGTTCACGTCGCGGCCTACGTCGGGAAGAACCAGAAACCCGTACCGATGCTCGACCTGTTCGATCTCGAAGAGCTTGTCTGCGAAGACCACCATGGTGCCGGTGCGCCGCGTCAGATCCCGTCGGGAGGGCTGCTTACGAAGAACCGGATCCGGGTGAAGGAACCGCCGGCCAGCCAGATGGCCGACGTTCAGAAACGGCTGAATGCTCCGTCGAGTGTTTTCCTGGAGGCCGAGTCGCTGTGGCACGACAGCGTGGAAGCCTTCTACGACGGTCGCCCCCGGGAAGCGATCATCCTCCTTCGTGCCGCTATCGAGGTCGGGTGGCATGCCGGATTCGACCAGGCCGCGGAGGCATATCGCCGTTGCCCCTGGGGCACACTACCAGTCGCGCTCCTGGACTCAATCGTCGAACGGGCCAAGAACAAGAGGACGCCCGTACCACAGCAACTCGACGAGTATTCCAAGACGGTGTTCGGCTTCTCCTTCCGTAAGGACTGGGAGCCCGACAAGACCGAGAAGTGGGACCGCCTCAACTCGTTCTTCGACGAGCGGCACGCGGTGGCCCACCGCACGGGCGTACCCCGACCCGAGACGTTGTGGGCGGCCCTCTCGCTGACACGGGAGGTGCTGGACAAGGTCAAGGACCTCGCGGACGCCGTCGTCGCATCGTGCCCTCCACCAGGCTCTCCATCGCCTTGACCGACCGCACCACGTCCTTGGTGCAGCGTGGTGCAGGCTGGAGCCGTACTTTGGCATCTTGCTGCGCCCGGGGCGGCTTTCGTGGACGCCGAGATGGACTGGCGAAGACCGGATGTCACCGCGATTGTGAAGTTCAACGGCCTGGCGAGTGGGGTGCCGGACGAACTGGATCGGCTCGTCCTCTGGTTGGAACAGCAGGGGTACACGATCGTCAGGCTGGACGGCTCGAAAGGGCAGAGGGAACTGCGTCGTCAGCTCGGCGTCCTGCTCAAGTGGGCGGAGGAGTTCGGTTACCGATTCGAGGATGGCGAGGGAACCTGAATGCCCTCAACGATGGTATCGACTTCCAGGTGCCTCAGCCCGGAGGCATGGTGGTTGTGCTCGTCGAACCACAAGTCGTGTGGAGCGAAGACCCTGTTCGATGGCTTCATGGACATCGCCGCCGACCACCCTCGATACCACCTGGCCGCTGGCCGTCGCTTTTCACGCTGCTCGTAGCTGAGGCGGACAGCCCCCTCGTAGGCAGGCGCGTCGGGACCATCTCCGTGCCGTACCCATCGAAGGCCCCTCCGGCACGATGACCGCCTGCTTCACGATACGCTCCAGTCGTGACATCGTACCTCCATGCCCACGCGACCCGAGTACCGGCTCCCGAAGCCAAAGAGCCCCGACGAGTTCGAGGACATCGCCACCGCCGTGCTCAGGATCCTCTGGGGAAGCGATGAAGTGCGACGGCACGGACGGAACGGGCAACGACAATATGGTGTGGATGTTCTTGGCGAGTACCAGAAAGATGGAACCCGTCATGGCGCGGCCGTGGCTCAGTGCTCATCGAGCGACGCTCTGGACTGGTCGAAGGTCGAACGGGACATCGCCGACATGGATGAAGGCTTCGAGCCAAGGCCCGTCCTTTTTGCCTTTGTGTCGGCCGCAGATCGGTCCGCCCCTCTACAACAACAGTTCGCCAAACTGAACGAAGAACGCCTTCGCAAAGGCAAGTGCGGTGTCGTCGTTCTGTTCTGGGAAGACGTCGGCGATGTCGTGCTCGCCGATCGAGAGCTGCTCGCGAGATTCTACCCGGACCTCCACTCCCGCCCTGCCGAGAAGGCGAGCGGCGGTGGGTTCGGACCATTGCTCGCCCTCGGGGGCCTGCTGGTCGGCTCTTACCTCACGTCCCGCCGCATCCTGTCGGAGCTTGGTGACGAGGGCGAAGAAGACGACGAGTAGCAACGGGATCCACTGTAGGCGCCACGACGGCTCGTTGCCCATCGAGGACCAGGCCGACCAGGACGTGCTCCGGCGGGTCGAGGGCGGCCTGGAGAGCGTCCTCGCCACGCCACATGCCCGACTACCGCGAGCTGGTCGAGGCGGCGAGACTTCGAGAAGCGGGTCGTCCTTGGTATAGAATAGAAGGATGGTGCTCTCCAAGGACGACCTTCGCGGCATAATCGCGGTCAAGGCACTGCTTCGAGAGACGTACATGGATCTTAGCCACGCAGTCGCCGACTTGGGGCTACAGGACAGCTACGACGAGGGAAAGGGTGCGGAGTACCCGCAGAAACAGCTCGTCAGGCGGGTATGGTTCTACGGGCAACCTGGCACGGAGGGCGTACCGGAACCCGGCCACATCGATCCGAACGGTCTCAGTGCCCTCGTCGCGCTGCTCCGAAAGAGGCGCGGCAACATGGAGAAGGGCTTCTGGTCCGTCCTTGGCGAGTGCGTCGGTCAGAAGGTGGAAGGCCATCCGATCGTCGTGCGTATCAGGCCCGATACTGTCGAGTTCTACTTCAAGAGCTACCCGGGGTGGGAGTCCAAGGTTCTCCCAACGTCGTGGCCTGACTTTGTCGTTGATCGGGCATTCAGGCCAGCGACCTTCCCGTGGAACGTCGAGCGCGATGGCGACAGCTTGAGGTTCACGCCGACTGACACCTAGTTCGTCAGTTTGAGGCGCCACGCTGTCGTCCCCCGCCGCGTCTGGATCGGCCTCCCGTACCGAGTTGACGAGGTCGAGGCGAGGTGCTCGTGCGGGGTCGAGAGGCTCGGCTCGTTGCCCTCGGTGGCGGCACCATGCTTCAGGGATTCGCGCTCGTGGCACGGGCGGGTCCAGCGCTGACTTGATCGGGTGGCGGCATGAAGAGATCATCGCCCCAATGACGCCAGGTCACCTCTACGTCCTTCTGAACGCCGCGATGCCCGGATATGCCAAGCTCGGGGGATCGGAGAGGACTGCGGAAGACCGGGCGCGGGAACTCAGCGCAAACTCGGGGGTCCCAACACCCTACGTCGTGGCCTACGACGAACCAGTCAGCGACGTGTGGGTGGCAGAGAAGAAGCTGAAGGCCGAGCTAGCCCACCTGCGGGTGAGGAAGGAGCGGGAGCACTTCTGGATCGAGACCAAGTTGGCCATTCAGGTCGTGAAGCGAGTCGCAGAGCAGTTCCGTGTGCCGGACCACGTCCTATCAGCGGCACAGGCTGTTCCGAACGCAACGGTCGAGGTGGTGGGAATCCCGGACGAAGTCGATGAGGTCTTCATTGAGAACTCGTGGTGGAAGGTTCCGCTGGCAGGACGCGAAGTGGACGAACCTGTGCCGGCCGGCCTACGCCGGGACTTGGGTCGAGATGAGCTATGGGGCCGCCTTGAGAAGCGCATTGCCGAGCTAGAAGACGCCTTCAACAACGCAATGCTCGAACTTGACCGGGCTGAGCGGATTCCCTCTTACGCTAGTGGTGATGAGAAGGCCCTTCTCGTGGCTCAGTGCCACGCACTGGACGACGCACGGCGTACGTTACAGGCTCGCCTTGACTCCAACCTGGCCGGCGACGACCCACTAGACGACCTGTACGACTTGGGCCCAGAGTGTTGGTACTACAACCACCGCGTGTACCGCGTGACCGGGGAGGCGGTGCTAACACGTGATGAAGAGTCCATCCTGGTGAAGCATTACGCCGAATCAGGGCGCTCTCAATTCCAACGTCTCGCGGAAGAAGCAAAGGCTCTCAAGTCGGCCAGGGCCGAAGCTCCTGCGCCGCGTCCTCCTCGTGGCTCAGCACCCGAAGTTGAGCGCAACCTCGGCGCAATCTTCAAGTTCACTGCGCTCGTGACACGCGAGCAAGATCAGCGCCTGACCAGCTTAGCGTCCCGGCTCGAAGCCTCGAAGACGCAGCTTGTCCGGGAGGGCATTGACATGGTGCTCGCTCACTACGACCAGGTGACACAGTCCGCCACAGGTCACATAGGCCGTGAGCCTGCCCGTGAGCGCTCAGACTTGGACCGGGCAAGGCACGTCGAGTTGGAAGTTCACCTCACGCCGAACCAGGCACAGCGCTTGAGAGCCCTGACCTGCCGGGTCAACATTCCGCTTGGCGTGTACGTTCGGGAGGGAGTTGACCTCTTGCTTCGGCATCGAGGAGGCTGACCCCCTGTCCAATCGTCGGCGAATCGTCGGAAACGTCGCTCAACGGAGGTGAACGGCGTGATACGGTGATCCCCAACCCCTCGGATCACCTCGGTTCGCGTTCGTTCGCGACACAAGCTCCCGATTTAGGTTCCGGTTCCCGAGAGGGAGTGAAGGTTCAAGTCCTTTCTCGTGCACCAGCGGAATCGCTGACGTTGTCGATGACGGCCTCAGCTCACACCGTTGGCTCTGGCCAGGGTCACATGCGTTGCCCGGAGGTGGTGACCCACGAGGCGCCTGAATCCCTCGTCTGGTTCGAACAGCCCCGGGCGATTGAGCCAGACGGTGAGCTGTGCCAGACGGGGTTCGTGCATGATGTCGTCGAGAGCAAGTCCGGCGAAGCAGAGCCCGCGACGATCATCGGGATGATGGCGGACGAGCCCGACGTGATGGCCGAGGTCACTCGGCTCGCCACGACGGCTCGGCAGGCAAGCCGGATGCGGCCGACCGATGGCTAGGGTGGTGCTGGACACGGACATCCTTTCCGAGATCATCAAGAAGAGGGACGCGACGGTTGCGGCTCGGGCCACGAGCTACCTCTCCGACGAGGGGCGCTTCACCGTCTCGGTGCTGTCGGTGATGGAGATCGTCTACGGCTTCCACCGCCTCGGGCGGGAAGACCGCCTCGAACAGTTCCGAACCCTGATTTCGGCCCGGCCTGGAGGGCGAGCCAGACGGCAGTCTGAATCGTCGGCGAATCGTCGGAAACGTCGCCTAACGACGCCGAACGCCGTGATCGCTGCCTGGTATCCCCTCGGGCCCGCCGCGACTCCCGTCCGAGCTACTTCTCGTCGTCCTCGTCGAGGTCGCGGTCCGGATCGCCAAGCCAACCGCGGACCCTGAAGAAGACCATGAGCCCGATGCCGAGCGCGGCCATCAGACCCAAGATCACGAAGTAGCCGTGGCGCCACTCGAGCTCCGGCATGTGGCGGAAGTTCATGCCGTACACGCCCACGATGAAGGTGAGCGGGATGAAGATGGTGGTCACCACCGTGAGCACACGCATCACGTCGTTGGTGCGGTTCGAGATCACGGACATGTACGTGTTCGTGAGCTCGCTCACGAGCTCGCGGTAGCTCTCCGCCATCTCGGAGATCTGCACGCAGTGGTCGTAGGTGTCGCGCAGGTACACCCGGGCAGAGTCCGTCACCATCGGCACCGGGTCACGGATCAGCGTGGACAGGGCGTCGCGCAGGGGCCACACCGCGCGGCGCACCAAGAGCAAGATGCGCTTCACCTCGTGGACGCGGGTCAAGAGGCTGGGGTGGGGTCGCCGCATCACGCGCTCTTCCAGCGCCTCGAGCTCGTCGGCGAAGACCTCGAGCAGCGGATAGTAACCGTCGACGATGGTGTCGATGATCGAGTAAGCGAGGTAGTCGGCGCCCGAAGCCCGCAGCATGCCGACGTTGTCCCGCAAGCGCGCTCGCACCGGGTCGAACAGGTCGCCGTGCTTCTCCTGAAAGGTGAGCAGATACCCCTTGCCGATGAAGGCGCTGACTTGCTCGCTGTGGAGATCCCCCTCCGCGCTCAGTCGCAGCATGCCGCAGATGAAGAGCTGCTGCCCCTCGTAGCTCTCGGTCTTCGGTCGCTGCGGCACGTTGACGACGTCGGCCAAGGCGAGCGGGTGGAGCGCAAACACGTCGGCCAGCTGCCGCAGCACCTTCTCGTCGCCCAGGCCTTGAACGTCGACCCAGGTCACGGTGTGGGACTTCAGGAGCGCCTTGAGGCTCGGGACGTCGTCGACGTCGTGCTCGTGCAAGTGGTCATCGTCGTAGGCCATCACGTGGATGCGAGGCTGGGCAGCGCCCTTGCCGATCACCAGGGCGCCGGGCCGCGCGCCCACCGGCGGATTGCGCTTGAGGAACAGCGACGCTGTCGGCGCGACTCGGCGCAGCGACCGAGGGGCTTCGTCGTCCATCGGGCGCCGAGCTTACCGGAGGCCTCTGGCGGTCGTCACCCCGGGCAGGCCAGGCGGACCGTTTCCGCCACCGGGCGCGCCTCGAAGTCGCGCAGCGCCGCAGCGAGAGAGCGCGCGCGATCGGCGGGCAGGTCGGTTTCGCGCGCCAGCTTCTCGTAGGCCGCCTCGACGCGGCCCGGCTGACCCGGTGCACCAATCGGAACGTCTTGCCGAGCGTGGTAGCGCCGGCCGTCCCCGGTCTCGATCGAGACCCGAGCCGGAAAGACCATCCGAAAGCCGGTGAAGTCCCGGAGCGGGCGCCCGCGGCTCGATCCGGCCATCTTTGCGAGGGTGCTCCACTCGCCGAGCAGCCCCCGCGCATGGAGTCCCGTGCGCTTCTTCCCGCCCAGCTGCTTCCGGTAGCCCGCGACGAGCCCCGCGATTTGGCCAGGGCGAAGCGCCTTCAACGTTCCCCCGGCGACACCGTCGAACGCCCGGACCACCGCCAGGGTCATGCCCCAGTCGTGCCGCAGCTCGGTCTTGGCGGCGAGCTCGCGAATCACGGCAGTGCTCGCGTCCAGCGTCCCTTGGCTCAGCGCGCGGCCATGGTGCGCGCCCAGGGCGATGGCGATGGCGACGTTGAACGGGATCGAGAAGTTCACGTTCACGGGTGAGAGCGGCTCGTCGGCTCGGACGTGCTCGCTGGACAGGTTGTCCATCTCGACGCTGAGCAGGCTGGCGTCCACCACCACGCGCTTCACGTCTTCGGCGCGAAGCGCGCCGCCGGTCTCGGCGCGGACCTCGTCCAGGACCATGAACAGCGCATCGAGGGTGGTGTCGATGTACGCGCAGCCCGGGTACCGCTTGAACGCCAGCGTGTCGCTGACCCACGCCTCGCCCAGCCTGGACAGCATCTTCGGCAACGGCGCCCAGGAGAACGAGGCCCAGAAGCCCTTGCGCCGGTGCTCGAAGATCTCGCGGGCACCGGTCATCCCCTCGCGGGCGAAGGCGGCCGCTTGCAGGCCGACGATGGTGGGGTGAGCGGCCGTCAGCACCTTGCTCCCGGGCCCCATGAACCCCGGCCAGAGAGTGAAGGTCGGCTGGTAGAGCGCGATGGCGAGCGCGTGCGCGGTCTGGGCCCGGGACAGCCGCCAGAGCTTCGAGCCGACGACCGCGCCTTCGATCGCATGGATGAAGCTCCAGGCCTGCCCGTTCTGGGGCCCGAGCACCGCGCTCGCACCGACCCGCCCCCCGATCTCGTTCGCCAGCACCATCGCTGAGAGCACGTCTTTGGGCGCGTGGCCCTCGGCTTCGCCCAGCGCCAAGCCGGCCAGCACGGCCGAGTGCCCGGTGTGCCCCATGTACAGGTAGTCGTCGTAGTCGAGCGCCATCGACCGCGCGCTGTTGACCAGCACGGCATCGTGAATCGACCAGCGCTCGCCGCTGCCCAGCACGCTGGCCGGGCCCGGCGCGGCCCAGCCCTGCACCGCCCGGTGCACGGCGCCCGCATCGCGGCTGTGAGCGCTGGCGAAGATGGCCGCGATGACGCTGGCGACCTGAGCGCGAGTCAGCTCGCGGACCCGCTCTGGCACGTCGTCGTACCGCGTGGCGCACACCCAGTCCGCCAGCGTCTCGACGACGGTCATCGTCAGTTCTTGGCGTGACCCTTGGGCGAGTCCCAGCGCGACTTGACGTGGACCTTGAGCACGTCGCGGAGCAGGCCGATGTGCGCGCAGTGGTCCATCTTGTCGTTACCGTTGTACCCACGCACGTGGAAGCTGCCCTTCGAGAACCGAGCGTTCAGGTCGAGCCCCATGGGGTCGGCACCGCGCGGCTTGGTCTTCTTGGGCTTTCCGCCGACCTTCTCGATCAGGAACTTGGCGGTCTCGGTGGTCGAGGCATACCCCGGCGGGATGATCGAAGAGTGGCTGACGAACATCAGCTTGTGGCGCGCGGAGGCTTCTTTCGCGAAGTCCGCGAAGGGGCGGAGCTGAAGCTCGTTCAGCGACTCGCCGTTGTACCCGCTGTGCAGGCCATCGAGCAGGATGACGGTATCGACCAGCTTCTTGCCGAGCGGCTGCTGCAAGATCTCTCCCACCGCCCCGTAGCCCGCGCTCCACGACGAGAGCCCGACGTGCCGAACGTGCGCGTTCTTCTTGCCGGTCTTCTCGGCCATCGCCTTCTCGACACTGTCGACCAGCTTCTTGAAGGCCTCGGGCGACGAGAAGGCCGAAGCGTAGGGCCCCGAGCCGATGCCCAGGTCGATGCCCACCAAGACGGCTCCGTCCATCACCTGCGTCCACTCCTTGCGCACGGGCTCGTGCCCATGGAAGTGGAACATCACGTCGAAGCCGCCGTTCGCGGCGATGCCGCCTTTGCCGGGCGAGATCATCTGCCCCATCGAAGGCGCGCGACTCCACTTGTCGTACACGCCCCAGCCCTTGTCGGGCGTGTTGCACGGGTTGATCCCACGCTCGTCGGCGGTCTTCTGGGTCTGCGTGTCGGCCGAGGGCTTCTCGATCACCCAGTTTGCAGGCTTGGTGTCCTTGTCGTCCGCCTTCTTTTCGTCCGCCTTCTTGTCGACCTTGTCGACCTTGTCGGCCTTGGGCTCGACCGCCGGCTTGGCCTTGGCCAGCGCGGGCTTGCCCTTGGAGGCGACCTTGGCGTCGTCGCCGGCCTTCTTCTTCTGGGCCGCCTTGGCAATGGCGTCGCCGCGCTTGTCGGCGGTGCGTTTCTTCTCCACCCGTGCGGTCTTCTTGGCCTTCTTGCGCTTGGCCTGAGTGCGTGCCTTGGCGCTGGCGCCAGGGGCGTCGGCGTCGGGCGCTGCGTGGGCGGGGAGTGCCAGACCGAGACCGAGCACGAGCGCCACGGCTCCGGTTGCGCGTCGAATGAAGTCTCGCGGGGTCACCATGAGTGGGACCCACCGTGGCTCACGAACCGGGGTTTTTCAACTTAGTGGCAACGATTTCCGGCCGAGAGTCCGGCGCTCGGGACAAACCCGCTGGATCTCGCGAGTTTCGCCCGACTTGACCAAACGCTCAGGGGTTGCAGAGACTCGGCGGATGATGCGCCGCTTTTCCGTCTCGGTCGCGACCCTCGCGCTCGCTTGTGCGGGCACGAGCGCGCGCTCATCGCCGCCGGCCAAGGGCACGCCGGCTCCGTCCCCGACTCGGAGCGACGAGCCCGAACCCGAGAGCGCGTGTCCGAAGGGGATGCTTCCCATTCCGGCGGGCACACTGTGGCTGGGGTCCCCGGACGTCCGCGGCGAAGCCAACGAGCGACCCGAGCAGAAGGTCGAGGTCGCCGAGCACTGCTTGCACCAGCGCGAGGTCAGCGTGGCCGAGTACCAGGCCTGCGCGACCAACAAGGCCTGCCCACCGCTGCCGACCGAGGTGAGGCTGCTCTCGGCGCTGCCGGAAGCCGAGCACCGGGCGCAGAGCGCCCTGTGCAGCGCCAACCTCGCGGACAACGCAGATCTCCCGGCCAGCTGCGTGAGCTTCGAGGACGCCGCTCGTTACTGCGCATGGAAGGGCCTGCGACTGCCGACCGAAGCCGAGTGGGAGTGGGCTGCCACCGGCGGGGACGACAAGCTGGCGTGGCCATGGGGCACCGCGCTTCCCTCGGACGAGAACGTTTGCTGGAACCGACGCGCGCCCTGCCGGGTGGGCAGTCGCAAGGCGGGCGCCTTCGACATCCACGACCTCGGGGGCGGCGCCAGCGAATGGACGAGCACGCCCTTCGGGCCCTACGGGGCAGCGGCGCCAGATCCGACGAAGAAGGTGGTTCGCGGCGGCAGCTGGGAGAGCGTGAGCCCGGAGGCGCTCCGCCCAGAGCGGCGCACCGCGCAGCCGGCCAGCTATCGGGACGTGACGCTGGGCTTTCGGTGCGCCAAGAGCCGCTGATGGTCACGGTGGTGCTGAGCATCGAACCGGACCTGTGTGGGCCGGTGAGCGTGGGCACCGTCCGCGTGATCCGCACGCTCGAGCAGAGCCTGGGTCTCTGCCTGGCAGACGCACTGGCGCTGGTGAACCGCGCGGTGTTCGACGGCGAGACCGTGCACGTTCCCGCGCCCGACGCCGACGCGGCGCGCCGGTGCGTCGCGGCCCTGGCGAGCCTGCCGCGAGTCCGGGCCGAGATCGGCTAGGCTGGGGCATGCGCCTCGTTCCCCTTGCCTCTGCCTGCGTGCTGTTCGGTGTGTCGTCCGTCGCCCACGCCGACGCGATCGACGATCTGAAGCCTGGGAGCTGGTACGAAGCGCCGAGCTCGAAGCTCCGCAGCGTGTGCCCGGCGGACGAGCCGGGTTACGAGTGGAGCTTCTACTGCAAGGGCGTGATGAGCGCGTGGAGCGGCGCAGCCCTCGACAGCTCACGGGGCCGCCTGGTGGTCTGGGGTGGCGGGCACGCCGACTACAAGGGCAACGAGGTCTACGCCTTCGACCTGACCACCCTGGCCTGGTCGAGGCTCTGGGGCCCGACGCCCAACGCTCAAATTCCCTCGGGCGGCACCCACGAGCAGTACGACGACGGAAACCCAGGCTCGCGCCACACCTACTCGGGGCTCGCGTACGTGCCGGCGCCGACGGACGCGCTGCTCTCGTTCGGCGGCTCACTCTGGCAGAGCGGCAACTACGGCCAGGGCGTGTGGAGGTTCGGCTTCGCGTCGGGCAAGTGGACGCGCAAGGCCGACGGCCCAGGTGAGCAAGGCTACGGCGATCCTACCGTGTACGATCCGAAGACCGGCCACGTCTTTCGGCGGGGGAACGCGCGGATGCACGAGTACGATCCGGCGGCCGACACCCACACTCCCCGCGCCGAGTCGAACGGCGGGTTCTGGGCCGCCAACGTCTCGGCCGCGCTCGATCCCGAAGCGCGCACCATGGTGATCGTGGGCGAAGGTCGGGTCGACCTCTACCACCTGGACACGGACAAGTACGAGCAAGGGGTGACCCTCACCGGCGCGAGCGCGAAGGACCTGTTCGGGGCTTCGGCTCCGGGCATCGACTTCGACACGAGCCTGAAGAAGTTCGTGCTCTGGAGCGGCGGTTCGGACGTGTACTCGTTCGACCCCGCGACGCTGACCTTCGAGCTTCACGCGACCACCGGCGCGACCCCGAGCAAGGTCACGGCGAGCGGCGGGGTGTTCGGCCGCTTCCGCTACACGCCCACGAGGAACGTGTTCGTCGCCGTGAACAGCGTGGACGAGAGCGTGTTCGTGCTGCGGATGGCCCCGGGCACGGGAACGCCTCCGCCCATCCCCGACGGTGGCGCGGCGGGGGCCGGCGGCAGCGGCGGCGGCGGCGCGACGACGGGTGGCACCAAGGGCGGCGAGGCCGACGACGACTCGGGGTGCGGGTGCGCGGTGCCACAGCGCCGCGGCGGCAGCGCGTGGGCGCTCGTGGCGCTGGCGTTGCTGTTCCACTCGGCGGCGACCCGCCGGGGGCGCAGGCGTGAGCGCGAGGCCGGCTCGCGGCAGGGCTGAGCCGCGGCCGTCCGCGGGTCACGGCCCGTACTCGTACGCGCCCCGGTCCCATTTGCCGTCCGCGCCGCGCTGCTTGCCGTCGGGATCATGGTCGAACGTTGCTCCCAGGGTCTGGCCCGGCTGGGTCGGAGCCTGGAGGTGGTAGTCCGCAGTCAGCGGATCGGCGCTGGCCTTCGCGAACGGGCTGCCGCTGGCGAGCTGTGCCTGGGTCTCGCCCTGGGCGCCCTCGTCGTCAGACTAGATCGCCCCGGGGAATTCTCCGAGCCCCGCCGCGCGGCCGACGTGAGCGCGAGGCTCACCCCGGCTCTTGCTGGGTGCTGCAGTGCAGGGTGCCGAGCCCCAGGACCAGGTCGCGGCAGTACACGCCGACCACGTCGCGTTTCGGGAAGAGCTCTCGCAAGAGCCCGAGGGCGGTGAGGTCGTTCGGATCGTTGAAGGTCGGCACCAGGACCACGCCGTTCGCGATGTAGAAGTTGGCGTAGCTGGCGGGCAGGCGCTGCCCCGCGAAGACCACCGGCTCGGGCATGGGCAGAGGCACGATCTCGAGCCGGCGGTTCTTGGCGTCGGTGGCGCCACGCAGGCGCTCCGCCGCCCGCGCCAAGATCCGGTGATTGGGGTCGCGGCGGTTCTTCTCTTGGCAGAGCACGATCCGCCCGGGTGCGACGAAGCGCGCGAAGTCGTCGATGTGCCCGCTGGTGTCGTCGCCCTCGATCCCGTCGGGCAGCCACAGCACCTGGGTCACCGCGAGCTCGTCGCGAAACACGCGCTCGGTGCCCTCACGGCCCAGCGCGCGGTTTCGCGCCCGGGGGCCGGTGAGCAAGCACTGCTCGGTCGCGAGCAGCGTGCCCTCACCGTCCACGTCGATGGCGCCGCCCTCGAGCACCACGCGCGCAGCCTTGCCGTGACGCCGATGGGTCGGTCGCGTCACCCGCTCGGCGTAGAGCTCGGCGATGTCGTCACCCGCCTGGTCGTCCCGCTTCCAGTCGGGGTAGCGCGCCCAGCCGTTGAACTGCCACTTGACCGCTGCGAGGTTGCGGCGACGACCGACCACGAAGCTAGGCAAGAAGTCCCGGGTCCACGAGCGATCGGTGGGCGCTACGTGGAAGTCGACCTGGCCGAGGTCGACGCCCTCGCGCGCCAGCTTCTGCCGGGCGACCTTGCGCTCGGCGGCGTCGGCCACGATCAGTCGAACGCGCTCGCGCCGGTGCAGCAGGCGCGCCATCTCGACGAACACCCACTCGACCATCAACCCCTTGCCGGGCCAGTCGGTCTCGTTGTGGGGCCACGCGAGCCAGGTCGCGGCGTGGCGCTCCCACTCCGCGGGCATGCGGTACGCGCCGATCATCGCCGGCCTTGATCCAGATAGCGTGAGAGCAGCCCGCCGTACGCGTCGATCCGCCGATCGCGCAGGAACGGCCAGCCGCGCCGCTGTTCTTCGATGCGGCCAAGATCCAGCTCGACCACCAGGGTCTCTTCGCCGGTGCCCGCTTCCGCCAGGACCACGCCCGCCGGATCACACACGAACGAATGACCCCAGAACTCGAGCCCGCCGTCCTTCGGGCCTTCGTGACCCACCCGGTTGACCGCGACGACGAACACACCGTTGGCGATGGCGTGGCTCCGTTGCATGGTCTGCCAGGCCGAGAGCTGGGCCGCGCCGTGGCTGGCCTTCTCGTAGGGGTGCCAGCCGATGGCCGTCGGGTAAAAGAGGATCTCGGCCCCGGCCAGCGCCGTCAGTCGCGCGCCCTCGGGGTACCACTGATCCCAACAGACCAGCGGGCCCACGTTGGCAAACGGAGTCGGGACGCTGACGAACCCCAGGTCCCCCGGCGTGAAGTAGAACTTCTCGTAGAACGCCGGGTCGTCCGGGATGTGCATCTTGCGGTAGGTGCCGAGCTCCGCTCCCGTCGGCCCGAGCACGACCGTGGTGTTGTGGTAGAGACCCGGTGCGCGACGCTCGAAGAGGCTGGTCAGCACCACCACGCCGAGCTGCTTTGCCACGGCCGCCACGGCGTCGGTGGTCGGGCCTGGGATCGGCTCGGCCAGGTCGAAGAGCGCGGCATCTTCGACCTGGCAAAAGTACGGCGAGACAAACAGCTCTTGCAAACACACGATCTGCGCGCCCCGCTCGGCGGCGTGCTTCACCGCCGCCAGCGCCTTCTCGAGGTTGGCCTGCGGGGCCTCGACGGTCGACATCTGGACCAGGCCGACCTTCACCACTCGTTTCGCCATTGCGGCCGGACGCTAGCCGAACCGCGGCGGGCGCGGAACCCCGCGCCGCGCTACTTGCAGCCGCCGCTGGGAGCGCAGCCGCCGTTCACGCAGTTCTCGCTGAAGCAGACCTCGTCGGTGCTGCACTGCCCGCCCAGCTTCTGACGCGGCTTGCAGGTGCCGCCTTCGCAGCGCGTGTCCGCGCCGCAGAGCTCATCGTCGAACAGCTTGGCGCAGGGCTGCCCCGCCGTGGGTCGCGGCGTGCAGGTCCCGTCGAAGGACTTGTCCGGGACCTTGCAGTACTGGTCGGTGGGGCAGCCGTCGGGGATGGCAATCTTGCACGGGGCACCCGCCGCGAACGGCGCGCCACACTTCGCGACGATCTGCCCGCTGGTCGTGTCGACCTTCTCGACGATGCAGCGCAGATCGGTCGAGCAGCCTGGCTTGCCCTGGAACCAGCAGGCATCGCCCGCCTTGCCCGAGAACCCCTCGGTCAGGGTCTTGCAGCTGCCCGGCTGCTTCGCCTGGTCGTCGCTGCCGAGACAGAACAGGCCCATGGCGCAGTCCGGAGCGGTGCCCCCGCCCTCGCACGCCGCGCCCGCGGCCGCCGGCTCGAAGCACTTGCTCGTCGCGTCGGAGCACGAGAGCCCTGCTGCGCAGTCCGAGTCACGCTTGCAGGTTGCGCCGGCCAGGCCTTTCTTGGCACACTTGCCGGGGCAGGCCGCCCCGACCTGGCAGAGGGCATCGCTGCCCTTGCACTCGGCATCGAGCTCGCAGTCGCCGCCGAGCTCGACCGTGCCGTCGACCGCCGCGGTGCACTCTGCCGGCTCCCCGACCAAGTTGCAGCCGACCTTCTCGATCGCGGCCAAGCAGGCGTCGACCTTGGTGCCGTCGTACACCACCGTTCCCTTCTCGATCGCCTGCTTCAGCCTCGGCAGCTCGTCACCGAGCGCCGTCTCGTAGTTCTTGGAGCAGTCTTCGCCGCCCGAGAACACGGAGTACAGGTCTCCGAAGCAGCTCTGGACCGACTTGCACACCGCGCCGGCATAGAGCTTCGGGAGGTCGTCGATGGAGACGCCCGAGCTCCCCCCGCCGCTGTCGCTCTCGCCCCCGCAAGCCCCGACCACCACCGAAACCAACAAACCTGTGCCCAAGAGTCGCAGCGCCGCTCGCATGAAAGCCTCCTCCAGCAACTGGTGTGCCAGGCAGGATGACACGGTTTTCAGCCGAAACGCCAGGGCAAGGGGGGCCGGGTTCACACCGGCGGCGTGACCGCGCGGCGACGATGGGCGTTGCGGACGCCGGTCCGATTCTCTACGAACACGGCCGTGCGAGTGACCCAGGCCGACCTCTCCGCCCTCTCGCGGTTCGAGCGCGCGGCCCTGCGCTTGGGCGCCCTGGTCAACGAGTCGGCGCGAGCCAAGGCCGCATCGCGGCATTTCAACCAGGTCGTGACCGGCCGGTGGATGAACCTGGTGTCCGAGCGCCGAATGACGCTGCTGGGCCTCGAGCACGTGGTGGCGCTGCACCCCGACCGGGGTGTGCTGCTCGCCGCGAACCACCGCAGCTTCTTCGACATGTACATGGTGCTGACGCACCTGCACAAGCGCGTCGACTGGTGCGAGCGCAGCTACTTTCCGGTGCGGTCCGCGTTTTGGTACGACCACCCGCTCGGCGTCGTGACCAACCTGGTGGCGAGCGGCATGAGCATGTTCCCACCGGTCTACCGTGAGACCGAGAAGCGGGAAGTGACCCGGGTCGGGCTCGACTTCCTGGCGGCCGAGCTGCAGCGCCCGGGCACCGTCGTCGGCATCCATCCCGAGGGGACCCGCAACAAAGGCGACGACCCCTACGACCTCTTGCCGGCCGAGCCGGGGTTCGGCCGGGTGGTGCTGGGTGCGAGTCCGATCGTGGTGCCGGTGTTCGTGAACGGCATGGCGAACGACTTCATCCACGAGTGCCGCTCCACTCTGGACGGCACCGGCATCCCGATCATCATCGCCTTCGGAGCGCCGGTGGACTTCGGCGAGCTCCTCGACGCCGACCCGCATCGGCTGCGGGCCCAGGTGGCCGTCGGCCGCCGGGTGCTCGACGCGATTGCCGCGCTGGCCGAGCTCGAGCGGGCCGAGCGCGCGCGGCTGGACTGACGGCAGGGTCGACGACGTCCTTCGGTCGGGTCTGGGCGAGCAGAATGCAAGAGAGAGCACGCCTAGCGCCGGCCGAGCACCTCGATGCCTGCCGCTGACTCCCCGACCATGCCCCATCGACCCGAGAGCCCCGTCTGGGTCGGGGTGTAGAGCATGACTCCGCTCTCGCCCTCGCCGAAGCCCACGACGAACACTCCACCTTCGAGCAACCCGACTCCGTACGTGGTCCGACCTGGCCTGCGCAAGGTGACCTCCCAGACGCCGCCGTTCTTCAGCGTGACGCTCCCCCCGTGCATCAAGAGGATGATACCCCACTCCGCGCCGGGTCTGCTCACGCGCCCCTAGAACGCGCCGGTCATGATCGGCGCTCGAAACCCCCACCCGCGCCGCAGCGCGCCAGGCGCCTGCAGAGTGGTCTCGGGCCGGTAGCCCTCGAGGGCTCGGATGTAGCGGTGGGCCCGGCTCTCGGCGAAGTAGTCGAGGGTGAGGACCAGGACGGCGTGGACGCCAGCGGTGACCCCGATGCCGGCGAGCGCCGGCTTCTCGTGCACGAAGCCGTATGTAGCGAGCCCGGCTCCGGCGGCCAGGATCCCAAGCTCCGTGTAACGATAGAGCACGAAGCGATCGGCGATGGCGTTCATGCGGTCGAGCTCGTCCCGGCGAAACTTCACCTGGTCCTTCGCGAGATCACCCTTCAGCTCGTCGTGCTTGGGCCCGAGGCCCAGCGTATAGGTCGTGGCGAAGATCATCTCGACCGCGCCGAAGGCAATGGCGGTGTAGCCCGCGCCGCGAGCGAAACCCGTGTCTCGCGTCAGGAGGTACGCCCCCGTTCCGGTCGAGGCGGCCCCGAGCCCCAGGAACACGAATGCCTCGTACTTCTCCCCCGCGAACCAGTCGTCCATGGCCGTGGCCGCGGCGCTCGATTGCGCTTGGGCCGAGCGCCCGAGGGCTGCGGCCAGGCCGAAAGCCGCCAAACCAGTCAGTCTACGCATCAGTCCCCTGAGTGCCGCGCGGCGCGGCGTCGGCATCGGAGCCTCATGGGGCAGGGCTTGCGTCAGGTCAACTCCCCCGGACCCAATCGCCGGCCCAGTTCGCGGGGCCGCTAGAAGCAGCGCTCGACCGTGAAGGCTCCCTTCACGGTGATGGTGCCCGCCGGCGAGTCCGGCGGCGTCGTGCTCAGGTCCACGTTCCCCGTGACGCTCGCGTCCGTGACCTCCGTGATCGTCAACGGGGCCTGCCCGCCGTTCGACTTCACCTCGGTCCCGTGCTTCTCGAGCACGTCGAACCAGGCTTGGTCGTGCGTCGCCGGGAGGCGGTCGGGAGCGGTCAGGGAGACGAACACGCCATCCGGTCGCTTCGCGCCACTGAACTCCGTCGCGCAGTCGATCGCGGCCGTACTGAGTCGAATCGTCATCTCCGGGTCGCTTGCCCCACCGAGAATCGTGCCTCGGTTCACGAGGCCGTAGGCCGGAGCGTGCGTCGCGCCGTAGTACCCGACCTGCACGCTGCCCGAGAGCAGCGGGGAACCGCCCTCGCCACCGCCGTCGGACTCGCTGCCACAACCGGCGACCGCCACCAAGACCAGAACCACGAATAGTGGGTAGTGCACGCCTCGAGCGATAGCACGAGACTGCCGCCTCGTGCCTCCACTTCACGGGTCCGCGGCCGTGGGAGGCACGCTGGCACTACGGCGTCGGGTAGGACGCGAGCTTGGCCGCGAACACCACGCGGGCCGACAGCTTCTCGCTCAGGCTCCAGATCAGATCGCGGGGGCCGTCGATGACGACGTCTTCCGGCGCGTCCACCCACTTGCTGGTCGCGCTCTTGCCCGGCGTGACTCGGTAGAGCGCGCCCCCCGCGCCGCTCGGCGCGCTGGACGAGAGGAAGAAGGTTCCGTCCTTCGCGCCAGCGCCCTGGACCTGAACCTGGCCGCCATAAAACGCCTGCGCCGGCCAGTGTCGCCCGGGTCCGATGGCCCCGGCAGGGTCCAGGGACCAGCGGAACAGGCGCCCCGAAAGGGCCGCGCTGCATGAGCTGCCGCTGCAGTACTCACCAGAGATCAAGCTCGGGGGCGACGAGCTGCGATCGACCGACACGAACGAGAAACGGGGAGCGCAGCTCGACGCTTCACGGTAAGTGCCCACCTGGGGCAGCACGTACTTGTAGAGGCCGGCGCGGCACTTGCCCGCGCTGCAACCGATCGTGTCCTGATCGGTGTCGACCTGGAAAATGCGCGTGGTGTCGAACACGCGGAAGCCGGTGAAGGTGTCCGCGACGTAGAGCAGGTTGCCGAACCAGGCGATGCCGCCCGCGTGGATGGGGATGGCCTTGAAGCTGGGCGCGGTCGCTGTGCCGCTCGGCTCGACCAAGAGCGCGAAGCGATACTTCGGCGCGCCGCTCGGGGTCACGTCCACGAACGCCAGCCGCACGCCCTTCTCGCCGGTCGACCCGGGGTGCGACGCCAGATCGTAATAGAAGCTGACCACCACCAGGTGCCGCCCCGCGACCAGCCCGTTCGGCTGCGCGTCGGCCGAGCCGGTGATTCCCTGGGGGATCCAGTAGGGCTTGTCGTTCTCGGCGTCTTCCCAGCGAAACGCCCGCACCACCCCCGGCGGCCCGCCGGGCACGCTGGTCACCGCCACGGTGCTGCGGTTCAGATCCGCGAGCACGTCGCCGACGGTCTTGTTCGGCAAGAGCTTCGCCAACCCATCCACGAGAGGCGCGAGCTTGGTCTTCTCGGCACCCTCGTCGATGGGGAATGCGCAGCGCTCGATGGCCGACAGACCGGCGCCCGCGGCATAACCCGCGGGGAGGGTCGGGCAGCTCACGGTCTTGCCCTGACAAGGGTCGCCCGTGCTGCCGCCGGTGCCGCCACTGCCGCCCGCCCCGCTGGTGCCGCCGGTGCCGCCGCTGCCGCCCGCCGCGCTGGTGCCACCGCTGCCGCCGCTGCCGCCTCCGTTTCCGCCGGTTCCACCCGCGCCGGCAGCGCCGCCGCTGCCCGCGGCGCCTGCGGTGCCCGCCGCGCCCGCGCTCCCCGCAGCGCCCGCCACGCCTGCGGTGCCCGCCGCACCGCCGCCGCTTGCCGCGCCACCCGTGCCGCTTCCCCCACCGACGCCGGCGTCCTTGCTCGGCGCGTCAGCCGTGCTCGACTCGGCACACGCGCCCAGCAGCGCACCGACCACGAGCGAGGCGGCGAAATGCGTGCGGAGCATGGTCAGTACACGAACCCGTCGTTCCCCTCGGTGACGGTGACCATCACGATGGTGTCCGCACGCGTGGTGGGCGACACCTGCGGGTAGACCTTCGCGAGCGCGTCCCGGTGCTGGGTGTCGTACGCCAAGATGTGCAAGATCTGCTTCTTCCACGCGTCCGCGGGGACCACGTTCTTGCTGCTGAGCAAGATGTCCCCCAGCTTCTTCTCGAGCAGCGCCTTGGCCACGCTCTCGGCGTAGGGCGTGCCCGGCGGGTAGGCGTAGGCCCGGGTCACGCTCACGCCCAGCTTGTAGCCGTCGATCTGCACCAGTAGATCCGTCTTCTTCCCGCCGGTGTCGGTGTACTTGACCTCGGCCTCGGTCTTGAGCAGCGTCGCCAGCTCGCAGCGATACAAGACCTCGTAGCTGAAGATCTCGGAGTGGATCGAGCTGCCGCCGAGGTTGCCCGCGTCGAAGATCTTCTTTCCGCCCGTCGACAGCGCGTTGTACTCGAACGCGGCGCCGCCGAAATCGAGTGAGTTCTGGAACGAGAACGGGCTCGGCGAGAGGATCTCGGTCGCGTCGAGCGGCCCACAATCCCCCAAGAGCTTGCCGAACCCGGGGAGTGGGACGGCCCCGGCATCGCCGGCGCTACCGCCCGCGGCTGCGCTTCCACCTGCGCCCGCTGCGCCGCCACTCGGGCTGCCACCGCTGGCGATGCCCCCTGACCCCGCCGCGCCGGCGCTGCCGCCGCTCGACGTGCCGCCGCTCGACGTGCCGCCGCTCGACGTGCCGCCGCTCGACGTGCCGCCACTCGAGGCACCGCCGGGCGACGCTCCCCCGCTCGATGTGGCGCCCCCCGACGCAGCACCGGAACCACCACCCGAGTCGCCGCAGGCGACGATCAGAAACGCAAGGGTCAGCCCGACGAGACGCACGCCTCATCATCCTTGATCGTCCGCTGCGACGCAATCGGCTCGACGCCGCTCACGGCTTGGTGAAGCGAATCACGCGACTCTGGAGCAGCGTGGCCGGATCCGGCGCGGTCTTGGTCTTCGGCTCGAGATAGGTCCGGAAGGTGATGGTGCCGGCCTTGCCCGCACCCACACCGGTAGGGCAGCCGGCATCGGGGATGGCGAGGCACTGCGGCTCGCTTCCGCAACTGCGCGCGACCTTCCAGGCGTAGAGCTTCGGAGCCTCGGGGTGCGACGGCAAGAAGGCGCCGGCGCTGCCGGCGTACTTCAGGTTGTCCACCGAGGCGACGCCCACCAGGTGCTCGATGGCGTAGACGCTGAAGTTCGAGTAGCTGGTCTTGCCAGTGACCGCGTGGTTTACGCCAATCACCCAGAAGAAATCGTCGGGGGACGAGAACAACGGCTGCGGCAGGGTCGTCGGGTAGTTGGTGTCGCGATTGTCGCCGGCGCAGAACGCCTTGCCCTGAATGCAGGCCAGCGGATCGGGGGTGCCCTGGTTCACGAACAGGCTCTTCGCGGTCAGGCCCGGGTGCTTGGCGATCACGGCAGCCTCGAGCGCGTCCAACGCGCTGGTCAGCGCCGTCTCGGTGTCGGTGGTGTTCTTCGGCCGCGCGGCGGGTGACGGCAGCGGGCTCGGGGTCTTGGGGGTCTTGGGGGTCGCGCGCCACAGCTCGCCGGGGATCGCGCCGAGATACGCATCGCCCTTCGTCGCGTCGTCGAACAGCGCCGCGCGGAACAGCACTCCCACCGTGTCGGCGCTCGCGTCGATGCCGAGCTTCACCAGCGCGGGATCGAAGGTGATGGTGTTGATCGCGCCGGTCGCGACGCCGCCCGCGATGAGCGCCTTCTTGGCGTCGCCCTCGGTGATCTGGTCGGCGGTCGCGATGATCGCCGTCGGGGCCTCGAAGGCGTCCGGCTGGCTGCCGACCTGGACCACCAGCTGGTTCAGCGTCTCCGACAGACTGGCGAAGATGGGCTTTCGCACGCCGGGCGAGTCCTCGCGATCCATCAGGTAAGGCGTGAAGCCGAAGTACTTCGCGACGGGCGGGGTAGTCCCGACCCAGATCAGCGCCTCGTCGGCCCGCAGGCGATACGACGCGGCCATCCCGTCGCTGCCTTCGTTCGGATTGGCGGCGGTCTGCCCGGGCGCACGCGGCACGTGGAACGCGCCATAGGGACTGGTCGGGTTGTTCCCCGAGCAGCTCTTTCCGGCCGCGCAGCAGTCCGAAAGATCCAGGACCCGGAAGCTCCCCTTCTGAACCTGAAAACCCTGGGCCTCGAGGGCGCTCGCGACGCTGCTCTTGCCTCCGCTGCCCCCGCTGCCCGCGCTGCCTCCGCCGCCCGCCGTGCCACCCCCTGCTGCCGCGTCCCCGGCGCCCCCGCCACTGCCGCCACCGGCCTTGGCCTCCGACTCGTCCTCGCCCCCGCACGCGCAGGCGAGCGTCGAGCCCACCAGCGCCAGGGCCACCCAAAGCCGCGCATGCACCATGGCGGCATGGTACCGCGCCGCGATCCGAGCGACCATTCGTTCATGCCCAAGCTCGAATTCACCCGAGCGTCCGAGGCGGCGATGCGCGCCAGCGCCAGCGCCTTTCTCGAGCGGATGCGCTCCCGGCGCTCGGTTCGCAGCTTCAGCTCCGAGCCCATCCCACTCGACGTGGTCCGGACGGCGATCCACGCTGCGGCCCTGGCCCCGTCGGGCGCGAACAAGCAGCCCTGGACCTTCGTGCTCGTGACCGACGCCGGGGTGAAGCGCAAGATTCGGGAGGCCGCCGAGGAAGAAGAGCGCGCGTTCTACGGTGGGCGTGCTCCCGAGCGCTGGCTGCGAGATCTCGAGCCGTTGGGCACCAACGCCGACAAGCCCTTTCTGGAAGCAGCGCCGTGCCTGATCGTGATCTTCGCGCAACGCCACGGCGCGACCGACGAAGAGCGCCACTACTACGTCCAAGAGTCGGTGGGGATCGCCGCAGGCTTCCTGATCGCCGCGCTCCACCACGCTGGGCTCGCGACCCTCACGCACACGCCGAGCCCGATGGCGTTCTTGGGCGAGATCTTGGGGCGCCCCAAGCACGAGCGCGCCTATCTGCTGCTCCCGGTGGGCTATCCATCGCCGGACTGCGAGGTGCCCGGCCTCACGCGCAAGGGCCCGGGCGAGGTGCTGGTCGAAGTGTAGCGCAGCGCCGGGCGGTCACAGCGCGCAGGTGAAGTACCCGGGAGCGACGGTGCTGGGCAGGCAGGGCTTGCCGACCGGGCAGTCTTGGGAGCCATGGCAGAACTGGCGTTCATACGAGCCGCAGCTGGTGTCGCACTGCACCTCGTTGAACTCGGTTTGCGCTCCGTTGAGCTTGCCGCAGCACTTCTGCCCGCCGCCGCAGTCCTCCGGACCATCGCAGTAGACGCGCGCGCCGGAACACCCCATGCCGATCTGCTTGCAAATCGACGGGTCGCCCGAACCGTAGCAGCAGAACTGCGTGGCCGTGCTGCACGGTGTCTTGTCGCACCCGACCACGCCCACGCCGCTGCTCCCGCCGCCACCGGTGGTACCGCCCCCTCCCTGTGGCACGCCGCCGCCACCCACCGCGCCGCCGCCGCCGGGTGGCGCGCCCCCGCCGCCGGTCGTGCCGCCGCCGCTCGGCGTGCCTCCGCCGCCGGTCGTGCCTCCGCCGCCGGTCGTGCCTCCGCCGCCGGTCGTG
>JACPVJ010000001.1 GCA_016191785.1 Myxococcales bacterium | reverse complement strand
GGCGCCGGCGGCAGCGGCGGAAGCTCGTCGCTTGCGTGCAAGACTCCAGGGCCCAGCACCGAGTGCGACGACGGGGATCCCTGCACCACCGACGTGTGCGTCGCGAACGATGGCGGCCCGAACGTGTGCTTCCACGGCGGCGTGCTGGCCGACGACGGGCAGATCGATCTTCCGGCGGACGACTACCTGGGCGGGCTCAGCGTGATCGGGGGCAAGGGCCGGTTCTACGTCTCGAAGTACTTCGGAGCGAAGAAGGGCGACGCTGGCCCGCTCGAGTTCGCGACCGCGGTGTTCGCAGTGGACGCCGCCCAGCCCTTGGCGAAGGGCGACGAATGGGTGCTGGGAAACACCTTCGGCAAAGAGGGCCCCCGAGGCCCGGTGGGGCTGGTGCGCGACGGCGACAAGCCCAAAGGGTTCGTCGCCTATCAGTTCGGCGGCCTCGACTGGCGGGTGAAGCAGCTCGAGTTCCCCCCAGATCTGAAGTCCGCTCCGACTGAGTCCGACGCCTGCTCCACCGCGTACTGCTACGAGTGGACCATCGACGGGACGCGCCGACCGCAGCCGTTCCTGGATCCGAGCGGCAAGCCCGGTGCCGTCTGGACGGGCCCGGGCGGTATCTGGATTCACACCGACGGCAAGGTGCCCACCGGCAAGGCCATCTCGGCGAACAAGGTCACTGGCGTCGCGCCGATCGTCTCGGACTCGGCGGTCGGTGCCTTCTGGCGCGACGACTCCACGGTTCAGGTCACGTTCCCCGGCGGCGGCAAGACCGGCCCGGTCACCTCGTGTGACTCGGGCAAGGGGACGTTCGCGGGGCTGGCGACCGCGGGCCGCGGCCGGCTCTGGGTCGGGGCCTTCGCCCACACCTTCCTCACCGGCACGGTCAAGGCCGTCACCGAGCTCGACTCGTTCTTGGTCGGGGGCGCGGGCTGGAACGAGATCTCGAACTGCAAGTCGACTCCGGACCCGAGCCTGCCGGGGGTCGCCCTGCCCGGCTTGGTCGCCTTCAAGCGCCCGGCGGCCTCGACGGACGAGCGGGTGCACTTCGCCGTCGCCGGGGTCAAGGTGGCCGACGGCTCGCTCTCGGTCAACGTCAGCTACCTCGAGCTCGCGCCCGGCAAGGTCGAGATCGCGGGCATCGGGGGCTACCAGATGAGCGGCGCGCCGACGCCGAAGCTCTCGGCCAGCGTCGACCAGCCGACGGTCGGGTACACCGAAGACAAGCTGCTCGTCGCCTGGCGGGACACCAACACGCTTCGACTTCGGCGCTTCAAGATGTGCCAGTGAGCTTCGGGCTCTTCCCGCGCCCGCCCGGGCCCCACGCGGTGTACCTTCCGCCGTGTGCCGACCACCCTCACCGGTCAAGTCGAGCGCGTCACCTTCGAGAACGAAGAGACGGGCTTCCGGGTGCTGCGCGTCGGCGCGCTGGACGACCCGAAGCAGCGCGGACCGATCGTCGTCGTCGGAGTCTTCCAGGCCGTGGGCCCCGGCACGCGGGTGCGCGTCACCGGCGACTTCGTCCGTGACCCACGGCGCGGGGAGCAGTTCCGCGCCGAGTCGCTGGTGGCCATCGAGCCCGCCACGCTGGTGGGCCTCGAGAAATACCTGGGTTCGGGCCTGATCCCCGGGATCGGTCCGGGCTTCGCCAAGCGCATCGTGGCCACCTTCGGCATGGAGTCGCTGAAGGTCCTCGACACCGATCCCGAGCGACTGGGCAACGTGCCGGGCATCGGCGCGCGGCGGGTGGCCGAGATCAAGAAGGCCTGGGTCGAGCACCGGGCCATCGCCAACGTGATGGTGTTGCTCCAGACCCACGGCGCCTCGCCGGCGCTCGCCGCACGCATCTTCCAGCGCTACGGCGACAAGAGCGCGTCGGTGGTCCAGCGCTCGCCCTATCGCCTGGCGCTCGAGGTCCACGGTGTGGGCTTCAAGACGGCCGACCGCATCGCGCGTTCGCTGGGCATCGCCGGTGATCACCCCGAGCGCGCCCAGGCCGGCGTGCTGCACGAGCTCGGAGCGCTCTCCGAACAGGGCCACGTCGCGGTGCCCCGGGCGGCGCTGGTCGAGCGCGCGGCTCAGATGCTCGAGATCGACGGCGCGCACGTCGAGGCGGCGATCGACGCCCTGCGCGCGAGCGAGCGCGTGGTGGTCGAGGAGGACTTCGCGTTCCTCTGGCGGCTTCACGCGGCCGAGGTGAGCTTCGCGCGGAGCGTGCGCCGGCTGCTGGGCGCGCCGGCCGCACGGCTGCCCGGGCTCGAGGCCGCCGTCGAGGCCTTCGAGAAACGTCGCGGTCTGTCGCTGGCTCCGGCGCAGCGCGCCGCGGTCGAGGCGGCGGCGAACGAGAAGGTGCTGGTCATCACCGGCGGCCCGGGGGTGGGCAAGACCACGATCGTGCGGGCAGTGCTCAGCGTGTTCGAATCGGCTCGGCTGTCCACCCGGCTGGCCGCGCCCACCGGGCGCGCCGCCAAGCGCTTGTCCGAGGCCACCGGCCGAGAGGCCACGACCATTCATCGCTTGCTCGAGTTCGAGCCGCGTTCCGCGCAGTTCCAGCGCAATGCCGACGCGCCCCTCGACGTGGACGCCGTGATCGTGGACGAGGCGTCGATGATCGACTTGCCCCTCGGAACGGCCCTCGCGGCCGCCCTGCCGTCCCCCGCGCGGTGGGTGATCGTCGGGGACGCCGATCAGCTGCCGAGCGTGGGGCCGGGCGCCCTGCTCCGCGATCTGATCGACAGCCGCGTGGTGCGAGTCGTGCGGCTCGACGAGATCTTTCGTCAAGGCAGCGAGAGCCGGATCGTCGAGAACGCCCATCGTATCTTGGTGGGTGAACCGCCGCTGAGCGCAGACGCGGACTCGCCCGGCGCCGACTTCTTCGTGGTGCAGCGTCGTGAGCCCGAAGAGGCTGCCGCGCTGGTGGTCGAGCTCGCGGCCAAGCGCATCGCGAAGCGCTTCGGGTTCGACCCGGTGCGCGACGTTCAGGTGCTGACCCCCATGCACCGCGGGCCCGCCGGCACGCAGGTCCTGAACGAGAAGCTCCAGAGCGTGGTCAACCCCGAGGGGCCGTCTCTCGAGTCGCGCGGGCAGACGCTCCGCGTGGGCGACAAGGTGATGCAGACCAAGAACGACTACGAGCGAGACGTGTACAACGGCGACCTCGGCGTGATCGTCGCGGTGGACCCGGCGGAGCGACGGGTGCGCGTGCGCTTCGACGAACGAGACGTGGATCTCGAGGACACCGACCTCGAGAGCCTCACCCTCGCGTACGCCACCAGCATCCACAAGAGTCAGGGCAGCGAGTACCCCGCGGTGGTCCTCTTGCTGTCGGCGGCGCATTTCGTGATGCTCAGCCGGAACCTCCTCTACACCGCGGTCACCCGGGCCAAGCGCCTGTGCGTGGTGGTCACCGATCCCCGGGCGCTCCGGCTGGCGCTGTCCGAGGTCCGCCGCGAAGAGCGCAGCACCCGCTTGCGCGAGCGCCTCCGAGAAAACAGCTGAATTCCCGGCGGTGGCGCGATGCGTTATCGCGGCTTGACACGCCCGAAGTAGGGGCGTAGACCCCGCTCACCCTACATGTAGGGGTCTGTCAGGGGACGGGCTCCAAAGGCGGTACGTCATGTTCAAGCAAGCGCTTTCAGTCGGATTCGCACTCTCCCTCGCTGCCCTCGCTGGGTGTGCGGCCACCGCCGAGGCCCCCGACGAGAACGAGCCCACCAGCGCGCTGGGCGCCGAGACCCACTTCGCCGGCGGCTGGCGCTACTACGACTGGGACTTCGACTGTCAGACCGGCGCGCTGAAGAACAGCGTCAAGCCGAAGAGTCGCCGTCACGTGTATCGGTTCACGGCGGGCACGGCCACCGATGCGACCTTCAGCGTCAACGCCAGCTGGCCCAAGCAGCTGGGCGCGTTCTTGATGGTCCTGGACGAAAGCGGCAAGCTCGTCGACTGGAAGCACTCGACCTCGGGCGAGGTCACGCTGACGGCCAAGCTCGCGAGCGCCGGTGACTACTGGGTCTTCGTCTCGCCGGTTTGGTTCGAGAAGGTCAACACCTGGTACTCGTACACGCTGTCGGCCTCGTGCTCGAAAGAGTGCAACGTGGACTCCGACTGCGGCGAGGGTCAGGCCTGCGCGCTGCCGATGTGCAAGCAGGCGCCCTGCAAGACCGGGATCTGCGTCGACCTGCCGATCTGCGCCGAGTACACCACCAGCGACGGTCGCTACTATGCGAAGAACTTCGCTCACGACGACCTGGCTGCAGCCCAGGCCTGGGTGCAGGCCGACCCCCAGGTCAGCACCAGCGGTTACGGCTACGGCAGCTGCGAGTCCAAGAACGCGAAGCCGTGTCCGTCCTACGATCCGCCGGTGTGTGGCGTGCCGATCGCCACCGACCAGGAGACCACCTACGCGAGCCTGTGCGAGTTCCAGAAGGTGGTGCGCACGGCGGCCGGCTCCACCGGCGAGAGCAAGGGCAAGTTCTGGGCCGGCAAGTGCCCCGACGGCTACTGCGCGGTCGGCTGGCTCAGCCCGCCGAACGTCAATTCGCCCACCGTCTACGTGAAGAACTTCGAAGCCAAGGGTGAGGCGGAGTCGTGGCTCGGCTCGGTGCTCTCGAACCTGTCGAGCTCCGAGATCCGAAACGGCCACTGCGACGAGCCGGTGGCGTGCCCCGCGATCTACAAGCCGGTGTGCGGCACCATCAAGAGCGAGACCCCCAAGACCTACTCCAGCTCGTGTGGCTTCCAGGGTGCGGTCATGGCCGACGCGGGCGAGAGCGGTGAGAGCAAGGGCTACTACACCGACGGCGCGTGCAAGCCGGTCTGCAACTACGACGATCCGAAGAAGACCTGGGCGGCGCAGAGCCCGGAGAAGTGCATGCTGGTGAAGTACTATTGCACGCCGCCGGCCGTGCCGTTCTCGAACGAGTGCGGGTGCGGCTGCGTGACCCCGTGAGGTCCGTGGGCCACCGGGCGCCCCGAGGTGGGCGCGCGGTGGCTCGGGATCATCACGGCGAGATGCTGAACGCCTTGCTCACCGTCACCGGGTCCCCCTGGAAAGCCGGGACCTGAGCGCGACGGAACACGCCTGCCACACAGCTGCCGACCGGAGTGCCCGGGTACTCGCCACCGCTGACGTTTGCCGTGGTGACGCGGCCCGAAGGCGCGAAGGTGACCACGGCCTTGCCGCCGCCGGTCGGGCCGCCGGGGCGCTTGCAGCCCGAGGCCTGGGCCGCCGCGGCCCCCAGGGCAGCGATGGCTGCGCCCTTGTTGAAAGAAGCGACGCCGGTCGAGGGCTCTTCCTTCTTCGCCGTGGGCTCTTCCTTCTTCTCTTCCGGCTTCTTGCCGGCTTCCTCTTCCTTCTTCTTCATCGCCTCGGCGAAGCGCTTCTTTTCCTCTTCGGTGACTTCCTTCTTCTCACCGCCCGAGGCCGCGGGGGCCGCGGAGGGGTCTTCTGGCTTCGCCTCGTCGGGCTTCTTGTCGCCTTCGGACGGGCGCTCGTCCTTCTTCGTGTCGGTGCTGGCGCTGCCGCTCTTCCCGCTCTCGGAGCCCTTGTCTTTGAGGTCGGCCTTGGCCTCGTCGGTCTTGCCGCCGCGCAGCGCGAACACGCCGACGACGATGGCGATCACGGCGAGCAGGGCCACGCCGCCGCCGACGGCGAAGATCACCGCGTTGCTCTTCTTCGGCTGCGCATAGGCGGGCGGCGGCATGCTGCCGAAGGCCGCGGGCATCTCGCTCGGGATGCTGGGGCGCGGCGGCGGCTCCGGGGGAGGCGGCGGAGCGGAGAGCAGCGCCTGGTTGGCGCCCATACCGAACAGCGGCCCGCCCATGCCACCGCCGCCGATGTTCATGATGTCGTCGAGATCGGCCTTCTCTTCCTGGGCCGCTGGCGCCCGGCCGCGGGGTGCGGGCGCGGACGCTTTGGCGGTGGGCCCGACGCCCGCCTTGAGCGCGTCCAGCGAGAACAGCACCGAGTTCTCGTTGCGCGCCCCGGTGGGCTTCTCGTCGTAGGCCGACTCTGCTGGAGCAGACATGTCCGCTTCGGAGCCCGCCAGCGCGGCGCTGCCGAAGATGTCCGCCGCCCCGCGGCTCTTCTCGACCCGCGCCGCGACCTGACCCGCCGGGGGAGCGGCGAAACCGAACGCTGGCGCGGGCTCGGGCTCGGGCGCTGCCGGTGCCGCGTGCTGGGGTGCCGACAGATAGGGAGTGAGCTCGGGCGCCGACGCGAGCGGAATCCAATCGCCCATGCCCTCTTTCCAGACGAAAGCGTCGGCCGGGATCTGCCCCGTGTTCCACGCTTCCACGATCTCGTTGGTGCTCATCGAGCGCTGGTCGGTCTCGCTCAGGTTCACGCTCCACATGTCGGGAGCACCGCCCGCCGCGTTGCCGGGATCGGCCGCGTAGGGATCCGGCTCGGTGTAGCCGTCGACGACGATGGGCTCGTTGCAGCCTTTGCAGCGAACCTTGACGCGGCGACCTCGGACCTTCTCGTCCGCAATCGCGTATTTCGCGCCACATGACTGGCAGGTGATCTTCATCGTGCTTCGGCTCCCAACTCGGGGCTAGAGGCCAAAATCTAAACCAAGTCGGCCGCTCAAGCGAAGTGACATGATCTTCTCTTCAGTTCACGGTGACCAGCGCCGAACCATCGGCCCCGCAGAAACCCGAGCCGTTCGGGTACTGGACTCCGCAAGTCGGACAGATCTTGGGGTATTGCCCGCTCGGCCGCTCGGTGGAGGGCTGCGCGCCCGCTGGGATCAGCTCTTCGTCGTGCACCGGGCACTCGGTCGTCCCGGGATCGAATCCCTGGTCGCACACCGGGCACACGCCACCGGTGGGACCGCGGCCCTCGGAGCCCGGGCTCGGTACCAAGCGATTCCCGTCGAGCTTACAGAAGCGCGCCGGCGGCCGGTACTCGGCTCGGCAGGTCGGGCAGAGCATCAGCGCGTCGGCCGGGACCGCCGCGGCCGACGGGCGGGCCGGGGCCTCGATGCGCGTCACGATCGGCGCCGAGGCGACCGGTTCGGGGGGCAGCGCCGCCTGGGCGCGCGCCTTTTGCCGGCGAAGCAGCCACAAACCGGTGAGCCCGAAGACCAGCGCCGAAAAACCCACGACCCCGACGAAGAGCCGGCGGCGATCGCTCGGGCGCGCCGGCGCGGGCGCCGAGCCCACCGCTTCGGTGCCAGTCGGGCCCGCCCACGAGATGGAGCTTTCCGACAATACCGAAGCGGCAGCAAATAGGGCGACCGCGACCGTCAGCCTCACGGGAGCTTCGACAAGCCTAGCAGAGTCCCATGCCCAGGGCCCGGGTCGCGTTGACACCCAAAATCGGCCTCTGCTACCGTCCACTCGACTAACTCTTGGATTTTCGCAGGCTTCCGCCGACAGACACGGGCGAGGTCGATCGCGAGAGAGGAGCGCGCTGACGATGCGATGGGATAGCGGCACACGGCTGCAGCGATGGGTGCGGACCGCGGCGGGCATCGGCACGCTGGTTGGGGTTTCGGGAGTGACGTTCGCGCAAGAGCCACGCGTCGCCGACAAGAACGGCGAGGGGCTCGACACTCACCTGTTCCGTCCGGCCATCGACTCGAAGGGGTTCATGTCGGTCAACGGCTCCGACATCCTCGGCGCGAACGACATCAGCTTCGGCTTGGTCCTCGACTATGGCAGGAACCTGCTCCGCACCAACGACGACCGCGAGGCCTGCGGCGGCCCTGGAGAGCCGGGCTGCCCGAACGGCGGGCAGAGTCTCGAGCGCGGCGTCGATGCTCTGGTCAAGAACTCGTTCCAGGGCACGTTCGGCTTCAACTACGGCATCGCAAACATCGGCAGCATCGGCCTGACCGTGCCGGTGATCTTGATGGCGGGCAACGAAGCCAACGAGATCGGCGCGACCGGCGACACCTACAACACGGCCAAGCTCGATTCGCAGAAGATCAGCACCGTAGCCCTTCAGGGGAAGCTGCGGCTGACCCGGGTAGATCGCGGGCCGGGCCTCGCCCTCGTGGTGCAGGGTGGCGTGCCCGTCGGGGACGCGCCGCGCGAGCTGGGCGCCGACCCCGGTGTTTGGTACTGGCCGCACGTGGCCTTCGAGAATCGCTTCGGCTCGTCGAAGCGCCTGAAGATCGGCCTCGACGCCGGCTACCGCGGGCACACCGGCAAGAACCCCAAGTTCGAGCTCGACAACGCCGGCCGAAACCAGCTGGCCGAAGGCAAGCTCGAAGGGGGCAACCTGGCCACCTTCGGCGCGGGCGTCGCGTACCGCGTGATCGACCCCCTCGACCTGGTGGTCGAGACCTATGGCACCTATCTGCTCGATGGAAAGAGCGACAAGAAGCAGAAGCTCAGCCAGGAGTTTCTGGGGGGAATCAAGCTCTTCGTCGAGCGCAACAGCTACCTGATGATGGGCGGCGGCAGCCGCGCGTTCATGACCGGGTACGAGGCCGCCGACGTGCGCATGGTGCTCGGATTCGTGTTCGAGCCCAGCATCGGTGACCGCGACGGCGACGGCTACAAAGACGACCTCGACCAGTGCCCCGACGACCCGGAGGACTTCGACGGCTTCCGCGACGAGGACGGCTGCCCCGAGCCGGACAACGACAACGACGGCATCCTGGACGTCGACGATCGCTGCCCGAACACGCCGGAAGATCGGGACGGCGACGAGGACGAGGACGGGTGCCCCGAAGGGCAAGACGGCGATCGCGACGGCGACGGCATCCTCGACTCGCGGGACAAGTGCCCGGACGATCCCGAAGACCGGGACGGCTTCGAGGACAAGGACGGCTGCCCCGAGCCGGACAACGACAAGGACGGCATCCTGGACAAGGAAGACAGCTGTCCGCTCGACCCCGAGGACAAGGACAACTTCGAGGACGTCGACGGCTGCCCGGATCCGGACAACGACAAGGACCAGATCCCGGACGTGAAGGACAAGTGCCCGAACGACCCCGAAACCTACAACGGCTTCGAGGACGAAGACGGCTGCCCGGACAAGGGCAAGGTGCTGATCGAGGGCTCGGACATCATCATCTTGGACAAGGTCATGTTCGAGACCAACAGCGCGAAGATCCTGCCCGAGTCGGACGGGATCCTGGACGCAGTGGCCGCGACCTTGAAGGGCCACCCGGAGTTCCAGGTGGTCGAGGTCGCCGGGCATGCCGACGAGCGCTCGAGCGACGACTACAACCTGAAGCTCACGCGGGACCGAGCGGCCAGCGTGGTCGACGCGTTGGTCAGTCGCGGCGTCGCCAAGGCGCGCCTGGTCTCGCAGGGCTATGGTGAGTACTGTCCACTCGACGACGGCCACAACGCGACGGCCTGGGAGAAGAACCGCCGCGTGGAGTTCAAGGTCGTGAAGACCGAGGACGGTTCGACCAACGCCGAGCGCGGCTGCGAAAAGGCCAAGGCCAAGGGCGTCTTCCCCCCCCAGATCGAGTGAACGGCTGCCCGAGGACGCTGCCCCGAGCGCGCCGGGCTCGGGGCCCGAGAGCCGATGGAAGAGCTTCGATCCTGCTTCCGCGACGACCACGCACGGCTCGCGGTTTTGCTCGACCAGCTCGGGGGCGCGAGAGCCCCGGGCGACGAGCTCGGCCTCTTGGCGCTCTGGGCGCTGTTCGAGCGGAGCGTGCGGGCCCACATTCAGCTCGAGGAGTCGGCGCTCCTCCCGGCCCTCGAGCAGACTCACCCCACCGAGTGTCGGCGGGCCCGCTACGAGCACGACCGGATCCGGGACTCGATCTCCGACCTCGCGGCGCTGGCGAAGTCCGGAGGCCTGCTCCGGCAGGCGCTCGACCAGCTCGAGAGCGATCTCTTGATGCACTCGAGCTGGGAAGACACGACGCTCTACCCGCTGGCCGAAGCGCGGCTCGCGCCCGCCGAGCGCGAGCGCGTCCTCGCCACGCTCCGCCGGCACGCTCCCGACTGAATCCATCGTCGCTGGCGCGGCTCCAACCGATGCTCCGATGACGTCCTTTCAGTGGATCCTGCTGCTGGTCACTGCCGCCCTGTTGCTCTTCATGTTGCGCCGGCGCTTCGGCGACGTATCGGCAGTCGAGGCCCGGACCCTGGTCGAGGGCGGGGCCCTGCTCCTCGACGTGCGCACGCCCGCCGAGTTCGCCAGCGGGCACCTGCCGGGCGCCGTCAGCATCCCGCTGGCCGAGCTCGAGGGGCGCGTCGCCGAGCTGGGCCCGAAAGATCGCCCGGTGGTGACCTACTGCGCGTCCGGCGTGCGCAGCGCGGTGGCGAGCCGCCTCTTGGCCGGTGCGGGCTTCGGCAAGGTGAAGAACCTCGGCGCGATGTCGCGCTGGTGACGCGCCGACAGTACACTCCGCGACGTGCCCGAGCTCATCTCTCACGGTGACGACGGAGGCATCGCTCTCTGCGTGCGGTGCGGCGCCGTGGCCGTCGGCCCCTGCGCACGCTGCCACTCTCCGGTCTGCGGGGACTGCTGCGTGCTGACCGAGGGGGGCGCCCGAACCTGGGCGGTCTGCCTGGCGTGCGAAGACCGTGGGGGGCGAGCCCTGGGCGGGGCGTGGCGCGGGCTCGTGCTCTGGCTCTTGGGCATCCTCGCGGTGCTGCTGGTGCTGGTCGTGGCGCTCGGCCTCTTGGTTCGCTGATCACGGCTCGACGCGCTTCACCCAGCTTCCGACCGGGAGCACGCGATCGGGGTCGACGCCGTTGAGTAGCGCCAGCGTCGCCAGGTTGGTGTGCGTTGGGCTCGCCTCGACCAGCGCGCGGAGCGAGCGCGGTTCGCTCAGCCGGTGCACCCTCACCCTCAGCCTACCGACGCTCTGCAGCTCGGGCTGCGTGATGCGCCTCACGCCTCCGGTCAACGCTCGCACCGGTTCGCTGTCGTCTTCGCCAGAGGGCACGATCAGCGCCATCACCAGCGGCGCGTGAGGCGCGTCGATCACCCAGCTGAGCGCGGTCAGGCCACTCTCGCGGGGCTGCTTCGAGAACTGCACCGGTCGGTCGCCCAGCGACACCTGGCGGAAGCTCGAGCGATCTCCCAGCGCGCTCAGCGTGGACTCGAGGTCGGCGTGCTCCGAGCGCGCCACGAGCAAGATCGTCGCTCTGCCCGGGAGCGCGGCCATCAGGTCGCGCCCGACCAGCTCTACTCGCCACGCGGGCGGGAGGGCGAGCTCGAAATCGGCGTTCGGCACCAGGTAGCGGTCACCGAGCAGGTACCCGTCCCGAGGGTCCTCGCCGAAGGGCAGCCCGTCGATCTTCGAGAGGTACTCGGCCGTCTTCGACTCGCCGCCCGGCGTGGCTCGCTGGGCGATGGCGTCCAGGCGCTCTCGGGTCGCCGGGTGGGTGCGCAGCGAAGCGGGCACGCGGCTGCCGCCCGCCAGCCGCTCGAGCTCGGCGAACAACCGGATCACCTTCTGCAGGCCGGTGCGGGCGTAGCCGGCCCGCTCGAGGTACCCGAGGGCCAGCCGGTCGGCCTCGTGCTCTTCGTCGCGCAGGCGCGCGAGCAACGCACGCCGGTCGGCGCTGCCGAGCTTCGTCACGTCGCCGTCCTCGATCCCGCGCTTCACCAGGTACTCGGCCTGCTTGCGCCAGTGTCGCATCGAGACGTGGGCGACCTCGTGGGCGAGCGCCGCCGCGAGCTCGGCCTCGGAGCCGAGAAAGGCCAAGAGCCCGCGGGTCAGGTAGATGTATCCGCCCGGTCCGGAGCGGATGCTCACGTGCGAGGTGTCGAGCAGGCGCAGCGTCCAGCGGCTGGCGCCCGGGTCGGCGTGTGCCGAGATGCGCCCCAGCACGCCGTCGACGTAGCGCTGCAGTGCCCGGTCCTGGACCGCGATCACCTCGCTCATCACCTGCTGATCGGCGAGGCGCCCGAGCTCGGCGTCGTCGTCGACCGCCAGTGACTTCTTGGCCTGGGGGTGGCTCGGCGCTCCTCGCGGTCCGGCGCAGGCAGCGACCAAGCAGAGCGCAACGAACAGAGCACGCATGGGCGACCTGAGCCTCGACGTTTGCAGTTCTCACCTGCCGGATCTGAGAGGGTCTTGCGCTTCTGACAGGTCCGGACGCCGAGGCGACCCGCCAGAAGTCCTGCGACAGCCGCGAGCTGGAACGAGTCGGCGCCGGTCCCGCCGGTCTTCTCGTGGGTTTCTGCCTCTCGTGCCGATCGTGATCTGGTCTTCCAAGACCGCCCAGGGCGAGGGTAGCGCATCTCGGTCGGCGTGGCACTCTCGGGCCATGGCACCCGGGCACTGGCTGAGCGCGTGCGTGCTCTTGGCCGGGTGCGCGAGGTCGCCCCGGGTCTCGGGCGCCGACCGCGTGCGAGCCCTGCGCTACGAGAGCCGAGCGCGCGCCGCCGCGAGCCTACCCGAGGCGCTTCATTTTGCGACTCGCGCCCTGGTCGTGCGGCTCGCCGCCTGTGGCTTCGACTGCCCCGACCCGGCCTATTCGCTGGTCCAGCTCGGCGATCTACGGCTGCTCAATCATCAGCCGGACCACGCGGCCCAGTCCTATGCGCGCGCGATCATGATTCTCGAGCCCCATCGCGAGACCCATGGCGAGTGGCTCGAGTGTGCGGCGCTGCGCCTGCAGCGGGCCTGCGCATCGGCCAAGCGTGCTCCCGCCTGCGCCGCCGCCGAGCCGCGTCACTGACAGGTGTAGGCCGTGGCGTAGGGCCAACAGAAACCCACCTGGGTCTCGCACTTGCAGTTGGCCGGGCAATCTTTGGGTGTGTCGCACGCCTGGGTGCAGATGAACGGGTTCGAAGTCGGCCCGAACGCCATGCACAGGTTGCCCTGGCACTCTTCCCCCGCCGTGCCATCGCCGGTGGCGACGCAACACGCCCCGATGGGCTGCGGCCCGACCTTCCACTCGCTCGCCGGGATGCACGCCGGCGCGCCGGTGGGCTCGCACTGCTCGGTGGTCTTCGAGCACGCGAAGCCCGGGCCAGTGGCGCAGGCGGCGTTGCTCAGGCAGCGATCGCTGCACACTTTCACCCCACCGAAGTCGAGGCACGCGCGATAGCGGCAGTCCTGGTCGGTGTTGCAGCAGTAACCGGTCGGAAGCGCGCCGTGGGGGCCGGGCCCGGTCTGGCCTCCACCGCTGCCGCCGGAGGTCGTGCCGCCGCTGCTGGCCCCGCCGGCGGTCGTTCCGCCGCTGCTGGCCCCGCCGGAGGTCGCGCCGCCGCCGCCGGGGCTGCCCGCGGCTCCGCCGCTGCCCGACTCGCCGACCGTCTGGCCCTGACAGCCCATCAAGAAGAGCAGCAGCACACCCGACGACCGCGTCACCACGACCCGGAGGGTTGCACGCGGCTCGCGCCGGGGCCAGACCCGAGCGATGGGCCGGCGCGAAACGCCCGGCCCAGGGTGGGCTCACGGCTCGCGAGCCGGCGAGGCGAGCACCGGGAGCGCCCGGGCGTGACGCGGGCGCGCGGGCGCCGGCCGCTCCGGGCGTACGTCGGGCGGGCGCGCGCTCCACGCTCGCACCAGATCGCGGTCCATCAGGTGAGTGGGGCTGACGTTGCCCAGCGCGTTCAGCATGATCGCCCGAACTGGCGATGCAGTCGCCGCGTGGGGTCACCCGTCACAGCAGGCATCGTTCCACCTCGTCCACGCTCGGCGCCTTGATCGCGCACTCCCACTGCCGGCGCGAGACCTTCGAGCTGCACTTCGCGAACTCGGAAGACCCCGCGGCCTTCGAGCGGGCGCTCTCTTTGGCGCGCTCGACGTCGTCGTCGCTGATGCCACGACGCTCTTGTCGGACCAAGAGCTCGGTGTAGTGATCGAGGAGCTGATTGCACTCGACGGGGTCCAGCGGTCTGCCGCAGCCCGTGCTCAGGCTGAGGCACAGGGCCGCGGCCGCGGTCAGTCGAAGCAATCCTCCACGACCTCTTTGCTGGTCTTTGCGCTGCGAACGCATTGCATCGCTTTCGTGGTGATGCGCCGTCCGACGCACTGCTTGAGCATGGACTCGCGCACGCTCTTCTTGGTGGCTTCGATCTCGTCCTGGACCGACTCGGGACTGCCGGCTTGTTTCTTCTCGAGCTCGAGGCGCGCCACCCGTTCGACGATTTCTTCGCACTCGGCCTCGCTCGCAGGGTGCCCGCAACCGGCCACGGCCAGGGCGAAAAGCGCCATTTTCAGACATCGCCGCGTGGCGGAGCTCATGGCAGTCGCTTTATCCCGGAGGCCGAGCGCTTTCAAAAGGCGCGGCGAAAATCTGGACGAGTGTACAGGTCTTGCTAGTCTTGTCCAGAGATGTCCCGGACGCGCGCCGCAGCGGCGGAGGTCGTGACGCCCGAGCACTTGCTCAGGAAGGCGACCCTCGCGCGGACCTCCGGTCTCAGGGCCAAGTACGCGATGCGCGCGCTGGATTGGGGCGGTCGCATCAGCCGAACCACGCGCGCGATGCTGCTCCGGCAGCTCTACTTGTCGCACATGGAAGCCAAGCGCTTCGATCAGGCGTTGACCGTGGCGCTGGACATCGTCGCGCTGGACGTGATGCCCGACGTCGCGCGCCAAGACGCCGCCCGTGCGTGCCTGGGCCTGGGCGATCACGAGGGCGCCGTGGCCCACCTCCGCCTGGCCAGTCGCGTGAGCCCGCCCTCGCGGCGCGCGTTCCACCTCTGGACGATCGGCAGCGTGCTCTATCTGGCGGGGCGCCACCGGGAGGCTGCCGGGGCGCTGTCGCGCGCCGCGCGCTGGGGGACGACGGACCGCCCGCTCTACCAAGCGCAGCTGGCGCTGTCGCGCATCGCCAGCGGCGAACCGGTCGCCCCCGACGAGATCGAAGAGCTGCGCGAACGGCTGGCGGATGCGCCCTGCGGGCAGGGCTATGGGCAGTTCGTGCTCGGTGAGCTCGCGTTCCACGCGCGCGACTTCGAGGCCGCGCGGCTCTATCTGCGCGCGTTCGTCCGTCGGTCGACCAGCGGGCGCGTGGCCTTGGCGGTGGCCTTGACCGGCGAAATCGCCCGGGCCCGCCGGCTTCTGGCCAGGATCCCCCGGAAGCGGGCGGCCTGATCCCGGGGTCCTGAACGCGTCTTCCGGTCGCGATGGCCTCCACAGGGGGCGCGTGGGGAACTAGACTACGGTCGAAACACTCGATGACGCGCCTGCGCTGGACACCGTTCTTCATCGTGCTCTTGGTCATCTCGGCTTGGACCCTCGGGGCCGAAGCTTCGGGCAACGTGTGCACGGTGGCCGGCGAGGCGACCGGCGGTGGCGGCGGTGACGCCTTCACCCGCGCCCTGCAGAAGGGGCCGCTGTACGCCGCGCTCGCGGCGCTGCTCGGCGGCCTCTTGGTGAGCCTGACGCCCTGCGTGTACCCGATGATCGCGGTGACCGTCAGCGTCTTCGGCGCGAAAGAGGCCCGCAGCCGCGCGCAGGGCGTGTTGCTCTCGCTGGCGTTCGTGCTCGGCATCGTGGCCATGTTCGTCCCACTTGGCCTGGCGGCCGGGCTCACGGGCGGGATGTTCGGGGCCGTGCTGCAGAGCAAGTGGGTGATCGTCGTCATCAGCGGCTTGTTCCTGGCCATGGCTGCCAGCATGTTCGGCGCATTCGAGTTCACCCTTCCGTCGTCGCTGACCAACAAGCTCGCGACCGTCGGCGGCATCGGCTACAAAGGGGCGTTCGTGCTGGGGCTGGTGTGCGGGGTCATCGCGGCGCCGTGCACCGGCCCGGTGCTCACCGGCATCCTCACCTGGATCGCGAAGACCCAGAGCGCGGGCCTGGGCGCCCTGGCCATGGCGGCGTTCGCCCTCGGCCTCGGCGCGCCGTTCTTCTTGGTGGGCGCGTTCGCCGTGCAGCTTCCCAAGAGTGGCCGCTGGATGGTGCACGTCAAGTCGCTGCTCGGCATCGTGCTGGTGGTCGTCGCGTTCTGGTTCCTCGGCTCGGCGTTCCCGATCTTGACCAAGCTGACCCAGCCGAACACCACCTTCCTGGCGGTGGCGGCCGGAGCCGCGCTGGTCGGCCTGGCGCTCGGCGCGGTTCACCGCTCTTTCGACGAGCCCGGCGCGGGGGTGAAGGCGCGCAAGGGGATCGGCATCGCCCTCACGTGCCTTGGCTCGTTCGCCTTCATCGCCGGCTTCTCGAAGCCGTCACGCACGCTGGCGTGGGAGAAGACCACGGTGGCCGAAGCGCGGGCCAAGGCGACGACCGAGAAGCGCCCCCTCTTGCTCGACTTCACCGCGGCGTGGTGCGGCGCCTGCAAAGAGCTGGATAAGCACACCTTCAGCGAAGAAGGCGTGGCCCGCGAGGCCGGTCGTTTCGTTGCGGTGAAGGTGGACGCGACCGATGACGAAGATCCGGTGGTCGCCGCCACCATGAAGGAGCACAAGGTCGTCGGGCTACCGACGGTCCTGGTCTACGACTCGCGCGGCTCGGAAGCCGTGCGCTGCACCGACTTCGTGGCCGCGGCGCCCTTCCTGGATGCCATCAAGAGCGTGAACTGAACGTCAGGGCTCGAAGTCGCTCGGCGGCTTGGGCTTGTCCGCGGGCGGCTTCTCGGCCGGCGGCTTCTCGGCCGGCGGCTTCTCGGCCGGCGGCTTCTTTTCGCCCTTCTTTTCGCCCTTCTTTTCGCCCTTCTTTTCGCCCTTCTCGGGCTCGGGCTCGGCGGGCGGCGGCTCGGCCGGCGGCGGCTGGTCGAACTGACCGGTGTCGGTCTGCGCGGCCTCGGACAGCTTCTTGGCGGTGGTCTTCGAGGCCTCGGAGACCTCTTCGGCGCGCACCGCCATCAGCGGGATCAGCTTCTTGGCGTCGTCCAGGTTCTTCCGGACCTCGGACTTCTTCTTGGGACCGCCCTTGCGGAACGCGCCGTCGACGGTGCCCTCGAGGGCCAGGATCTGGCCGTTGGCCTGATCCAGCGCCTTCTTGATCTTCTTCATCCGGACGTGGAGCTTCGCCGCGCTCTTCACCGCCGACTCGAGGGCCGACACCATCGACTTGGCGTCTTCGTCGAGATCCTTGCCCTTGACCGAGAGCTTCACTCCCGGGTCGTCGTCGCCGTCCAGTCCCGAGACCTCCATCTTGAGCCCGGTGCCCGCGGTCGCCAGCTCTTCGGTCTTCTTGCCGATCTTCTTCCCCAGCATGCTGGCCGACGAGCCTTCATCGAGCTTGACCTTCTTGGCCAGCTCCTGCCGGATCTCTTTCTCCGATGCAGGGGCCCGACCCAGCTCGATCTGCATGTCGTAGAGGTTGCTGAAGAACTCGTCGAAGGTGGGGTCCCCGCTCTGGTACTTCTGACCTTGAGACACGGCGGAGGGGCCGGGGCTGCTCAAGATCGCGCAACCGGTGGCGGCCACGACCAACCCGGTCGCGGTCAGGGGGTAGAGGCACGTGCCGGCGCTGAGCGTCACGACGCGGGCGATGTTACGGAATCGGGTGGTCACGGACATGAAAGCGTTGCTCCCCAAAGCTCGTGGGCCTTGCCTTTTTTCACTAAGAACAGCGAGAGGGCCCGGTCACCCCGAACCATTACTACGCCTTGGCCGGCGTTGAGTCCTTCAGGTGACAGGTTGAGCGGATCTCCCACGGGAACGAGGTCGAAGCCAAGGGTTTGGATGCGAACCTGGCGCTGCCCGGCCGGCCCCTCCGTCCACTGCAAGAGCCAGCGCCCGTTGGAAAGACCCTCCACGGCCGGGGAAATGGCGTCCGCCCCCAGGCCCCCCGGGGGCGTGGCGAAGCTCTGAGCGGCGCTCGGGGTCCCGCCCGGAGGGGCGGCGCCGACCTGGAGGACCCAGTACGATTCGTCGGTCGGGCGGCCGGCGAACGCGACCAGCAGGCCCCGGTCGCTCACCGCAATGGCGGGCGAGCCCACCTGGGGCTTGGCGCGGACCTCGGCGGTCTCGCCCTTCTTCTCGCCGCTGCCGTCGAGCAGGCCGACCAGCACCGATCCGCCCTGGCCGCCGCGCCGGGCCGTGACGGCGAAGCCCCCTCCGGCGACGGGCGCGACCCGCGGCTCCGTGACCTTGTCACTGGGGCCGGGCCAGAGGGTGCTCGGGGCGCCGGTGCCCGTGCGGCGGGCCAGCCCCTGATCCGTCCAGCCGAGCGTCCAGCGACCTTTGGCGTCGACCGTGCGGGACGATCGGAACGCCGGGTCAGCTTGGTCCACGGTGAAGCGCAGCTCGCCCTCGGCCGTGATCGGGACGACGCTGGTGATGTCGCGCTCTGCCTTCTCGCGAAACGGGCGCTCGACGGCCAAGCTCGAGCCATCGACGATGACTCCCTCGGCCTCGCGCTCGCCGGCCGCGAAGCCGATGGCGAACTTGGCACCGTTCTGGATCGACGCGACGACCGGCGTCACCGACGGCAGAATGGCCGGCGAGAGACGCGCCGCGGATTTCTCGAGCTTGCACGCGCGCAGTGGCGACTTGTCGCGCGCGCCTGCGGCCCCGGTGGCGCTGACAGCAGGCGCGGGTCCTTTGCTCCAGCGCAGCAGCACGACCCCGATCGCCACGGCGCCGATCAGGCCGACGCCGACCACCGCGATCAGGCCCACCAGAAGCCCGCTGCCCTTCTTGGCGGGCGAGACGATGGCCAGTGGGGGCGAGGGCGGTGGGGCGTAGCCCGACTGCTGCATCTGTCGTGCGGTCGGGCGCGCGTTGGCTCGCATCTCGGCGTCCAGGTCTTCGCTCCACGACGGCAAGGGCGCGCTGGCGATGGGACCGGCCGACGCTGCAGGGTTGGTCGGCGCCTCCGTCGACGCAGGAGCGGCTTCGTCGTCGCTCGGTTTGATCTGGATCACCGGAGCGACTGGAGCCGCGATGGGGGTGGGTGACGGCACGCCTCGCGGTGGCGGGGGGACCGCGCCCGGGGGGCGCAGCGTGGCGGTCGACTGCATGGGCGTGCCCTCGACCAGCGTAGGCTGGGCGGGGCGGATCGCGGGTGGGGGAGGCGGCGGCGTGGGCGAGGCGCCGGGCGGTGGCCGCCCGGTCGGCGGGGCGATCGGGACCCGCGCCGTGGGCTTGATGCTCTTGCCGACCAGCTTCGCCGCGGCCTCTCGCGTGTGGTACGCCTGGTAGCGATCGACCGGGGGCGGCGGCGCGTCGGTGAGCAGCGGGTCACTGCCGGGGTCCACCGCCGCCTCGACCTTCTCTTTCGGCAGGCTGGTCGCGAGCTCGGCGACCTGGCACGCCGGCAGCCAGACCTTCCAACCCTCGCGCCACACCAGCGTGTAGTGCGGCAGCGAACCCGTCGAGAGCGACGAGACGAGCTCCCACTCGTCCACGATGCTGACCACGCCGTCCGCGTCGGCCCAGTGCCAGCTCTCGGCTTCGTCGTCAGTCACCCGCAGCGGTTTCCCATTTTCCGCATGCGCCATCAATTCCGTAGCGCCAGAGGCTGAGATTTCGGCCTATCCGCCCGGTGTCACCGCGATGGCCAGCACGCCGACCACGCGCGCGCCCGCCGTGCTCAGCGTCCGGACGCACTCGCCTGCGGTCGCGCCGGTGGTGATCACGTCGTCGACCAAGACGACGGGCCGCCCGACCAGCTCGCCGTCCGCGCGCGATGCGAACGCTCCCGTCACGTTTCGGGCGCGGGCTCGCTCGTCGAGCCGCGCTTGCTGATCGGTCGGGCGCACCCGCCAGAGTGCTCGGGCGCTCGCGGCTCGCCCCCCGCGAGAGGCGAGGGCCAAAGCCAACAGCGCCGACTGATCGTAGCCGCGCTCCGCGAGGCGGGAGCGATGCAGGGGTACGGGCACGAACAGCGTGCCCGGGTCGGTGCACACGCGAGCCAAGGTTCTGCTCGGCACGAGGCCGGCGAGCACCGAGCAGAGATCGGAGCGACCGTGGTACTTGTAGCGGCGGATCGCGGCGTCGAGCGGGGCGGCGTAGGCTGCCGCTGCGAAGACCGGCACTCCGTCGAGCTCACGCGGCGCAGCCGGACGGAGCAGCGCGCGACAGTCGCCGCAGAAGCCCCGCGGTGCGGGCTCTTCGCACGCCGCGCAATCGAGCGGGGCCAGGAGGTCGAACAGCGCCGAAGCGGCCCGGGTGAAGATCGACATGCGCCCTCATCGGGCGGCGCCCGGGAGAGTTGCGTGCATTTTCGGCGAGAGCGTCGGGCCGGCGTCAGAAGGTTCCGCGCACCCCGAGCCAAGCGCCGCGCGGCCGCTCGGGTGGGGCGGGCGGGTCCGCCTCGAGCTTGCTGCTGCCGACCATGCTCATCGCCAGCCCGCCGCCGAAACAGACCGCGCCCGCGGCGTACATCGGGATCAGCACGCCGGCTTTGTCGAGCCCGCTCGGTGCCTTCGAGCCGGAGGCGAGGATGGCGGTCGCGCCCACGACCCCCAAGATACCGAGTCCCATGAACAAGGTGCCCGTGGTCGCGAGCCCCTCGGAGCCCGTGCGGACCTTGATCCGTCGAGGGTCCGAGCGCATCTCGATCAGCATGGCCTCGTTCGAGATCTCGACCCCCTCGACCTCGATGCGGTAGCTCCCGGGCGGCAGCTGCAGGGTCAGCGGCGTCTTGCCCACCTTGACGAAGTCGCTGTCGCTCGGGGGCAGCGCCGCCCCAGGCGCCAGCCGCGCGACGAAGACGTTCACGGGTTTGCCCTCGCTCACCACCTCGACCGCCGCGCCCGGACCGAACGGGGCGGGGCTCGCGGCGCCCTGGGCCCGGGCTGGTGATGCGAGCGCGAGCACACCCACCAGCGCCGCAGCGCGGATCAGTCCAGGCCGAGTAGCTTGTTCATCGACAGCTCGTCCGCCGGGGTGAACGGGTACTGATCGAAGTCGCCGCTCGTGACCCACTTGAACGAGTGTACGTTGAGGTCCTTCGGCTCGCCAGCCGCGATCCGACACTCGTACAGGTAGAGGTCGACGGTGTAGTGCTCGTACGGGTGGCTCACGAAGCTGATCAGCTGCCCGGGCTGCACTTCGACGCCGAGGCGGTGCTTGACCTCGCGCCGCAGCGCGTCTGCGTCGGTCTCGCCGTCCTCGACGCGGCCACCCGGGAACTCCCAGAGCAGCGGCAGGACGGCGGTCGGGCGCCGCTGGGTGATGAGGTAGTTGCCGTCGCGTTCGATGACTGCGGCTACCACTCGAATGGTGCGAGGGCCGGACATGGCGCTCAGAAGTCGACGCGGAACAGCTGCTGGCCCATCAGCAAGACATCGCCCCGCTGGACCTGTTGCTCTTTGCCCAAGCGCACGAAGGTGCCGTTCGAGCTGCCGAGGTCGGTCAGATACATCTTGCCGTCGGCGCCGCGGGCAATGCGGCAGTGGAGGCCGGAGACGTAGCCGTCCTCCGAGAAAAGCACGTCGCCGCGTTCGCGGCCAAGGTGAACGCCGCGCTCGGGAATGGGGAAGGCGTTGCCCGTGGTGTCGCGCCCAATCATCAGCGAGAGGCGCCCGATGTAGCCCTTGGCGGGGCTGCCGAAGCGCTCGACCCCGTCGGGCGCCGTGCCCACCGCCTTGAGCTCTTCGAGGCGGACGATCTCTTGGCCGATACGGAAAATGTCGTTGTACGCCAGGGCCCACGGCTCGTTCGGCTTGACCTTCAGGTACACGCCGTTCAGCGAGTTCTCGTCCTTCACGAACAGCTGGTTGTTGCGGCGGGTGAAGGTGGCGTGGCGCGGCGAGAGGTAGCTGTCACCGGCGAAGATCGAGCCCGTGTCGCGGCCCACCGTCACGGTGGGCGCGTCCGGCAGCTTGTAGGTGCCCGCCTCGGTGCCGTCGGCACGCAGCGCGGTGAACGTCACGCTCGGCCCGGCGCCGCCCGCCGCGGGAGCAGCCGCAGCCGGTGAGGCTGCCGGCGCAGGCACGGAGCCCGCGAGCGCGCCGACGTTGTAGCCGCACGACGCACAGAAGCGGTTGCCCGGTGGGTTCTTGTGCCCGCACTGGGGGCAGGTCACGATGCCCGCGACCGGGGCCGCGGCGGGCGCGGGAGCCGGAGCGGGTGTGGTGGCGGTGGGTGCCGGCGCCGGAGCCGGCGCGGGGCGCGGTGCGGCCGCAGCCGGCGCGGCTGCAGCGACCGGCGCGGCGGCGGGGGCGGCAACACCGTGCGGGGGCGTCTGCGGGGAGAACGGCTTCGGAGCAGCTCCACGTGGCAGCTCCGCACCGCAACCCAGGCAGAACTTGTAGTGGTCCTGGTTTTCCTTGCTGCACTTGGGACAGGTGATCACTGAGGGGCTCCCCGGGGGCGCCAGGCGGTGCGGACGGCTGTGCCGCGACCTTGGCGATAACTGCGCGATTATCCACGCCCCCTTGTGGGGGTCAAGGATCGTGGAAGCGCCGCGACGACCCGGACGCTCAGGGGTTCAGCACCGCCAGGGCCTCACGCAGCAAATCGGCCAAAGGGTGCTTTCCGACGCGATCCCCCAGCGCCCGGACCGCGCGATCGGCCTCGGTGGCGCGGTAGCCCATGCTGGTCAGCGCGAACTGCAGCTTGCGAGCGTCGTCCGCCGGGGGCGAGCGATCCGGGTCGCGCCCGGGGGCCACGGGTGGCCCGGCGGGCATCTTCTCCTTGAGCTCGAGGACCAGCCGTTCGGCGGTCTTCTTGCCGATGCCTGGCACCCGGGTGAGACGAGCGACGTCTCCACGCTCCACTGCCCGGCTGAGCTCGTCGAAGGGGATGGCGCTCAGGACCCCCAGCGCCGTCTTCGGCCCGACGTTCGGCACGCCGATCAGCAAGCGGAATACCCGGCGCTCGTCCTCGCTGGCGAACCCGAACAGGTCCAGCGCGTCCTCTCGCACGTGGGTGTGCACGAAGAGCACGACGTGGTCCGGACCGTCCGACTGGGCGCGCCCCCGCGCGCCGATCGGAACCGCGACGTCGTACCCGACGCCGCCGACGTCCACGACCAGGGCGCCGTTCGCGTCCTCCATCACCACCCGGCCAGAGAGTCTTCCTATCATCGCCCCTCAGTCGCTCGGCGCGCCCTGCGCGATCCAACGGCGCACCAGGTCGCGGTCTTCGTGGCACAGCACGCCGCTGCTCTGCGGCATTCGGTCCCCGCAGGGGGTGCCCGACTTCGCCTTGGGCTGCGGCGTGCAAGCGAGCCCCGCAGCGTTCTGGCAGCCGTCCACCTTCAACATCAAGAAGCTCTGCGCCGGGTCCGACGGCTTCACCAGCGCGAGGGATGGCGCCGTCTTCGACGGCACGTTCAGCAGGCCGGCCACCAGCTTTGCCGGATCGATCGCCGTCGTCGTGTCGCTCTGCTTCGGACCCAGATACAGGTCCGAGGCGCTCGAGGTCGGCGATCCGTGGCACGTGCTCGACAGCCCGCACGAGCGCCGAAACAGCGGCAACACCTGGCTCGTGAAGCCGACCTTTGGCGTGGTCAGGTCCATGCCCGCCACGTCCACCGGACACGCCGGAGCCTCGCACTTCGTCGGCTCGTCCTCTGCCCCGCCGCACGCGCCGACCAGCGCGGTCGAGAGCGCGGCCGCGAGGGCGTGTTTCGGACCAATCATCGCCGGGGAAAGCTAGAGCAAATCGTGGGCCGCGGCCATTCGATACCCATGCGTCTTCGCGCGGGTCGTGCTACGAGCGCTGCCGTGATTCGAACCGCGTGCGCCCTGTCGGCATTCGTGCTCCTCGCCTGGCTCACGGCATGTGGAGGCTCGTCCAGCGAAACGCCGTTTCCGCTCGAGCCCGATCTGTCGCGGCTCGACGGCGGGCCGAGCGCAGAGTCGCGCTTCGTGGTCTACACCAGCAAGCAGAAGAAGAAGGCGGACGTCGAGGCGAGCGACGAGGGCGCGCCGGAGCCCGAGCCCGAGCGTTGACCGTCAGAACGAGCCGCTGACCGCCAGACCGGTGAAGCCGCGCCCGACCACCGGATCGACCCGCGGCAAAGCGGGCTTCCGAGCGACCGAGGCGGTGGTCTTCGGCGCCTCGGGCTTCGAGAGGAAGTACCACGCGAGCCCGCCGACCGTGACCGCCAAGCCGCCGACGGTGACGATGCCCCAGGTGGTCTGCTTGGTGCGCGCGTCGTTGCCCTCTTCCGCGAGCTTCGGAGGGCAGTTGCGGCCGCCGCACTTGTCCTCGATGTCTTTGACGTCCGACGACGCGCCCAGATAGAGCACGCCGCCGACGACGGTGATCAGGCCGCCCGCGCCGGCGACGATCAGAGGCGTCAGGGGCCGCTTGCCGCCGGTGTCGGCCTTGGGCCCCGGCACGGGCTCGACGCCCGGACGGGTGCCCGGGCCGGGCCCCGGTGGAGCGCCGGTCCCCGACGAGCCCGAGTCCTGGGAGATCTTTTCGTTCAGGCCCTCGATGCGTCGCGCGATCTGATCGCGCTGCGGCGAGCTCGGCTGGCGCGCGAGGTAGGTCTCGAGCGCGACCACCGCGTGACGCTTCTGATTGTTGAGCTCGTGGGCGCGCGCCAGGTTGAGCAGCAGCGCGTGGGCGGTGCAGTCGCGCCGGTAGGCGTCGTCCCAGTACGAGATGGCGCGGTTGTAGTCGCCCTCCTCGAACGAGGCCTGGCCCGCTTGGAACGCGCCCTTGGCCCCCGCGACGTCACCCTCGGTCGGCGTCTTCTCGCAGGGCGGGAATGGCTTGGGGGCGTCCTCGGCCCGGGCGAGGGCCGGGGCGATCGCGAGGGCACTGACCAAGAGGAAGCGACGGGGGGCGCGCATGGCGATTCGGGACATGCCGGGACGGCAATCGATAGCATAGCGGGAGCGGGGGGAAGACCTCAATCTTCGTGCGCTTCGCGCGCCCCGGGAGCCGGAATCGGCTCGGGCTTGTGCCAAGGCCGCATCCAGGCTCAAGTCTGGAGCCGTGGTCAGGGTCGTATCGAGAACGCTCACGTCGCTCGCCGGGCTACTCTTGCTCGTCGCCTTCTTGCAGACCCCGGACGGAGCCCAAGCTCAGTCCGGGAAGGCGGTGTCGGCGAAGAAGCTCGAGCTGATTCGCGATCGAATGGAGCGCGGGCAGGCGCTCTTCGTCGCCGGTGACTTCGCCGGTGCGGCGAAGGTGTTCGAGTCGGGTCACGCCGAGCAGCCCTATGCTGCTTTCCTCTTCAACGCCGGGGTCTGCTACCAGAAGCTCGGGCAAGTCGACCCGGCGCTCCAGAAGTTCCGCGAGTACTTGGTTCAAGATCCGACCGCGCCCGACGCTGCCAAGGTCCGGAGCCGCATCGCCGCCTTGGAGGCGGCCAAGGGCACGCCACCGACACCACCGCCGGACGCGGCCGCGGAAGACGGCGGCGGAGAAGACGGTGGCGACGCGGGGGCCGACGCGGCTCCGCCCGGCCCGCCGCCCACGCTGGGCGTCGACACGGCCGAGTCGATGAAGTCGCTGGCGCTGATCGAGACCGACCCGCCGGGCGCGGCCATCAAGCTCTACGCGCGCTCGACCGAGTCCGCCCCGGCCTTCAAGCTCGGGGGGCAGAACCCCGGCTGGCAAGAGGTCACGCGAGCCCAGTCGCCCGCCAATCTGACCCTCGAGGTCGGCAGCTACCACGTGGTGGTCGAACCCTACATGGACTTCAAGGCCTGCGACGCCGCCGTCGAGGTGAAGCGCGCCAAGGTGTTCCACTTCCGCGCGAACCTCTCGCAGGGCGAGTTCATGAGCTTCTTGCGGGTGGCCGCCAACGTGATCGGTGGGTACGTCTTCGTCGACGACGACCGCCGCGCGCGGCCACCTTGGGGGGTCACTCCGCACGGTGAGCTGGTGGCCAGCGGCAAGCACACCCTGCTGGTGGAAGCGCCGGGTTTCGAGCCGTACTACCAGAAGCTCGATCTCGGCCGGGGCGAGCAGAAAGAGCTCGAGGTCAAGCTGGTCCGGGTCGGTTACGGCTACGTTCGCGTGGACGGCAACGCGCCCGAGCTCAAGGTGTCGGTCGACGAAAAGCCCGCTGGCGTGTGGCGCTCGGGCGAAGCGCCCCTCGCCGTCAAGGCGGACGCAGGCAAGCACAAGGTGACGATCACCTCCAGCGGCTACAAGACCTACGAAGAGGTCGTCACGGTCCCGGCGGGGCAAATCCTCCCGCTGCACGCCGACATGGTGAAGAAGTATCCCCGCGGCGCGGCCTGGACCCAGGCCGTGATCGGCGCGGTGTTCGTCGGGGCCGGCGTGTTCTTCGGGATCCAGTCGGACAACCTGCACGAAGAGCTCGAGAACGACCGGAAAGCGGGCGTGCTCGAGGAGGACGACGAGCGGGTCAAACGCGGGCGGCTGTTCGCCATCGGCGCGAACGCGGGGTTCGCCATCGGCGGCATCTTGGGGGCGTTCGCCACCTACAACTTCATCAAAGACCCGCTCCCCGAGTCGAGCGCGGTCAAGGGCAAGCCGGTCGAGTTCAACGACCCGCGCAAGCAACGGCCCACGGCCCGCCTCCGAGGTCCGAGCCGCGTGGCGCTGCCGGAGCCGCGCGGTCGGCGCCAGCAGCAGTTCACCCTCGGGTTCTCCCCCGGTCCGCAGGGCTTCTCGATTGGAGGGCGCTTCTGATGGCTGCCGTGCTCCGCCTCCGTGGGCCGTCGTCGCTGGTCGTCGGAGCGCTCGTCGCCGCCTGCTCGTGGGCTCGGTTCGACGATGTCAGCGCCGACTCGCCGGTGCTCTTGCTCGAGAAGCCGGACAGCGTGGGCTCCGGCTTCGGCTCGAGCGTGGCGGTGGCGGTGGCCGACGGGAACTATCGACTGTTCGTCGGAGCGGCTCCCGGTCACACCGGGGGCGCCGAGTTCGAGCTCGGCGGCGGGCAAGGCGCGAGCAAGGACGCCGCGCGGGGCGGTCACTGCGACGTCGGCTGCACGCTGGCGAAGACCGCAGCCGCGATGCCCAAGGCCACGCTCGACGGGAAACCCCGCACCCTCTGCTTCGCCGAGGGCTGGGACGGAACCGGGATCCAGGTGCAGTGCGAGGCGGGGGAGGCCGCGTTCCTGAGCCGGCTCGATGGGCCTTCGGGGCTGGTGATCACCGAGCCCGGCAAGCAGCTGTCGATCGTCGCAGAGCGCCCCAAGCGTTCCGCCCCCGGGCAGGCGGTTGCCCCGCTGTCGCCGGTGGTCGCCGCCGGTGCCACCTCTCTCGAGTCCGGCCCGGGCGCTGCCTGGTTCTACGAGGCCGGCACCCAGCAGCCCGTCGAGCTGGTCCCGGCCACCGCGGGGCCGACCTTCGGCGCCTCGCTCGCCATCTTCGAGGCCAAGGGGAAGCGCTTCATCGCCGTGGGCGAGCCGGGCGCGAGCCGGGTCCACGTGTTCGACGACACCGGCGCACTGGCGCATTGCCTGAGCTCGCCCACGCCGGGGTTCGGTCGCACCCTGACCTCGGGGCCCGTCACCACCGACGACTCGAGCGACGAGCTGGTGGTCGCGACCGACGCGGCGGTCCACGTGATCGCGGGGGCGGCGTTCGAGGGTGCGGCCTCGCCCGGGTGCAAGGCGGTGACGCCCATCGTCGAGCTCGAGTGCCGCACCACGGCCGACCTCGACGGTTGCGGCGGCGCCGAGTTCGGGGCGGCGCTCGCGGTCGCCGACCTCGACCAGAACGGGGACGGTGAGGTGCTGGTGGGCGCGCCCCACATGGACGTGCGCGAGGAGTCGGGTGCCGGCGCCGTGTTCGTCTTCGACGTCTCCAAAGAGCACCCCGACTGGGTGCTCGAGACGCGTTTCATCTCCAGCGCCGAGTCGGGGGACCGCCTGGGTTCGGCCATCGGGGTGGTGCCGCAGGACGACCGCGACATCTTCGTCGCCGGCGCGCCCGGTGGCGGCAAGGCCGCGGTCTTCTACTGCTCCAAGCTGCTGGCTTCGTCGAAGCGCGGCGCGCGTTGCGATTGACCCTGCGGTGACACCATGCTGCCCGAGCGCAAACAGATCTTGGTCGTGGACGACGAGCCCAACCTGCGTCGCGTCCTGGCGGCGCAGCTCGCGCGGGACGGCTACGACGTCCACACGGCGGACGACGGCGTGCAGGCCCTGGAGGTCCTCGGAGACAACCACATCGATCTGGTGATCACCGATCTGCGCATGCCCAAGATGGACGGCATGGAGCTCTTGCGCCGGGCGGTGGCCCTGGACGGCGAGCTACCGGTGGTGATGATCACGGCGCACGGCACGGTCGACAACGCGGTCGAGGCGCTGAAGACCGGCGCCTTCGACTACATCACCAAGCCTTTCGATCAGTCCGAGGTGCGGACCATCGTCAAGAAGGCGCTGCGCACCCGGGACCTCTCGTCCGCCGAGTTCACCCGCAGCGCGGAGGCGCCGCCGCCGGTCGACGCGCGCTACGGCATCATCGGGAGCAGCGCCGGGATTCAAGAGCTGTACGCCGTGCTCGAGCGGGTCGCCGACACGCCCACCACCGTGCTGGTCAGCGGCGAGAGTGGCACGGGGAAAGAGCTGGTCGCGCGTGCCCTGCACGAGAACTCGTCCCGTCGCGACAAGCCGTTCATCAAGGTCAATTGCGCGGCGATCCCTCGGGACCTGATGGAGAGCGAGCTCTTCGGCTACGAGCGCGGCGCGTTCACAGGCGCGGTCGGCAGCAAGCCCGGGCGCTTCGAGCTGGCCAGCGGCGGAACCTTGTTCCTGGACGAGATCGGCACGATTCCCATCGAGATGCAGGTGAAGCTCTTGCGAGCGCTGCAAGAGCACGAGTTCGAGCGCGTGGGTGGCATCAAGACCATCCGAGTCGACGTGCGCCTGGTCGCCGCGACCAACAGCGACCTGAAGAAAGAGATCGCCGCCGGCGCGTTCCGCGAGGACCTCTACTATCGCCTGAACGTCGTCTCGATTCGTCTGCCTCCCCTGCGCGAGCGGCGCGAAGACGTCGCCCTCTTGGTCGCGCACTTCATCGAGAAATTCAACGCGCGCCTCAAGAAGAACGTGAGCGGCCTCGACGCCGAGGCCGAGCAGACGCTGCTCTCGTATCCCTGGCCCGGGAACATCCGCGAGCTCGAGAACCTGGTCGAGCGCGCCGTGCTCTTCTGCGATCGCGACCGCATCAGCGTGGCCGACCTGCCCCCCGAGGTGAAGCGGGGCGACGCTTACCACCCGTCGACCCCCTCCGAGCCGCCGGCGGCGATCGACGAGTCGCTGGCCGACGGTCTGAAAGAGCGCGTCAAGGCGGCCATGAGCCGGCTCGAGCGCGAGCTGATCTTGAAGGCGCTGGATCAGACCCACAACAACGTCACCCACGCCGCGCGGCTGCTGAAGATTTCGCGCAAGGGTCTGCAGCTCAAGATGAAAGAGCTGGGGCTGCGCGAGAAGGACGAGCGCGGCGAGTCATGAGGCGGGCGTTCGCGACGAGCGAACGCTGGCGCGCCCTGGTGCTGGTCGTCGCGGTCGCGGCGTGTGGGCGCGGTCGTGAAGGTCGCGCCACCGGCGACGCCGGTCCCGCGCCCAGCGGGTCCATCGGCCCGCCCGAGGCGCCGCCGCCGCCCCGGACCGGCATGGCGTGGATCCCCGGGGGAGCGCTGGTCGCGGGCACCCCGCCCGATGCCTATCCGCGCCTGGCGGACGAAGAAATGCCCGGCGAGCAGGTGATCTTGCACGGCTTCTACATGGACACGTTCCCGTTTCCCAACGAGGAAGGCGCCATCCCGCGCACCAACGTGACCCGCGCCGAGGCCGCCGCGCTGTGCGCCGAGCGTGACAAGCGCCTCTGCACCGAGCTCGAGTGGGAGCGCGCGTGCAAGGGGCCGAACAACTACACCTACGAATACGGCAGCTCGTACCGCGCCGAGCGCTGCAACACGGGCAGCACCTCCGCGATGCGCCCGACCGGGTTCCTGGTGGGGTGCAAGAGCGAGTTCGGGCCGCGGGACATGCACGGCGGCGTGTGGGAGTGGACCGACAGCCCGTGGGGGCGCGGCTCCGAGCGTCCGCTGGTCGCGGTCCGGGGCGGCAATGCGCCGCAAGGCGAGCTGGTGGGGCGCTGCGCGAACGCCATCGGCCGGTCGGCGGAGTCCCGCGCGCCCAACGTCGGTTTCCGTTGCTGCTCGGGCCCGCGGAACGACGCCGAGGTCGTGCTGAGCGTATCGCGAGGCGACAAGCTCGATGCGAAGATCTCGCCCGACAAGCCGCTGGCCGCGGCCGCGCTCGGCCTCTTGCCGGACGAGGCCAAGCGCGACATTGCGGAGCAGAAGGGCTTTCGCTTCGAGCGCCAGTGGGTGTGGCGTCCAATCGGCAACGAAGAGCTGCAGGTGCTGAGCGGCTGCTCGGGGCTCGCCGTGAAGCCGGCGTGCGGGATCGTGGTCTTGCGCTCGACCCTCACCGCGCCGAAGGTCCTGGCATGGGTGTCGAGCGGCCACTGGGCACCGATGCTGCACATGGACGCCGACCCGAGGGACCTGTGGCTCTTCGGCGGCGACGAGCTCGGGCAGTTTCGCCGACAGGTGGGCTACGTGTGGGGGCAGGTCAGCGTGGGCCCGAAAGAGCGCAAGGTTCCGCGGCCCAAGAAGAAAAAGAAGTGAGTCTGACGCGGCGTGGCAGCCGCCTCGGCCGGCGGCAGTTGAGAAGCGGCGGGGCTCGTTGCACAATTGCCGACATGAGAGCTTCGGCGGTGCTTGGGCTGGTGGTGGTGTGTCTGAGCGGGGCGGTCGCGTTCGCGGGGTGCGCAGGCGGTGACGAGGCAGACACCGCGAGCGGCGGTGGCGGCGCGAAAGACGGCGGCACGGGCGCGACCGGCGGCGCCGGCGGCGGCGGTGGCTCGGGTGGCTCGACGGGCGGCGGCGGCGCGGGCGGCTCCACCGGCGGCGCGGGTGGAGCCGCTGGCAGTGGCGGTCAAGCGGGCAGCGACGGCGGCACCGACGCGAGCGTCGGCGGAACCGGCGGCGGCGGCACCGGCGGCACCGGCGCGACGGGCGGCGGCGGCACCGGCGGCACCGACGGCGGTCAGTGCTCGACGGGGTGCACCGCTGGGTACAAGGACATCGACAACAACCCGCTCACCGGCGACTGCGGCTGCGAATACAAGTGCCCGAAGTGGCCCGCGGACACCACCGACGCCATCGACGCGAATTTCAGTGATGACAACTGCGACGGCGGCGACGGCATGGTCGAGCAGTGCGTCTACGTCTCGGCGGGCAACGGCAACGACACCACCGGGGCAGGCACCCGCGACAACCCGATGAAGACCATCGCAGCCGCCATCGCCAAGGCCAAGGCCGGCGCCGTGCCGGCGGTGTGCCTCTCGGGCGACACGTACAGCGAAGCGGTGACCGTCGAGAGCGGCATCAGCGTCTACGGCGGCTTCGACGAGTACGACAGCAACTTCAAGTTCCGGCGGTCGGCGAGCGCGACCACCGTCGTGCAGGCGCAAGGCACGGTGTTCCAAGCGCCGAAGATCGACGCGGACACTCACATCGAGGGCATGACGATCAAGGCGCAGACCCCCACCGGCCCGGGCGCCAGCACCTTCGGCGTTCGCCTGGTCGACGGCAATGGCAAGCTCTACGTTCGCTTCAACGACATCCAGGCCGCCCCGGGGACGGCGGGCTCAGCCGGCGCCGACGGCACGCCTCACACGAGCTCGACTGCGCCGGGCGGCAGCAAGGGCGCCAACGGTGGCGAGAAGTGCGGCAGCTGCGGCGGCGGTGCCGCAGCACCCAGCTGCGCCGAGCCGGGCGGCAAGGGCGGCGATGGCGGCGGCGAGGGCCAGTCAGGGCTCACCGGCGACGACGGCTTCAGTGGGGGCGGCAACGGCGGTCCGGGCGCTTCGGCAAACGGGTGCCTCCCGGCGCTTTCCGACCCGGGCAATCCCGGTCAGCCGGGTCAGAAGGGTGGCAACGGCAGCCCCGGGCAATCGGGTCAGGGCGGGGCCAGCTTGGGCAGTGCCGTCTCTGGTGCGTACACGCCGCGCGCTGGCCAGAACGGTCAGAACGGCACCAACGGCAAGGGCGGTGGCGGTGGCGGCGGCGGCGGCGGCGGCTCGGGCGGCGGGCTCTGTTTCGGCTATTGGGACAAGGGCGGCGGGGGTGGTTCGGGGGGCTGTGGCGGCCTTGGTGGCAACTCGGGCAAGGGCGGCGGCGGCGGCGGCGGCAGCTTCGGTGTGTTCGCGGCGGCGGGCGCCAACGTGATCGTCACGGGAAACACCATCACCAGCGCAAAAGGCGGCACCGGCGGAAAGGGCGGCGACGGTGCCTCGGGCCAGAACGGCGGCGGTCCGGGCGGCGGTGGCAACAACAGCGACGACAGCGGTTCGGGCGGCCCCGGAGCGTCGGGCGGCAACGGCGGCACGGGCGCGCCAGGGGGCGGAGGCGGCGGCGGGCCCAGCGCGTGTTTGGCCTACAGCACGGCAGTCGCCTCACACACGTTCACCGGCAACTCGTGCACCACCGGGCTGCCCGGGTCGGGTGGGCTCGGCGGGCTCGGCGGCAACCCCGGCAACGACGGAACGGCCGGCCCGAAGGTTCAGATCCCGACGAACTGAAGGCGCGGCTCACGGCTCGGCGCAGATCGCGTCGAGCCGGTTCACCAAGGTCTTGTCGCGACGCGCGAGCGTGCCGAGCTCGCGCTTCAGGCGGGTCGATGCGGTCGCGTCGTTCTGTTCCGTCGAGTCGGCCAGGGCCTTGAGCGAGCGGCTGGTCTCGATGAACCCTTGGGAGTACTCGCGGAGCGTCTTGCCCAGCGCGTCGTCGCTCTTGGCTGCGGCCTCGACGTCTTGCGACAGCCGCTCGTACCGTCCGGCCAGATCTCGATAGGTGGCTGCGGTCGGGCCGCCCGCGTCGTGGGCCGCGGCGATCTCGTCGAGCGTGCGGTTGACCCGGGCGGCGAGCCGCCGGCAGTCGCCGACCTTCCGGAAATAGCCGCAGCCACTCACCACGAAGAGCGAGAAGACCAGGCAGGCCAGAGCGCGCGGGCGCATCAGCTCCGAGTACTCGGAGTGATGCCGGCTGTCACCTGTCCGAGCTATCCTCGCGTCCCGATGCGCGCGTTTGCCACCCTGGCGGTCCTCTTGTCCCTCGTCGGCTGCGACGAGCGCCCGCCCGACCCGCCAGCCCGACCCGCCGAGCCCGCGCGGCCGCCGGGGCTCGACCTCGACGCGGCGCTGGCCGAGCCGGGTGACGCCGCCGGGTTCGACGCCCAGAGCGAAGCCAAGCGCGTGGTGGCCGAGATGCGCAGCGCAAGGCTCGACGTGGCGCCGCGTCGGGTGCCGGCGCAGCGCATCGCGTTCGGAAAGGAGCGGCTGCTCCAGCTCACCGAGGCAGAGCTGGTGATCCGTGACACGCGGGACATGAAAGAGGTCACGCGGCTGCCCATGACCGGGCCTCGGCGCGTGGCGACCCTGGCCGACGGCAGCGTGCTGGCCGCCGGCGCGAGCGATGTCTGGTACGTGCCGCGCGACCCGAAGAAAGCCGAGCGCTACTCGCGGGTGCCGCTCTTCCCCGACTCGCTCATGCTCGGCGATCGGCGGGACAAGAAGAAGCTCTGGGTCCACCACGGGATCGACCCGACGCTCTACCCGTACGAGCTCGGGGCGGCGGGTCGGCTCGAGAGCCTCGATCTCGTGCCGCTGACCGGCGCCGATCAGAAGGGGTTCGCGATGCTCAAAGACGGCTCGTGCGTCTACACCGCAGGGGACACCCTCGAGCGCTTCTTCCCCGGCGGAAAGAAGTGGACCTTGACCTTGCCCGCCGGGGGCGAGGTGTGGCGGATCTTGACCACCCATCGCCTGGACGAGCTCTGGCTGGCGCGCGCAGACGGCAAGCTCGTGCTCGCACAGCTCAGCGACACCACGCTCACCGTTCGGAAGACCGTCGACCTGCCGGGCACCTTCGACATCGCCTCGAACGACTCCGAGATCGCGCTCTTGCGTCTCGAGACGGGCTCGGGCGACGGGGGCAGCCGCTCGTGGAAGCTGGTGGTGCTCGGCGCCGACGGGAAAGAGCAGATGTCGACGGAGCTGCCCCTGGACGCGGCCCCCACCACCGAGGACTGGGTGCGCGAGATCACCAAGAACCGCGGCGTGGTGCTGTCGCCCTCGCAGTCGCTGGTGGCCGTGGGCGGACCGAGCTGGCTCGCGGTGTGGCGCTCGAAGACCGGGCAGCGGGTTCTCGACCCGTAAATCAGGCCTTTTCGCCTGGCCCCCCGCCCGCCGCCCAGGGGCGCTAGGATGGTGCCCTCTCGGGTATGTCCAGCTCTCCTGACGATCGGCCCACGGCCCTCGAGTCTCCCCACCCGGGCGTGAGGTTCGATCCCGATGCCGAGGGCGCCGACGACCTGGTCGGCGTGACGCTTCAGGGCACCTATCGCCTCGCGCGCCTGATCGGCGAGGGCGGCATGGGCAAGGTCTACGAGGCGCACCACACCCGGATTGCTGGCAAGCGCTTCGCTGTGAAGGTGATCCGCGCCGAGATGGCCGGCAGCCCCGAGGTGCGCGCGCGCTTTCAGCGAGAGGCCGACGCCGCGGCCAGCATCTCGCACCCGAACGTGGTCGCGGTGCACGACTTCGGGTACGCCGAGGACGGTCGCCCCTACATCGTGTGGGAGTTTTTGGAGGGCCAGAACCTCGGCGACTGGATCAAGCAGCGCGGCTGGCTGTCCCTCGAGCTGGCGGCTCACATCGCGCGCAAGGTGACGCAGGGGGTGGCCGCGGCGCACGCCCAGGGGGTGATCCACCGGGACTTGAAGCCGGACAACGTCCACTTGATCGGCGCGCCGCCGTATCCCACCGTCAAGGTCCTGGACTTTGGTCTGTCGCGCTTCGTCGAGACGACCGGAAACAGCGTCACGCGCACCGGTATCGCGATGGGAACGCCGTCCTACATGGCGCCCGAGCAAGCCCGCGGCGAGCGGGTGGACCAGCGCGCGGACGTCTACGGAGTGGGCGCCATCGTCTACACGTGCTTGACCGGACGGCCGCCGTTTTCCGGGGAATCGGTCCAGCAGACCATGCTCGCCGTGATGAGCGGCGAGCCCGCTCGCCCCCGGTCCATCAACCCCGAGATCCCCGAAGAGCTCGAGCTGGTGATCCAGCGGGCGATGGCCGCCGACCCTGCGGAGCGCTTCCAGACGCTCGAGGAGCTCGATGCCGCGTTCGCTCACTTCGATCCGACCGAGCGCCGCGACACGCCGCCGCGCCGGCAGCTGCTCAGCGTGACCAGCGGCAGGGCCGACGACGACGAGGTCGGCTCGGCGCGCCCGCAGGTCGTGTTCTTCTCTGCGCTGGCGGTGCTCTGCTCGGTGCTCGGCGTGATGACCTTGCTCTCGGGGGTTCCAGCGCTGCTCGGGCGGCGCGCGCTGTCGGCGTCCGAGTTCTGGCTGGGGCTCGCGGTCGTGTGCGGCACGTTGCTCACTCCTGGCGCGCTGCTCGTGCGCTGGTTCTGGCGGCGACTGTGGAACAACAGCGTGAAGATGCTCGAGGTCTTGCCGCGCCTGCGCGGTCCGGTCGTCGGCGCGCTGGCCGCCTATGGGCTGGCGGTGCTGTTCGGGCGCAGCATGGACGCCGTCGCGGCGCAGGCGGGGCCCGGGGGACAAGCGTCGGGCTGGCCCGGGCTCGCCCCGATTCACGCGCTGATCGCGCTGATCGCCGGGGCGACCATCTTCCTGCGCCGGCGCTTGCTCGAGTCGGGCGCGGGGCGCGCGGGCCGCATGATCGCGGGGCCGGCGCTGACCGTCATCGCCGTCGTGATCTCGGTCGGCCTCTTGCACCTCGGCCAGCGCGCGCGCCTTCGGGTGCTCGGCGCAGCGCCGGTCGCCAGCGCCGAACCCGCCCCGTCGGCGAGCGCTGCGCCCCCGCTGCCGCCTCCGAGCATCGCCCCCCCGCCCGCGAGCGTCGCCCCGCCGGCCGTCCCGACGGTGACCCCGGGACTCGTCGCCGGACCCCGGGCGTCGGCCGAGGAAGTGCGCACTGCGACTGCGGCCGGCGTCGAGGGTCTGCTCGCGCTGTCCAAGCGGTTCCCTGGCGACGCGGCGGTGCTCGAGCCGCTGGTGGTTGCGCTCGGCTCGACCACCGAGGGCCTGGCGCGGGCGATGGCCGAGCTCGACACGCTGCTCCGCATCGCGCCCGAGCGCGCGAGCGACAAGACCCTGGGCGCGCTGGTGGTCAAGGCCGCGCTCTCGCCGGGCGAAGCCTCGACCCGCGCGCTCGACCTGATGGGTTCGCGCATGGGCTCGCTGGGCGCGGACATGCTCTACGACCTGATGCTGACCAGCGTTCCGCTGCGCCAAGCCACACGCGAGCGGTTGGACGACTCGAACGTGCGCAAGACCTTCTCGCCCGCGCTGGCCATCGCCTTCGATCTCCGCGCCGCAAAGAGCTGCGAAGACCGCGTGCCCCTGCTCCCCCGCGCGCTCGAGCAGGGTGACTCGCGGACGGTATCGGCGCTGATCGGCATGTCGACCGGCGCCAAGAAGGGCTGCGGCGCCAAGAAGCGCCAGCCCTGCCCTCCGACCTGCCCCGCCGAGGCGCAGCGCTTCCGCGACACCGCGCTCACGTTGCAGGCCAAGCTCAACGCGAAGAAGCGGTGAGCGACTCGAGCGAGACGCGGAGCGAGCCGGGTGCCGACCAGAGCTCGAGCCGCGCCTGGGGGCCCTGCCAGCGATGGGCGCCGCCGTGCGACGACGACTCCTCGCCGTACAGCTCGCGCAGCGTCGCGAGCAGGCGGTCGCGGGAGTCGTGGGCGTCGACCTCGCACGTGATGCGTGCGACGCGGCCGTCCGACCCCACCCCCAGCGTGCAGGTGGCCGCTTGATCGAACACCAGCAGTCGCCCGCCCGCCCCTGCGGGCTCGGTTGGCGCCGAGCCGAGCCTCACGCCAGCCAGGGCGTTCGGCACGCGAGCGAGCCGCGGCGAGAGCAACCTGAGCGCGAAGGCGCCGGCGAGCAAGAGCAGCACCGCGCCGCCCAACAGACGCGCGAGGCGACGCGACTCCGAGCTCATCGCGCCAGTTGCTCTTTGACGTGCGGGCGGGTCATCACGTAGAGCTCGACCGCTGGCAGTATGAGCCCGATCAGGCTACCGAAGAGCCCGCCCACCACGCCGCCGATGGCGCCGCCGCGCTCGGCGGCCGAGCCGCTCGAGGCGAGCTCGAACAGCGCGGGATAGAGCGCCGTCGCGGCGATGATCTGGCCGATGATCACCAGGGCGATGGCGGTGGCCGCGTGGACCAGTGAGAGCTTGCGTCCGAGCGCACGCCCCTTGATCACCCCGACGCCCGCGACGATCAGCAGCACCGCGAGGGCCGTTCCGATGGCCAGGGACAGGTAGGTCCACGCGCCGAGCCAGCCGTCCCAGAGCAGGTGTTGGACGCGGCGGGAGCCCGGGTCCTGCGCCAGGGCGCGGGTCACGAGCGTGAGCGGCGCCGACAGCAGGCCGAACACGCCGAGCGCGCACTGCGCGATCCCGAGGATCTTCAGCCCGCTGCTCGGCGCCGCCGGCGCTGGCGGTTCGACGGTCGGTGGCGGCGGCACGAAGCGCGGGTCGTCCACGCACGGAGCATACGTCGAATCGCAGCCCACCCCGAAGAGAGAGCGCGGTATAGTCTCGCCCTTGTCGTCGATCACGAAAATCACCAGCTCCGTGATCGTCGCTTTCGCCGTGGCGTGCGCCACCGGCGAGGGCGTCGACGATAGTGGCAGCGGCGGCGCGCCCGGGGGCAGCGGCGGCACCGCCTCGGGGGGAGGCAGCAGCGGGGGTGCCGGCGGTTCGGGCGCGGTCGGGGGTGCCGCCACCGGCGGAGCCGGAGGCCTCCCAAGCGGCGGAGCCGGGGGAAGCAGCGGCGGGAGCGGCGGCATCGGCGCCACGGGTGGCGGTGGTGGTGCGGGCGGCAGCACGGGTGGCGCCGGCGCAACGGGCGGAGCCGGCGGCTCGATGGGCGGCAGCGGTGGCACGGCGAGCTGCGACGTGGTCGGCTGCCTCGACGGCAGCGAGAGCGGCGCGGGCTGTCTGGGCGCACGGGTCGTCGGACGCAAGAGCGCCTCGAAGGCCGGCGGCTTTCAGGTCTCGGGCAGCACCTGCAGCGCGGGCAACGACGTGAGCGGCTACGGTGGCACCAGCTGCCCAGACGGCGGGAACGACCGCGCGTATCGCCTGTATCTCAAGAAGAACGAGAAGCTCGACGTACTCTTGACCCAGGGCGCCAAGTGCGCGGGCTCGTCGAGCTGGGAGCGTGTGTTCGAGATCTACTCGGGCAGCAGCTGCACCGACAAGGGCTGCAGCAAGAAGGTTCAGTGCTCGAGCACCGGCGCCGGCACCTGGAGCACCACCTTCGTGGCGCCCGACGACGGCTGGTACGTGGTGGTCGTCGACGGCAAGACCGCGGCCGACGGCGGTGACTTCACCCTGACCCTGAGCCTCTTGTGCATCTTCGGCGGCTGCGAGTGCTGATTCAGGGCGCGTTCGGGTGCTTGGCGAGCAGGGTCGTGAGCTCGTCGAACGGCGCCTTGCCCTGCAGCGTGCTTCCCGACAAGAGCTGCGCGGCGAGCTCGTAGCGGCTCGGGCTCGGCGCCCGGAACGCGGCGACCCAAGCGTCGATGGCGGCCAGCTCGTCCAGCTCGGGCACCGCCTGCGTGAGCTCGGTGGACAGCGATTGGAGCTTCAGCGGTAGGGTGCTCGCGGTGGTCGACCCGGGCAGCGTGTACGACACGTTGATGGTGAAGGTCTCGCCGGCGTTGCCGATCGCGGCGTCGCACACGAACAGGTGCGAGACGTGGATCATCGTGCCGCCGGGCGAGAGATACTGGGGCGGAGGCGGATCGGTCGCGTCCGACACCACCGGGTCGATCGACTTGGCGAACCACGGCAGCGTGATCGAAAACCGCACGTCGTCGGCCGCCAGCCCGAAGATCTCGTCGAAGCGCGACTCGATCAACTTCGACGGCTCCTCCTCGCTGTCGGCGTAGAGGTGAGCGCCGCGGCCCGAGCGCGACAGGCTGGCGAGCATGGCGCCCTTGTAAGAGTCGCCGCCCAGCCCCACGGCCGAGAAGAAGATGCGATGCTCGCCCTTGGCCGCGGCCTCGACCACCGCCAGATCCGGGCCGTCCGACGAGCCACCGTCGCTGATCAGGACGGCGCGCTTCCATACGGTGGGGTCGGCTGGCGTCGCCTGCAGCTTGGTCAGCGCCTTTTCGATGGCGATGCGAGTCGATTCGCCGGACTGCCGAACCAACAGATCTTCGACCTTCGCCAGCTCGGTCTTCGGGTCTTTCAGCTCGGCCGTGAAGGCCTCGGTGCCCGCGACGTTCCTGAGCGTGAAGTGGTCGCCGGGCAGCATCGAATTCGCCAGGGCGCGCACCGCCTTTCGTCCGCGCGCCAGCGATTCTTCCGACAGCGCCTGCGACGTCTCGAGCAGCACCACCATCTCGACCTTCTTGCGGGTGAAGACTGCGGGATCGGCGCGTACCGCCACCAAGAGGTCGTAGTGACTGGGCAGAATCGTGTTGTCGACCTTCCGCTGCCTTAGGCCCACCCGCGCGAAGAAGCCGCTCGCCGCCGGCGTCTTGGGCCAGTCGAGCCGAAAGTAGTTGGTGATCTCGTCGCGCCGTACGGCGGCGGGTCCGACCACGCCCTTCGCGAGCAGATCGCGGACGCGGGGCCCGCTGGCCATCCCCCGGGCATCGGCAACCGCAACGCTCAGCTGGCTGCCGGTGTCGAAGCCCGCGCACGCGGTCGGCGAGGTCGGGGGCGTCGAAGAGCTCGGCTTGAGCACGATGTCCGGATCGTGGGCAGGCGCCTCGGTGGTCACCTCGCCGTTGCCGGCACCGGTGCCCCCGCTGTTCATGCCGCCGCCCATGCCCGCGCCTCCCGCTCCGCCGCCCAGCCCCGGCCCCGGGCCGGCTCCCGAGTCCGCGGCACTGGAACCGCAGGCCGCCAACCCGACTCCCAGGACGACCGTCAGCGCGAGCAGGCTCCAACGAGGCATCACTCTGAGCGTAGCACGGGGCGTGCCGGGGCCCGTTCTCTCGCTTTTCGCGCTTCGGCCGGTCCTCGGCTGGCACATGTGCCAGCGCTCACTGACAGGCGGCCTTGCCGCACTCGCTGAGCGCCAGCTTCACGCAGGTGAGGTCCCAGTCCTTGCAGCAACAATATCCGTCTTTGTCGCACACCTGCTTGATGCACGCGGGGTCGATCTTGGGAGCCACGCTCGAGGCGCACTTGCTTCCCAGCGGACCGCCGGGAACGCACTCGTCGTGGCAGCTGACGGTTCCGCAGTCGCTGACGCACTTCCCGCCGATGCACTGGCCCGAGCAGCAGTCCGCGGTCTGGGAGCACGCATCCTGCGAGCAGGCGCACACGCCGGCCTCGCACTTCTTGCCGCAGCACTGGCCGTCCCCCACGCAGCTCGAGCCCTGGGCCAGGCAAGGCTCGCCACACAGCTTCTGCGCCGGGTCGCACACGAGCGGCTTGCTGTCCCCGGCGCAGCAGTCGGCGCTCACCTGACACGGGAAGGCGAGCGGCGCGCACGGTTTCTCTGCCTGGCACAGCTTCTTGCCCGGGCTCGACGGGATGTCGAAGCACTCGAGGCCCTGGCAGCACTCGGTCGTGGCCAGGCAGGCCTCGTTCGCGGTGCGGCACTGCTCGTAACCGCATCGACCGTCCAGGCATTTGCCTTCGCAGCACTCTTCGCTGTTCGCGCACACGCCGCCGAGCTCGATGCACACCCCTTCCGAGCAGAAGCCGTCGGCGCAGATGCTGGTGCAACAGTCGAACGGGTTCAGGCAGGGCTCGCCCTGCTGGAAGCACTGGGTGCCGCCGCAGTGGCCGTTGCTACAGTCCCCGTCGCAGCAGTCCGCGGGCGACGCGCACGAAGCGCCCTTCGACAGGCAGCACGCGCCGCTCGGCCCGCACGCTCGCACCCCGCCCAAGAACCCGCAGCACTCCTGGGAGCTCTGGCAGGGCGCGCTCTGCGGGGAGCAGACGGGCGCGATGTTCAGGCACCGCCGCGCGGCGCTGCACTGCTCGAGGCAAGCCTGGTCGGTCACCGCGCTCAGCCACTGGCTGCGCTCCGTCTCGCCGGCCGCATCGAGCCGAGGGGCAAGCCGAGCTCGGCAGTCCTCGACCTGGTAGCATTGCTCGAGCAGCCGACAGAGCTCTTCGGTCGAGTCGGTGTAGCCACTCACGCCGAGCAGGGAAGCGCAGCCGACCGGTGCCACGACCGCGACCATTGCGAAGACAAACCGAACCCTCATCGGGGCTCCAGCCTAGCTCAGTCGCGGCCCAGGCAGCTCACGGCGTCATCGGATGGCGGAGCAGCAGACCCTGGACCTCGGCGAGCTGGGGGTCCGCTCCGGCCTTCAGCGTGGTCTCGAGCAGCGCTTTTGCTCCGCCGAGGCGGTCGGAGTCCCGCGCCCGGAGCGCGTCGGCGAAGGCGTCGACGGCCAGCGCCTTGTCCACCAGCTCGTGCGGCAGTTTCTTGAGCTCGTGCAGGTTGCCCGACCAGGTGGCGGTCTGGCCGGAGAACTTGGCGGTGACCTTCAACGCGGCGTCGTCGGGCCAGCCTCCGAACTTGCAGGGCACCAGCCGGACCAGCTTGGTCAGCGAACCGCCAGGCGCCAGGCGCTGGGGGCGAGGGCCTTCGGACGCGGGCTCACCGTCGCCGCCCTGCTGCACGGTGAAGAAGCTCGACGCCTCGAGCTCGAGCGAGACATCGTCCAGCCCGAGCTCCGTCAGCTCGGCCAGGCGCTGACCGAACATGCGGTCGGCCTCGTCCTCGGAATCGACGTACACGTAAGGCCCGCGGCCGAGCTCGCTGGCCCGGCGCAAGAGCGTCGAGCGGAAGGCGTTCGACGAGCCAGTGCCCACGGCGGTGAGCAAGATGGGGCTCGCCCCCGGCGCCGAGCCCGCGGCGAGCCGCGTCTCGTTCAGCCGGGTGACGTCTCCGCCGCCGTCGCTGACCAGCACCACGCGAGCCGGGATGCCCAGGCCCTGCTTGTACTCGGCCAGCTCGTAGGCGCGGTCGATCGCATCGGTGATCGGGGCCTCGGTCCCCAAGTCCAGCGCGCCCACCGCAGCCAGGGCCTGATCGCGCTCGGCGGGGCCCGTCAGGTCGACCTCGATCACCCGGTCCTGCTCCGGATCGCTGGTCAAGACCACCACGTGGTCGCCGTCGGGCGCGCTCTTCAGCAGCGCGCCGAGCGCGGCCTTCGCCCGCCCCAGGCCGACGCCCGCCATGCTCGGCGTCGTGTCCACGACCACGACGAAGGCGTGCTTCACGCGGTCTTTCGCCGGCAGCGCCTGCAGCGCGATGACCACGTCCCACTGCCCGGTGAACACCCCGCTCGGATTCGCGTCGTTGTAGAGCAGCCGGTACTTCGCCTGGGCAGTGACGAACGCCTGCCCTTGGACATCAGCCGGCGGGGGCACCGAGAAACGGTAGTAGTTGAGGAAGTCGCTCGTGCGGATCCGGCTCGGCCAGGGGATCTCGGCCGGCTCGCGCTGCAGCACCTCGCGGGCCCGACCGACGCTGGCCATGCCCTGGGTGTCGAGCAGGGCCACAGCGACCGGAGTCAGCGGGCCGCTGGTGGCGCAGGCGCCTCCCGGCTCCTTGAGCAGGCTGGCCGCCAGATCCGCCTCGGCCGCGTCAGCGGGCAGCTCCGACTCGGGGGTCTCGTATCCTCCGCCTCCACCGGAGTTGCCCCCGGCGCCGTCGGCGCCGCCCGAGTCTGCCTCAGCCGAGCCGCAGCCCGCACCCAGCGAGAGAACCACCACCGACAGTGCGAGCTTGTTCATCACCCAGCCTCCGTCAATTGCAAGCGTTGTTACAGGTCTTGAAAGCTTCCGCGACGCACAAGTCGTCCCAGGCTTGGCAGCAGCAGAAAGGATCGTCCTTGCAGACCTGCGCCACGCACGGTGAGCACGCGGCCTTCATCGCACCCCCTGCGACGCATGGGCTGTGACACGTGTCGCCCACCTTGCAGTCGAGCTGGCAGCTGCCACCGATGCACTGCCCGGCGCAGCAGTCCTGGTTGTCGACGCAGAACCCCGTCGAGCACGTGCACGCACCCGCGTCGCACTTCCCGCTGCAGCACTCGAAGTCATCCTGGCAACCGACGCCCTGCGTGACGCAGCGCGACCCACACAGCTTCTTGTATGGATCGCAGTACAGGTCCCCGCAACACTTCGGAGCCTTCGGGTCGCAGGGCTCGTTCGCCTTCAAGCAGTCTCGACAGAGGCCTTGGCCGTCGACCACCAGACACGGTCGGGCGTCGCAACAGGGTGGAGCGCCCGGCTCGCCGCAGGCCTCGCCGTCGGCGCGGCACACATCGCCCTTGCTGCACACACCTGCGGTGCACGAGAGCCCCACGCAGCATTCCTCGGGTTTCGAGCAGGAAAAGCCCTCTTGGCTGCAGAGGTTCGGCTCGCAGCGGTTGTCGCTGCCGCACTTCTCCGAGCAGCAGTCGAAGTCGTTCTTGCACAAGGCGCCCACACTGGCGCACACGGTGCCACCACAGGTGCTGGTGGCGCGCTCGCAGTCGGCGTTACAGCAGTCTTCGTCCTTCGTGCAGGTCGCGCCCTTCGCCCGGCAGCAGACGGTGGCCCCGCCCGTCGGGGCGCCACACTCGGCAGACCCGTTCAGGAACCCGCAGCACTGCTCGGTGCGGGTGCACCCCGCGCCCTCGGCCAAGCAGACCGGGTCGATGTTCAGGCAGCGCCGCGCCGACGAACACTGCTCGAGACAGCCTTGATCCGAGACCGCTGCCAGCCATGTCGACCGCTCGGCGGCGTCGGCGTCGCCCAGCGCCTTGCCCACCTGCGCGGAACAGTCGAACTGGTAGCAGGTGCGGAACAGGTCGCACAGCTCGGCCGTGGCGTCGGCGTAGCCATCGAGCTCGAGCAGCCCGCTGCAGCTCGGCATCGCCACCAGGGACGCCAGGGCCACAGCGAGCGCGGTGCGTTTCACGTGCACTCCCCCGTGGCGGGCTGGTTGCAGCAGCGGCCGCACTGGTTGTCGGGGCACGGGCCGGCCAGGGCGCAGGTCGGTGGCGTGAAGTAGCAGTCGGCCGACTTGGGGCAGGTGGTGCAAGCCGAGGTGTACTTCTTCATCCACGCCGCCCGGGTCGGCTCGGTCACGCGCTCGAGGCTGCGCTCGACGTCTTCCGTGCAGCGGGCAACGTCGCCGCCGTAGAGCTGATTGACTTCACCGCACACGCACAGCTGCTTGGCTGCCGATCGGTACTCTTCGTCCAAGCCCAGCGTGCTCACGCAGCTGGGCGCGAGAACGCACCCGAGCGCACCGAGGACTGCCAGCCCGCGGGCAACCATCACATGCGCCCGACCAGGGAAAGCCCGCCGCCCCCGGGGGCGACCCACCCGCCCGCTCGCACCCGAACCGGGCGCGTGGCTTGCCGGGTCTCTGCAGAAGACGGCGCTGTGAACACCAGGGTGGCGCCCACGGCGGTGAGCAGCACCCCGCCGATGCCCACCCACTGCCCGATGGTGGCCAGGTCCTTCGCGTCTTCGACGGTCTGGAAGCCGTTGGGGCTGCAGTAGCCGTTCACACACTGATCGGGCTCGTCGGCCTTCGACTTCTTGCTGAGCGCCATGCCCTCGAGCACGCCGGCGGTGATCAGCGCCACGACGCCGACGCCGCCCACCACGAAGCCGATGGTCTTCTGCGAACCCGACGGCGGCGGTGGCCGGGGCGGAGGTGGTGCGGGCGCTGGAGTCGGCGCCGTGGTGGCGGGGGGTGGCGCGACCTTTGGGGGTGGGAACTCGGCGTCGAGGGCGGCGAGATCGAGCTCGACGCTGGCGGTTTGGGAGGCCTTGGTGGTGACGGTCTCGCTCTTCAGCACTTGGTCGCCGCGGCGCACGCTGACCACGACCTCGCCCGGGTCGACCGCCAAGGCCGAGCCATAGGTCGCGGCCTCGATCTTCGAGTCGCCGCGGTACACCGCCAGCGAGTCGACCGGATTTTTCACGTTGATCTGCAGCTTGGGAAGCTTCGGCTCGATCTTGTCCCGACGCTCCGCCGCGAACTTGGCGCGGACGTCGTCCTTGTCGCGCTTCGCCAGGTCGTGGGCTTCGTTCCACTCGGCCCAGGCCGACGCCAGCTTGCCGATCCGCTCGTGGCAGTCGGCCAGGTTCACGAGCGTGCCGAGGCCCTTGTCGAGCCTGTAGCTCGCTTCGAGCTTGGGACAGGCCGCGGCGTAGTCGCCCTTCTTCACCAGGGCCTTGCCTTCTTTGTAGAGCTGCTCTGCGGCGGCGGCGTCGCCTTGAGCCGAGGCAGCCGAGGTCACGAGCGAGAGCGCCACGAGCGCGAGCGTAGAGCGGAGGCGGATCATTTCCTTCCCATGTCCAGCGGGTCGACTGTCCCGCCCGTCGGTTTCGGTGTCGGCTTGGTCTCGCCCGCCGTCGGCTTCACGCCCTTGCCGGCGGGCCGGGGCGCGGTCGGCGCTGTGGGGGTGTCGGACGCGACGCTGGGCGTCGCCACCGGCGGCGGGCTGACCGCGACCTCGACACTGGGTGTGCCCGGCGGCGCCGGGGTCGTCGGCTCGGAGGTTCGCAGCGCGGCCGCCGCGGCGGGCGGCTCGCTGGAAGGGATCGGCGAGCGCGACGCCAGCCAGATGCCGATGCCCAGGAGCGCGCCGATGCCCACCACCGCAGCCAGCATCACCACCTTGCCCGAGCCCTTCTTGGGCGCGACCTGTGCGGCCAGGGTGTCCGACCCCAGGGGAGACACCGCGGTCTCCGCCAGCGCGATGTCCCGATTCGTTCTGATGACGTGTCGGCCCGAGTCGAGGGCGCTGCTCTGGCTGAGCGCGAGCCCTTCGACGCCCAGCGCCGCGGCCAGCGCCACGATCGCCTCCGACGCGGAACCAAAGCGCTCGCTCGGCTCGCGCGCGCAAGCCCGCGCGAACCAGCCGTCGAAGCCCGGCCCGAGCGTCGAGCCGCGCTGGCTGGGAGTCGGGATCGGTTCGTAGGCGATCTGCGCGACCAGGTGCGGCAGCGTCTGCGCCGTCCACGGCTCGGCGCCGGTCAACATGCGATGCGCCAGCACGCCCAGGGCCCACACGTCGGTCTGGGGGCAAATGCGGTCGGGCTGCCCCAATATCTGCTCCGGCGCCATGTAGAGCGGCGTGCCGAAGATCGCACCGGTGGCCGTCTTCGAAGAGAGGTCCGCGCCATCGGTCAGCTTGGCGATCCCGAAGTCGAGCAGCTTGACGAGCGGTGTCCCGTCTTCGCGCTCGGTCAAGAACAGGTTCTCGGGTTTGATGTCGCGGTGAATGATGCCCAGGCCGTGGGCCTTGTCGAGGGCGCGCGCGACCTGACCCAGGTACGTGAGCGTCGTCGACGGCGCCAGCGCCGCCCCCGCCAAGAGCTGGTCGAAGCTCTGACCGCGGAGCAGCTCCATCACCAGAAATGGCGCACCCCCGAGCTCGGGCGCGACATCGGCGTCGGTGACCTGGACCACGTGGTCGCTCTGGATGCGCACCGTGGCCCGCGACTCTCTCCGGAACCGTTCAAGCGCGATCTGGTCCTGCACCATCTTGGCGTTCAGGACCTTCAGCGCCACCTCCTGCCCGGTGTGGACGTGCTCGACGCGGTACACCGACCCCATGCCGCCCTCGCCGAGCCGCTGCAGCACGCGGTACCGACCGGCGACGACCTTTCCCGTGGGGAGGGCTTCCGTCTCTTTCATGGCGAAAGCAAGCTGGCTGACGTTCCAAGAAAGGCTAACACGCCCGATCCGGATCGGGCCAGGCAAGCGCCGCCCGTGCCCGTTCTGCCGGTGGAAACGGGCAGGGGCCTCAGGCGCAGGTGCCGGCCTTGCACTTCTTGCCGCCCGAGCAGGGTGGCCCGGAGCCGCAGCCGCGCGAGCAAACGCAGATCCCCTCGCTCATCGTGGCGTCGGTGCAGGGTCGGGGGTCGGTCGTGTCGAGCACGCACTGCCCGGCGCCGTTGTCGAAGGCCTTCAGGCACTCACCGCCGCCCCCCGCGCAGAGCGCGCCGCAGGTTTGCCCGGCGTCCCCATCGTTCGGATCGGTGTCGACCGCGAGGGTGCACTGCGCGGCGGTGGCGTCGCACACCTGCAGCGCGCCGGCGAGGCTGCCGTAGAGTGCGTTGCAGCTCGGGAGCGTGGTTCCGCCGCCGGCACCGCCGCCGCCGCCCGCGCCGCCGGCGCCGCCGGCGCCGCCTGCGCCGACCCCGCCGGTGCCGCCGGTGCCCCCCGCGCCGCTTTCGCCACCCGAACTGCCGGTGCCGGCGGCGCCG
>JACPVJ010000016.1 GCA_016191785.1 Myxococcales bacterium | reverse complement strand
GGGAGCCGGGCGCGGGATCGCGGCGCTGCCCGCGGCCGGCCGCGGCGGCGCGAGGGCCGGGCGCGGCGGGATGGACGCCGGGCGCGGCGGAACTGCGGGCGCCGTCGCAGGCGGGCCCAGAGACTCGCGCGACTGCTTCACGCGCGTGATCTCGGTGTCCGACAGATCGTCCTTCGGCATCGCTTCCGCCAGCGCCCCTGAGCATAGGCGAAAACCCGCGAATTGGCAGCGACCGTCGAGCTGGTTACCCTGGGCCCATCACCCGCCCCAAGCCGCGCCTGACCGACGGCCAGTTCGATGGCCATGCCCCCGATCTGGTCCACCCGCCCTCGGGCTTCCGCGCGTGGTTCGTTCGGCCCTTCGGGATGTTGACCCAAGTGGGTGACCAGGTGGACGCCGACGCCGAGGTGGCGCGTTTCCTCTCGGTGCGCGCGAGCGACGCGCTCGACCGGCGCCGCCGCGGCGACGAGCGGGCCATCTACCTCCACGACTGGCGCAAGCTGCGCTCGTACACCCCCGAGACGCGCGCGCTCATGACCCAGTGGGGGCTCGACGTTCGCGGCCGCACCGAGCGCATCGTGATCGCGCTCTCGCCCCAGGCCAAGCTGGTGAAGATGGGCGTGGGCGTGGCGACCATGGCGCTGCAGGTCGCGGGCTTCACCGTGAAGGTCGTCGCCGACCTCGAGCCCGTCCTGGACGAGCTCGGCGTCAGCCACTCTCCGGAATGCTGAACGCGACCCGCGCGCCACCCTCGGCGCGGTTCTCGGCAAAGGCGCGTCCGCCGTGAGCCTCGGCGATGCGGCGCACCAACGAGAGGCCGAGCCCAAGGGACGAACCGGCGCTCTTCTCGCCGCGCACGAATTTCTCGAAGGCACGCGCCAGGTCCTGCTCCGAGAAGCCCGGTCCGCGATCTTCGACCGCGAACACCACGCTGCCACCTTCGCGCGTCACCCTCAGCTTCGAGACCTCGCCGGCGTGCTGCTTGGCGTTCTCGAGCAGGTTGGTGAGGGCGCGCGCGAGCAAGGTCGGGTCACCCGACACTTCGACGGTCTGGGGCTCACACTCGAGGACGGCCAGCCCGACCCCGCACCGCTCGAGGCAGCGTTCACCCAGCTCGCGCGCATCGACGGCCCGCCGTTCGACCGCGCCGAAGTCGAGGCGCGAGCTGGCCAACAGCTCGCCCACCAGCGAGTCGATCTCGAGCACCTCACGCTCGATGTCTTCGCCGATCTTCCCGGTGTGCTCCCGGGCCATCTCGGCCAAGACGCGGAGGCGCGCCAGCGGCGAGCGGATCTCGTGGCTGACGCCCGCGAGCAACTCGCGCTGATCGGCCATCTGACGCTGGATGCGGTCGGCCATGTCGTTGATGGCGTCTGCCAGATCGCCAATTTCTCCGACCTTGCTCCGGCGCAGCGTGACTCGAGCGGCCAGGTTGCCCCGGCCAATCTGGTCCGCGACCCGCACCAGCTCGCCCAAGGGGAGCACCAGCCGGCGAGCGATCACGCCGGACGCGCCCCAGAGCATGACCGTCGCCAGGCCGAGCAAGCCGAAGAACGCGAAGCCCGCGCGACGCTCGCGCTTGGCGAAGCAGATCTTCGCGGTGCCGAGCAGTCGGTGGTCCCGCCGAACGGGAGTCTCGAGGTCGGGGCGCGGGCAAGGCAGCCCGAAGGAGTCGATCCGCTCACCCCGCGGATCTTCGAGCACGACGCTCATGCCCAGATCCCGGGACAGCCCCCGAACGAACCCGTCGCGGCGCACGGGGTCGTCCCAGCTCTCGGCCAGCTGGTGCTCGACGAACGCCTTGCCCCGACCCACCGTGTTTCGCCATCCGCCGTCGGCCCCACCGAGCACCAGGTGGGCGGCGAGGGCCACCACCGCCCCGGTGACGACGATCGAGGCACCGAACCAGACGAACAGCCGGCGGTGCAGGCGCGAGCGAACATAGTGCCGAAAGCCCCTCACGGTGCCTCGCGAGGCAGCACGTAGCCGATGCCGCGCACGGTCCGGATGCGCTGCGGGTTCTTGGGGTCGTCACCGATCTTCTTGCGCAAGCGCGAGATGTGCACGTCGACCGTGCGCTCGCCGACGGCCACGTCCCCGCGCCCCGCTTCACCGAGCAGCGCGCCGCGCGGGACCACACGGCCGGCGCGGCGGACGAGGGCCACCAGGATGTCGAACTCGATCCCGGTCAGCTCGACCTCGCGGCCCGCGACCGTGGCGCGCCGCGCGCCCACGTCGACCACCAGGTCTTGGGCGAACACCCGCTCGCCGGCCAGATCGGGTTGGGCCCGCCGCAGAACCGCGCGGACTCGCGCCAGTAGCTCCCTGGGGCTGAACGGCTTCGGGATGTAGTCGTCGGCGCCGAGCTCGAGCCCGACCACCCGGTCGGACTCGTCGCCGCGGGCGGTCAGCATGATCACCGGCAGCTTGCTCTTTTTGCGCAGCCGCCGCAGCACCTCGAGCCCGTCGATTCCAGGCATCATCACGTCGAGGAGCACGGCGTCGAACGCGTCGGTGTCGAGCCGAGCGATCCCAGCGATGCCGTCCCGGGCGTGGCTCAGCACCACGTCGTGCTGAGCCAGGTAACCCGAGAGCAGCTCCGCGAGCCGGGCGTCGTCGTCGATCAAGAGGACCCGAAGCGCCATTTCGCGACTCTATCAGCGCGGCTCGGCCTTCGCTCGCAGAGCAGCATCGGTGCAGATCTCGGCCACGCGGCGTTCGAAGCTCGCGCGCCGGCTGCCCCAGGGGTGCTGCTCGGAACGGTGGTGGAGGGCGCGGGCGGCGCAGCCGCCGTAGCCGAGGAGCGTGCCCAGGGCCAGGGCCCCAATCAGAAGTTTCCTTCGCATGACTCTTCTCTCCTTTCAGGCGTGGCTTCGGTAGGGGCCGTGCCAGCGCCGGCCGCGCTCGGACTCGATCAGGTCGGCCAGGCGCTGGCGCTGGCGCTCGTCGAGCACCTCATGAGTGCGCGAAAGGCTCTCGACGGCGGTGCGGCGCAGCGCTGCCAGCGCGGCGTCGTGCTTGGCGAAGACCTCGCCCAGCGCCTCGGCGTCGAACGAATCGGCGCGCAGCGCTCGCGCCAGGTCTTTGCGCGAATCCTGAAGCTCACGACGCGCCGAGTGCAGGCCGTCCGTCAGGTCGTCCATCGCGCTCCGCATCACCCGCTCTTGGCCGGGGGTGGTGTCGAGCCGCTCGAACAGCCAGCGCTGAAGCGCGCGGCCTCCCCAGCCGCGCCCTGGGTCGCCCTCGCCGAAATGGCGCGAGTCCCAGCGCCGGCAGGCGTGGTGGCGCGGGCCTTTGACGACCCAGATCAACCCGACCAGGCAGGCCGTTCCCAGCAAAAATCCGAACATCGTGACCTCCGTTTCGGGGGGCAGGATGGGGCCCGCGTGTTGCGCCAGTCCGATCCGAAGCGTGAAATAGTGTGAAGGAGCGCCTGGCAGGTCCGGCGGTTCTCCTTCATAGTCCGCGGCCGAAAAGTGTCCGACCTGCCGACTGAAGTCTCCCGCCGGCGCACGTTCGCCATCATCTCGCACCCCGACGCGGGCAAGACCACGCTCACCGAGAAGCTGCTCCTGTTCGGCGGCGCGATTCAGCTCGCGGGCGCGGTCAAGGCCCGCGGCGAGCGCCGGCGCGCGCACTCGGACTGGATGAAGGTCGAGCAAGAGCGCGGCATCTCGGTGACCGTCTCGGCCATGACCTTCGAGTACCGGGCCGGCAACTTCAACCTGCTCGACACGCCGGGGCACCAGGACTTCAGCGAAGACACCTACCGCACGCTGACGGCGGTGGACTCGGCGGTGATGGTGATCGACGCCGCGAAGGGTATCGAGGCGCAGACCCTCAAACTGTTCGAGGTCTGCCGGCTCCGGGACGTCCCGATCATCACCTTCATCAACAAGATGGACCGCGACAGCCGCGATCCGTTCGAGCTGATGAGCGAGATCGAGGAGAGGCTGGCGCTCGACGTCACCCCTGCCACCTGGCCGATCGGAATGGGGCGCGATTTCTTGGGCTGCTACGATCTGTTCCAAGAGCGCCTGCTCTTGGTCGAGCGGGGCGCGGCCCGCGCCGGGGGCGACGTGAAAGAGTGTCGCGGGCTCGATGACCCGCTGATCGACCGCGAAGTCCCCGAGCGCGAGGTCCGGACGCTGCGCGAGGAAGTCGAGATGGCCCGAGGGCTGTGCCCGCGCTTCGACCTCGAGGCCTATCGTGGCGGGCACATGACGCCGGTGTTCTTCGGCAGCGCGCTCAACAACTTCGGGGTGCGCGAGTTGCTCGACGGCCTGCTCCGCCTCGCGCCGTCCCCTCGCCCACAGAAGACCACGGTTCGCCGGGTGGAGCCGACCGAAGAGGCGGTCACCGGGTTCGTGTTCAAGATCCAGGCGAACATGGACCCGAAGCATCGCGACCGGATCGCCTTCCTCCGCCTGTGCTCGGGGCACTTTCAGCGCGGCATGAAGCTGCTTCACGTGCGCTCGGGCAAGCAGATGACGCTGCACAACCCGGTGCTGTTCCTGGCCCGCGATCGCGAGCTGGCAGAAGAGGCCTTCGCCGGCGACATCATCGGCATCCCCAACCACGGCACGCTGCGCATCGGCGACGCCCTGACCGAGGGCGAGGCGCTGCAGTTCACCGGCATCCCCAGCTTCGCCCCCGAGCTCTTGCAGGCGGTGCGCCCCGCTGACCCGATGCGCACCAAGCACCTGACGCGCGCCCTGGAGCAGCTGGCCGAAGAGGGCGCCGCCCGGGTGTTCAAGCCGCACTTCGGCTCGAACTTCATCGTCGGCGTGGTCGGGGCTCTGCAGTTCGACGTCCTCGCCGATCGGATCCGCACCGAGTACGACATCCCGGTGCACTTCGAGGGAACCCAGCTCTACACGGCGCGCTGGGTCGACGCCGCCGACGCCCAGGTCATGAAGCGCTTCGTCGAGGCCAACCGAGCGGCGATGGCCGAAGATCACACCGGCGCCGCGGTGTTCTTGGCGCGCAACAACTGGCACCTCGAGACCGCGCAGAAAGACTGGCCGGACGTGCGCTTCGCGAAGACCAAAGAGCAGGCAGTCTGACTCTTCTCAGATCGCGATGATCCCGGTTCCGATCAGCACCCCGGCCACGCCCGCCACGACCACCGCGATCAGGCCGAGGACCACCGCGACATTTCGGCGCCGCGCGGCCTTGCGCAGCAACTCTTCCGGGTCGCCGATGGCGTGCAACTGCGCGATGGCCACCAGGCTCTGCTCGCTCACGTGCTTCCCGCCCGCGACTTCGGCCTGGGCCTCGGTGGGCAAGGCGCGCACCTTGCGGACCTCACGCGAAATCGGGCGTTCGCCCGCGGCTGCGCGCAACGAGTCCCGCACGTAGGGCGGCAGCTCGATGCGCTTGCTCTCGGTGTCGGCGAGCCAGCTGCGGCGGAGCGAGGTCCCGGTGATGTCGTCGCTGACGCCCCGGCTCTCGAGCCAGAGCGCGAGCTCTTCCCCCAGATCGCGCATGCTGGGCCAGCGCTCGGCTTGGTCCTTCCTGAGCGCCCGCTGCACGATGGCGCTCAGCTCTTGGTCGGCGATGCCGACCTCGGTCAAGCTCTTCGGCTCGGCGTTGATGATGGCGTACATCAGCGCGTTGTAGTTGTCGCCGTCGAAGGGGCGACGTCCGGCAATCAGCTCGTACAGCACCACACCGAAGGCCCACAGGTCCGTCTGACCGTTGATCTCTTCACCCTTGGCCTGCTCGGGCGACATGTAGTCGGGCGTGCCCAGCACGGCGCCGTCGATGGTCAGGCGGCGGCTCGAGTACTCCACCTTGACGATCCCGAAGTCCAGGAGCTTCGGCTGAGTGGTCGTGACGTCGTCGCGCGCCAGGAAGATGTTCTCGGGTTTTACGTCGCGGTGCACGATGCCCTTGGCGTGGGCCGCCGCCAGCGCGTGGGCGATGGGCAAGAGCATCTGCACGGCCTCGACCTCGGGCAAGCGCCCCTGTCGCTCCATCAACTGCGCGAGATCCTCTCCGTCGAGCAGCTCCATCGCCAGGAACGGATCCCCGCGGCTGGTCTCTCCATAGTCGAGCATGCGCACGATGGCGGGGTGGCCCAACCGAGCGGCGGCACGCGCCTCGTCGAGCAAGCGATCGGCCACTTGCTTCGAGCCTGCCTCGATCATCTTCACGGCGCAGTGGACGTCGAGCACGCTGTTGTGCGCCACCCAGACGGTACCCATCCCGCCCTCGCCGATCTTGCGAATCAGGATGTACTTCTCGTCGACGATCTCGCCCGGCCGATAGGGCCCCGCGGACGCGGTCACCCCCGACGGGGGGTCGTCGTGCCCCGACCCGCGCTGTGCACCTGGTGTGCTCATTCCATGAACCGCAATACACGATCTTCCTATCAGTCCAGGCGCGGAGCAAGGGCGTCGTGGGCCCCTCGCCCGATCGACAGCTGGACCGGGCGATCCGCCGGGCTTTCTGCCGGTCGGGTAATGTGCGGAGGCCGGCCCTGCGCGTTCGTCCGGAGCGCTTCGCTAAGTGCGCGCCGCGCCAAATGGTGGGGTTCGCCCGAGGGCCTGATGTAAAGTGGCCGTCGATCGAGATCCACGCATGCAGGCTCCGACCGCACTCCTCAGCGGGCGCTACCGCTTCAAGTCCCGACTCGACTCCGGGACGAAGGCGCCCACGTGGCTTGCCCAGGATGAAACTACCGGGAAGGACGTGGTCGCCTCGGTGTTGCCGACGGCCCGCGTCGCCGCCCTGATGGGCGTGGTCGGATTGCGGCACACGCACCTCGCGGGAATCATCGAGGTGGTCGATGCTCCGGCGGCGGACGCGGTGCCCGACGGCGCGCCGGCGGGCGGCGCGGTGGTCGTCGCCGAGCACGTCAGTGGCAAGACGCTGCACCAGGCACTCAAGACCGCTCGGCTCACGCCGGCCGAAGCCATCACCCTCTGGATCCGCCTGTGCCAGGGAGTAGTCGCGCTGCACGCCGCCGGAGGGGCACACGGCGCGATCTCGCCCCGCTCGATCGTCATCGAGCCGGCCGGCGGGCGGCAGGGGCCGACGTTGACTCAGCTCTTGGCCCCGACCAGCGGGGCCTACTGCGCACCCGAGCGCCTGCAGGGCCGGGGCCCGAGCGGAGCCGACGACACCTGGGCGCTCCACGCGACGCTGTTCTCGGCGCTCACTGGCAGCCCCCCGTTCCGCGGGGACACCAAGGACCAGCTCCTGAAGAGCATCGCCAGCGGCCAGCTTCAGCGCCTCAAGGATCTGGGCGTGAACGACGACGGCCTGCAAGAGCTTCTGTCGCTCGGCCTGGTCGCGAACACCGCCCGCCGCCGCGGCACCGCCGATCAGCTGATCGAGGCGCTCGAGCGCTGGGAGCCGCGCAGCGAGGGCGCGTCGGAGTGGGAGGACGTCGCGACGGTGGTGGCGACGAGTACCGAGGACATCGCCAAGGCGATGCGTGACGACCGCCCCGTGCCGATGCCGAGCATTCCGCCGGTTCCGGTCGAGGCCGAGCCGGAGCCCGCTCGACCCGCCCCGTCTCCACCTCCCCCACCTCCCCCACCTCCCTCACCCGCCGGCGTGGCCGACTCGGAACCAGCGCCCGACGACATGCCCCGCGGGTACGACGACGAGGACGACCAGACGACGGTGATGGGCTCGGCACCGATCGAAGACATCCGGCGCGCGCTGGCCGCGCCGAGTGAGCCGCCCGCGCTGGATCTTCCGGTAGTCCCGCCCCGCGAAGCACCGGTCCACCAACCGCCGCAGATGCCGGGCTCCCCCTTCGACGCGCCGCCGCCCCCACCGGCGCCCATGGCCCCGGTGCCCGCCCCCGCGCCAGCGCACGGGTTCCCGCCGCCGGGTTCGGCGTTCCCTCCGCCGATCTCGGCGTTCCCTCCTTCCATCCCGGGCCCGCCGCCGACGGGCATCGCGCTTCCGATCGACGACGAGCTACAGATGCGCCGGGCCAGCCGGCGCCCGATCCTGGTGATCGTCGCCCTCGTGGTCTTGGTCGCCATCGGCGTCGGTGTGCTCCTCTTCCTGAACAACCGCGGCATCATCACCCGCGCCCCCTCCCCGCCGTCGAGCGCGCCCGCCCGAGTGGCGGTGTCGACGCCGGCGGCCGAAGTCCGCGCGGCACCCGCAGCGTCGACCACACCCGCCGCCCCGGCCGCGGCCCTTCCCGCGCCGCCGGCACCCGAAGACCGCGCTCGCTGCGTGGCGTCCCACTTCGAGGGCGACACGCTGACGGGCCGCGAGGACTTCGGGTTCTTGTGCGAGGACAAAGACTTCCGCGGCATCAACTCGCAGATCCATCGTCGGTTGGTGGTCTCGGGTGCCGGCAAGGTCACGCCGGGGATGCGAGAGTGGTCGGCCCTGGGCTGGTTCGAGCTCGCGGCGTCTGCCGTGGTGCGAGGGGCCTGTTGCCCGACCGACACCGCCGCTCCCAACTTGCCGAGCACGCCCGGCGAGTGCGCACAGCTCGGCGCGGTGCTGCGCGACCTGGCTGCGACGCCGCAAGTCAAAACGACCGCCGAGGCCCGAGTCCTGGCCTACGAAGAAGCGGTGCTGTGCTTGTTCAGAACCGGCATCCCTCGCCCATACAACTACCTTCAGCGGCCGACGAAGCATGCTCGCGGCGTGCTGATCGCGTTCCTCGAGCGGGCTCTGGACCGCGTCCCGACGTGACGACCCCGCCCGGCGAGGCCGCCCCGCCCGCCCCCGAGCGGAGGATCTTCTGCAACCGCACGCTGAACCTGCGGGCGATTCGGGCCGTGGGCTTCGACATGGACTACACGCTGGTCCACTACAAGACCGAGGTCTGGGAGCGCCGCGCATGGGAGCGTGCGCGCGCTCGCCTCGATGCCCGTGGCTGGCCCGTGGCCGACCTCGAGTTCGACGCGAGCTTCGTGATCCTCGGGCTGATCGTCGATTTGGAGCTCGGAAACCTGATCAAGGCCAGTCGGTTCGGCTACGTGATGCGCGCGGTGCACGGGACGCACACCCTCGAGTTCGAGGCGCAGCGTGCCACCTACTCGCGGGTGGTGGTGGACCTTCGTGAGCCGCGCTGGGTCTTTTTGAATACGCTGTTCTCGCTGTCCGAGGCCCTGCTCTACGCGCAGTGTGTGGACCTCTTGGACCGGGGAAAGCTCCCCCCGGGGCTCGGGTACGCCGAGCTGTACAAGATCGTGCGGGGTGCAATCGATCGAACACATGCCGAGGGCGATCTCAAGGCCGAGATCATCAAAGCGCCGGCCGAGTTCGTCGAGCTCGACCCCGAGCTCCCGAGCTGCCTGCTCGACCTCAAGGGCTCGGGCAAGCAGCTCTTGCTCGTGACCAACTCCGAGTGGGGCTACACGTGCGCGATGATGCGGTACGCGTTCGATCCGTACTTGCCGCAGGGCATGACCTGGCGCGACCTGTTCGACGTGAGCCTGGTGCGCGCGCGCAAGCCCGACTTCTTCACGGCCCAGAACCCCATCTTCGAAGTGGTGGACGAGTCGGGCCTGCTTCGTCCGGTCGAAGAGGGCATGCAACCGGGGCGAGCGTACCTGGGCGGCAACGCACGTATCCTCGAGGCGCACCTCGGGCTCTCTCCCGAAGAGATCCTGTACGTCGGCGACCATCTCTACTCGGACGTGCACGTGACCAAGGACCTCTTGCGCTGGCGCACCGCGCTGGTGGTGCGTGACATCGAGAAAGAGATCCTGGACGTCGAGGCGTTCCGGCCGAAGCAAGCCGAGCTCAGCCGTCTGATGGCCGAAAAGGAGCGCGAGGAGCACGTCTATTCGACCTTGCGCCTGGCCGCGGAGCGGATCGAACGAAAGGCCGCGGTCGGCGACCCGGCGGCGCTCCGGGAGCGCATGGCCAGGACCAAGACCCGCCTGGGCGCGCTCGACGCTCAGATCGCGCCGCTGGCCGAGGAGGCTGGCTCGTTGTTCAACCCCCGGTGGGGCCTGCTGATGCGCGCCGGGCTCGACAAGAGCTACCTGGCCCGACAGCTCGAGCGCTACGCCGACGCCTACACCTCCCGCGTCTCGAACTTCCTCGCGTACACGCCCTACGTCTACCTACGCGCGCCCCGGGTGAGCTTGCCCCACGACGAGGCCTGACTGCGCGGCCGAGTTCGGGTATCCTCGAAGCACCGTGGAGCGGCGCGCACCTCGATACACCGTCTGGCTGCCTGTGCAGGTGGCCGAGCTCGAGGAAGGCATGGCCATCAGCCACAACGCCAGCGGCCTGGGCATGCTGCTCGTGACCGCCACCACGCTCGAGGTCGGGGCGCAGGTCAACATCGTGGTTCAGCTTCCGCCCGAGGGTAGCGAAGAGAAGAAGGTCACCGGTAGGGTCGTACGCGTCGAGAAGAACCTGGACGATCCGGAGGGGATCTGGCCGCATCGCGTGGCCGTCGAGTTCGAACAACCGGTGGCCGAGCTCGACCAGGCGCTCGCGGGCCTGGCCAAAGACGGGATCGCTCGGCTGCAGAAATAGGCGGGGCGTTCAGCGAACGCGCCGCAAGACGCCACGCCCGCGCCAGGGGATGGTGAGCGAGGCGAACCAGAGCTCGTTGCCTTTGAACTCGCCGACGGCGTCGTACGCGATGCCGCTCTCGTCGTAGGTGACGACCGCGACCCGATCGCCGTTCGCTTGGGTCACGCGATACCGCCGGGTGGTGGCCACCCCGGTGCCCGTCGCGGTCATCTGCTGCCCGTCGAAACGGGCCACCAGTGTTCCCATCTGCGCCGCGAGCAGCCCGGCGAACATCGGCTCGAGCGGGGTCTCGGGCTGATACGAGACCAGGAGCCAATCGCCCGCCAGCCGGCGCGACGCCTCTTGCCGCGCGATCTCGGCTGCGTCGCGCGGGGCACCGCGCGACGGCCCGCAGCCGACGGACGTGCCCAGCGCGAAACCCATGACGAGGACCAGGCCGGTCCGCAGAAAGCGCATGCGCGGCACTCTATACTCGCGCGGCGGCCGGCGCATCGTTGTAGACTCGCGCCCCCGTGCGCAAGCCCCCTCTCGGCCCGACCGCTCCGCAACGTGTCGTTCCGTGTGCACTCTTGGTGGGTGTGGACTCGAAGCTGGCCACCCTGTGCCGCCAGAGCACCGCCATCGCCGCGGGGGCGCGGCTCGAGCTCTGCGACATGGCCTCGGTCACCAGCCGGGCGGCCGAGCTCCGACCGTTCGCGGTGATCATCCCCCGCGAGCTGCTCGACTTCGACCCGTCGGAGCTGATCGCCCTGGCTCGCAGCGTGCGCGCCTCGTTGATTCCGCTCGAAACCGACCGCGTCAGCACGCAGCTGGGCCGGGCAGAGCTGGTCCGGGCCCTGCGCGACGCCTACCAGCAGTGGCAGCGCTGAGGGTCAGCCGGTGCGGCGGATGATGTGGTAGCCGAACTGGGTCTCGACCACGCCACTGGTGCCGCCGACGGGCAAGCCGAAGGCGGTCTCTTCGAAGGGGCCGACCATTTGCCCCCGACCGAAGCTTCCGAGGTCACCGCCGCTCTTACCCGACGGGCAGTCCGAGTGCTGCCGCGCGAGATCGGCGAAGTCCGCGCCACCGTCGATCTGAGTCTTCAACGTCTGGATCTGTGATTTCGCGTCGGCCTGGGTGCGCGTCGCCGTCGATCGGGCCGAGCCCGAGTACATGAGGAGGATGTGGGAGGCGCGAACTTGCTCTGCCATGGTGTGGGGACCGTAGAAGAGCGCGCCGCGGGCAGCAAGCGCTTCGGGTCGGCTTGACTGAACCGGCGCTGCAGCCCATCGTGCCGACGAGCATGTCGTGGCGCTGGCTCGGGCTGCTGGTTGCGATCGCGGGTTGCGGCGGCGCCGAGCCTGGTCCGCGACCGGCGGAACGCGCGCCGGTGCCGCCTCAGGGCTGGTGCAGTGCCGTCGACGCCGTGCTGGCGAGCCCGGCGACGCGCGGCCTGGCGTGCCTGTCGGTGCCGAACTTCCTGGTTGCGGGCTTCTTCGGGCCGAAGGCAAACCCCGAGCGCAGCGACTTCGTTAACGCCTGCTTCGCGGGGGACGGTGACGCGGCGACGCGCCTGCGCATGAACGTGCGACCGGTGGGTGATCTGCGCTTCCGCCACTCGTCGCGCCAGCGTTTGGCCCGGGGCGGCTCGCTGGACCTCGGGTTTCTCGGCCCCTGGGCCCCCAGCGTACGGGTCTTGGCCGACGACGAGCGGGAGCTCGAGATCGACGTCTCGCTGGAGGACGCCGAGATGCGGGTCCTGTCGAGCGTGGCCGAGATCTTGGGCCAGGAGCTCGGGGCGACACCGGAAGGGTCGAGCACGCGCCAGAGCCTCGAGGCTTGCGTGAGCCAGATTTGCGACAGCCGAGAGCCCCTGGTCTACACCGCGAAGGTCCTGGCGGCGGTTCCGGTGATCACGCTCTCGGCCAAGACCTCGTCGGGGCGTGAGCTCGCCGTGCGCGAGGCCGGCGCCGGCTTCCAGGTCGATCAGAAGAAGTCGTCGAGGTGGACGATCACCCTCCGCGCGAAGGAGAAGCTGAACGTGGCGGCGCAGCTCGAGTCGGCGGCGCCGGCGCTCGCCGCGGCCGGCACGTGCGGGCGGGTAAGGGCGGCCCGAGCTCGCCGCAGCGTCCTGGCGGGCCTGCGCGAGATCGGCCTGCGCACGCTGTCGGGGCGTGCGCTCGGCGACGTCCCGAACCTGGCGGCGCCGCTGAGAGCGGCCTCGGCCAGCACCGACGGTGCGTTCGGCGACAACGAGAAGAGCACGCTGGCTCAGAGCATCGAAGTGATCGAGGGCGCCGCTCGCCAGCTCGCGCTGCCCAAACCGAACAACAGCTTGTGTGCGAACCGCAGCCTCGCGGGCACGGTGCTGGGCAGCTCCGAGGCCGACAACAGTCTGCGTAGCGTGTTGGTCGACGTGCTCACGCCGATCCACGAGCGCCTGACCGAGCTCGCCAACGATCACGCGCTGCCTTGCGCCGACCCGGTCTGGTATCGGGACCTCGATCGTGACGGCTACGGCGACAAGGCGCACAGTCAGCGCGCGAGCAAGCAACCTCCCGGCCACGTGTCCAATGCGCTCGACTGCTACGACGAGAACCCCGAGGCCCACCCCGGCCAAACGCGGTACTACGAGCAGCACCGCGGGGACGGCAGCTTCGACTACGACTGTGACGGCAAGGGGGCGAAGAAGGACGACCTGGTCGCGGGCGGCTGCCGAACCAGCACCATCCTCGGGATCCCCACGAAATGCTGGGCCGACGCGGGGTGGCAGGGCCCGAGCCCGGGCTGCGGGGAGCAGGGCCGCTGGCTGTCGGACTGCGAGATCTCGACCTTGTCCTGCGAGCCGGCCAAAGAGCTGCGAAACGTTCAGACCTGCCGGTAGTTCGAGCTCGCCGGCGAACAGTGACCTGCCAGGAAAGCGCGCAAGACTCCCCAGGTCGAGGCCAGTCGCCGAAAGCTGCGCCCTGCCCGAGGGGGGGCTGTATGATGGCGACCGCGAAATGGCCGCCCGCCCCCGTTCCTTCGTATGCCCCGACGAGCTGTGGGCAGCTTGCGAGCGCATGGCGTGGCAGAGCGGACGCCCGGTGGACGACGTGGTCACCGAGGCCCTTCGGCGATTCACCCACGGCGTGCCCACCGCAGCTCCCCCGCCGGTCGCGCCGGGCCCGCCCCCCTATCCGCCGACCATGGTCTCGGGGCACGGCCCTCCGCCGCCGCCCGTGCGGGTCCCGTCGGCGCCTCCGCCGCCGGCTCACTTCGCGCCGCCACCCCCGCCGGCCGCTCACGCGCCGCCGCCGCCGGCGTACGGAGCGAGCCCGCATCCGCCGCCGGGTTATGGGGCACCGCCGGGCTACGGCGCTCAGCCCGGCTACGGCGCGCCCCCCCCTCCGCCGATGCATCCGTCGACGGTCACGCCCCCCGCTCCCGGGGGCTACGGTCGGCCCTACGGCGCACAGCCCGCGCAGCCCCCGCCGTTCCCCGCAGCGCCGCCCCACGCCGGCCCGCTGAGCGCTCAGGCCGTGAGCGACGGTCCGCCGTCCTACCCCATCTTCCTGTACTGCGAAGGGGAGCGCGCTCAGATCATGCAGCCGCGCTTCATCATCGGGCGCAGCCGAAACGCCTCGGACTTCGCCATCAACGACTCCAACGTGTCACGCCAGCACGCTGCGGTCGAATGGCTCCGGGGCCACTATCACATCGTCGACATGGGCTCGACCAACGGCATCCAGTTCCAGGGCCGTCGCGTCGAGCGAAAAGTGATCTACGACGGGGACGTGATCATTCTCGCCGGCCACTCGCTGCGGTTCGCCAAGCAGTGAGCGCGGGCGGCCGGCGCGCCGGCCCCCGCCGACGCGCCGCCGTCCTCGGCTCGCCGAGCTCAGTACCGATACTGGTCGGACTTGAACGGGCCTTCCGCTGCAATGCCCAGGTACTCGGACTGCTTCGCGCTGAGCGTGGTGAGCTTGGCGCCGAGCTTGTCGAGGTGCAGGCGCGCCACCTCTTCGTCCAGCTTCTTCGGCAGGGTGTAGACCCCCACCTGCCGCTTGTTCGTCCAGAGGTCGATCTGAGCGAGCGTCTGGTTGGTGAACGAGTTGCTCATCACGAAACTCGGGTGACCGGTGGCGCAGCCCAGGTTCACCAGGCGCCCCTCGGCGAGCAGGTAGATCGAGTGGCCATCCGGGAAGGTGAACATGTCCACCTGCGGCTTGATGTTGGTGCGCTTCACGCCGGGGTAAGCCATCAGCTTGGCGACCTGGATCTCGTCGTCGAAGTGGCCGATGTTACAGACGATGGCCTGGTCCTTCATCTTCGCCATGTGGTCGGCGGTGATGATGTCGCAGCAGCCCGTCGCGGTGACGAAGATGTCCACGTGCGCGAGCGAGTCTTCCACCGGCGCGACCTTGTAGCCGGCCATGCAGGCCTGGAGCGCACAGATCGGGTCGATTTCGCTCACCCAGACCTGGGCGCGGTGGCCACGCAGCGCCTCGGCGCAGCCCTTGCCCACGTCACCGAAGCCGCACACCATCGCGACCTTGCCCGCGACCATCACGTCCGTCGCGCGCTTGATGCCGTCCACCAATGACTCACGACAGCCGTAGACGTTGTCGAACTTGCTCTTGGTGACCGAGTCGTTGACGTTGATGGCCGGGACGAGCAGCTCGCCCTTCTCTTGCATCTGGTAGAGGCGATGCACGCCGGTGGTCGTCTCTTCGGAGACGCCGACCAGGTCGGAGACCACCTTGTGCCAGTGCTTGGGGTCTTCCTTCGCCACCCGCTTCAGGAGCTTGTTGATGATCTGAAGCTCGTGGTTGTCGGTGGGCTCGTCGAGCAGCGCGGGGTTCTTCTCGGCGTAGTACCCGCGGTGAATCAAGAGGGTGGCGTCGCCGCCATCGTCCACGATCAGCTGCGGGCCTTTCCCGTCCGGCCAGGTCAGCGCGCGGTAGGTGAAGTCCCAGTACTCGTCCAGGCTCTCGCCCTTGAAGGCGAAGACCGGCGTGCCGGCGGCGGCGATGGCGGCGGCGGCGTGGTCTTGCGTCGAGAAGATGTTGCACGAAGCCCAGCGCACGTCGGCGCCGAGATCCTTCAAGGTCTCGATCAGCACGGCGGTCTGGATGGTCATGTGGAGCGAGCCTGCGACGCGCGCCCCCTTGAGCGGCTTCTGCGGGCCGTACTTCTCCCGGGTCGCCATCAGACCGGGCATCTCGTGCTCGGCGACGGTGATCTCTTTGCGGCCCCAGTCGGCCAGCCCGAGGTCCTTGACGAAGTGATCTTTGCCGGGGGTCTTGCCCGTGGCGCTGACGCTGACGCTCTGAGTCATGATGTCTCCTACTTGTTTCAATCGGTGATCGGTGGGCGACGCGCCCGAGGGCCCGCCACGGTTTCGGGTCGTGTGCCGAGCAATGTCAGGCACGGAAGGTGAGCATCGACGCCGACGCGGGGGACGCCCTCGGGCGCCCGACCCACGCGGACGTGCTCGAGCTTGGCTGCGGCGGCGAAGCCCGCGAGCTCTTGCTCCGAGAAGCCCAGCCAGACGTCGGCCTGCTGCTCGCTCATGCGCTCGTCCTCGTGGCGGGCATAGTCGATGACCAGGACCTTGCCGCCCGGCCGCGCGAGCTCGGCCAGATCTTTCAGCGCCGCCTTGGGGCGGGGCGCATGGTGCAAGACGCGCACCGCCAGCACCAGGTCGGCGCCGCCCCCGACCGCTTCGCGCACGCGCTCTCCGCCGATTTGATCTTCGATCAAGGTCACGTTGGTGTAGCCGTGGGCCCGAACCCGCTGACGCGCGCGCTCGAGCTGGGCCGTGCTGCGATCGATGGCGACCACCCGCCGGTAGACCGGGGCGAGCAGATCGAGCAGCACGCCGTCTCCAGTCCCCGCGTCGACCGCCAGAGCGCGATCACCGATCAGCTCGGCGAAGGCCGAGAGGTAGAGGGGCAGCTCGGGCGAGAGCCCGACTTCGGCGTCGCCGGGCTGCGCGAAGAACTCGCGCGTCTTCTCGTCGCGTGACGCGACCACGTCCGCGACCCTCGCCAGGCTCCCCTCGGCCTCGCACATGCGTCGGCCCGCCGCCAGCGCGTCCGTCACCACCGCGTCCCGCGCCGCCTCGTCGGACAACCGGACCAACGTGCGCGTGCCTTGACGACGGTCACAGAGCAGGCCCGCCTGTCGGAGCGGCGCCGCGTGCCGCGACACGTTGGGCTGGGCCTCGCCCAAGAGCTCGGCCAGCTCCCCGACCGACAGCTCTTCCTCTGCGGCCAGCGCCAAGAGCCGCAGGCGCACCGGGTCGCTCAGCAGCCGGTAGAGCTGCCAGCGCGTCTCGCCGCCGGGGAGGGACTGCATGCCCGGGATCTATATGTCTTTATGCGCATGAACGCAATAACGAACAAATCCCGGGAAAACCCTCATTGGACCGGGCTGGTGACGGCCTGGGGCACCTCGTCGGGCGAGAACGCGAGGGCGTCGATCAACACCGTCGAGTCGAGCACCGAGTCGCCCATGTCCCAGATCGCGAAGCGCAGGGTGATGAGGCCGCGTGGAGTCACCGGCGACTGGGTCACCAGCCAGCCGGTGGCGGCGCTGTTGTCGAACCCGGTCTGGTCCAAGAGCCCCACGCCGAGCGGGCAGTCGAAGAGCTTGTTGCCAGCGGTCTGCGGCTTGCAGGCCCGAAGGTACGCGTTGTTCACGCTGACCGGGTTCCCTTCGCCGTCGAATGCGATGTTGCCCGACTGCGCGTTCTTCGGGGCGGGGAACTGAAGCGCGACGAAGAAGTCGTTGTACTTGGTGCAGACGTAGGTCGGAAACTCGTAGGTGTAGTAGTTGAAGTCGATCCGAAAGCTCTTGGCGTTGCTCGGCACGCGCAGCGACACCTCGAGCGCGGCCGGGTCGTGGGTCGCCTTGTCTTTCTCGGTGACGACCTTGCACGACGGAGAGTCGATGGGAAAACCCGTCGGCGCCAGGCCGTCGGTGCCCATGTCCGAGCCGGACACGGGCTTGTAGTCTGCGTCACCCGGCTCCCGTGCGGTGCCGCTCGACAGCGCCAGCAGGCGCTTGCCTTCGCGCGGCAGCACATTGGTGCCGAAGCTGGGCAAGAGGCCGTGGCTCTTCTCGTTCATGCCGGTCTTGCCGTCGGCCATCACCCACTTGGCCTGGATCACGCCCCACTTCTTCTCTTCCTTGGTGGTGAGCTGGCAGAGCCCGAGCGCCCGCGCGCCGCTGAGGGGGTCCAGGTCGCCCAGGCTGGTGATGGACTCGTCGCAGGCGGCGTAGTCGTCGGCGGTACCCGAGCAGTCTTCGTCGACGCCGTTGCCCGGGTAGTCGATGGCCCCCGGGTTGACGCCCGCGTCGTCGTCCTTGCAGTCGCCGTCGCCGAAGCAATCGCCGTCCGAGTCCTTCCCGTTCGGGGTGCAGGGCGCCACCGCGCCGGTACCGCCGGTCGACGAGCCCCCGAACCCGCCGGCGGCGCCCGCCCCGCCGCTGCCCGCCGCGCCGCCGGTGTTCGAGCCGCACTCGCACTGGCCCCAAGCGAGCCCGTTCTTCACGCAGGTCCAGGTGCCGTCGCAGTCGCCCGCCCCTTTGCACGCCGCGGTCGCACCGGGATCGCACACCTTGCCGCCGTCGTCGCTCGAGCTACACGCCACCGCGACGCCCGCCAGCGCAAAGCCAAGACCCAACCACCCGAGAGCTCTGCTCATGTCAGCGTCTCCACCGAAGCCGCCAGACTAGCAGGCTGCGGCGAGACACGCACCGATTCGGGCTACCCGCTCTGCACGCGGCGGAACGGCTGGACGAAGCTCACCAGACCGGACGGGTTACGGGTGCTGATCCACAGCCGACCTTGACCGCGGAACGTGCACACCAGACCCTCGCCGCTGAAAAACAGGCTCTTCATGCCCCCGACCTTGTTCACCGTGTACTCGAGGCCACCGGTGAAGCCGACGATGTGCGAGGTGTCGCAGATGTAGCCCGCCGGGCCGACGTCGACCGCGTGGATGCCGCCGTAGGCACAGAAGAACAGCGGCCCGGTGCCCTGCGCCACCAGCAAGAACATGCCGGTACCGCTGAAGAAGCCCTTGGCGCCGCCCCATTTGGTGTCGAGCTGCACGGTGGGAGCGCTGGCCAAGAACGCGCCCGACGACAGGAAGATGGGGGTGCGCCCGTCCATCTCGACGACCTCGAGGTCGCCTTCGGGCCCCGGCGCGAACCACAACTGCTGCCCCGGCGCGGTCGCCGTGAACGTGTTCTGGAACACGCTCTCGCCGCCCAGCAGCTTGCGCTTCGCCGCGCCGAGCAAGCCACCCTGCATCTGCGTGCGCATCTCGAGCGCGCTGTCTTTGGCGACCATGGCCGCGGCCTCGACCAAGAGCGCCTCGCCCGGTTGGTGGAAGGCCACGCGCACCAGGCTGAAGTCCGGTTTTTCGAGAATGTCGTACTGCATGTTCGCTTCCTCTCAGCCGGAACGCGGCGGCAAGAGCGCGCCGATCGCTTGCCCGTAGCCCGCGGGGTTGCGCGTCTGGATCCAGATCCGGCCCTGGCCCTGGAAGTGGCAAACCAGGCCCTCGCCGGACAAGAACGACGCGACCCACCCGCTGCCGCTCTTGCCGACGGTGTAAGTGAGCGTGGCGTCCCACGCCACCAGGTGGCCGGTGTCGATCACCAGGCTGCCGTCGCACTGCAGCTCTTGGATGCCCCCGAAGGCCCCGACCAGCACTTGCCCGGGCCCCTGACAGCTGGCCTGCAGCACGAACACCCCCTCGCCGGCAAAGAAGCTCTTGAAGCCGCCGACCTTGGTCTCGATGTTCACGTTGGGCGTCGAGGCAATGAAGCTCGAGCTCTGGATGAAGTAGCCGGCCCCGGTCATTTCGAGCACGACCATGTCGCCGCACAGCGAGTGAGCCAAGAGCACTTCGCCGGGGCCGTTCGCCGCGGTGAACGTGTTGCGGAAGAAGCTCTCGCCGCCGAACATGCGCTTGAGCCCGCTCATCACCCCGCCACTCTGGGTCTGCATCTGCACGTTGGTGCTCATGCCGACCATCGCACCGCTCTCGGCGACGACGGCCTCACCGGGATTCAAGCTGACCTTGGCCAGCGAGTGCGCGGGCCGATACTGAATGTCGAAGTTCATCGGTCGGTCCTCGTCTCAAGGCAAGAGCGGTGACAGCCAGCTGACCAGCGAGCTCAGGTTGCGACTCTGCAGGTAGACCCGACCCTGACCGGTGAACTCGCAGACCAGGCCCTCCCCGGAGGCGAAGAGGCCCATCATCCCCCCGCCCGGGCGCTTCACGCTCATGTTCAGGTTCCCCTCGTAACCGACGATGTGGCCGTTATCGATCATGAAGGGCTGCGTGATGTCGATCACCTCGATCCCGCCGTAGCTGGTGAACCACAGGTCCCCCACCCCGCTGACCTCGAGCCAGAACGCGCCCTCTTTGGCCAAGATCCCCTTGAGGCCCCCGAACTTCATGTTGATCTCGAGGTTGCCCACGTGGGCGAGGTATGCCCCCGTCGAGAGGATCAACTTCTCGCCGTTCATGCGCCGGTGCGCGACGTGACCCGACATCGACGACGCGAGCCAGACGCGCCCCGACTGCGGTGCGCTGAAGTGGTTGACGATGAAGGTCTCGCCGCCGATGAACTTGCGAATCAGGGCGATGATGATCGCCTTCAGCGTGGCGATGAACCCGGCAGACGGCGAGGCGTTGAGCTTCACCGCCATCTGCACGTTCTGGTTCCGCGCCACCATGGCGCCGGCCTCGGCGACCAACGTCTGACCCGGTGCGAGATCGACGCGGAGCATCGCGAACGACGGCCCATGGGTGATCTCGTGTGCGACCGCCGAGGCCATGGCGGGCGGGGCGTGACCCATCGGCGGCCCGGCGGGTGCCGGCTGCCCCTGTGGCATCTGTTGCATTGGTTCTCCCTCTCGCAGCTGAGCGGTGGCGATAGCCGGTCTTGCAGTCGGGCTCAATCGCTATACTCCGAAGATGGTGAGCGATCGCGAGCGATGGGACGCGCGTCACGCGCTCGGGAAGGGCGAGCCGGCGCACTCGCCCGATCCCTTCGTGGCGGAAGTGCTGGCCGAGCTCGGGCCAGGTCGCGGTCGACGGGCGCTCGATCTCGCCTGCGGGACCGGGCGTCACGCGCTGGTCGCGGCCGAACGCGGATTTGCGGTCGAAGCGTGGGACGTGAGCCCGATGGCCCTGGAGCAGCTGCTCGCTCACGCTTCGGCCCGAGGCGTCTCGGTCGCCACCCGCGAGGTGGACCTGACGCAGTTGCCGCCAGACACGCCGCCCGCCGGCTTGGTGGTGGTGGCGGATTTCCTGGACCGCGATCTCTTCCCACGCCTCGGGTCGCTGCTGATCCCGGGCGGAAGCCTGGTGATCTCGACGTTCACCGTCGACTTCCCGGGGCCACGCCCCAGCGGGCGCTTCCGCCTGGAACGCGGCGAGCTGACTCGGGATCTGCCGGGTCTCGAGCGGGTTCGCGCGGTCGAAGGCGGCGGCCGTGCGGGGCTCTGGGCGCGGCGGCGGGAAGACTCCTGAGCGACGCGGCGTACCAGGCGCGGGACGGAACACCGCCATGCACTCGAGCCCCACGACTTCGCCGGAACCCGTACATACCTTGCGCTGGCCGTCGCCGAGCGGCGCGATGGATGGTAGAGCGGCCCCCCAGGGAGACGCCGACTTGTCAGAAGAAGGTACCGATTTCTGGTTCTGCGCGAACCCCGACGGGTCGCTCAAGACGGTCGATCGCGACGAGCTGCTCTCGGGTCTCAAGCAGGGCTCGCTGAACGGCAAGAGCTTGGTCTGGCGCCAAGGTTGGGCCGAGTGGGTCGCGGCAGGGCAGGTCGCCGAGCTGTCGACCGCGCTGCCGACCTTCGCGCGGGGCGCGATCATCGTGCCGAAGCCCGATCCCGATCGCATCTCGCACCCGCCGCCAATCCCGGTGAACGTCTCGCCCGCGCTCGAGCCCATCGTGCCGGTGGCCTCGACCCCCGAGAACGACCGGCCGGGCACGCTGGTGATGCAAGAAGTCGAGCTCACGGGCTCGGACCTCCTGGCCGTGCAGCCGCCGCCGCCTTCGCGCGCCAGCGCGCCGCCCGCGCCCTCTCGCCGCGGAACGCCTCCACCGCGCCCCGGCGCTCCGCCGGCCGCGGCCTGGGTCGAGGTCGCGCCGCTCGCGAAACCCGCCCCGCCCGACAAGACCGTCAGCGAGCTGTCGAAGCCCAAGGCCGCCGAGCCCATCGTGCCGGTCGACTCGAACCCGCACCACGAGCCGGTGACCGGCACGCTGGGCGACGAAGAGATCCAGATCCTCGAGGTTGCCGCCGGCACGCGCCCGGCGCCGAAGGCCGACAAACCCCTGGCGTCGGCCCCGTCGCTCGACGGCCTCGCGGCGATGGTCGAAGCCAAGCGACCGAAGCCCGCTCCGATGATCGCGATCTCGAGGCCTGCGCCGGTGCAGCCGGCCGCGCCCGCCGTGGCCCCGGTGATTTCGCCGATGCCCGACCCCGAGAGCGACGCCCCGACGCACATGGCGGACGCGATCGTGCCGGTGTCCGAGCCCGAGAACGAAGCGCCCACGCAGATTCACCCCGCTGCGCTGCGGCCCGATGCCGAGCCGCTGCCGGCCTTCGCCATCGACGCGGCGCCTGCGCCGCTGCCGGCGCCCCCCGAGCCCACCGCGTGGCAGACCCCGATGGCCCCGGCCGCCGCGCCGTCGTACGCGCCTCCGCCGGCTGCCGCGTATCCGTCCTACGCACCGCCGAAGAAGAAGAGCGCCCTCCCCTGGGTCGTCGCCGGCCTCGGCGTGTTCGGTCTGTTCGGCGCCCTCGCAGCGGGCGCTGCCTTCTACTTCAAGCCCTGGGAGAGCGCCGCCGCCCCCACCGCCGCCGCCAAGGCGTCGGCAGCGACCACGTCGACGGCGCAGCCGCCCGCCAAGGCCACGCCCAGCATCACGGTCTCGAAGGCCTCGACCAGTCTCTCGCCGGCGATCCAGCTGAGCGTTCCGCCCTACGTGGCAACTCGCGGCGGAAAGGTCGCGGTCGGCTTCGCGACCGCCGAGACCTCTGGCCTGGGAATCATGGTCGACCTCGAGAGCCTCGCGGTCGAGCAGGCATTCACTGCTCCCGCAGGCAAGAAGCTGATCGGCGTGGTGCCGGTGGCGTCCGAGAGCGGGCGCTTCGTGGCCGACCGCGACGGCGGTCCGCTCGGATTGCCCCACACCGTCGAAGCCGAGCCCGCGTTCACGCTGGGCTTCACGCCGAAGGGCTACGTGCGCCAGCCGAAGGCCGGAGCCGTGGAAGAGCTCTGGTCCGACGTCACCAACGACAAGGCCACCGAAGCCCGCGTGGCCAGCGTCGACGGCGTGGGTCACGTCGTCACCTTCCGCAGCGGGGGCAAGGTGCGCGTGGGTTGGGTCAAGCCGAACGGCAGCAAGAAGAGCGACCTGGCGAGCGTGGACGTGGCCGGTCGCGCCGGCACACCCACGGTGGCTGCGGGCGACGCGGCCGTCTTGGTCGCCTTCGCTGCCAAGACCGGCGACGACGCGCACTGGAGCGTGCACCTTGCGACCTCGAAGCACGGCGAGACCCCGAGCGCAGCGAAGGCCTTCTCGGTTCCGACCGGTGGCCCGGGCGGCGACGCGATCGCGCCGGTGGCCGCGGGCCTGCCGGAGGGTCGCTGGCTCTTGCAGTGGACCGAGGGCGGGGCCGGCGAGCGCGTGGTCCGCGTGCAGGTCCTCGACAAAGACCTGTCCCCCCTGGGCGACGCCTCGACGGTGTCCGCGCCGGGCAAAGAGGCCGGCCAGGGCGTGGTCGTCACAGCCGGCAGCAAGGCCTTGTCGCTTCAGCTCGTGAAGGGCGACAAGGGCTACGAGCTCTGGGGCACCGCCCTCTCGATCAAGTGACGGGCCCCGCTTCGGCGGCCGCGGCGCAGCGATAGGGCTGCGCGCAGGCGATCTTGGGGTCACGGGCTTCGCCCGACAGGTCTCGCCGCCCGGTGATCTGCATCAAGACGAACAACGTCAAGATCGCACCGACGGTGATCGACAGGCCGGTGAAGCCCGAGAAGAAGAAGCTGAACGAGAACAGCACCAGATAGATCAGCTGCGCGAGCCCCATCTCGCGGACCGCGAAGCGCCAGCCCACGAACAGCCGCCCGTAGCTCACCACCAGGGCGATGGAGACGGCAGCGGCGATGGCGAACGACGGCGCGATCGAGACGTGATCCACCAGGTAGGAGAACAGCAGGTGGAACGCGAAGAAGGCGCAGCCCAGAAACAGGTAGTGGAGAGGGTGGAGTTGCTTGTTCTGGGCGTGCGCCAAGATCGCCACCACGAAGAAGAAGAACAGGAGGCTAACCGGCGCGAAGAAGGTGATCTTCGAGGCGAGTGGCCCGGGATTGAGCCGCTCGGGCAGCGAGAGCCCGATGGGCGAGCTGGCCACCAAGCTGGAAAACTCCCAGCTCCCGCGCCAGCCCGTGCCGCTGGCCTCGTGTTTCGAGGGCGAGAGCGTCCCAGGCAGGAAGTTCACCTCGTCGAAATCCGTTGCCAGTGACAGCCGGAAGTCCCGCACGCTGCCGGTGCCTGCGGTGAGATCGTATTGCCAGCGGCTGGTTCCGCGGGAGCGGTAGCGGACCTCGTAGCTCTTCTTCTCGCTCGGACCGAGCTGCGCCGTCCAGCGCGCGACCCCCTGGGTGACCTCGGCCGAGACCGGTCGGTCACCGTCGCTCACCACGAAGCCGTCGTACAGTGCGTGCTCGGACTCGAGGGGCAGCTCGAAGCTCACCTCGCGTGGCTCGGCGTCGGGGTTCGCGAACGAATAGCGCGCCCGAAAGTCGACGGCGTAGGTCGGAAACCAGACCAGACCCTTCTTGCGATGCTCGAGGTCGAGGACCACGTCGATGGCAGAGCCGGTCAGGGGAACGTCGCTTCGGGGCCGGGTCGTCTTCGGGCTGCCGTCCGGGCGCTCGCCGCCGACGAACGCGCGGGGCGGAAGCTGACGGATCGGCGGCCCCCAGAGCGCGTTGACGCCGTCGCCCAGGCGCGCGGAGCTCTCGTCCGAGCGCACGAGGAGCGTGGAACCGAGGACCAGCCACGCCAGAGAGCAGCCGAGCCAAACCAGAGCAATCGCAATCAGTCGTCGCATGTGTTCTCCCGCTGTCGCCCCCCGCCAACGGGTCGAAGACCGGCGGCGATTCCCCGGTCTTGGGCCGCGGGGCGTTTCTCCGCGCGACCTCCACGAAACCTGCACCGGGCGCGCCGGCCTCGTCCCATCGCAGCCGGGGAAGATCGCGCGCGGCCCCGCGTAGGACGCCACGCACGACTTGACCGGTGGGGCGCCGCCGGACCTGGGGAACCCATGAAGACGTCGAAACTCTTGAAGAAAGCCATCTCGATCACGGCCTTGCCGTTGCTGCTCGCGCTCTCGACCACCACGGTGGGCTGCCTCGGCCACGCCGGGCCTTCCGAGGTGGCTCAGGGCCAGCGCTACCAGTCGGGCGACCCGACCTACGACCAGTTCTTCGAGAGCGTGCACGAGCTCTCAGTCCAGATGTCGGCGGCCCCCAAGACCGAGAGCCAACTGCGGATGGCCCTCGCCAAAGAGCTGGGGGTGGAGCCCGAGGTGGAAGACGAGCCCGCTGCCCCGACCCCAACGCCGTCCCCGAGCGCACCGGCCACGCCCGAAGCGCCGTCGCCGACCGACGCGTACAAGGCGCAGCTCGAGCAGAGCGCCATCAACGCGGTGCCAGGCGGAGCGGCGGTCAACTCGATCTTGGCACAGGTCAAGCAGGTGAAGGCGACCGTTGGCCAGTTCCAGGCGGCCGGCGCAGCAGCCGCGCCCGCCCAGGAGACCCCCGCGCCCGCGGCGACCAAGAAGAAGGAGCCGAAGGCGCCGAGCGCGCCGCTGATCGCCAAGGCGGTCAAAGAGCGCTCCGAGAAGCTCGGCTTCGAGATGAAGCTGTCGGTGGAACGTGGCGAGCAGGCAAAGACCAAGATGCTGACCCGGGGCGACCACGCCGACGGAGCGAAGCTCGCGCGGTGGGTGGAGCGGACCGCCAAGGGCGAGGCCGAGATCGCAGCCGACATGCAGGCCGCCAAGAAGAAGCTCGCCAAGCTGGCTTCAATCGGGGCCGCGCTCGAGGCCAACGCCGACGGCGCGTTCAAGAAGTCGCGCTCGAAGACCAGCGAGGTGAAGAAGAACCTGGCGGACGCAAAAGCGCTCATCGAGCTGATGGAGTCCCGCGCCGCCGAGGTCGAGAAGAAGGCCGACCTGATGGTCGAGAAGCTCGAGGCGGTCGCTTCCGCCAGCATCGACGAGCCGGCTCCGGCCGCCCCCGCTCCGGTCGAGCCCGCGAAGCCGGCCAAGGCGGAGAGCAAGCAGGCCGCCTCACCCAAGGCCAAGGAGACGGCCAAAGAGCCGGCCAAGGCCCGGCCCCGACCCGTGGCCCCCAAGACCGCCCAGGTGGACTTCGAGCCCTGAGCGGCAGCTTGCTGGAATTTTGCCCCACCAGCGCACTCGGACGCACAATGTAGGTTTATGTGTTGAACGTGGATCCTGATGTGCTACATCAGGGTACATGAAGCTTCGCAGCCTGCTTCCGAAATCTTCCTGGTCGCTGGTGGTACTGGCCGCGGTCGGTTGTTCCGCAGCGGGCGGCTCGGCGAGCGAGCCGAGCGAGCCCGGCACCGGTACGCTGCCGCAGGAGCTCGGCGTCTACAAATACGTGCTCGGCTCAGACGCGGTCTCGACCCGAAGCCTCACTGGCGGCGCGCACGAGGTGATCGTGCCGGTCGACCGCGAGAAGGCGGACAAGATCGACGACGCCAATCGGCCGAGCCGCCTGCACCCCAAGCTGGGGGAAGCGGAATACCAGAAGTACGATCCCGGCCTGACCAAGGGCGAGACGGACTTCAAGGTCTTCCCCTCGAGCTGGTGGGCGCAATCGAACGACGGCATCGCGAAGCGTTGGACCGGCGGTGAGCAAGATCGCAGCAAGCTGTCGGACCGGGAGAACCTCTCCCCGGTCGAGAAGTACGACGTGCTGTTCCACCCCGGGCAGCAGAAGCAGGTCACTGCGGTGGAACACTGGGACGCGCGCGAGCTGAACAAGCCCGAGAGCAGTCGCGGGGCGAAGCACATGCACGCGGCGGTCACGGTGGCAGGGCCGGCCACCAAGTGGGAGCTGGAGAACCACGGCCTGTACCAGACGTTCGCCCATCCCGATACCTGGTGGGGGCACTGCAACGGTTGGTCGTCGTACGCGACGCTCGAGCCCGAGCCGGCACCCGCCCGCGACATCCGCGTCAAGCTCGATCCGAACGGCAAGATCGTCGAGTGCGACGCAGGCGAGGCAGAGTGCACTTTGTTCCGCATGGGCGACATCGAGGCGCTGTTCACCGAGGTCTACTTCAGCGACAAGGCGACCTTCGCAGGCCGCCGCTGCAACGTGGACCCCGACAAGATCGAGCGTGACGAGCACGGTCGCCCGAAGCAGAGCGAGTGCCGCGACCTGAACCCTGGCGCGTTCCACATTGCCGTCACCGGGCTGCTCTCTCGCGGGGCGACCTACCTGAACGACAACCGTCCCGGAAAACCCGCGTTCGTGATCGATCACAACTGGGACTGGGAGGTCTGGAACTTCCCGCTCGTGAAGTACGAGCTGCGCGAGCAACAAGAGGTCAGCAAGGAAGACGCGGCCAAGCTCGTGGCGGCGTCGGCCCGCGAGTACGCCTGGAACCCCGAAGCCACCAAGTTCGTGCGCGTCAAGCTCGAGTACTGGATGGTGTCGGACGGCGTCGGCGACGGCGAGATGCTCAAGAACGCCTACCTGCGCGGCACGTCTCCGCACCAGACCGAGCTCAACTACGTGCTCGAGCTGAACGAGGCCGGCACCATCCTGGGCGGCGAGTGGATCACGGACCCCTCGACCACGTGGGGCGAGGACAACAAGAAGCTCCACCCCGACTTCCTGTGGATGGCGGTGCGCAACGACGGCCCCGGCGAGACCCCCGACGACCTGGGTGGCGACGACGACAATCCGTTCTTGGCGTACTCGAAGGTGAAGATGCTGGCGAAGTGCGCGAACGACAAGTCGACCTGCGCCAAGCCGGTGGTGAACCCGGGGACCGGCGGCGCGGGCGGCACCGGAGGGTCGGGCGGCAACGCGAGCGACGGCGGGACATCGACCGACGGTGGACCGGCCGGCGGCCCCGCCAGCTGCGTGGGCAACTGCGGCAAGAAGGCCGCGAGCGGCTGCTGGTGCGACGTGAGCTGCGCCAAGTACGGCGACTGCTGCACCGACATCCAGACGGCCTGCGGCGGCACACCCGACGGCGGCGCGGGTGGCGGGTCGGGCGGCAGCGGTGGGTCGAGCGGCAGCGGCGGCGCGGCGTCAGGCGGCAGCGGTGGGGGCACGGCGTTCCCCGGGTGCACCGCCGCCCTGTGCGGCAGCTCGACCAGCAGCAAGGACGTCGGCACGGGCAAGACCTGCTATTGCGACTCGACCTGCGCCACCTACGGCGACTGCTGCTCGAACAAGGCCGGCGTCTGCGGCGGCTGAAGCCCGCTTGCCGAGCGGCACGAGTCGCGGTTTGCTGGCGCCATGAGCCTCCTAGCGCCTGCCTCGTCGAAGCGCGTCCTTTCCGATCTGCGCGAGCTCCGGAAGCTGACCGAAGACGCGCGGGGCGCCCAGCGCGTGGCGTGGGGTCCCGCCTGGCGCAAGGCACGCGACTGGTTCGTGAAGAAGGCCGAGAAAGAGGCCGGCCTGAAGGTGACCCGGGACAGCGCCGGCAACCTGTGGGCCACCCTGCCCGGCAAGACGAAGACGAGCGTGATCGTCGGCAGCCACCTCGACTCTGTTCCCGGCGGAGGCTGGCTCGACGGCTGCCTCGGAGTGATGGCCGGGCTCGAGGTGATGCGCCGCTACGCCGCCCTCGGGGAGCCACCGCCGGTCACGCTGCACCTGGTCGACTGGGCCGACGAAGAGGGCGCGCGCTTCGGGCGCAGCCTGATGGGCTCCGCCGCCAGCGCAGGCACGCTGAACGCGAAGGCCGAGCTCTCGCACTTGACCGACCGCGCCGGCGTCAAGCTGCCCGATGCGTTGAACGAGAATGGCATCCGCCTCGACCAGATGAAGAAGGCCCACCGCGAGTTTCTAGCGCTCCGTGCCGCGGCCTACCTGGAGCTCCACATCGAGCAGGGCCCGGTCCTCGAGTCGATGAAGAAGGACGTGGGCGTGGTGCTCGGCACGATGGGGGTCGAGCGCCATCAGCTGCGCTTCAGCGGTCAGGCGGCGCACTCGGGGGCCGCGCCGCTACACCTGCGCCAAGACGCTTTCCTGGCGGCCGCCGCGTTCGCGATTGCGTGCCGAGAGCTGGGGGTCGCGCTCAGCGGCAAGACCCCGAGGACCCGGGTGGTCGCCACCTGTGGCGTGGTCAAGGTCGAGCCCAACTTCGTGACCGCGGTCCCGGGCGCCGCCGAGATCAGCATCGACATGCGGGCGCTGGACGCGCGGGTTCTGGCCAAGATGCTGGCCGGCGCGAAACGAGCCGCCGCCATCGCCGCGAGGAAGTACCGCGTGAGCGTGAGCATGAGCCCGCTCATCACCATCACGCCGCGCATCTTCGACCCCACGCTCACCGGCTTCGTGAAGCAGTCGGTGAAGGCCGCAGCGGGCAGTGCTCCCGAGCTGCCCTCGGGGCCCTTGCACGACGCCTCCGAGATGGCGGGGGTGGTCCCGACCGCGATGGTGTTCGCGCAGTCGTCACCGGGCATCTCGCACACGCGTATCGAGAACTCCCCCGAGCCGGCGCTGGATCGAGCCATCCGGGCGTTTCTGGGCGCGGTGGACCGCACCGTGCAGCACGTGGCCCAGCGCTGACCGTCAGGCCATCATCCGCACTCCGTGCTTCGGGTCCTTGGTCCCGATCTCGAGCGCTGCCGCGTTGCTCGACGCGCGCACCCGCCGGCCGTCCTTTGGCTCGAGCTCGAGCAGCGCCCACGAGACCTTCGAGTTCAGACAATAGGTCATCTCGCCGTTCGGGTTCTCGTAGCGCAGGCCCACCATCTCGTCGGTGTCGGCGGCCAGCTCACCGCGCACGCGGGCCTGGGCGTTTTCCGCCTCGAAGCGCCACGACCGCAGGGTGATCACGCCCTTGTTCCGGAGCAGCGTGCGCACGTCGTTGAAGTGATATCGGCTGCCGGCGTGCCACACGCAGAGCACCGTCAGCGGCGGGGCGAGGACGGGACCCAGCTTCAGGCGCCCGGTGGCCCCTTCGATCACCAGGTCGTCGCAGTCGTCCCACTGATTGACGTGCGCCCAGGCGTACAGCTCGGTGTGCCGCTTGCCCCAGTTGTGGCTCTGCATGCCCTTCCAGCCGTCCACGCGGACCTCGCGACCGTTCACGCGGTAGCTGCCCGAGAAGCGCGTGTCGGGAAAGCGCGTCACCGTCTTCTGACTGGGGAAACCGCCCTCGTACATCTTCGGGTACGGATACGGCACGAGCGGATCGCCGCGGGTGTCGAACTCGAGCTCCCACTCGATCCGCGAATCGCCCATCGCGAGCTTGCCGTGGGTGCGACCGGCGGTGAGAGACACGTCCGCGACCTTCACGTCGAGACCGTCGCGCGAGAAGCTGGCGTCGGCGAAGGGCACGACCTGCTTGGCCGCCGTGTGCCCCGCGTCGCGATCGAAGGCGATGGCCCAGGCCTCGGCCACCGCCGCGCGCCCGGCGCCCGAGAGGATGGTGGTCTTGACCCACAGGGCTCGCTTGCCGCCAGGTTCGTTCAGCTTGAGATACAAGCTCTCGACGTGATCGCGGCTCTTGTTCGGATCGAAGCGGACGGCGTTCCAATCGGCCATGGCGACCGCGAGCATGCGGGCGCGGCCGTCCGAGCGCAACGGCGACTGTGGACGAGCTCACTTCACTGTCAGCTTCAGCACGAGCGCCGGCGCGTCGGGGCACTCGGCGTTCAACATGGCGGCGCGGGCCGTGAGCGTCACGACCGTGCCGGGCTTCACGCTCGGTTCCACCTTGCCTTGGGCGCCCACGTCGTAGCTCTGGCAGCCGAAGATGCCGTAGAACCAATCGCTCTCGACCAGGGTCACGCCCGCGTGGCTCGACTCGAACTTCACGCCCGGGTACCAGCCGAAGCCGACCCCCGCGACCTCGCGTAACACGACCTTCAGCTCGAAGCCCTCGCCGGGGGAGACGCTGCCGTCACCGCCGGCGTCACTGACGATCGGGCTGTCCACGGCGAGCACCCCGAGGTCCGCGCAGCTCGCCTCCGTACCCGCAGGCCAACCGTCGCCCTGCTGGACACAGTCCCCTCCGCCCGAGCCCCCGTCGCTGCCGGCGCTACCGCCGCCTCCGCCGAGGGCGGCGCTGCCGCCGTCTCCTCCGGAGGCGCCGCTGCCGGCGGCCCCGCCGGTCGCCGCGTCGCCCCCACCGCCAGGGGAGCCAAGGTCATCCGAAGTTTCGCCGCCGCACGCGAGCAGCGTCAGTGCCAAGCCGGGGATCAAGAAGCGTCGAAGCATCGTTCCTCCACCCGCCCAGTGTGGGCCACCTCGGCCTTCGCGCCATTTGAATGATCGGAACGCAACGTTGCGCCTTTTGCAACGACCGAATCGGCTACACTCCGGGTCATGCGGGCCATGCGTTGGGTTTCATGGGTCTGGGGGGTGGTCGTCGCCAGCGCCGTGGCCGGAGCGTGCGGCAGCGATGACGGCGGCACCGCCGACAACGGCGGTTCAGGCACCGGGGCGTCCAGCGGCACCGGGGCCGCGAGCGGCACCGGGGCGTCGAGCGGCAGCGGCGGGCTGACCCTCGACGTGAACGCCGACACCTCGAGCTCGGCGTCGATCAAACCCGACAACCCGGTGCTGATCGCCAAGTGCGATGGCGCCCCGCCCACGGTGCAGCTCGACGCTTACGACGGCGCCACCAAGACCGCCGCCTTGTGGTTGGTCGACAAGGCCGAGATCGGCACGATCGACAAGAACGGTTTGTTCACTGCCTCCGGCAAGGCCGGTGGACAGGTCACGGTGGAAGCGACCGTGGGCACGCAGAAGGTCACCACCACGGTCACCGTCAAGCTCGAGTGCGAGCAGAACGGCGGCATTCAAACCGACGGCGGCACCACCGGCGGTGGCGTGGGTGGCGTGGGTGGCGAGGGCGAAGGCGGGGCGATCGACTCGACGCTGAAGGCGCTCTTGCTCGGGACACCCACCGCCGACGCGAGCCTGAAGCTCCTCTACCCGTACGACAAAACGGTGTGGCCCCTCGGTCTCTTGTCGCCGCTGGTGCAGTGGGCGGCCGGCTCGATGGCGGTGGCAGACGGCGTGTACATCCAACTGACCGCTCCGAACTACGACTACAAGGGCTTCTTCGGCCGCCCGAAACCGCTGGCGGCGGGCGCGCCGTTCGTGCGTCACCCGATCCCGCAAGCCACGTGGGAGTCGGCCACGCTCTCGGCGGCGGGCGGCAAGCTGACCCTGAGCATGGTGGTCGCGAAGGGTGGGGTCGCCTACGGCCCGATGACCCAGACCTGGAGCATCGCCAAGGGGCGCCTCAAAGGCACGGTGTACTACCAGTCCTACGGCACCAAGCTGGCCAAGAACTACGCCGGCGCCAAGGGTGGCGACGGCATGTTCGGCGGCGCGACGCTGGCGATCAAGCCGGGCGCGACCGACCCCACGCTGGTGGCCGGTGGCAACGGCGGGCACGCGGCGTGTCGCGTCTGCCATACCGTGGCCAGCGACGGCACTCGGATGATCGCCCAGCACGGCGACGCCTACTCCGTCAGCTCGAGCTACGCGCTCACCGCGGGCTACCCCGAGACGGCGTACCCGGCGAGCACCAACAACAAGCTCGGCTGGGTCGGGATGAGCCCGGACGGCTCGCTGGGCCTCGGCAACGCCGTGCCGCTCCCCGGCGGCGCCAACGCCGGAGCCACGACCGCCCTCTACGACATGACCACCGGCAACCCCATCGCCACCACGGGGCTCTCGAGCTTCGTGACCCACGCGGGCATGCCGGCGTTCTCCCACGACTCGAAGCGCGTCGCGTTCATGTTCCACGGAGGTCCGGGAGACGCGACGATCGGCGCAGGTGACGGGAAGAAGCTGGTGAGCATGAGCTTCGACCCGACCAGCAAGGCGTTCTCGAGCCCGAAGCTGGTCTACTCCGGCACGCAACGGCCGGGCTGGCCTTCCTTCTTGCCGTCGGGCGAGTCGCTGGTCTTCCAGACCGAGCTGAAGGCGAACGGGTCGGGCGAGTTCTTCGCGACACGCTACGGCGCCCAGGGCGAGCTGTGGTGGACGGACGTGGCCACCGGAACCGCCGCCAAGCTCGACCGCGCCAACGGCAAGGACAGTGGCGTATCTTACCTGCCGGCGGGCCCGGGAAACCACGCCGACGACACGGTGCTGAACTACGAGCCGACGGTCGGTCCGGTCGCCTCGGGCGGCTACGCGTGGGTCGTGTTCCTCAGTCGGCGCATGTACGGCAACGTCGCGACCATCGATCCCTGGTACAGCGACCCCCGCGAGCACGACTTGTTCGCGAACGTGACCACCAAGAAGCTGTGGGTCGCGGCCATCGACCTGAACGCGCCGGCGGGCTCCGATCCCAGCCACCCGGCGTTCTACCTGCCGGGGCAAGAGCTGCTCGCGGGCAACGCTCGTGGCTACTGGGTGATGGACCCTTGCAAGGCCGACGGTTCGACCTGCTCGAGCGGCGACGAGTGCTGCGGCGGCTACTGCCAGCAAGATCCGCAGACCGGCGCCTTGACCTGCGGCAAGAAGCAGAACCAGTGCAGCAAGGAGTTCGATAAGTGCGCGACCAGCGCGGACTGCTGCGACGCCAAGCTCAAGTGCGTGAACGAGATTTGTACCCTGGTCGTTCCGCAGTGAGCGTCAGGAGTTCGCCTCGAAGAGCTCACTGCCGATAGGATCGCCCCCATGCGGCGAGGCTGGACGGCGGTGGGGTGCGCGCTGTTTCTGTGGGCGTGCAAGTCTGCCCCGTCGGGGCCGCAGCCGGCGGCCTCGGCGAGCGCCGAGCCGTCGGCCGCACCCGTGCCCGCGGCGCCCACGCCGTGCGCCAGCGCTGCGCCGGCCGAGGCGCCGCCTCCGGCCGGCCCCGATCCGAGGCGCTACACCTGGCTGGACGACAAGTCGGCGGGCGCCCCCGCCGCGGTCGACACCCTGCTCGCGCGCTTCCCTACCCCACCCAGCTACGAGCGCGTGAAGGTCGAGCCAGGCACCTTCGGCCACTGGCTGCGCCATCTGCCGCTGGCCGCGCCAAAGACGCCGGTCGAGAACGTGAAGGGCGCGATCGTCCACCCCGGAGACGATCAGTACCTGGGCGCGGTCGTGGCCATCGACTACGGCAAGATCGATCTGCAGCAGAGCCCGGACGTGGTCATCCGGCTCCACGCCGAGTGGCTCTGGGCTCAGGGGGAGAAGAACATCAGCTACCGCTCGGCCACCGGCCTCGACATGCCGCTGTCGCGCTGGGCTCGGGGCGAGCGCCTCGAGACCCAGGGCGCGAGCGTGATCTGGCTGACCAAGGGTCGACCCGCCGAGCTGGACCACGCCGAGTTCCGCCAGTACTTGAACGGCGTCTTCACCTGGGCGAACAGCACGTCGCTGGCGCAGCAGTCCGATCCGGTGCAGCCAGCCGACCTGGCGCCCGGCGACTTCTTCTTGCACACCGGATCACCGGGCCACGCGTTGGTCGTCCTCGACGTGGCAAAGAAGGAGGACGGCAAGATCGTGGCCCTGTTCGCCCAGGGGCTGAACCCGTCGCAGAGCGTCCACGTGTTGCAGGCCGGAAGGGCCACGGCGTGGTTCAGCTTGCGGCCCGGCGAGCCCGTCATCACGCCCCACACCAAAGAGTTCCCCTGGGAGGGGCTCCGACGACTGGGCAAGCCGAAGCCCACGGAGTGATCAGCAGCCGGCGAAGGTCGCCTGGATCTCGTCGGCCCGAGCGCGGGCGTCCCGGAGCCCGAGATCGATCAAGCGCTCGGCGAAGCCGCCGTCGAACAAGAGGTAGCTCGCCCAGTCCGCTTCCTGGCTCATGCCCTCGATCGACGCCCGGGCCAAGAAGCGCTCGAGCACGGGGCTGACCTCCGCGCTGCGACGCATGCTGCGGAGGTACTCGCCCGCGAGGATCCCGATGTCTTCGGACGGCGTGAACACCAGGGTCTGCAGGCGGCGGTAACCCGCGCCCCGGCTCTTCACCAGGACGTCTTGCACGCGCTGAAACTCCTCTTCCGTCAGCGTGCCCTCGAGCACCTCGACCAGTCCGTTGAGGCGCTCGAGCACGGTGAGGTCGTGCTTCACCGGGTCGAGGAGCAGCGCGTTCAGGAGCTTGCCCACCAGAAACATCGGCCCAAGATCCATTCCTTCGACCTCGCCGTGCTCCCGCTCGCGGACCTTGGCCTCGGCGTCACTCACGCGATGGCTGACCGAGATGACGAGCAGCGGGTCGGCCCCCGCGCGGATCGCCGGCGCGATCGGGGTGTTGAAGCGCAGCCCGCCGTCGCAATAGAACCGCTCGCCCACCCGGCGGGTGGGGAAGAGCAGCGGGATCGCCGCCGAGGCCAGGACGTGGTCGATCCCGATGGGCTCGACCCGTGCGACGCGGGTGCCCGAGGTGGTCGGCGCGTACTGGGTATGGGGGGAGACCTCCGCGAAGACCGTCGTCCGGCCCGACACCACGTGCAGCGCCGCGATGAGCAGCGCATGGACGCGCCCGTCGCGCACGTTGTCGCGCAGCTTGGCGAAGTCGATCGAGCGCTCCACCAGCTTCTCGAGCTCACGCGTGTCGAGCAGGCTGGTCCCGGGCGGGATGCTCTGCGGCCCCGAGCGGAAGAGCTCGGCCACGCGCCGGGGCCAGCGCATCAGCCCCATCAAGCGCAGCTTGGCGTGGCTCTCGAGGCGCAGACTTCGCCACACGCCGAGCAGATCTTCCACCGCGTGATCGCCTCGGTCGGCAGCGGCGGCCAGGAACGCCGCGTTGATCGCACCGACCGAGGTTCCGCTCATCACCCGGAAGAGGGGGGGCTGCTCGGGCTTGCGGCGCAGGACCTCCATCACGCCCGCCACCACGCCCGCTTCGTACGCGCCGCGCATGCCCCCGCCGGACAGGACGATTCCCGGGGTCTTCGGGCGGCTCGACAACACCGGGCAGCTTACCCCATGCCGCCACGCTGGGCCGAGTTCGTGCTCACCCGGCGCTCGCGTCCCAGGGCCAAGGCCACGCCTCCGCGTCGCCCGCATCAGTCGCCGCATCGCCGCCGTCGAGCGGGCAGCCCGCGAAGTCGTCGCGACACACGCCGCCGTACGGCTCGCACACCGCGCGGCACTCGCAGGGCGCAGAAGCGACCCGGATCGTCGTGCCGTCGGCGCACTCGCAAAGGCCCTCGGCGCAATCGCCGCAGGCGGACCCAGAGAAGCAGAGGAAGACGGCGACCGCCGCCAGGCAGGCTCCGCTGAGACGCGCCGACATCGGCCGCCAGCGTAGCACCGTCGAACTGAGGTAGGCTGAGGTGGTGCGCTCCGCCCTAGCTTGGCTCGTGCTGTGGCTCACGGCGTGCACGGCGACCGCTGGCGAGCCGCGGGCAGCGGGCGCGCCGGCGAGGGCACCGCCGCCCGAGCCGGAGCCCGAGTCCGCTCCTTTTCGGGTGTTGTCGCCGGCCGAGCGCGTGCCCGACTTCCGGGTCGCCTCCACCGACCGGCGCTGGTTCGAGTCCCGGGCGTGGGTGGGCAAAGAGCCCTTCGTGGTGGTGTTCTTCGCCACCTGGTGCCGGGTGTGCGAGCTGAAGCTGCCACTGGTGAGCCAGGCGCTCGCGCACCACCCGAACCTTCCGGTGCTGCTGGTGTCGCTCGATGACGCCGACACCTGGGACGGCGTGCCGCGGTTCTTGCAGCGCTTCAGCCTCGCGCACCCGGTGGTGCGCGGCACCAGCTTCCCGCGGTTTTCGCTGGCGTACGATCCGCTCGAGACCGTTCCCGCCGTGGCGGTCGTCGGCCGAAACGGCCATTTGGTCGATTACCAGGTCGGGTACTCCCCGAGCCACGGCCCGCGGCTGGCGGCGGCGGTCGAGCTGGCGGTTCGTATGCCGCCGGACGCCCCACCCTTCCTGGGCTCGCCCGATCGCCCCGAACCCGAGTCTCGGGACCCTGACGCCGGGCCGCCTGATCTATGATCGGACGATGATCGTTTCCGAAGCCAGCCTCACGCTCGAAGTGTTCGGGCTGAGCGACGTCGGGCTCGTGCGCCAGGCCAACGAAGACGTGATGGTCGTGCGCGACGATCTCGGGCTCTATGCCGTGTTCGACGGCGCCGGAGGGCACGACGCCGGTGACATTGCCGCGGCGGCCGCCGCGCGCAGCGTGCAGAAGTACATCACCGAGTCCGAGGCCGGGGCCCGCGAGAAGCCCGACATCGATCCCTTCGGCATCGCGGTGGACGGGCGCCGGCTGGCCACCGCGGTGCACCGCGCGAACAAGGCAGTCAGCGACATCGCGCGGGCCGCCAAGAGCAAGAAGGGGATGGGGACCACGGTGGTTGCGCTCTTGTTCTCGAAGCGGTCGAGCCTGGTTCACGTCGTCCACGCCGGCGACAGCCGGTGCTACCGGCTTCGTGCGGGAAACCTCGAGCAGCTGACCGTCGATCACTCGATGATCAACGACGTGATCGAGCAGCGGCCCGACCTCGACGATGACGTGCTCTCGAGCCTGCCGCAGCACGCGATCACGCGAGCCCTGGGCATGGAAGAGCGGCTGCGCGTGCCCTTGGCTTCGCATCAGGTCGTGGACGGCGACCGCTTCCTCTTGTGCAGCGACGGGCTCTCGGCAGAGGTCACCCCCGAGGCCCTGGCGAGTGCCCTGGGGCGGGGCGATCCGCCGGCCGAGACCGTGGTCGCCCTGATTGACCTGGCAAAGGCCGAGGGGGCGCCCGACAACGTGACGGCGGTCGTGATCGACTGCCACGGACCGCGTCGCGCCGCAGTGCCGGTCTACGATCGGTCGAGCATCGATCTGCACGGCGACGACCGGACGAGCGGGCCCGAGCTGCTCCTCTTGGGCATCGAAGAGGTGCCCCTCGACGAGATCGTGGGCGCCGAGGTCGACGAGCTCGGTTCGGTGCTCGAGCGCCTGCTCCGGAAGTGACCATGACCCTCCATCGCGTCCACGAGCCGCCGCTCTCTGCGGCCGCGCTGCCCGCCGTCGGCGGTGCCATCGGCCCAGCCCCCGAAGACTTCGTCGTCGACGAGATCTTGGACTTTCCACCGGAGGGAACCGGCGAGCATCTCTGGGTGCGCGTCGAGAAGCGCCTGCTGAACACCCAAGACGCGATCGAGATCGTGGCCCGCGCCTCCGGCGTTCGGGCCCGCGACATCGGCAGCGCCGGCATGAAGGACAAGCACGCGATCACCACCCAGTGGCTGTCTCTGCCCGGCAGCGCGAGCGCTCCCGACACCTGGCAGCTCCCTGATTCGGTCCGGGTCGTCGAGTCGGTGCGTCACCCCCGCAAGCTCCGCACCGGGCAGCTCGCGGGCAATCGCTTCACGATTCGCCTGGTCGGTGTCCCCGAGGGTGGGGCCGACCGGGCGGCGCCGATCGCAGCCCGGCTGCGCGAGCACGGCCTGCCCAACCACTTCGGCGCGCAGCGCTTCGGCATCGGGGGCGCGAACCTGGGTCGCGCCCTCGAGTGGCTCGCCACAGGCGCGCGCGCCGACCGGAAGCGCGGTCGGTTCTACACCAAGCTCTACCCCAGCGTGATCCAGTCCGAGATCTTCAACCGCTACCTGACCTCGAGGTCGGAGCTCGGGCTCGGGCAGCTGCTGGCCGGCGACGTGGTTCGACTGGACGGGTCGGGGTCGGTGTTCGTGGTCGAGGATCCGGCCCGCGAGCAGCCTCGCTTCGTCGCCCGCGACCTTCACCTCACTGGGCCGATGCCGGGTCCCAAGATGCGACGCGCGGCGGGGCTCCCGCTCGAGCTCGAGCAGCGCGCGGCCACCGAGGCGGGCATCGCCCCGGAGCTGATCGAGGCGCTGGGGCGATTCGTCGACGGCACGCGCCGCGACCTCGTTGTCTTCCCGGGAGACTTGACGGTGTCGGCGCCGGCGGCGGGCGAGCTCGTGCTCTCGTTCTTCCTGCCCGCCGGCAGCTACGCCACCGAGCTGGTCCGCGAGCTGACGCGAGCGCCGTTCTTCGGGCCGCGGGAACGCGGCGCGCCCCCCGCGGCGTTGGCAGACCCGCGGTCGCGCGCTATGGTCACCGCCGCCATGAGCCGCTTCGACATGACCGCCGCCCACGACCTCCCGCCTCCGAAGCTCGAGGCGTTGATCGAGACCATGTTCCTGGCAGCCTCGTCGGACGGCGAGTTCAGCGAAGAGGAGCAGGCGCACTTCAAGAAGAGCCTCGAGTCGCTAACCAGCGCTCGCCTCTCGAACGACGAGCTGGACGCGCTCTTGGCGCGTGCGAAGACCGATCTGGACGCTCAGGGGCGCGAAGCGCGCTTGAACGCGGTGAAGGCTCGCTTGCCCGAGCCGGGCGTGCGCAGAGTGGCGCTGGCGCTGGCCATCCAGGTCACCGCGGCAGACGGCATCATTCGCACCAGCGAGCGCGAGCTGATCTTCGAGACCGCCGAGGCGCTGGAAGTGGACCGGGACGAGGCCGCCGATCTGGTGAAGAACCTCGCTCCGGGTTGAGCGCGCGCGGGGCCGCTCGACTCAGGCGGGCTTCGGGCCGCGCCGCGCCAGTGCCCGCGCCTGGGCGGCGAAGCGTCGCTCGCCCTCGGCGGTGATGCGACCCACCGGCACGTCGGGCGGTGAGTCGTCGACGATCGGCCCCCCGTCGTCGGGCTCGGCGAGGATCCGCTTCACGATGGCGCCGCTCGACACGAACACCGGATGAAGCTCGGCAGGGTCGTAGCCCTCGCCGCGATCGAAGAGGCCGCCACAGATCGAACGAAGCGTGCACGGCTGACACGCCTCCGAGTAGACGTGCTCCCAGGCGGTCTGCCTCACGGTCTGCTTCTCGTCCAAGAAGTGCACGATGCGCTCCTCGCCCTTGACGATCTTCCGGGTTTCGGTGCTCGCCCAGGCAAAGTCGGCCATGTAACAGAGCGGGACCTTCTCGACGCGGAACGTCCGCCCGGTCTCTTGGAGCAACGAGAGCGCACGATGCAGGGACAGCTCGAGGTCGGCCAGGCGCGGGGTGAATCGTGCCTTGTCGTGCTCGGCTCGGCCCATCGATGGGTCGAGGTTGTTCCAGACGAAGTGCCGCACGTAGGGGTGATGGTCGAGGAACCATCGGACGTTCTCGTCGAGGTGGTCGGCGTTGTCACGGCTGATCACGGAGTTCACGTTGAGCTCGAGCCCCGCCGCATGTGCCGAGTCGAGGGCAGCGAACGCCCGCTCGAGCGTGCCCGAGACTCCGCGGAGTCGAGCCTCGACCTCTGGCCGCACGCTGTAGACCGAGACGTGCACCAACTCGACACCCGCCGCGGCCAGATCTCGGGCGAAGTCGGGCTCGGCCAGGCGTGAGCCGTTGGTGATCATCCGCACGTGCAGACCTTGCTGCCGCGCGTAACCGGCGATCTTCGGGAGATCGGGGTGCAGGGTGGGCTCGCCCCCGGTCAGGATCACGCCGAAGTACCCGCGCCGTGCCAGGTCGTCGACCAACACCCGCATCGTCTCGAAGGTGTGAACGAACGGCGTGCTCGGGTTGGAGCAGAAGCCACAGAAGTGATTGCAGTGGCGGACGACCTGGAGGTAGCCGAGGTTCGCCATCCCGAGATTCCTGAACAAGCGTAGTGCTGGATCAGTCGTGCGCCCAGCGGCTCGCGACATGCGTGCAGTGCCTCGGCTGAAAAGTGAGACGAAACCTTGGGCGAGAGCCCGGGCTCATGGAAAAGATGTCGACCTGATGCGCGCGCTCGCCCTGGTCATCGTCGCCCTCTCGGGGGCGGGTTGCGCGCGCGAGGCAGTTCCCGCCACGGCGCCGTTGCCCGTCTACCCGCCTGGGTCCGTGCACGCGTGGGCGACGCCGCCACCCGGCGCCGCGCCGCTCACCACTCAGCCGCACTACGCCGCGCTGGCGGCTCCGCCGCTCGCAGGCGTGGTCGCTCCGGCTGCACTGCCCCCGGCGCCGGTGTCGCGCCCCGACGTCCCGCGGCTCTCGAGCACCGAGATCCCGAGCGGCGAGGCCTGTCTGGCCGAGCTGGCCCGAACGTCCGTGAAGTACCACCGCCTCGATGCGAAGCGAGGCATCACCACGCCGGTCGAGGTCACGGGAAAGATCGGCGGCATCAGCTTCGGCTCGGCGCTGGTCGCCGACTGCCGCTTCGTGCTCGCGCTCGAGCGGGTCGCGCCGGTCATGGCCGAGCTCGGCGTGAGCTCGGTGCGCTTCTCGGGCGCGTATTCCTACCGCATGAGCCGCGTCGGCCGGCTCAGCCTGCACGCCTATGGCCTGGCGCTGGACGTGCACGAGGTCCGCTTCGGAGCGACCTGGCACTCGGTCGAACGGGACTTCGCCCGGGGCTTGGCCGACGGCTGCGCCAGCACCAGCCCGGCGATGAACCAGCTCGCGTGCCGGCTCAAGGCCACGCAGCTCTTCAAGGAGCTCCTGACGCCGGACTACGACTCGGACCACGGGAACCACCTGCACCTCGCGATCGCGCCGACCGACGTGCCCAAGTGGCACGTGGTCCCGAAGAAGCGGCCGCCCGCGCCGCCGGCGAAGCTGGAGCTGCCGCCGCCGGCACCGGACGACGGCGAGCCCACGGTCGAACCCGAGGATCCGCCTCCGCCCGAGAAGGCCGAGCCGAGGACCGTCAAGGGCAGACCGCCCGCCAAGGCGAAGTCGACCAAGCCCGCGAAGCACCCGTCCCGCTCGCGGCGCCCTCGACCGCTCGCGTCGTGATTTCGACCGCAAGTCTTTCGCCGAGTTCGGCCGCGCGCGCAGCCCGTGCGGTCGGAAACCCGAGCGAAGCGGCTTTCTCTGCGTGATTCTCGGGGATGGTACGCCTCGTGCAACCGCCTCGCCCCATGAGCGGGATGCCTTCAGTGGGAACCGTGATGACGCCGCTGCCCCACTCCATCGACATCGGGGAAGACGTCGTGACCGCGCGGGTGCTGATGGACGAGCACAACATCCACCACCTGCCCGTGACCAGCAAAGGCAAGATCGCCGGCGTCGTGACCGTCCGCGACATCCAGGTGGCCGGGGCGCTCACTCCCGATCGCGACACCTCGCTCTTGGTCCGCGAGGTCTGCCACATGCCGGCCTACGTGGCCGAGGCTGCCGAGCCCCTGGACGTAGTGCTGCTCGAGATGGCCGATCGCCAGCTGAGCTCGGTCGTGGTCGTCGACCACAACGGCAGGCTGGCGGGCATCCTCACCCTGACCGACGTGTGCCGGCTGTTCGCCCGCGCGCTCGACGGACACTACCCGCAGAAGTCGCGACCGATGCGCACGGGCTGATCCGGGTACCCGGCCAGCGACCACCGGTTCAGACCGTGAGCACGAAGTGCTCGGCCAAGACGCTCGCAGTGAACGTCGCGCGCAGGTAGAAGCCCTTGGGCATGGCGTCAAAGAACGCGCCGTCGCGATCGGTGCCGCGGCGACGGGCGTGGGAGTTGGCAGCCTTGGGGCGGACCTGAAGGCACTGCCCCAGGTGGCCGGTGATGCTCTCGACGTCACCGCGTCCGATCACTCCGGCCAGCTCTTCCCAATCGAAGCGGAGCGCGCGTTCCTGGTCGGGGCTCGGGCTCCAGAGCAGTGGCTCACCGATGCGGCGCCGAGCCGGTGGCAGGCCGCGGTCCCCCTCGACCACCATCCACAGCACCCGCCGGAGCTTGCGCCAGACCGGTGACTCGGCCCACTCGAGGTGGGCCACCTCGGTGAGGGGGATCGTGCAGACGAACGTCGACTCGACCGGGCGCCCTCGCGCGTCGACGGGCAGCGTCTTGAGCTCGACGCCCAGACCCGAAAAGTCGGGCAGCGACCGGGAGCCCGCGTCGGCGCCCAGGGCCCGCTCGACCAACCCGCCCACGAAACCCTTCGCACGCCTCAGATCCGGGGGACACGGGACGCCCAGCTCAGCCGCCAGCTCGCCGACTCGTCGGCCCGAAAGCGCCCGCGCCCGCGCGACGAGCTCGGCTTCGCTCTGGGGGCTCGGAGGTTGCGCCACGACGGCTTCGACGATATCCGGACCCAGACCGATGCGCTCGCCACTTTCGCCCTGCTGGCTCGCCGCCGCGCTGCTCGGGTGCGCGAGCCGCGAGCCGGAGCCGCATCGGGCCGTCGAGCCCGCTCCGACTGCGCCGAGCGCTGCGCCAAAGGCCGAGCCCAGCGCCCAGCCCCAGGTCGCGCCCGGTCCGCCGGCGATGGCGACACCCAAGTCCGAGGCGCCCCGGGTGTGGGCCAAGACGCGCTTCGTCTGGATCCACCCCGAGCCGAACGGCGTCGGCTGGATCGGCTTCATGTGGCTGGGCGGCTCGGCGAAGCTCAGAGATCCGGAAGCCAAGAACGGCCCGGGCTGCAGCAAGTGGTACGCGATCGAACCTCGGGGCTACGTTTGCGTGGACGGGGTGCGGGCCACGCTGGACCCGAACGACCCCGAGCTCTCCGCGATGCGTCCTTACGCGCCCGACGTCACGTCGCCATGGCCGCACAAGTACGGGGAGTCGCGGGGGGTGAGTCGCTACTCCGAGATCCCGAGCCGCACGGAGCAACGGCGACGCGAGTGGGATCTGGAAGAGCACGCGGGCCGGGTCGAAGCGGCGAAGCGCGGCGAAAAGGTGCACGAGTCATTGGTCGGCGTCGATCTGTCACCGGCCACGAGCCCGGCGTTCTCGCTCGGCAAGCTGCCCTCCACCGTGCACGAGCCGCGCAAGCGCCTCCTGCCGCTGTCCACGGTGGCGTACAGCGCCGAAGCCGCAGGCGAAGGCCGAACCTGGTTGCTCAGCGCGGACCTCTTGTGGGTGCCGAAGGATCGCGTGGTGCCCTTCAAGCAGGTGACCTTCAAAGGGGTGCACCTGGGCAAAGACGCCAAGCTGCCCCTGGCCTTCTTTCGCAGTAAAGACCGACCGAAGTTCAAGGACGAGGGCGGCAAGCTGGTGGAGCTGGCCGAGCGGTTCCCGCGGCTTTCGTTCGTCGAGCTGACGGGTGAAAAGCGCGAGCTCGAGGGGGCGACGTACCTAGAGACCCGTGAGCCGGGGATCTGGGTGAAGAAGTCCGACGCCGTCGTGCCGACGCCCCAGGAAAAGACACCGTGGGGGGCCCCGGTCGGCGGCGCCGACACGCGAGAGGGACCGGCGGGCCGGCGCACCTGGGTCGAGTCGAGCGTGTGGGAAGGTTGGATGGTCGCCTTCGAAGGCACTCGGCCGGTATTCGCCACGTTGATCGCTCCGGGGCGGGGCGGCACGCCGGCGAAAGGCATCCCGGCGATCGACACCGCCGCCACGCCGGTCGGGGTCTTCCCCATCACCGGCAAGTTCGCGACCGCCACCATGGTCGCGCCCGGCGACTACGTGCACTCGGACGTTCCGTGGGCGCAGAATTTCAGCGGGCCCCACGCGCTCCACGGCGCGTACTGGCACGACGACTGGGGCGACCGCAAAAGCGGCGGCTGTGTCAACGTGTCACCCATCGACGGGAAGTGGCTGTTCGAGTTCACTGAGCCGCCGATGCCCGAGGGCTGGCACGGCGTCCGCTGGCGACCGGGCGTGGAGCCCGCCACCACGTTCATCGTCCATCCGTGAGCGGTGTCTCGAGCTCGCTGGCCAAGGCCCCGAGAAACTCGCGCAAGAACGCCACGCGTCGCTGCGCTTCGCGCCGCCCCTCTTCGGTGGTCATGCCCTCGGCCAGCCCCAAGAGCTTGGTGAACAGGTGGTCCACCGAGTAGTTTCGATCGTCGAGCGGGCGCGCTGTGGCCCAAGGGTCGGTCGGATGGAAGAAGCGCGCCTGCATGCGAGCGCCGGCGGAAAGGCAACGCATCAACCCGAGCGCCCCCAGGGCTTCGAGCCGGTCGGCGTCTTGCAGCGCAGAGCCCAAAAGAGTGCGAGGCGTCGCGCCGCGGCTGTAGCTGTGATCGCGGATCGCCTCCGCCACCAGCTCGGTCTCGTGGGCCGAAAAGCCCCATCGGGGCAGCCACTCACGAGCGACCTGGGCCGAGCGCTCGCTCGCCTTCGAGCGCTCCGCCGAGTCCTTGGGGAGGTTGACGACGTCGTGGAGCACCGCCGCCGCCAGTGCCAAGCGGGCCGGCACCTCGCCGCGAGTCAGGCGCAACGTCCAGCGCGCGACGCGGAGCGCGTGCTGGGCGTCGTGACCTGGGTCGTCGTCGAAGTGCTCCCTGGCCTGGGCCAAGAGCCCCGGCAGCTCGCGCTCGCACAGCTCTTCGGTGTTCACGATTCGCCCGTCTCGGCCCGGACGAAGGGGCGCAGGCGGCGCCCGTCGAAGCGAAAGAACCGGGCACGGCGGTGACGCACGCCCGTCTCGCGTTCGTCGAGCGGCACCAGCGCAGCCCACGAGCGGACTCGCTTGCGGAAGTTGCGCCGGTCGAGGTCCTCGCCGAGCACGGCGCGGTGGAGTGCCTCGAGATCACGCAGCGTGAACTTCTCGGGCAAGAGCTCCGCCCCGAACGGGAAACGCTCGGCTCGGGCGCGGATCCGGGCGAGGGCGCGCTCGAGGGCGAGCCCGTGGTCGAAGGCCAGAGCCTTGGCTCGCTTCACCGGTACCCACTCGGCTCGACGCGCGTCGTCGCCGGCGGCCGGAGGATGGTCGGCCATGCGCAAGAGCGCCAGGTGCGCCACGCTGACCACCCAGCCCCGCGGGTCGCGGCCGGGTTGGCTGAGCGTGTGGAGTTGCTCGACCGAGACGTCGGTCAGGCCGGTCTCTTCGGTGAGCTCGCGCAACGCCGCCTGTTCCGCGCTCTCGCTCGGTTCCACGAAGCCGCCGGGCAGCGCCCAGCTGCCGGCGAAAGGCTCGTGTTCCCGCTGAATCAGCAGAACGAACAGCTCACTGCCGTCGAAGCCGAGCGCCACGACGTCCGCGGCGAGAGCCGGCCGCGGGTAGTCGCTCATGAGCGCTTGTCCGTGTGGGCGGCAAGCTCGGCCAGCTCGCGCTCGAACCCGCCGCTCAGGATGGGGAAACGGCACCAGGTCTTGGGGTCGAGGCTCTCGTCGTCCAGGTGGAAGCTCGGCGCATAGCGCTCACGCTTCCACTGGTTCCGGCTGAACAGCCGGAAGAAGCGGATGATCCAGGTCACCAGCTGCTGCGCCTCGTAGGCCGGGAACTCGGCTCGCATCAGCTCCCAGACCTCGAGCGGCGAACGCTTGTCGCGGATGGCCGCTCGCTCGATGGCGTCGAGCAACACGTATGGCATGAGGTCGCCTTCGTCGGTCTGGTGCTGGGCGGCTGGCCGAAGCTCGGCGGTCGGCTGCTGCTGGTTCACCGCCGAGAGCGCCGGGATGGGACCGAGCCCGGCGGGGCCCTCGGCCTCGAGCCAGCGGAGCCAACTCCGGAGGTACGCCTTGTCGATCCCGGCAATCGGGCTGAGACCGCCGGCGGTGTCACCGTCCATGGTTGCGTACCCGACCGCGGCTTCCGAGCGATTGCTGGTCGCGAGGAGCAGCGAACCGGTGACGTTGGCCAAGAGCCACACGCCGGGCGCGCGCACGCGCGCCTGGATGTTCTGCAGCGCGATGTCGTCTTGCTCCCAGCCGAGCTCGCGCCCGAGGGCCCCCTCGGCCAGATACCGATAGGCCTCGACCAGCGCGTCGACGTCGAGCTCGACGTGCTTCGCCCCGAGCGCCTCGGCCACGCTGCGCGCCGCCGCCCGGGTCACCGAGCCGCTGTGCCGAGTGGCCTGATAGGCCGTGGTCAAGAGCCGCCGCACGAGGCCCGGAAGGTCGTTGCACTCGGCGACCCCCTTCACGTGCTCGAGCTTCAGCCGGGCCCCCTCGAGCCCCAGCTCGCGCGCTGCGAACCCGAGGGCCATCGCCACCAGGCAGGCGACCGCGCTCGAGTCCGCGCCGCCCGAGAGCGAGATCACGAAGCCCTGCGAGCGGCTCTTGCGCAGGTAATCGAAGAGACCGAGCGACACCGCACGGGCGAACTCTTCTTCCTTCAGGGCCGGCCCCGACTCCCAAGCGGGTTCCGTGAGGCGGGTCGCGGCCACGCCCGCGCTCGGGAACTCGTGCGGCACGCTCACGCACTCTCCCGGCTCGGACTCGACCTGTGGGTGGAAGCTCGAAAGCCAGCCGTGGCGACTGCGGGTCAGATCCACGTCGACAGTGGCCGAGATCATCGAGACGTCGGCGAACGAAAACCTCTCGGACGACGCCAAGAGGCGCCCCCCCGAGGCGATCAGCGCATCGCCGTCGTAGATGGCTCGACCGGCCTCGTTGCCCACCAAGTTCGCGTAGACGTACGTCACGCCGAACGCGCGTGAGCCCTCGAGCACCAGCCGACGGCGCACCTCTTTCTTGCCGAAGGCAAAGTGGCTGGCCGACGGGTTCAGGATCACGTCCACCGCGTCGAGCGCCAGCTCGGCCCCGGGGCGTTGCGCGATCCACGCGTCTTCGCAGATCTCGAAGCCGATCTTGATCGCGCCGCACTCGAAGTGCACGTCACCGATCGGCACCTCGGCCCCCCCGACCCGCGTCAGGCCGCGCTTTCCGCGAGGCCAGGGCTTGAACCAGCGCGGCTCGTAGTGGATCCCGTCCCCGGCCAGCGCGCGCTTGGCCACGAAGCCGCGAAGCCGGCCGTCCGCCACCAGCGCGCAGGCGTTGAACACGGCCTTGTTGTGCAAGACCGGCAGGCCGAAGCTCGCCACGAGGCCATGGGTGTGCGGCGCTAGCTCGCTCAGCACCTCGAGGCTGGTCGCCAGGACGGACGGCGACAGGAACATGTCTTCGCACCCGTACCCGGAGATGCAGAGCTCGGGCAGACACAGGATGCCCACGCCGGCCGCTCGGGCTCGCTCCAGCGCGGTCAAGATGTTCCGGGTGTTGCCTGCCCAGTCGAGCGGCGTCTGATTCAGCGTGGCGGCAGCGACTTTGACCAGGCGCATGGCGGGCCCCATCGTCGCGCTTCCGCCCGGGCTGTCAAGCTGGCAGGCTTCGCCGGCCATGGCCGAACCGACGGACGAGCGCGCCCTGCTCGAAGCCGCCCAGCGCGGCGACGAGGCCGCGCTCACCGAGCTCATCAACCGCTACTCGCCCAGCATCTACCGCTTTGGGATGAAGATGTGCCGGCACGAGCACGACGCCGAAGAGGTCGTGCAGGACACGTTGCTGGCGGCAGCGAAGAACCTGGGCGCGTTCCGGGGCCAGAGCTCGCTCTCGACGTGGCTCTACACCATCGCTCGGTCGTTTTGCATCAAGCAGCGTCGCAAGAACGTGGGTGAGCCCAGCGCCATGGAACCGCTCCACGCGCTTCGCGCCGAGGGCGTGCCGCAGCTGGTCGACGCTCGGGCGCCGGACGAACAGGCCGCGGCGCGCGAGATCGAGATCGAGCTCGAGCGCGCCATCGACGCGCTCGAACCGATCTACCGCGAGGTGCTGATCTTGCGGGACGTCGAGGGGCTGACCGCCCCCGAGGTCGGCACGGTGCTCGGCCTGAGCGTCGAGGCGGTCAAGAGCCGCCTGCACCGGGCGCGGGCCCAGGTTCGCGAGCGACTGGCGCCGCTCTTGTCCCCAGAGCCCGAGGCGCCGCCCCAGGCGGGCTGCCCCGACGTGGTCGAGCTCTTGTCGCGCCACATGGAAGACGACGTGAGCGCCGAGCTTTGTCACGAGATGGAGCGGCACGTTGCCGCTTGCCCGCGCTGTTCGGCACGGTGCGACTCCCTCCGCCGCGCGCTGTCGCTGTGCCAGTCGTGCCCGGCGCCCGAGGTGCCCGACGAGATCAAGCAGTTGGTCGCCCGTCAGATGCGGGCCGCGCTCGGCGCTTTGTGAAGGTGGAGTGAGCCCCGGTGCCCGGCATCGAGATCGACGGGTCGAGCCTTCACTACGAAGACACGGGGCGCGGTGAGCGTTCGGTCCTGTTGCTCCACGCCTTCCCGCTCCACTGCGGAATGTGGCGCGCGCGTGCCCCAGTCTGGTGGTGGTCGGCGCCAGCGACGCGCTGACGCCTCCGGCCGAGGCAGAGGCGATGGCCCGTCGCATCGCCGGCGCCGAGCTGGTTCGGATCCCGGACGCCGGACACCTGCCTTGCATCGAGAACCCCGCGGCCTTCGCCGCGGCCCTCGGCGATTTCCTCGACCGACTCCCGCCCTGACGGGAACTCGCGCGGGGGGTCGGTGTCGGAGACGACTCGATGCGACGCGCCTTTGCCGGAGTCTGGGTGGCGCTCGCCGCCGGTTGCGGCGCCGCGCCGATCACACCCCGGTCTACGGTCCAGAGCCCCGTTCCTCACGTGATGCCAGCGAACGTACCCCGAACGCCGCCAAGCTCGGCGCTACGCGCCGCGATCCGCGCGGCGGCCCTCTCGCCCACGCTCTCGCCGGCCCCGCCGGATCCGGCCGAGCTTGCTCCGATTGCCTCGCTCGTTCGCGAGCCGCCGGAGCCGCAGCCGGGCTCGCGCGGGTCCCGGCTCCCGGCCGACAGTGTCAGGTTCACGATTCGAAAGAGCGCGGGTCGCTTCCGCGGCTGCTCTCGGCGCGCTCCCCACGCCGAGGGGCGGGTCGTGGTCGATCTCGCGATCGGTCCGGACGGAACCGTCGCGCACGCTGCCGAGGCGGAGACCACGCTGCCGAGTCGGACCGTGCGCCGTTGCGTGCTCGAGCGCGCGTTCGAGCTGAAGTTCCCGGCGGCCGGCGGGTGGGTGCAGGTCCGGTACCCGTTCGTTTTCGTGCGTCGGGCTCCGAGCCACCCCGACCCGCTGCGCGAGCCGGACAGCGCGGCGGCGCCGCCACCGCCCGGGTTCGAGGCGGCGATGCTCGCCGGTCTCCGTGCTTCACCGAAAGAGCAGCCGGCACCTTCCCTCCCCGCGCGGCCGCGGTCGCGGCCCCCGACGTGCCCGGACGACGATCCGCTGTGCGACGACCTCTGACCGCGATTCAGTTATGCTCCCCGCGTGCGCTCCCGGCTCCTGCTCGCCTTCGTGCTGCTCGCGACTCTGGGTTGTTCGGATGGCGAAGAGCGCGGCGGCCCCGCGCCACAGACGGTCACGCTGACCGCCGGCGACACCACGATCGACATCGACACCGGTCGGGGCTCGATCGAGCTGCGCCGCGGAGATCTGACCGTCCTCACGCTCCCCGCCGACGCCTTCGTGCTCGGGAGCGTGGCCGAAGTGGACGACTCGGCGAACTACGATCCCGCCCCGCTGATGAACCAGGACCCGGCCGCGAACGAGCCGGAGGGCCTCGCCTGGCATCGGGGCGGCCGGCTGTCCGTGACGCAGAGCACCGAGACCTCGGTCACGCTGCGCGTGCGTCACAGCGGGGGCTTCGAGTCGGAGGTCGAGCTGTCGGTCGCCGCGGACGATCGGTTCCGCGCCACGCTGCGCCCCCTCGACGCCGACCGGCTGGCCTATCTCGGCCTGTCGGCCAAGGTCGGCGCCGACGAGGCGTTCTACGGGCTCGGCGAGTACTTCGACAGCGTGAATCACCGGGGCAAGGTGCGGGCGATGCAGCTCGAAGCCACCGGCGCGCTGGAGAGCACCAACAACGAAGCGCACGTCCCGATCCCGTTCGTGACCGGGACCCGCGGGTTCGGGCTGTTCGTCGAGAACCCCTACCCTGCCGCGTTCGACGTGGCCAAAGCGGATCCCGCGCGCGTCGCGGCGACCTTCGGCACGGGTCTGGCCAGCGCCGAGGGGCTCGCGTTCCACCTGTTTTCGGCGGGGCACCCCCTGGACGTCACGCGCCACTACTACGAGGTCACCGGCTACCCCCGGTTGCCAGCCCGCTGGGGGCTCGGCCCGCTGGTCTGGCGCGACGAGAACGACGACCAATCGCAGGTCGAGGCAGATCTGACCGCGATGCGCACGCTCGATCTGGCCACCAGCGCGATCTGGATCGACCGCCCCTACGCCACCGGCGTGAACACCTTCGACTTCGACCCGAAGAAGTTCACCGACGCCCCGGCGATGATCGCCAAGGCCCACGCGCTGGGCTTCCGCATGGCGCTCTGGCACACGCCCTACCTCGACGAGAAGGATCCGAGCACCCAGAGCCTTCGGGACGAAGCCACGGACAAGGGCTACTACCCGAAGCAGACCGGGATCTTGCTCAACAAGTGGGGCAAGCCCATCGACCTGACCCACCCCGAAGCGTTCGCGTGGTGGCAGAGCCGGATCCAGAAGTACGTGGACCTGGGGATCGAAGGCTTCAAGCTCGACTACGGCGAGGACGTGGTCCCGGGGATCTTCGGCGCCCGCAACGTCTGGAAGTTCGCCGACGGCAGCGACGAGCGCACCATGCACGCGCGGTTTCCGCTGTTCTATCATTCGGCCTACGCCGAGCTCTTGGAAGACGAGGGGCATTTCTTGCTGTGCCGCGGCGGGACGTACGGCGACCAGAAGAACGTGTCGGTGATCTGGCCGGGTGACCTGGACGCGAGCTTCGCCAAACACGGCGAACAGATCACGATCGACGGAAAGAAGTCGGGCGCGGTGGGCGGCCTACCGGCGGCGCTGATCGCCGGTCTCTCCCTCGGCCCCTCGGGCTTCCCGTTCTTCGGCTCGGACACCGGCGGCTATCGCCATTCGCCGCCGAACAAGGAGCTGTTCACGCGCTGGTTCCAGGTCACCGCGCTCTCGCCAGTGATGCAGATCGGCACCAGCACGAACGACGTCGCCTGGGAGCCCACCGCCGAGAACGGCTTCGATGCGGAGATGCTCGGCTGGTACCGCTCGTACACGCGGCTGCACTTGCGGCTGTTCCCGTACATCTGGACCTACGCCAAGCGCCTGAAGGTCGACGGTCGCCCCATCCAGCGCGCCCTCGGGCTCGCGCACCCCGAGCTGGGCGAGCACCCCGACGACACCTTTCTGCTCGGGGACGTCCTGCTCGTGGCGCCGGTGGTCGAGCAGGGCAAGACGTCCCGCGACGTGCTGTTGCCCGAGGGCGAGTGGCTCGACTGGTGGACGGGCAAGGCGTTCACTGGCGGGAAACACGTGACCGTGGCAGCGCCGCTCGGCACCCTGCCGTTGTTCTTGAAGCGGGGCGGCATCGTGCCGTTGCTCCGCCCGACGATCGACACCCTCAGCCCGACCACCGACCCCTCGGTGGATTCGTACGCCACCACGCCCGGCGTGCTCTGGGCACGCATCGCCCCCGGCCCCGCCAGCACGTTCGAGCTGTTCGATGGCACCAAGCTCGAGCAAGAAGACCTGGGCTCGAGCTTGCGCCTCGCCAAGCAAGACGGCAGCGAGCTCGAGCACGGCGTGGTCTTCGAGCGCATCGGCATGGCCAAGGCGCCGAGCGAGGTGACGGAAGGCGGGCAGCCGCTCGAGAACGCCGGCGGCCTCGCGGCCCTCGAGGCCAAGGCCTCGGGCTGGGCCTTCGAGCAAGGCGTGCTCCTGATCAAGGTCCAAAGTGGGCCGCGGTCCGTGATAGTGAAATACTGAGGCTGCATGCAGATCGACGCGTACGTCCGCCACTTGTTCCGCCATGGGGCTCAGGCCCTCGAGCTCCAGAGCGATCAGGTCGCCCGCTTCTGTTTCGAGACCGGCGAGCGCCTGACCACCAACCGCGTCGATCACAAGCAACTGGTGAGCATGCTCCAAGAGTGCATGACCACCGAGCAGATCCAGTCGCTGAAGCAGTACGGGAAGGTCTCGTTCGCCCACGACGCCGAGGGTGCCGCGGTCGAGGTCGTGGTCGAGACCGATCGCCCGGACAAGTGGCGGATCCGCCTCTCGCCGAAGGCCGGCGACGGTGCCGCGCCGGCGGGCGGCCCGCGGCCGCCGATGCTGGAACCGCCGATGCCACGCGTGCCCCAGGTGCGCGGGTCGATCGCTCCGCCGCCAGTGAACACCGCACCCGGCGAGCCGCGCATCAACGTGTTTCTACGGGAAATGGTTCGCCTGGGCGCGAGCGACCTGCACCTGGCCACCGGCGTCGAGCCGATGCTGCGGCTCAGCGGCGCCATGACCACGCTCGAGAAGCACGGCAAGCTGTCGGGCGAACAGCTCCGGGCGCTGCTCGTCGAGATCTTGCCAGCGCGAAACCGCGCCCAGTTCGACGAGACCTGGGACACCGACTTCGCCCATCCCATCCCGGGCGTGGCGCGATTCCGCGCGAACTACTTCATGGATTCGAACGGGCCGGGGGCGGTCTTCCGTCAGATCCCCTTCGAGCTCGTGCCCGTCGAGCGTCTCGGGCTGCCGCCGAAGGTGCTGGACCTGTGCTGGCTGACCAAGGGGCTGGTGCTGGTCACCGGCCCGACCGGCAGCGGCAAGAGCACGACGCTCGCCACGCTGATCGACTACGTCAACCAGAACCGCGCCGATCACATCATCACGATCGAGGACCCGATCGAGTTCGTGCACCCCAACAAGCGCTGTCTGGTGAACCAGCGCGAGGTCGGCGTGCACACCAAGTCCTTCAAGGCGGCCCTTCGCGCCGCGCTGCGCGAGGACCCCGACATCGTGCTGGTGGGCGAGATGCGCGATCTCGAGACGATCGCCATCGCGGTCGAGACCGCCGAGACCGGGCACTTGGTGTTCGGCACGCTGCACACCACCAGCGCCACCAGCACCATCGACCGCATCATCGACCAGTTTCCACCCGAGCAGCAGGCGCAGATCCGCACCATGCTGAGCGAGTCGCTGCGGGGCGTCATCGCCCAGGTGCTGTGCAAGAAGAAGGGCGGCGGCCGGGTGGCCGCGTACGAGATCTTGGTGACCACGCCCGCGGTGTCGAACCTGATCCGCGAGGGCAAGACCTACCAGATCGCCAGCCTGCTCCAGACCGGCCGCGCGCTGGGGATGCAGACCATGAACGACCACCTGCTTCAGCACGTGAAGAACGGCCTGGTCGACCCGAAAGAGGCTTACATGAAGTCGAACGACAAGCAGTCGTTCAAAGAGCTCTTGTCCAAGGCCGGCGTGAAGCTGGACTGACCTGGGCGCTGGGCCGCTCGGGCGCTCACGCCGCGATCGGGTGTTCGGACACCTGCCGCGCCGGCAGCTCGGTCGTCGCGGCCTCCCAGTTCGACATGCGGATCTTGTGCGACGGCGTGCGGAGGTCCCACACCAACCCGAGCCAGCCCATCAGCTTCAGCACGTAGAAGCTGAGGTCGACCTCCCACCAGAAGAAGCCCTGGTTCGCGGTCGACTGGTAATAGTGGTGGTTGTTGTGCCAGCCCTCGCCGAGCGTGACGAGCGCCAGCAAGAGTGAGTTCTTGCTGGTGTCGGCGGTGGCGTAGCGCCGCCGCCCGAAGACGTGCGTGACCGAGTTGATCACGAAGGTGCCGTGATAGAGCAACGCCGTCGAGAGGAAGAAGCCGCCAAACAAAGCGCTCGGCCCTCCGAGGAAGAGGCAGGCCGCGCCGAGTGCGACCGACGGCACCAGGTGCCAGCGGTCGAGCCACCGGAGCTCCGGATACTTGGCGAAGTCCTTGATCTGGGCCGTGGGCGTGGCGTCGTACTTCTCGCACAAGATCCAGCCCATGTGACTCCACCAGAAGCCACGCTTCGGCGAGTGGATGTCGGTCGGCAGATCGGAGTGCTTGTGGTGATGTCGGTGATGCCCGGCCCACCACAGCACCCCCTTCTGCGCCGCGGTGCCGCCCCCGAACGCGAGCAGAAACTGCATCACCCGTCCGGTCTTGAATGCGCGGTGCGCGAAGTAGCGGTGGTAGCCCGCGGTGATGAAGAACATCCGGACCAGGTAGAGCGCGGCGCAGAGCGCCGCTTCCTTCCAGCCGAACCCGGTCCAGAGGATGCCGAGGGGCATCGCGTGCATCAGGATGAAAGGGACCGACTTCACCCAGCTGACCCGCTCGTCCCGCCCCCGCGTGTACCCAATTCCGGCGCTATCCATCCCGTACTGAATAGGAAATGCACCGTCAGGTTACAGACACAACTTCGTCATTTCGTCCTGACAGGCGCGATCGGCCTATTCTGCGCTGATGCGCTCCTCGGCCAGAGTGTGGTTGCCCGTCGGTCTGTGTGCCCTCTGTCCCGCGGTAGTCCTGGCGCAGAGCGCGACGGGCTCGCTCCCGCCACAGCCCGCTGCGCCACCCGGCACCGCCACGGCGTCGGCCCCAGCTTCCAGTACGCCACCGGTCGCTCCGCCGACTGCACCGAGCGCAGTGCCCGCGACGCCCGCGCCACGAGCAGGACAGCCCGCTCCGGGCTACCCACCGCCGGGATACCCACCGCCGGGATACCCACCGCCAAGCGGGTACGAGCAGTATCCACCGCCCGGCTACGGCTACGGCTACCCGCCGCCGGGATACTACTACCCGCCACCCGGCTACGGTTGGGCTCCGCCGGCTCGGCCCAAGCCGCAGTATCCGGAAGACGCCGCGGGCCAGACGACGCCGTTCATCGATCTGCTGGTGGCCGGCGTGGCGGCAGACAAGCGCTACGACCACTTCTTCACGGTCGGCGTTCAAGGCGGTGCGTACCTCGCGTCACGATTCCGTCTCGTGGTCCGCGCGCTGCTCTTCACCAGCGAGCCCGATGACGACATGGCCTACGCCAGCTCGTACGACGAGGACAGCTCGCTGCCGAGCGGCTACGTGGGCGTGGCCTCGGATCGCCCCTCGGTGCTGGTGGGCGCGGCAGCCGGGGTGGGCGCGGTCGTGCGTCGGAACTTCGTCTTTGCACCCGGGCTCGCGTTCCACACGACGAACGTGGGCGACTACGGCTCGCTGCTCGCGCTCTCGATGCCGTTCGAGTGGGTCACCGACGACGGCACTCGTTTCGGATTCGAGATCGACATCGGTCGGGGCTTCGGGGGCAAAGTCACCGGGCGGTGTGAGCTCGGGTCGTGCACCGAGGGGACCGAAGACGAGTTCGATCGGCCGGCGGCTCCGGCGTTCTTTGCCGCCTTCCAGCTGGGCTGGGGCTTCAACCACCCCCCGGCAAAATACCCGGAATCTCGCGCAGTTCCCTGAGGGGCCGGGGTTTCTGGGCTCGAAAGGCGCCGACGACGATGCTAGGAAACCGCCTTCCCATGGCTCGCCCGTCGTCAGTGTTCGCCCTCCCCGCGCTTTCCATCTGTGCCTTCATCGCGCTCGGTTGCGAGAACGACGAAGCACCCAAGCCGGAGCCGACCAAGCCCGCTGCGGTAGCACCCCAAGCCGCGGCAGCGGCGGCCCCGGCCCCAGCCGCCAAAGCTGGCGGGTGCGGCATGGGCGCAGGTCACGACGAGCAAGCGGGGGGTTGCGGACAGGCAGCCAAGGCAGAGGCACCCGCTGGCTGTGGCTGCGCCGGGCACGACACCGGCAACGCCGATCGGCCCGTGGTGCCCGTTTCTCAAGCGAAGCTCGGCGATCGCACGCGCTGCCCGGTCACCAACTCGGTGTTCGTGGTCAAGGCCGACTCACCGAAGGCCGACCACGGAGGCAAGACGTATCACTTCTGCTGCGAGGGGTGCGTGACCCGCTTCCGGAAAGATCCGAAGCAGTACCTCGAGAGCTGAGCGCTCACGCTCGAAGTTCGACCTCTCGACTGGCAGCCGCTTCGCTCGGTTCGTACGAGAGGCTCGGGTGCAGCCACTCTTCGACCTTCGAGACACTCACGCCCTTGCGCCGCGCGTAGTCCTCGACCTGATCTTTGCCGATCCGACCAACGTTGAAGTACCGCGCCTCGGGGTGCGCCAGATAGATGCCGCTCACGCTGGCAGCTGGCTGCATGGCGAAGCTCTCGGTGAGCGAGATGCCGACCCGGGCGGGGTCGAGGATCGAGAACAGCTTCAGCTTTTCGCTGTGGTCCGGGCAGGCGGGGTAGCCGAACGCCGGCCGGATGCCGCGATAGCGCTCGTCGATCAGGTCCTTGGCGGTGAATCGCTCCCCCTTTCCGTAGCCCCACTCTCGGCGCACCCGCTCGTGGAGGTACTCCGCGAAGGCCTCCGCGAGGCGGTCGGCCAAGGCCTTCACGATGATCGAGTCGTAGTCGTCCAGCATCCGGGCGTAGTGCGCGGCAAGCTCTGGCTCTCCGATGCCCGCCGTGACCGCGAAGGCGCCGACCCAGTCGTCGACGCCACTGCCGATGGGCGCCACGAAGTCGGCCAGCGATCGACACGGACCAGAGTCGTGCTTGAGCTGCTGGCGCAGCATCGACAATCGGCACGCCTCGTCACGCCGAGCCTCGTCGCGGTAGAGCACGATGTCGTCGCCGTCGCTCGCGGCGGGCCAGAACCCGTACACCGCGTTGGCGTGGAGCAGCTTCCCGGCGGTGATTTGCTTGAGCAGGCTCTGGGCGTTCTCGAACAGATCGCGCGCGGCGGGACCGTAAAGCGGGTCGTCGAGCACCGCCGGGTATTTTCCGGGCAGCTCCCACGCGGTGAAGAAGAACGTCCAGTCGATGTACTTTGCGATCTCGAGCAAGGGCTGGTCGAGCAAGAGCCGCGTGCCGGTGAACGCCGGACGCGGAACCCCGGCGGCGCCGTGGTCGATCTGCGGGCGCCGTGCCCGCGCGTCGGCCAGCGCAATCAACGGCCGCTCGAGCTTGCTCTGGTGGATGCGACGCAGGCGCTCTTGCTCGGTCCGAAGCTCCGAGACCAAGGACTTCCGGCCCTTGTCGTCCATCAGCGCCGAGACCACGTTGACCGCGCGGGAGGCATCCAGCACGTGTACCACCGGGCTCGAGTACGCCGGCGCGATCTTGACCGCCGTGTGCTGACGACTGGTGGTCGCGCCCCCAATCAAGAGCGGCAGCGTCATGCCCCGGCGCTCCATCTCTCGGGCCACGTTCACCATCTCGTCCAGGCTGGGAGTAATCAGCCCGGACAGCCCGACCAGATCGGCCTTCTCGGCCACCGCCGCGTCCAGGATCTTGTCGACCGGAACCATCACGCCCAGGTCGACGACCTGGTAGTTGTTGCAGCCGAGCACCACGCCCACGATGTTCTTCCCGATGTCGTGGACGTCGCCCTTCACGGTGGCCATCACCACCTTGGCGTTCGGCGCGCTCGCTCCGCTCTCTGCCTTCTCGGCTGCCATGAACGGCTCGAGGTGGGCCACGCCGCGCTTCATCACCCGCGCGCTCTTCACCACCTGAGGCAAGAACATCTTGCCGGCGCCGAACAGGTCACCCACCGCCGCCATGCCCGCCATCATCGGGCCCTCGATCACGGCCAGCGGTCGGCCCAACTTCTGGCGGGCTTCTTCCACGTCCGCTTCGATGTGATCGACGACGCCGTGGACCAGAGCGTGCTGGATTCGCTCTTCCACCGACAAGGAGCGCCAGACCTGATCTTGCTCCTTCTTCTTGACCGTGCCCTTCACCGTCTCGGCGATCTCGACCATGCGCTCGGTCGCGTCCGGCCGACGGTCGAACAGCACGTCCTCGACGCGCTCGAGCAGGTTCTTCTCGATCTGCTCGTAGACCACCAGCTGCCCCGCGTTGACGATGCCCATGTCCATGCCGGCCCGTATGGCGTGGAACAAGAAGGCCGAATGGAACGCCTCGCGCACCGGGTCGTTGCCGCGGAACGAGAACGAGAGGTTGCTCACCCCGCCGCTGATCTTCGCGCCGGGCAGGTCGCGCTTGATGGCGCGGACCGCCTCGATGAACGCCATGGCGAACTGGTTGTGGCCTTCGATGCCGGTCGCGACCGCGAACACGTTGGGGTCGAACACGATGTCGTGGGGGTCGAACCCCGCTTCCTCGGTGAGCAGGCGGTAGGCCCGCTTGCAGATCGCCACCTTGCGTTCGGCGGTCTCGGCCTGCCCCTCTTCGTCGAAGGCCATGACCACCACGCCCGCGCCGTAGCGTCGGCATTTCTTGGCCTTGTCGAGGAAGTCAGCCTCGCCCTCTTTCAAGCTGATCGAGTTGACGATCGACTTGCCCTGGATGCACTTGAGCCCCGCCTCGATCACGCTCCACTTCGAGCTGTCGACCATCACCGGCACGCGGCAGATCTCCGGCTCGCTGGCAACCAGGTTCAGGAAGGTGACCATCGCCGCTTCGGAGTCGAGCATGCCCTCGTCCATGTTCACGTCGATGATGTTGGCGCCGCTCCGGACCTGCTCGGCGGCGACCTCGAGCGCCTTCTGGTAGTCCCCCGCCTTGATCAAGTTCGCGAACTTCTTGCTTCCGGTGACGTTGGTGCGCTCACCGACCATGATGAAGTTGCTGTTCTCGTCGATCGTCAGGACCTCGAGCCCCGAGTAGCGAGTCGCCGGGGCGACGCTGGGCACCGCGCGCGGCGCGAGCCCCCGCACCTTCTCGGCGATCGCGCGGATGTGGTCCGGCGTGGTGCCGCAGCACCCGCCGACGATGTTGAACAGGCCGTCCCGGGCGAACTCGGCGAGCAACGAGCCGGTGAGCTCCGGCGTCTCGTCGTATTCGCCAAATGCGTTGGGCAGCCCCGCGTTCGGATAGCAGCTGACCAGCACCGGGGCCGCGCGCCCGAGCTCCGCCAGGTACGGTCGCATGTCACGGGCACCCAGCGCGCAGTTGATGCCCACCGAGATCGGTTTGGCGTGAGCCACGCTGGCCCAGAATGCCTCGACGGTCTGCCCGCTCAGGGTACGCCCGCTCTTGTCGGTGATGGTCACGCTGAGCATGACGGGAAGGCGCAGATTGCGCTCCTCGAACACCTCTTCCGCGGCGAAGATCGCTGCCTTGGAGTTGAGCGTATCGAAGATGGTCTCGATCAGGAGCAGGTCGACTCCACCATCGATCAGCGCCCGCACCTGCTCGGCGTAGGCTGCCTTCACTTGATCGAAGCTGACGGCACGAAATGCCGGCTCGTTCACCCGCGGTGACAGGCTCAGGGCTCGGGTCGTCGGACCGATGGCCCCGGCCACGAACCTGGGGCGGTCCGGCGTCTTGTCGGAGTACTTCCGCGCGGCCCGCTTGGCGAGCATCGCAGCCTCGACGTTCAGGTCGTAGACCACGCTCTCGAGGTCGTAGTCCGCTTGTGAGATGGCCTGCGCGCTGAAGGTGTTGGTCTCGATGATGTCGGCGCCCGCCTCGAGGTATGCCTCATGAATGGCGCTGGCGACGTCGGGGCGCGTGAGCACCACCAGGTCGTTGTTGCCCTTGAGATCCTTCGGATGCCGCTCGAAGCGTGTCCCGCGGAAGTCGGCCTCGCCGAGGTCATAACCCTGAATCGCGGTGCCCATGGCGCCGTCGAGGATCAAGATGCGCTCCAACGCGAGCTTCTGGATGAGTCGGGTGGTGTCGGTCATTGGGCAGGCTTTCTCGGCTTCTTCTCGGCAAAGGCGGTGACGATCTCGAAGTAGGGTTTGGTCCGCTCTCGGGAGGTCACCTGGCACTCGAGCACCTCGAGGCCGGCGTCAGCCATCAGGCCCCGGAGCACCTGGGGCTCGAAGCCGGGCTGAACGTGGCCGTAGGCGGCGGTCGCGTCGCGGTGCGAGTGCGCCGCGAGCGTCACCAGCGCCAGCGTGCCGCCAGGGCGGAGCACGCGGGCTGCCTCCGACAGCGCTCGATCGGGGCGCTCGGCATAGGTCAACGCGCTCAGCATCAACACCTGGTCGAAGCTGGCGTCCCTGAGCTCGAGGGCGTGCATGTCGCCCACCTCGACCCGCACGTTCGGGTGGCGAAGTAGACGCTGGCGCGCGGCTTCGACCACGCGCTCGCTCCGATCGATGCACGTGATGCTGCGCGCACGCCGCGCCACGAGGTCGGCGATGGCGCCGTCACCCGAACCCAGGTCGAGCACGTCGCCGAGTCGGACGAAACCGAGTAGCCCGCGCGCGGTGGCTTCCCAGGTGCGCCCCGGTGAATAGTGGCGCTCCATCTGTCCGGCGATCAAATCGGGCCACGGCTCCGCGGTGGCGGCGCGCAGGCGGTCGCGGCGAGCGCGGTCGGCCTCGAGCAAGGTGTCGTCCAGATCGGCGCGCACCAGCTCCCAGACCCGACGCGCGTCACCCGGCATGGCCACGTCGTTGACGGCGTACTTGGTCGAGGCGCCGATCTTGCGGTCGCGGAGCAGGCCCGCGTCCCGGAGCCGGCCGAGGTGGGTCGAGACCCGCGACTGCGGCAGCTCGGTGATCGAGGTGAGCTCGGCCACGGTCAGCTCCTCGTCCGACAAGAGCGCGAGGAGGCGCACGCGGGTGGCATCCCCGAACAGGTGGAGCAGCTCGACGGTCGAGTCGACGGTGGGCATCTATCCGTCAATCCTGATGAACGGATAGATGCTACGGACCGTGGCCGAGTGGGTCAAGCCGCGCACGCAAAAAAAGCCCGGAGGCGGCTGGCCTCCGGGCTCCGTGCAGACGCGGGCGCGACTATTTTTCCTTCGTGGGTGGCGGCGGCGCGCCGCCTTCAGCGGCCGGTGGCGTCCACCCTCCCGCCGGAGGCGTCCATCCGGGCGGCGGCTGCCAGCCAGGCGGCGGCTGGAATCCGGGCGGGAACGGCGACGGGGCCGCGCTCGGCTGCGCAGCGGGCGCCGCGCCCGGCTGTGCGGGTGGGCCCGCTTGGGGCTGCGCGGGGGGAGGTGCCGGCTGCGCCGCCGGCGGCGGCGCGCCGGGCGGCGGCGGGCCGGGAGGGGGCTGCTGGTTGCGGGGGGGACCGCTCTCCACGTAGCAGCCCGCACCGCACATGGCGCCGGTGAGCACTGCCAATGCCAAGAACTTCTCGCGATCGATCTTCATTTCCCGTCCTGCCTTTCGAAAGCTTCGCGACACGCGGTTCTTGCGACCTCTGCATCGTCGAAGGGGAGACTCTTGTCGCCGACCCATTGGGTCGTCTCGTGGCCTTTTCCAGCGATGACGACGATATCACCGCGCCCCTGTCGGGCAATCCCGATGCCGCGCAGAATGGCCAATCGTCTATCGAGCTCCGATAGCAAAACCTTACGGCCTTGCCCGCGAGCTTCTTCCTCGGCGCCGAGCATCACGGCTTGGGCGATCGCCGCCGGATCCTCTTCGCGGGGGTTGTCGCTGGTGACGACCACCGCGTCGGACCACGCGGCCGCCACCCTCCCCATTTCGGCGCGCTTCCCCGGGTCGCTACCCCCCCCGCAGCCGAACACGCAGACCACGTTGCCCTCGCCGGCCAGGGCCCGGGCCAGCTGAAGCGTGCGCGCCAGGGCGTCCGCGGTGTGTGCATAGTCCACCACCACCAGCGGGTCGGCGAAGACTCGCTCGAATCGCCCGCGCACGCCGGTGAAGCCCTCGAGCCCGCGTCGGATGCTCGCCGCGTCGTAACCGAGGGCATGCGCGGCCAGGGCCGCGCCGAGCGCGTTGTCGACGTTGTGCTCCCCAACCACCGAGAGCGTCAGCTCGCCGCCCAAGGCTTTGGCGAGCCGGCCAGGCTCGAGGCGTGCGCGGGTACCCGCGCGGCCGACCTCGACGGTGGCCGCGGCGAGCGTGAGCGGCAGGCGCGAGCAGTCGGGCGCCACGCGGCGCATCGAGCCGGCGTAGGCCATGCGCCGAACCGACTGGGGCGTGACTTCGTCGAGCAACGCGCTCGCCGGATCGCAAGCGTTCAGCACCGCGCAGCCGTCGGTCGGCAAGAGCATGAACAGCTGGGCCTTGGCCGCGAGGTAGTGCTCCGGGTCTCCGTGATAGTCGAGGTGGTCGCGGCTCAGGTTGGTGAACACCGCGACCCGCGCCGGCCACCGTTGGGCGAACCCTTCCGCCAGCGCGCGGGACGTGGTCTCGAGCGCCAGCGTCCGGATGCCGGCCTTGGCGCCCAGGCTGACCGCGTTCGCGAAGGCCTCGAGGGTCGGGCCCTCGGCGACGGGTTCGCCGTTCACCCACGCGCCCAAGGTCGTGACGCGCGCCGTGGCTTCGCCCGCCGCCGCGGCGATCGCCTCGATCATGCTGGTGGTGGTGGTCTTGCCGTTGGTCCCCGTCACGGCCGCCGTCGCGAACGCGGCGTGCAGCGCGAAGTCGACGGTCGTCATTCGAAGGTCGGCGCCTTCCGCCCTTCCGCGGCCTTGATCGCTTCGGATAGGTCGTCACCGGTTCGAAGGCACGGGTAGCAATCGCCGAGGCTCAAGAAGCCGCAGCCGTTGCGCGCGCTGAAGCTCCGCAGCTTGCCGAGCGAGCGAGCGTCGCCGAACTGCTTGGCGCGCGGCAAGAGCGCCTTGGCGTTCGGGCAGGTCTTGGCCTTGGCCAGATCGAGCGCGACCAGCAGGTGCTGAGACGCCTTGGCGCGAATCGCGGCGCCTTCGACCACGCCCTTGGCAATGCGTGCGACTTCTTGGCCGTCTTTCGCGCTGCGGGTCTGAGACCAGACGTCGTAGACCAAGTCGGCACCGCGGGAGCCCAGGTGCGCGAGCGCGAGCTCGAAGGCCTCGCTCGCAGTCGCCGAGCTCGTGGCCGCGCGCCGCACGTCCGCTTGCAAGGTACGCTCTTTGGCCAGCCCGGGGTCCAGAGCCAGGGCCTTCTTGTAGGCGTCGAGGCTGGGCTTGGTGTGACCGATGACCGAGAAACCGCGACCGAGCGCGCGCCACTCGGCCGACGAGCGCTGAGCGTCGGGCCGCGCTTGAAGCTTGGTCAGCGCGTCGCGATCGCCTTCCGCTGCGCGTTTGGTGATTGCGTCCGGGTCCCCTTGCGACGGGGGTGCGGTGGCGGCCGCGACGCTCGAAGCGCTGGGGCCGGGCCTCTCGGCAGACACCCCGGTCGCCACGAGCGCGCCGAACGCGATCACGAACAAGAGCCCGACGAAGACCAACCCGGCGGCGGCGATGGCCCAGACCGGTACCTGCTGCCCGCCCAGGCTCACCGGGTCTTTCAGGACCGGCGCCTTGGCGAACAGCGGCCCGAGCAGCTGGCTGATCGGGCCCGGCTTCTTGGGGCCGCTGCTGGCTTTGGCCGCCTCGAGCCGCGCCAGGTCTTCGCCACTCAGGCTGAGCACCGTCTCACCGAACGCGACCTCGCCCACCGACGGGGCCCCGGTGCTGAGCGGGGCGCCGACGTCCGGCGACGGCGTGACGGGAACCATCGCCGAAAGCGGTGACGACCCGATGGCGACCGCCGAGAACGCCTCGATGCGCGCCATCAGATCGAGCGCGGTCTGCGGCCGCTCGTCGGGGTTCTTGGCCAAGAGCTGCATCACGAGCGCGGCCACATTGGGGTCGATGCTGGCGGGCAGCGCCGGAGGGTCCGCGGTCATCTGGCGAGTGAGCACCACCACCAGGTCGTCGTCGGAAAACGGCGTCCTCCCGCTGAGCATCTCGTAGAGGATCACGCCCAACGTGTAGAGGTCGGCGCGAGCGTCGACCGGCGTCCCCGCGGCCTGTTCCGGGGCCATGTACTCGGGAGTACCGAACACGCTGCCCATCTGGGTGAGCGGGCTCTGCGTACCGCCGAGCTCGATCTTGGCGATCCCGAAGTCGAGCACCTTGACGAAGAGCGGATCCCCGTCGCGGTCGATCAGCATCACGTTGTCGGGCTTCAGGTCGCGGTGCACGATTCCCGCGGCGTGGGCGGCCGAGAGCGCATCGGCAATCTGCGAGGCCACGTGCAGCGCCCGGTCGGTCGAGAACGGACCGCCCTCGTCGAGCATCTGCCGCAAGCTCTTGCCCTCGATGTACTCGAGCACCAGGTAGAACGAGCCGTCTTCCAGGCGCCCGAAGTCGGTGGCCGCCGCGACGTGGGCGTGCTCGATGCGCGCTGCCGCGACCGCCTCGCGCTCGAAACGGGCGACCACCTCTTGGAGGTAGGTCATCTCGCGGTGGAGCACCTTGACCGCGACCACCTTGCGCATGTGGACGTGCTCGGCCAGGAACACGGCGCCCATGCCGCCCTGTCCCAGCAGCCGGTCGATGCGATAGCGGCCCGCGAGCACCTCGCCCAAGAGCGACGGTCGGTCCTCGGCCTCGGAGTCCGCCGCGGCTCCCCCTTTGACGACGCTCGGCTCCGGCACCGCAGCGGCTTCTGCCACGCGCTCACGCGGAGTGTCGACCAAACGGTTCCTCCAGAAACGGCATCACGAAGTCCCGGTCATTGTGGCGAGGCCGAGGCCCCGCGTCGAGCAGTGACTATCGCCGGCCAGCGGGCAGCAATTTCAAGTCGTTACCCGGGCCACCTCGGACCCCGCGGTGGAGAACGATGCGCCCGCCGGCTTCGCGGCCGTGCGAGTAGGCATCGGACCTCTGCCCGCACGAGTAGCGCGTCCAGCGGACGCGCGGGTGCCGCTGGCGGAAGAAGGTCTCGAGGTCGCCGTCGCCCACCCAGACCAGGCCTTCTTGCCGATGCTTCTGCGCCTCGCGCGCGAGCTTGTCGCGGAACCCGGCCATCACCCCCGTGATGAAGGTGCGCCGCTCGGCGTTGGCCGACAGTCGGTGCTGTCTGCGGTAGTCGCGCCAGACGCGCTCGGCCGTCTCGAGCAGGAAGGCGTGCACGTACTCCGCCAGCTCGAGGTTCTCGAGGGTGCCGCTGATCTCGAGCACGCTGCCCCGCTTGCCTTCGAGCGGTCGCCACACGGGGACCCAGATGACCTCGACGAAGAAGTGGTCGCCGATGATTGCCGCGAGGATGCGCTCGTGCTCTCCGACGCGACCGCTGGGCTTGCCCAGGTGCCGATGCGAGTAGACGACGCCGGCTCGACGTGTGACCGAATCGAGGTTGTGCTTCAGCATCAACCGCTGCGCGGCCGCCATCGCGGCCTGGGCCTCGTGCTGGTTGGGACTCTCGGCCAGGGCCAGGAGCTTGGCCACCCGTTCGAGCAGCCGCGAATCGCCCGTGCCCGGCGCAGACGCGCGCGGCACCCCCGAGGCCCGATCGTCGATGCCGCGCTCGCGACAGACCTCCCGAAACGCTGGGCCGTGCGCGGGCTCGCTCGAGAGCCCCAGCACCTCGTCGACCCACTGGTGGGCCATCTCGTGCTTCAGCACCTCGACCACCACGCCCCACCCGTGCCGGACCATCAGCTCGCGCGACAGCCAGAGCGTGCGCTCCGCGGACGACCAGCGCCCGAGCTGGCCCATGCCGTCCAGAAACGCGAGCACGGGTCGCCGCAGACGCCGGCGGAAGAACGTGGCGTTGGCGTCTTCCCATGCGTCGCGGACGGCACGCAGCGCCAGGCGCTCGAGCTCGGCGGACATCTTCGGAAGCTCGTCGAACGCGCTCACCGCCGCGGTCATGTCACGGCTCCATCACTGCTTCAACGCACACTTCACGGTTGCCTTGAATTCCGACGCGGGCGAGCCGCGGAAGGTGACCAGGTCCCGGCTCTCGCGGGTGGGCACGGTCACCGCCAGCTTTTCGGGGGCCACGTCGGTGCTCACTTCGCAGTCCGCGGCCCGCGTGCAACCGTTGTCGATGCTGACCACGTGGTTGTAGCCGGCTCCAGAGAAGATCGCCTGGGTCTGCACCTTCACGCACGGTGGCAGCGCCGGGGGGGGAGCCCCAGCGTCCGCGCCGGCCGCTGGGCCCGCCAGCGCGAGCGCGAATCCGAAAGAGCTCCACCACTTGCGCACGGGCGGAACATGCGCCACGAGGTCGCGACCGGCAAGTTTCGGGGTCTGGTATGCTCCCGGGTCACGCCATGAAACGACTCGTCTTCGGCCTGGGTGCGCTCGCTTGGCTCTTGGTGGCTTCGTGCAGCTCCGAATCGACCACGGTGACCGACGACGGGGGCACCGGCGGCTCGAGCACGGGCGGCAGCAGCGGCACGGGCGGCACCGGCGGAAGCACCACGGGGGGCGCCGGGGGCAGCAGCGGGGACGCCGCGACGTCGACCTGCACGGACGGCAAGAAGAACGGCGACGAGACCGACCAGGATTGCGGCGGGGCGTGCGGGCCGTGCGGCAACGGAAAGGGTTGCCAGACCGGGTCGGACTGCAACAGCAAGGTGTGTGACAACGCTCAAAAGACGTGCAGCCCTCCGGACTGCACCGATGGGCAGACCAACGGGCAAGAGACGGCTCAGGACTGCGGCGGCCCGGCCTGCCCGAAGTGCGCCGACGGTAAGGCCTGCAGCGTGGGCTCGGACTGCTCGAGCGCGGTCTGCAGCGCGAGCGTGTGTCAGGGGCCGACCTGCACCGACGCCGCGAAGAACGGCGACGAAACCGGCGTCGACTGCGGCGGCTCGTGCGTGTCATCCCAGGGAAAGACCTGCCCGGACGGTGAGCCGTGCGCCCTCGAAGGCGACTGCGCGAGCGGCATTTGCATCGGTACCCCCAAAGTCTGCGCCGCCCCCACCTGCACCGACGGCATCAAGAACGGCAAGGAGACCGATCTGAACTGCGGGGGCGGGTCGTGCCCCACCTGCGACGACGGCAAGCAGTGCAAGGTCGCAGCGGACTGCACGAGCAGCGTCTGCACGACCAGCGCGTGCCAGACGCCGAAGTGCGACGACAAGGTGAAGAACGGCGCAGAGACCGACGAGGACTGCGGTGGGCCGTGCCCCAAGTGCGCAGACACGAAGGCTTGCACGGCCGCGGGCGATTGCACCAGCGGCGTGTGCACCGGCAACAAGTGCCAGGCCCCGACCTGCACCGACGGGGTGCTGAACGGAAACGAGACCGCCGTCGACTGTGGCGGTGGCTGCGCGAAGGGCTGCGCCATCGGCGCCGCCTGCACCGTCGCCGCCGACTGCTCGAGCGGGGCGTGCGCCAGCTCGAAGTGCGAGCGCTGGGCGAAGAGTTTCGCCACCAGCAACTGGGAGACCGCGGTCGGGTTCGCGATGGGCCCGAGCGGGCGTACGGCGATCTCCGGCTACCACGCCGGGCCCGATCTGGACTTCGGCTCCGGCAAGCTCAACGCTGGGACGGACTACAACGCGTTCGTGGCGGTGCACGACCCGGCGGGCACGCTGGTCTGGGCGCGCAGCCTCGGACTGTCGGGCAAGTTCGAGGCAGCGGCGGCGGTGGCGATGGACGGCGCGAGCGACGTGCACGCCCTGATCCTCTACTCCGGTGATCTGGACCTGGGCACCGCTGCGTGCCCGAAGCTGGTCGGTAGCGGACAGCCCTACGGCGCGGCGGTGGTGAAGCTCGCCGCGGCAGACGGGGCGTGCCTCGCCCAGACCGCGGTCCTCACGGGCTTGGGCACCTGGGTCAATCTGGACACCTGGAAGCCCGGAAGTATCGCGGTGAACGCGGCTGGGGTCGTGGCCGTGACCGGCGCCGTCGTCACCAGCAGCCCGGACACCGACGTCTTCGTCGCCCGCATCGACGGCGCCAACGTCTGGCAGAAGACGTTCGCGAGCCCGGCCACCAACGACGCCGGGCAAGCGGTCGCGCTGAACGCCGCCGGTGACGTGTTCCTCACCGGCTACTTCCGCGACAGCCTCGACATCACCAGCCCGGCGCTGACGGCGGCGGGCGGCCACGACTACTTCGTCGCGCGCCTGGCGGCGTCGAACGGCGCGACCGTCTGGGCCAAGCGCTGGGGGTGCACCAATCCGGCGCTGCCCGACGGTCCCGACCGCGGCGTCGCCCTCGTGCTCGACGCGAACGACGACGTGTTCGTGGGCGGGGCGGTCACTCCGAACGGCTGCGACTTCGGCAACGGCGCACCGCTGGGCGGCGTGGGCACTTCGGACGCGTTCGTCGCCAAGTACAAGGGAGCCGACGGCAGCTACCTGTGGCACGCGTTCGCGGGGAGCCCCAGCGCGGACGTGGTGAACGCCCTGGCGCTCGACGCCGCGGGCAACGTGGTGCTGGGGGGCCACACCGCTGGCTCCACGCTGAGCTTCGGCGAGCCCGTCGGGAGCGGCGGGGCGATCGACGGCTTCATCGTCAAGCTCTCGCCAACCGGTCAGCACATCGACTCGCTCACCCTCTCGGGGGCTGGCGAAGAGCGGGTCGTCGGCCTCGGCGTGAGCCCGAAGGGCGGGCTGGTCGCCTACGGCGTCCACGGCACGAACGCGAACCTCGGGTTTGCCCCGCTGCTCGCGGGAAACAACGTGTACGACCTGTTCCTGGTCAGCTACGGCTCGACGCTTCCCTGACCCTTTGCAGTCACCGGCCGGGGTGGCATGCTCCGCGCCCCATGAGCAAAGAGGACTTCGCTTCCTTGATGGAGGCCTCGGTGAAGGCCGGGCACGGAACCGGGCGCCGGCTGAAGAACGGCGAGGTCGTCGAGGGCACAGTCGTGCAGATCGGCGGGGACAGCGTGTTCGTGGACGTGGGCGCTACCAAAGAGGCGCGCGTGCCCCGGGGCGAGTTGGAAGACCGCGATGGCAACCTGCGCGTCGCGGTGGGGGACCGCTTGCGCGCCACGGTCGTGGACCTGAGCGCGGACATTCCGGTGCTCGCCATCGCGCTGGGCCGCACCGGCATCGATCTGGCAGGCCTGCAAACCGCCCGCGAGACCGGCGCCCCGGTCGCTGGCAAGGTGACCCGAGCCGTGAAGGGCGGGCTCGAGGTCGACGTGGGCGGCGTGCGCGCCTTCTGCCCCGCTTCGCAGGTCGAGCTGGGGTACGCCGCCGATCTCGCGCCGTACGAAGGCCAGACCTTCGAGTTCAAGGTGATCGAGTTGAAAGACGGCGGGCGCTCGGTGGTGCTGTCGCGACGCGCGCTGCTCGAGGTCGAGCGGCGCGCCAAAGAGAGTGCGCTCCTCGAGACCTTGGTGGTCGGTGCCGACCTCGAGGGCACCGTCGCCTCGGTCACGCGCCACGGAGCGGTGGTGGACATCGGCGGCCTCGAGGGGTTCGTCCACGTCTCGGAGCTCGCGCATCACCGCATCGAGCGCGCGGAAGACGCGGTGAGCGCGGGCGATCGAGTGGCGGTGCGGGTGCTCGCGATCGAGCACGGCGACAAGGGGCTGCGCGTACGGCTCAGCATGAAGGCGCGGGTCGACGCGCCCGAGCCGCCGACGGTGCAGGCAGACGAGGTGCTCGAGGCCGTGGTGGTGAAGGCCACCGGCGGCGGCGTGATCGTCAGCACTCCGAAGGGTGACGGCCTGGTTCCGATGAGCGAGCTCGGGCTCCCGCCCGGCTCGGATCACCGCCGCGCCTTCCCCGCCGGGCGCACGCTCCAGGTCGTGGTCGTGCAGCGGGACGCCGCGCGCGGGCGGCTGCGACTGTCGGCAGTGGGCGTGGCGCGGGTCGAAGAGCGCAAGAACTACCGTGACTTCTCCAGTGGGTCCGGCGGTTCACTGGGCAGCCTGGGCGACGTGCTCAGAAAGAAGCTCGGCCTCCCCGACGCTCCCCCACCGGCGCCCCAGGCGACGCCCGTGGCCGCGCCCGCGGCGGCAGCCGTGGCCGTTTCCGCGATGGCCGCAGCGCCCGCGGCGGCGGCTTCGCCCTCCGAGCGTCGGCCCGATCCGGACGGCGTCGTGCGCCGCAAGCGCTGAGCCCGAGCTCACTCGTCCGCGCCAGGCTTCTCGGGCTGCACCTTCAACCGCTTCTCTCGGCTGATGTGCACCAGCCCCGCCGGCGCGCCGCGGGGCTTCTGGACGTTCGAAGCGCGGCAGACGTGCACCTCGACTCGCGCGGCGTTCCGTGCCTTCGAGAACCACGCGGCGTAGGCCGCCGCCTTCTCGATCACTTCCCGCGGAACCTCGACCTGGTCGGGGTTCTGGATCACCACGTGGCTGCCGGGCGTGCCACCGCCGACGTGCAACCAGAGGTCGTGCGGCTTCGCGATGTTGAAGGTGAGCTCGTCGTTGTCGTCCTCGCCGCGACCGATCAGCACCTTGAACCCACCCACGTTCACGGTTCGGTAGGGGCGACCCTTGCTCGACATCGGTCAGAAGCTCAGCTCGGTGCGGGGCGAAACGACGCCCCGCAGGGCCAGGTCGGAAACGGTGTCGCGCAGCGTCTCACCCGGGTCCCGGGCCACCCACCCGAGCTCACGCTCGGCCTTCTCGCTCGAGCAATACCAGAAGTACTGCGCCATCTCGAGGCTCGTCTCGTCGATCGGCGGCTCGCCGCCGATGGCGCGCACCGCGCTCGAGAACAGCGCCGAGATGCCCAAAGCAACGGGTCTGGACCGAGGCAGCCGAAGCCGCGGCGCGGGCAGGCCGGTGAGGCGGGACAGTCGCTGGAAAAAGGCGACCAGCGTCAGGTTTTGCGCGTTCAAGAGATACCGCTCGCCCGCTCGCCCGCGCTCGAACGCGAGCAGCATGCCGAGGGCGGCATCGCGCGCATCGACGAATGCCATGCCGCCCGCCGGCACCGCCGGGATCGCGCCCTCGAGGAACCGCCGCACGTCGATCGTGGACGACGCCTGCAAATCCCCGGGGCCGAGCAAGAGGCTCGGGTTGACCACGACCACCTCGAAATCGGGCGGCGAGCTCGCCTCGAGGGCCTCGCGCTCGGCGTGGAGCTTCGAGCGGTAGTACGGCCAGCGGGCAATCAGATCCATCGACGCCGACGACTCTTCGGTCGCGATGCGCTGCGGGTCTCGCCCCACGGCCAGGGTCCCGCTGGTGCTGGCCACGACCACGCGGCGCACGCCGGCGCGGCGTAAGCCCTGGAGCGCGGCCCGAGTCGCGACCACGTTCTGGCGATACAAGGCCTCGGCGTCGGCGGGATCACGCGAGACCTTGCCCATGCAGAGAAACGCGCCCTCCGAGCCCCGCGCGCTGGCTTCGACGAGGGCCGCATCGCACACGTCGAGCGCGCCCACGCCCTCGCCGCCCCGCCGAGAGACGCCCACGACGGCGTGCCCGCGGGCCCGCAGCTCGGCGGTGAGATGCGATCCCAAAAAACCGGTCGCGCCGGCGACCCAGAGCCGCCGCGGCGGCAGCTCGATCGGGAGCGCGCCAGGGGGCACCGAGCGCCAGCCGTTGCCGTTGCCGGTCTTCCGCCGGCCCCCGTTCCCCGCGCTGCTCATGCCTCGCCTCGACTCGCGGTGCTCGGGCTGTCGAGGCGAAACGCGCGCTGAAACACGATCAGGAGCTCGATGTTGTTGCTCTTCACCGCCCCAGAAATGAACTCTTGGGGACTCGGCGTGTAGGCCTCGCGCACGATGCGCCGAAACATGCCCACAGTGGTCTTGAGCACGCAGTCCGCGCTCTCGACGGCCTTGCCCGGCGTGACCTGGCAGCGATCGGGGGCGACCTCGAGGGTCCACCGCTCGTCGGCTCCGAGCGAGAAATAGAAGCTGACGGGCTCTTCGACGGCGTTCGGAACGAAGCGCCGCTCGAGCTCGCCGAACACGGGGGCGAGGGAGGTTTCTGCTTCGCCGGACGGCAGCGAGGCCAGCGCCTCGAGCTTCGAGAGGTCGAGGACCTCGCCGCGCGAAAGGGCCACCACCGCCCGGCGCGCGAGATCGGCCACGACCCGCGACGCCTCGCTGGCGGTCAGCCCCTGGCTGAGGCGCTCGAGGTCGCGGACCTCGAGCGGCGGCCCGATGCGCACCGCCACGTCACGCCGCCGGAGAAGTGTCGCACCCTTGGGCAGCGCGGCGAACGTGCCGCCGAGGTACACCGGCAAGATGTCGACGCGGCTCTGCAGGGCCAGGTAGCCGACCGCGCTCTTGAACTCCTTCACCTCGCCGTCGGGGCTGCGAGTCCCCTCGGGGAAAATCAGCACGGTCTTGCCTTGCTCGAGGAGCTCGCCCGCCTGGCGCAGGCTCTGCCTGAGGGACCCCGAGCGCGACATGGGCACCAGATTGGTCAGGTTCTCGAAGTACGCTTTGCGCCAGCGGTTGCCCTCGAAGAAATAGTCCTGGGCCGCCAGCGAGACCAAGCCTTCGCCGTACCCGCCGAGGCCGTACTTGGCGAGCCCCATGTCCAGATGGCTGGCGTGGTTGGCGGCCACGAGCACGTTTCGGTTGTGCGGAATGAACGCCCGCCCGCTGACTCGGGTGTGGAGCACTCGATCGTAGAACCCGGTCTGGGCGCGCCCCATCCAGTGCATCGCCGCGTCACGCAGCGCGGGAGGCAGCTCGAGCGGCTCGTCGTCGACCGCTTCGACCGTCGCCGTGCGCGAGGCACGGCGGCCCGCCCGGGTTTCGCGCACCAGGGCCTCGGCGTCGCCCAACGTGACGCAGGCGTTCAAGCGCTCGGCGTCGATCGCGCCGCCAAGGTGCGCTTCGAGCGCCACCAAGAGCTCGAGCAGCATCAGCGAGTCGAAGCCGAGATCGGCGCGCAGGCCCTGGCTCGGGTCGAGGGACGACGGTTCGCGGCGGGCGATGGCCGCGATCGCCGCGCGCACGCCGTCGGCGGGCTCGTCACCGTGCGTGCCCTTGCCCAGGCGCAGCGGCCGCTCCGAGAGCGGCGCCACGCGCTCGACCAGCCGCCGCACCTCGCTGCGCTTGACCTTTCGAGTGGTGGTCCGCGGGAGCTTGGCATCGAGCAGCGTCACCACCGCGGGGCGCTGGGCGCTGGGCAGCTTCGAGAGCGCCAGGTCGAGCGCCCGCTTCGCGCGTTGATGTCGCTCGGACCGGGGAGCGCCGTCGTCGTCGGCGGGGACGGCCACGCAGGCCACCCGTTCGCCGCCCCGCGGGTTGTCGATGCCGACGATGGCGAGCTCTGCCACGTGCTCGACCTGCCCGAGGCGCGCCTCGACGTCGTCGGGATAGACGTTCTCGCCGTTCGACGCGACGATCACCTCCTTGGCGCGGCCGACGATCACCAGCTGGCCGCGTGGGTCGAGCTTGCCCAGATCACCGGTGTGCAGCCAACCGTCGGCGTCGATCGTGCGGCGAGTGGTCTCTTCGTCGTCCGCGTAGCCGAGCATCACGTTGGGACCGCGCGCGAGGACCTCGCCCACGCCGCGTGCGTCCGGCTGAAGGATGCGGATCTCGACTCCGGGGATCGGTTTGCCGACGTGGCCGGCGCGGGACTTCGGGCCGCCGGAAGCCACGGTCAGCACCGGTGCGGCCTCGGTCAGCCCGTAGCCTTCGGCCAGATGCAGGCCGAGGCCGGCGAACAGGTGATGGGTCTTCTCGGGCAGCGCGGCACCACCGCTGACCAAGTAGCGCAGGTGACCGCCGAGCCCTTCGTGCACCGGGCCGAAGAGCAGCCTGCCCGCGTCGAGGCCCAGCGACTTGCCGAGTGAGCGGTTCAGCTCGACCGCGACGTCGAACACCTGGGAAGCGAAGCGCCCGCGCTCGGCCACCTTGGCGCTGACCCGACGCTCGAGCATCTCCCACAGCGCGGGCACGCCGATCATCGCGGTGATGCGCCCGGCCTTCAGCCCCGCTTCCAGGCGCTCGGCGGTGAGCTCGTCCAAGTAGACGATGCGCGAGCCGCGCGAGAGCGGCAGTAGCATGCCGCAGGTCAGCTCGAAGGTGTGGTGCAATGGCAGGACCGAGAGCACACGATCGCCCTTGCCCAGCGGGAACAGCGGGGCGAGCGAGGCCACCAGCGCCGTCAGGTTCGCGTGAGAGAGCATCACGCCCTTCGGAACCCCCGTCGTGCCGCTGGTGTAGATCAGCGCCGCCATCTGGTCGGCGCGCGGCTCGGCCGGCTCGGCCAGCGGCGCGCCCGGCGCCGCGACCTGCCACAGCTCGAGCCAGCCGAGCTCGGCCGATGCGAGCGGGCGAACGCGCTCGATCACCGCGTGGTCGGCGACGAACAGCTTGGCGCCCGAGGCGCGCCGCAGGTTCTCGGTCGCCTCCACCTCGATGCCGGGCTCGAGCGGCACGACGGTCGCGCCGGCGTACAGGATGCCGAAGAACGCGATGGGCCAGGCCGGGTGGTTGGCGCCGGCGAGCAGCACCCGATCCCCCGGCACCACACCCGCATCCGCCAGGCGCTGGGCGCAGGCAAGGGAGCGGGCTTGCCAATCGCGGAAGCTGAGGCGCGACAGGCCGGCCGCCTCGGTGCGTTGCAGCGCCACGGCCAGGTCGAAGCGATCGGCGATTTCGTCGAGCAGCGCCGTGAGGGTGGCGTGGGGCTCGGGAGCCCGGCGCGGCTTGCGGAGGCGGTCGTCGATCTGGGGGAAGACCCACTTCTCGAGCGCCGGCACGTGGACCTCGAGGAACCACTGGCGCCACTCGATGGTCTCGGGCTCCCAGGCGATCTTGGCCCGATCGTCGGTCGAGAGCCGAGCGTACGCCGCGCGGGTGTTGTCGCAGCGAAAGACGTAGTCGTAGACCGCGGTGAAGGGCACGAAGGCGGTGAGCACGGAGGCGACCTTGCGCTGCCCGTCCGCGAAGCGCTCGAGGGCCTTGGCGGTGGGCGAGAGCAGCGGCGCAGCCGGCCCGACCGCAGCCCGCTTCAGCAGCCGTGCCGCGAAGCTGGCACCCTCGGCGACCCGCTTCGGACCGTAGGCCTCGTACTCGGACTCGGTGAGCAGCGCGCCCTCGAAGTGCGACATCAGCGCGCTCACGATCGGCCCGCCGCGCCCGGTGCGCTGGTAGTACTTGCGCTTGTAGAGCCCGGTCAGCTCGAACGCGCGGCGCATGGAGCACGGGTTGACGTCCCCGGACGCGAGTTGGTAGACCGCGCGCGCCGTCCCGTCGATCAGCTCGCCGAGCGCCAGCGTCATGCCGCCGGCAACCATGTCGCAGGGGATGATGTCGAGGATGTTGTCGCCACCCGGGATCTGGGTCTGGCCTTCGCGGATCGCGTAGATCAGCGGCGCGCTGGTGTTGATGCCCTCGTTCCAGCTGGGAAAGGGGAACTTCACCGTGCTCTCGACGATGGCCGGGCGCACGATGGTGTGCGCCAGGCCCGACGCCGCGACGATCTGCTCGCCGATCGCCTTGGTGTACGTGTACGTGTTGGGGAAGCCCCAGAACTGCGCGCGCTCCATCCCCATCTCGGCGAGCTGGGCCTCGATGAACTTGCGTTTGACCCGCTCGACCTCGGCCTCGAGGGCGGTGCCACGCGCCGGCTCGCCGCGGCCGATCAGCTTCTTCTTGGCCTCGTCGAGGAACCGGCTCTGGCGAAACGCGTCGTTCGAGCGGTGCCTCGCCTGCTCGATCACGTCCAGGCACTCGGCGATCTCTCGGTCGGGCTCCCAGTGCGCACGCTCGAGCTCGCCGTCCCGCGGGAACGGGTGCTGGCGCGGGTCACCCTCTTCGATGAAGCCAGTCCGCGAGCCGGCCACGAAGCAGGTGCTGGTGTGCAGGAACGGGACCTGGCCCAGGTCGTGTGCCAGCGCCACCAGGTTCTGCACGCCGAACGCGTTCACCTCGAGGGCTTCGTCGAGCGGCGGATCGAAGTCGACGACGCCGCTCGCATTCACCACCGCGTCGATCGACCCGCGGATTTCGTCGCGGAGCCCCGCGTCGAGCCCGCAGAAGGGCTGCACCACGTCGCCAGCGACCGGGACGACCTTGTCCCTGAGAAACGCCTCGAAGCCCGGGCCGAGGCGCTCGCGGAGCGGGCGCAGGACCTCGCTCGCGGCGACCTCTTTCCAGAACCTCTGCTCGGCGTTCTGGTTGCCACGCGGCCGCACCACCAGGAAGATCCGCTCGATCTCGGGGTAGTGGTGGAGCAGAAACGCCCACCACACCTTGCCGAGGAACCCTGTACCCCCGACCACCACCAGGCGGCGGCCAGCGAAGAGGCGCGTCAGGTCGAGCGGCGGCCGGTCCGTGGGCTCGGGCCTTCGATCGATCGGGGGATGCTTGGGCATGCGGAAAGGACCCTTCGGTCACCCATGCCGGCCCGGGAGTCAAGGCTTGCGGCATCGGGCGGACCCCTTCGCCGTAACCGGGGCGCTCGCCGCCGCGTACTTCCGACGTGAGAAGGCAAACACTGTCGCTGGTACTGGTGTGCGCGTCACTGTCGAGCAGCGCCCATGCGTTCGTCGGCACGCCCGTGGGAGGGCACCCTGGCGAGCTCGACGTCAATGCCGTGGTCACGGCCGAGCGGGGCAAGACCGAGCCGAACGAGAACCAAGCTTCGTACATGAAGACCCGCGGCTGGTACGAATACAAGCTCGGGGTGGGCTACACGTTCGGGGACCTCGGCCCCCTGCAGTTTTTCGCGACTCGCCTCGAGGCGACCTATTTCCGAACACCCGCCGAGAAGAACGACCCGAGCGAGTGGCAGGTCGGCGCGCCGGGATCGTCCCCTCCCGGGACCCTCGGCTCGGAGTGCGCCGCCGGAGCGAAGTACCTCGGCGGCGGCGAGTGCGAATTCCATCCGGCGGACACCGGAGTCATCGCCACGGCCACGGTGTCATTCGCGGCGATCCACGACCCGAAGTTCACGTTCGGGGTCTTCTTCAAGGGCAGCGTCCCCTTCGAGATGGACCTCGAGAAGTTCGAGAACCCACGGCTCGACTACTTCGCCGCCGGCTTCACCACCGGCGTCGAGCTGCAGACCTGGCTCTTGCTCGAAAACTCTTTTTATCTGGGCTCGGGCACTCGCCCCTTCGGAAAGCAGCAGAACGGCGCGGCAGCGCTCAGCACGCTCTTCGACTTCAAGGCCCGGCGCTGGCTCTTGCCCTGGAAGGCCGGCGTGAAGCTCGGGCCGTACGTCGAGGGCGACATCCACGAGCGTTACGACGAGCGGTACGATCGGGCGTTCAGCCCGAGCGTGCTCCCCCAGGGCGGCGGCCCCCCCGAGCAGTCGCGCGATCGGATCCGCGCGGCGCGCTTCGCGGTCGCGGCCCTTCCGTACTTCCTCGTGACACCGCACCTGTCGGTCGAGGCCGGCTACGTCCAGAAGTTCTTCGGCTACGACGCGCGCGCGACCCAGGTGTACTTCGTGGGCCTCCGCGGATTGGCGAGCCTGGGCGAATGACCACCTGAAAACTCCTGAATTCGACCTCGCCGTGCCTTGCTCGGGGGCGCGCGGACGGCTACGACTCCGAACATGACGCGACTCGGGATGGCGGCACTGGGCCTGGGTGTGTGCTTCGGACTGTCGGCGTGCGGCAGCGCCACCGACGAAACCGCGACCACCGGCAGCGGCGGGGGCAGCACGGGCGGCAGCGGGGGATCGTCGGGCGGCGCCGCGGGCACCGGCGGCTCGAACACGGGCGGAGCCGCGGGGGCCGGCGGCTCGAGCACCGGCGGCTCGAGCACCGGCGGAGCCGCGGGCAGCGGCGGCTCGAGCACCGGCGGGGCCGGCGGGTCGACCGGCGGCACCGGGGGCGGGGCCGGCGGCAGCGGGGGGAGCGCCGGCCCGCACACCGTGGGCGGCGCGGTGATCGGTCTGTTCGGAGCGGGCCTCAAGCTGAAGAACAACGGAGCGGACGAGATCAGCGTCGCCAAGAGCGGCGCGTTCACCTTCCCGACCCAGGTCAGCACGGGCAATCCCTACGCGGTCACGGTCTCGGCTCAGCCGACCAACCCCGCGCAGAGCTGCACGGTCCAAAATGGCGCCGGCACCATGGGGACGGCGGACGTGGTGAACGTGAACGTCAGCTGCGAGCTGGTCGACTCGGACAAAGACGGCGTACCAGACGTAGCCGATCCGTTCCCGAACGACGCGTCCAAGCCGAAGATCGCCCAGGCGAACGTGGTGTACCCGCACACCGCCAGCAAGCTCTTCACCATGTCGGCCACGACCTACGCCATCAGCGAGATCGGCTCGTTCAAGGGGGCGACGTTCTCGGGCTCGATGACCGATCTCGCGGTCGACCAGTGGGGCGTGCTCTACGGAGTCACTTTCAACGACCTGTACACCTGCGACGCGGACACCGCGACTTGTTACAAGCTGGCGACGCCGCCGCAGATGTTCAACGGGCTCACGATGCTCCCACCGGGGACGCACCACCCGTACCTGGACACCTTGGTCGCCATCGCCAACAGCGGCACCTGGTACAAGGTCTCGCTCTCGGGCAGCGGCACCGCCCAGCTCACCCAGCTCGGCAGCTACGGCGCTGGGTATTCGTCCAGCGGCGACGCCTTCTCGATCGAGGGCGTGGGCACCTTCGCGTCGGTGGACAAGTCCGGCAGCTCGTCGGACGTGATCGTCTCGGTGGACCCGATGACCGGCAAGGTCAACGCCGAGGTCGGTGCGGTCGCCGGCTACAGCAGCCTGTACGGTCTCGCGGGCTGGTCGGGCAAGGTCTTCGGTTTCGACGCAACCGGTGCGGTGCTCGAGATCGACATCAAGACCGGGTCCTCCAAGCTGATCGCGACCACCTCCAATGCGTGGTGGGGCGCCGGCGTGGCCACGCGCCTGTAGCAGCCGTTTTCGAGATACACTCCCCGGGGCGTGTTCCACCCCCACGGCCTCCAGCCTGGCAGCGTGTTCGCCGGCGACTTCCGCATCGAGCGAGCGCTGGCCATGGGGGGCATGGGCGCCGTCTACGTCGCCGAGCAGCTCTCCACCGGGCGCAGGCGCGCGCTGAAGCTGCTCTTGCCGTCGCTCGTCGACAGCGAGCGTTCGCGTGAGCGCTTCGAGCAAGAAGCGCGCGTGGCGTCTCGCATCGCGAGCGATCACGTGGTCGAGGTCGTCTCTGCTGGAGTGGACCCGGGCACCGGCGCGCCCTGGCTGGCGATGGAGCTCCTCGAGGGCGAGACGCTCGCCCAGCGGGTGGAGCGCTCGGGTCCGCTCGGCCCCGCCGAGACCCTCGAGGTCATGCGGCAGCTCTGCCACGCGCTGGTCGCCCCCCGCACTCACAAAGCGTTCTCGGGCTGCGCGACAGTCCGCAGCACCGAGCACCCGTGGGGCAAGGGACCGGCCGAGACCAAGTCCTTCAGCTTCGGATTTTGACCCGTGGCCGCGCTGATCATCGACCCGTCGTATCACCCGATCCTGCTGTTCGGGCTGGCGTCGAACGTCTACAGCTTCGTGCTCATCACGCTCGCGCTGCGCCGCGCTGACTGGCTCACGGATCTGAAGTTCTCGCTGACCAAGTTCTACGTGCTCATGGGCTGGGTGCCGCTGGCCTTTCTGGCGCTGTCGCTGCTCATCAGCCCTCGCTACCTGCTCTTGTTCGTCGCCACCGGGGTGATGGGCATCGTCGGAGAGCTGATCGTCTCGGTGGCCTGGCGTCGGTTCTTCGCGGAGCCGATCTGGACGTACAGCTATCGTTCGGTGCTCGCGGGCTACACCAGCACCCTGAACTTCCTCCCGTGGGCCGTCGGCGCGCTGCTCTTCTGCGAGACGCGTCGCGTGCTCGGCGGCCCGGTGCCCGCGGCGTGGACCTTCGAGCGGCCGATGGCGGTGAGCGCCGCCGGGCTCGCGGTGGGCCTGCTCCTGGCCTGGCCCCTCAGCCGATTCACCTCGGCCCGGGTGCGGCGCTTCACCCGGCTTGCCTTCGCCGTCTTCTGCCTGCCCATCGCCGCAGCCGCCGCTGCCCTCGCGCTCTGGGAAAGTCCGCGTTTCTTGCTCTTGATGGCGGCGTTCGCCGGCGTGGGTTTCTTCACCGAGTACACCTACGGCCGGGGCATGAGCCTGTTCTTCGAGCGCGGGCTCTGGACCTACAACCACTGGAAGATCGATCACGGCCACTCGAGTTTCGTGACCTTCCCGCTCTGGGCCCTGGGGGGCCTCTACTTCCATTTCATCGCGGGCTTCGTCGGCCTGTAGCGCGCCGCGCGATCCGTCGGCCGCGCTACTTGCAGGCCTTGGCGCACTCGTCGAAGGCCGCCTGACACTTCTGCGGATCGGCCAGCTTCGGCAGGCCGCCCTCCGTGGCGCTGGGCAAGAGGCAGGTCTGCAGGACGCTCTGGCACTTCGAGGCGCAGGCAGCGCCCTTGCCACCGCCGGCGTCCGACTTCGCTCCAGCGTCGCTGGACGCACTTGCATCCGAGGCCCCGGCGTCTTTCGCCCCCGCGTCCCCCTTCTTGGTCGTGACCGTCGGCGTGCCGGTCGGCGGGCTCGCCGCGCTGGATTCCGCGGTGGGCGCTGCACTCTCGGTGGCGGTGGCCGCGGCGGTCGGCGCAGGCTCAGAGGGGGGCAGCGCGCTCGGCGCTGGCTCTTCCTTCTTGAACATTTTGCAGGCGACGAGCGCCGAGACGACGACGAGCAAACCGACTGTGGGGCGCATGAGGCCCGGAGTATACGCCGGGCTCCGACTGTTCCGTTTCACAATCGTGCGCTAGGCTCTCCCACCATGAAGCTCTCGCACGTCGGTTCGCTCTTCGCCTTTGGTTGCCTGCTCTCCACCGCGTCGGCGTGCGGCGGCGACGACGACTCGGGCGGCAGCGCAGGAAGCGGCGGCGCCACCGGCGGCTCGGGGGGCGCGGCGGGTGCGGCGGGCACCGGCGGCGCGATCGACGGCCCGCCCGCCGAAGGCCCGATCACCAAGATCCCGAAGGGCTGGAACGAGGTCGCGCCGGGCGGAAAGACCGCCTGCGGCCGCGGAGACAAGTTCCGCTTCTGGGTCCGGCCGGGCGCGGTGAACCGCGTGGTGGTCGAGTTCCGCGGCGGCGGCGGGTGCTGGGACGGGATCACCTGTCATCCGGACTCGAAGCTGTTCGAGGAGACAGCGAATCCCGAGCCGTGGGTCGCGGACGAGAAGAAGGCCGTCGGGATCTACGATCACTCTCGCGCTGACAACCCCTTCAAGGACTGGCACCACGTCTACATCTCGTACTGCACCGGGGACGTACACTGGGGCAATTCGACGCAGACCTACGATCCGGGTGGCGTGTTCGAGAGCACCGTGCAGCACAAGGGCGCGGTCAACGCCCAGGCCGCCCTCGACTGGGTGTACGAGAACGTCCCCACCCCCGACAAGGCGCTGGTCACCGGCTGCAGCGCCGGCGGCTACGGCGCGGCGTTCTGGTCGCCGATGGTCAAGGACCACTACAAGAGCTCGAAGATCTACCACTTCTCGGACAGCTCGGCGGGCATCATCACCGACACCTTCTTCGAGAAGAGCTTCCCGGCCTGGAACGTGAAAGAGACCTTCCCGACGATGATCGGCGTCGACCCGTCGACCTTCAAGCAGTTGTCCGAGCTCTACATCGGGATCGGCAAGAAGTACCCGGACATGTTCTTGTCGCAGTTCAACACGGCGTACGACGCGACGCAGGCCAAGTACTTCGTCTTGATGGGCGGGAAAGACGCCACGGAGTGGTCGCAGAAGATGCAGACCAGCGTCGCCGACATCAAGACCGCGACGCCCAGCTTCCGCTCGTATCTGGGCGCGAACTACCAGCACTGCGTGATTGACAAGGACAGCTTCTACGACTTCGAGGTCGGCGGGCAGAAGCTGGTGACCTGGCTCGCTGACGCCGTCGCAGACAAGACCGTCAAGGACGTGTCCTGCACCTACGACAACTGCGGCGCGCCCAAGCCCGCGCAGTGATCGGCTCAGCGCAGTAGCCCGACCGCGCGGGGCGTGTGCCCGGGCAGCACGCGTCCCAAGTCGCGCGCGCCCAGGTGCTTCTGCGCGACCTCGGCCAGCACGTCTCGATAATCCGTGGTCACCGCCAGATCTCGCCCTTCGAAGCGCTCGCCGACCGCGAGGCCAGGCCATTTTCCGTACACCTTGCCGCCGCGCACGGGGCCGCCCAAGAGCAGCATCGCCGACCCGTGCCCGTGGTCGGTGCCTCCGGTGCCGTTCTCGGCCACCGTGCGCCCGAACTCGGTCATCACCAGCACGACCACGCGCCCCAGGTCTTTGCCCACGTCTTTACGGAAGGCCGCAAGCCCCTTGCCGAGGGCGTCGAAGCCACGCGCCATGCGTCCGCTGTCCGCCCCGCCCTGCCCTTGATGGGTGTCCCAGCCGCCCGCGTCGATCCACGCGACGCGGAGCTCCGGTTCGGATCGGACCAGCGCGGCCACGTCAGCCAGCGGGCGCGCCGCGTCCGGGTAGTCCGCGGCGCGGACCTCGACGGCGGCGAGCCTCCGCTCCGCATCGAGCGCGCCTCGCCCTGCGCTGACCACGCTTTCGTCGCCCTGGGCGTAGACCGCGCGGAACGCCGTCCCGAGCCGGGCTTCGAGCCGTTTCGGCGCGCGCAGCCGAAAGCCGTCCAGGCGCTTCGCCGTCACCACGTCCAGGTCGCCGCGCAACCCGAGGGGTCGCCGCTCCGACAGCGCCACGGCGCCGAGCGGCGACGCGGGCTTGCCAGCGTCCACCAGGCTGCGCGCGAGCCAGCCGGTCCGGGTCGAGCGCAGTCCCGGCGTCGCGGTTTCAGCGTAGTCTTGCGCTTCGAAGTGCGAGCGGGTGCCGTGGGGTGAGCCGACGGCGTGCACGACGGCGAGCTCGCCGGCCCGATACGCCGGCTCGAGGGCAGCGAGGCGCGGGTGCAACCCGAAGTGGCCATCGAGATCGAGGGCGCCGCCGGGCCTTCCGGGGCGCGCGATGGCAGTGCCGCGGCGCGCCGCGTAGTAGCCCGCGTCGGCGTGCGGCACAGCCAAGCTCAGGCCGTCCATGCCACCACGCAGGAAGACGACCACCAGCACGTTGCGCCGCGCGGTCGGCTCGGCGAAGGCGAAGCCGGGGGTCAGCGCCAAGGCGCCGGCAGTCATCAGAGCTCGTCGGGAGAGTTTCATGGGGTTGACCTCACTGCCGCTGGTATTCGGGACTGCCCACGAGGAGCGCCACCGCCACGGTCCGTCGCTCGCCCGGATCGTCGAGACCGGCCAGCGCACCGTCCACAGCGGCCAGCGTCGCATTGCGCGCGCCGCCGGCGAGCAAGAGCGCATTCGCCCGAGGCACGAGACCGTGACCCGCGTCGGGAAACGTTCGGGCAAGATCGAGCGACAGCCCGGGGAGCTTCCCCGCCGCGAGCATTGAAGCGTAGCTCATGCGCGACAGAAGGCCGCTGGTGCTGACCCATTCGGATTCGGCTTCAGGGTGACCGGTCGGCACGCTCTCGAGCAAGATTGGCTCGCCCATGCGCTCGAGCACCCGCGCGAGCGCCAGCGTCCCGTCGGGCGTGGCTCCGAGCGCCCGCGCCGAGCTCACCACGAGCTCCAGGGGCGACTTGAGCTTCTTGCCGCGAACCTCGGAAGCCCAGAAGCTCTCGTGCTCGGCAATGCTGCGCACCACCTTCGCGATGTCGCCGTCGCTCTCACGGAACTTCTTCGCCGCGGCATCCACGCACGCCGCCGGCGGGTCGTCGGCCACGAACCGGGCGCACAGCTTCTTGCCGAGGTGCCGCGCGGTGCCGGGGTGCTTGGCGAGAAGAGTGAGCAACGCGGCGCCCTCGTCTTCGCCACCGCCGGCCGCGAAGCGCTGCCCGAGGACCGTCTTCTCCGAGCGATCGTGGCCTGCCGATCGGAACAGGAATCCGACGCCACCTTCATTGGGCCGGCGCACGCTCCACCCGGTGAGCACTCGCGCCGCCCCTTCCACGTCCGCTTGAGTGTAGCCGCCGTCCACGCCCAAGGTGTGGAGCTCGAGCAGCTCGCGGGCGTAGTTTTCGTTCAAGCCGCCTCGCTTGTCGCCGCTCGGGGTCTGGCGTTCGACGCGACTCTTGGCATTGTCGAGATAGACCAGCATCGCCGGGTGGCGCGCGGTGGCGACCAGCAGATCCTCGAAGCGACCGAGGGCGTGGGGACGCAGCGCGCGCTCGATGAAGTCGCCCGCGAACAGCCGAACGACGCCCTTCTTGGCGAAGACGTTGAAGTGGTTGGTCCAAAAGTCGACCATCACCTCCTCCACCTGCCGCTCGCTCAGGATGTGGCGAGTGACCTCGGCGAGCGCGATCTCTTCGATGTGCCCCTTGGCCTTCTTGCGCACCTGCTTCTGGATGGCCGGCCCGTCCTCGTCCCAGTCGTCGCCGAGCCAGCGCTCGAGCAAGGCTTGCGGCGTCTCGAGAGAGCGGCGATACGGAGCCAGCGCCGCGTCGAGCTCCGGCTGAGGGGGGCGTTGGGCAAGCTGGGCGTCGAGCCACGCCCCGACGCCCGCGGCCGCAACCTTCTCGGCCTCTGCGGGGCGAGGGCCGAAGGCGAATCGGCCGAGCAGGTGGTGCGCGTCGCCGACGCTGTGCCGGGCCGCCGCAGGGCGGGCCGACCGGGGCTCGGGCCGCGCCACTGGGGGGGCGTGTGCGCAGGCAAACCCCAACAATCCCGCGACGAACAGGCCGACTCTTCGCGTTGTCACACCGGCGCATGCCGGGCAAGGGCCGGGCGTTAAAGCTCAGACCCGCACGTCGGCCATCACGATCGGCGGCACGTGCATGTGGGCGATGGAGAGGCTCTTGTTCTCGCTGCCCCGGGCCCGGTAGAGGGCCTCGTCCATGGTCGCGGCAGTCTCGTAGCCGAGCAGCTTCGGGATGTACTCGTTGTCGGCGCCGACCACGATCACCCGCCCGAGGTGCTGCCGGCCGTTCTCGCCCCAGTACCACATGAAGAACGGGTGGGCAGGGTGGTAGGCGTGGCCGGTGCGGTACATCTGGATGAAGGCCGGGTCCTGGGCGAACTTCTTCTCGTAGCGCTGGTGCAGCTCCACCGCGTCGCGAGTCTCGGGCAGCACGCGGTGCACGAAGTCGATGTACGGCGCGTGTTGCTCGTGATCGAACTTGTCGGTGCAGGGGTGGGTGATGATCAGCGTCCCGCCCTTCTTCACCAGCGGCGCCCCTCGGTAGAAGTTGAACAGGTAACCCTGGGCCTGCACGCTCACGAGCAGGGGGTTCAGGAAGGCGTGGACGTTGTACGGGCTGATGAAAGGGATGCCGGTGACGAGCACGTCGGCTTGACCTTCGAACGGCACCAGGTACTGCTCGTAGCACCGCTCGAGGGTCTTCTCGTGCACCGCTTCGGTCTCGCCCGCCCACACGCCGGTCACGCCGTAGGGCGCCGGAAAGCGATCGAAGATGGCCTGCCGCGCGACCTGCGGCAGCCGGGCGGTGGTGGCCACCAACCCCTTGAGCAGCGCCCGCTCCCGCGCGTCGAGGTCGTCCTCGTTCTTGGCCAAGAAGTCCAAGGGGCGATCGAACATGCGGTTGTTGATCGTGGTCTCGACGGTGAAGACCTCGAGCTTCTGGCTAGCGAGCCGACCCATCCGCGAGATCCGCGTGGCAAGCTCGCTCTTCTGCGGGTCCATGTAGCTGTCGCAGCCACGGATGGTCTCGGGGTTGTGGTGCGCCGACAGGCTGCGATAGCTGGTCAAGCCGCACATCAACGACTTGTGCCCGCCGTCCATCGGGACGAAGTTCAGGTTCACGTAGACGATCAGGTCGCTCTCGACTGCGCGGCGATTCATCTCGATCACCTCGCCGTGATCGGTGGTCGCCACCTCGACCAGGTTGTCGTGATCTTCCGCGTCGTGGTTGTAGAGCCGATCGGGCCAGTAGGCGTCGAACACCTTGCGCCCGACCATGTGGCGCACCTCGCCGGCCTTCATCTTCCGATGAATCCCGGTGGCGATGATGATCTCGATGTCGTCGACGCCGTGGTCGGCCATCAGGGCGAGCACGATCTCCAAGATGCGCTCGCGCACGTCGGGCGCCTTCATCGGCGGCAGCGGCAGCGAGATGTCGTCCACCGCGATCGTCACCTTCATGCCCGGCCGGAGCTTCGCGTAGAGCGGCTCGCTGCCCAGCGGGTGGTTGATCGCGTATCGAATCGCCGCGTCCACGTCGCGCAGCGGCTGGATGGGCGGCTTCGGGTAGATGCAGCGCGTGCCCGCGGGCAAGTCGGCTTCCACCAACTGGTCGCCCGAGAAGAGCACGCGCGGCGCGCTGTCGCGCTCCAAGGTCGTGACAGAAGGGTGGTTCATGGGCACGCTCTGAGATCGAAGCTCGGCCAGCTGTAGGCCCTGGCCAAGAGCTTGAGGCGGGGGTCGGGGTTCACGGCCGCGGGGTGACCGACCACGCTCAGCATGGGCAGATCGGAGTAGCTGTCGCTGAACGCGTAGCAGTCGTCCAGGTCGTGACCGTGCACCCGGGCGTGGTCGCGGATCAGCCGCGCCTTCTCGGGCCCAGCGACCACCGGCTTCTCGAGCTTGCCGGTGGCGTAGCCGTCCTTCATCTCCAGCCGGTTCGCGATTACGTCGTCTGCACCCAGGTGGTCGGCCAGGCGCCGCGCGATGAAGTCCAGGGCGCCCGAGATCAGCACGACCACGTTGCCGCGGTCGACGTTCTTCCGGACCAGGTCCCGCGCGGCGGGATAGATCGACGGGCGCAGCACCTTCTCGAACACCTCGTCCGACAGGAGCACGAGCCGGTCTTCGCTCATGCCTTGATACGAGCTGTAGAGCAGCTCGTTGAAGGTGCGTCGATCGGCGAGCTCGGCCACGGTCATGGCCGGCGCCTTGAACAGCGCCCGCCCGAAGCGCAGCGCGGTCTGCACCGGCGTGGCCTGATTCAAGAGATAGAACAAGGTCGGGTGCACCAGGTTGGTGCTGACCAGCGTTCCGTCGACGTCAAAGTAGCTCGCGGCCAAGGGGCGCGAACGCTTCCGCGACGCGGGGCGTGTGTCAAGTAGAGGGCCCACCTCACGGCCGGTCCGCGACTAGCCCGGCATTTCCAGCAGCAGAGTGATCCGCCTGAGCGCTCTCGCCGCCTCGCTCTTCAGGTCGCGCCCGAGCTCCCGCGTCAGCCGTTGGCGGGTGTCCGACTTGAGGCGTGGCGCCAGCGGCGCCGAGCGCGTGTCGTTCTTCACCACCATCTGGGTCTGGCAGAGCGCCGCGCCGGTGGCCGCATCGTGAACGGCCAGCCAGGCAACCAGCGTCCCGGGTGTCCACTCCCAGCGCCCGCGATCGGTGCGGAACACGCGGTCTGCCCCGAAGTGCTCGGTGACGTGGAACACGCCCACGAAGCGCCGCCCGTCGAGGCTCCGGATCTCGTCGGTGACGCTCGACGGCGGCGCCTGGCCGGGCGGCGAGAGGGCCAGGTCGTCGCGCAGCGCGTGGAGCTTGGGCGCGGTCAGCGGCCCGGTCAGATCGAGGGGCAAGAGCTGCTTCTTCTCGAAGCGCGCGTCACGCACCGACAGGACCAACGTGCGGGACTCGGGGGGCAGGCCCTGCCACTTTCCGTCGTCGCACTTCTCTTCGCGGGCGGTCTTCAGGGCCGGCCACTCCTTGGCGATCCACGCGTTCAGCGTCCGGCCCAGAACTGGGTCCAGAGCCGGCCCCACGGGGGCGCCGTCCCCCTCGGCGCTCGGCGCCGAAGGCGCCGCCGGATCGCCGCCACAGGCAGCAAGGCAGAGGGCGGCGAGCCACGCGGAGCGACGGACCACGCCCGGTTGAATCAAAGGGGCGAGCGGTGGGCCAAGATCCCGGAGGTGGCAACAGCGCCAGGGTCGAGGGTAGACTCGGCGGCGAGGCGAGCTCTGAGATGAAGAAGCGGGGTGTCGGGATCTTGGTGCTTTGGGTCGCGGCGTGCAGCTCCGGCGGCAGCCAATCGGGCGGCGGTACGGGTCCAGGCGGCTCTTCGAGCCTGGGCGGCACGTGGGACGTCGTAGGCACCCGTCTGAACGCCAAGCCGCTCGCTGGCAAGCTCGTCGTGGACGCCGACCACCTGGCGGTCGTCATCGGGTCCGACTCGTTCTCTGCCATGCGCGACAAGGACCGATTCGTGGTGGCGGCCGGCTTCGGCGGCACGGCGCGCGCGCTCACGATCACGCCCAGCGCCACCAGCGTGTCCAACCCTGGAGACCCACCGGTGAGCCTCGGGGCAATCCCGTTCGACGTCTCTGGCTCGTGGTTCGTGGCCGGCGCTTCGGACAGCACGAACTTCTGCTCGTGGTCGCTGGGGGCGAGCAAGGCGGTGGCCGAGTGCGGGAGCGTCGGCTTTTTGCCCACCTGGATTGGCCGACCTTCCAACGCGTCGGCAAACGCACAGCGGAAGTCGAGCCTGGCGTCGATCTTCGGTGATCTGGGGGGAGAGTGGCACGTGGCGCTCTCCACGGGTGGCACCTGCACGGCACGGTTCGAGGGCAGCAAGATCAGCGCTTCTTGCTCGGGGGCAGGCGAGTTCGATGGCTCGTTCGAGCTGCTGTTCGACGGCGATGTGGCGAGCGGGAGCACGGACCGTGGACTCGAGCTCTCGGCGAAGCGCCATTGAGGCGTTGCTGGTCCTGCCTTTCGTCGCGGGGTCGGAGCTCGCTTGCCGCCCCGCACCGCCCGCGGCCGAGCCCGTGCTGGTGGTCTCCGACGGCGCACCGGCGCCCGCCGGCCCACCCGACGCTGCAGCGGTCAGGCTCGCCCTCTCGAGTCTCTCCGGGGAGACCGTCGCTGAGCTGGTGGACTTGCTCGACGAAACCCTGACGGCGCTCGAAGCCCGCGGAAATCCACTGTTGATCGATCTGCTGGGAAGCGAGCACCAAGCTCGCTGGCGGGCCAGCGCCGCGTGGCTCCTGCCGGTCGTGAACGCGGCGCGCTCGTTTGTCCGAGGTTCGTGGTCGGCGAGCGACGGGTGGTCGGTTCGCGTCGAGCGCCCGGGCACTTCTCCCGGCGCGCGCGCGATCCCGGCGTGGGCGGCCGGCGACGACGGCGACCGCACCGTTCAGCGCGCGCGGTTTCTCGCTTGGCCAGTGACCCGCGCGCGCTTGCTCAGAGCGCCGGACCCGCAGGTGGGGGCACAGGTCGCAGCCCGACTGAGCAAGGAGTTGCCGCGCGCAGAAACCCTGACCGGCCTGGTCCTGGATCTGGCTGCGCTCGAAGGGACGCGCCGCTTCGACGCCCTGGAGCAGCTCCTGCGCGAGAAGCGCACTCTCTTGAAGCGGGCGGGGGGTGACTCGATCATCGCCGACCTCGCCACGGTCGGTGACCGAAACGACCCGCGGCGCACCGCCACCTGGGTCGATCTGTCGGCTCGCGAGCTGCTCGTGGTCCCACGGCTGAGCGCCCTGGCACGAGACCGCGAGTTCGAGCAGGGGCTGATGCGCCTGGCGCACACGGTGGACGCCCGGGTGACCATCGTGAATCGTCGGTTCGACTGAGGCGATCCGCGAACGGCGCCCCCGTCTCGTCTATGCTCGCGCGGTGCACCTGATTGAGACCCAAACCGAGCTCGGCGAGGTCGCTGCCAGTCTGGCCGACGCCCGGACCTTGTACCTGGACACCGAGTTCGACTCGACGCGCGACGGAAAGACGCTGTGTCTGCTGCAGATCTCCGCCGGGGAGCGGGTGCACCTGATCGACACGCTGCGGCTCGCCTCGCTCGATGCGCTGCGCCCGCTGCTCACCGACTCGTCTCGCGAATGGGTGCTCCACGCGGGCTCGCAGGACGTCGATCTGCTCGCGATCCGCTTCGACCTTCCCGAGCCGCCTCGGGTTTTCGACACGCAGGTGGCCTGGGCGCTGTCCAGCGTCGAGCACAGCGTCTCGCTCTCGTACCTGAAGTTCCGGCTGCTCGGGATCCGCAGCGGCAAGGCTCACCAGGCCGACGACTGGAAGCGCCGGCCGCTGCCGACGGCGCAGCTGGCTTATGCTGCCGCCGACATCGAAGAGCTCCCCGCGCTGCACCGCGCCCTGACCCAGCGGCTTGCAGAGCGGAAGCGCGAGCGCTTGGTGTTCGACGCGAGCCGGGAGGTCACCTGGCCGGTGAGCGAAGAACCCGAGCCGCTGGCGGTCGGCGACTTCCGCAACGCCTGGCAGCTGGACGTGCACAGCCAGGCGGCGCTGCGCCACTTGATTGCCTGGTACAACGGGCTTTCGCCCCGCGAGCGCGCCCACGCGCCGGACTCGAAGACCCTGCTCTCGATCGCGGGCCGGCTCCCCGAGACAGCGAGCGACCTGGCGCGGATCAAGGGCACCCATCGGCGCTTCGCCGCCGAGCAGGGCGAGCGGCTGGTCGCGGGGCTGCTTCGCGCGGCCGCGGCAGCCGACACGGGCGCCTTCGTCCCGATCGATCCCCCGCCCTATGCCACCCCCGACGACGTGCGCCTCGACGGCTGGCTCTCGCTGGCTCGGGCCGAGATCAGCGTCGAGCTCGAGGTCGCGCCGGAGCTGGCGTTCCCCGCGCGGCTCACCCGCAAGCTGCGCGCACACATCGCTCTGACCGGCGACCGCGCGCGCGGCGGCGAGGTCTTCTCGGGTTGGCGGCGCGAGCTGATCGCGCCGGCGTTCGCCGCCTTTGCCGCGAAGTGGCCCTCGCGTTAGCCTGGCGCTTCGGAGGCGGACCATGAAGAAGCTCGCGACCCTGTCGTCTTTGCCCCTGCTCTTGGCGGCGGGCCCGGCCCTCGGGGCCACCTACGAAATCGCGCCCGGCGCGAACCTGGGGCAAGAGATCGCCAAGCTGAAGGCGGGCGACGAGCTGGTGCTGAAGGGCGGAACGTACACGCTCACCAGCAAGCTCACCGTCTCGGTGGCCGGCACTGCCGCCGCGCCCATCGTGATCCGCAGCAAAGACGGCGAGACCGCCCACATCACGCGGGACGCCAGCCAGAACGTGATCAACGTCGAGAACACCCAGTACGTCGTGCTGCGCCGGCTCGAGGTCTCGAAGGGCTCCCACGGCATCCGGATCACCAGCTCGAGCCACATCACCGTCGAGGACTGCCACATCCACGACACCGCCGACGTCGCCGTCTCGGCCAACGTGGGCGGCTCGAAGTACCAAGGGCTGGTCATCCGCCGGAACCACATCCACCACACCAACGGCACCGGTGAGGGCATGTACCTGGGCTGCAACAACGACGGCTGCCAGATGTTCGACAGCTTGATCGAGGGCAACTACGTCCACCACACCAACCAGGCCAGCGTCAGCCAGGGCGACGGCATCGAGATCAAGCAGGGCAGCTACAACAACATCGTGCGCGACAACGTGATCCACGACACGAACTACCCGTGCATCTTGGTCTACGGCACCGCGGGCAAAGCGGTGAACCTCCTCGAGCGCAACGCCATGTGGAACTGCGGCGACCACGGGATCCAGGCCGAGGCCGACGCCATCATCCGCAACAACCTGGTGCTCGGGGCGAAAGCCGACGGCATCCGCAACCAGAACCACCAGCAGCAGAGCGTGGAAGACCTGACCATCGTCCACAACACCGTGCTCAACGCCGGGGACGCCCTCCGCTCGGACGGCATCAAGAGCAACGTGATCATCGCCAACAACGCGCTCTACAGCCAGGGCGGCAACGCCCTGCGTGCTGCGGGCACGCTCTCGGCGCTGACCGTCGCAGGCAACGTGGGCATGGGCTCGACCCAAGGGGTGACCGGCGGGTTCACCGGCGGCGGCAGCCTCTCGGCCGATTTCATCGATGCGGCGTTCGGCGGCGCCAAGCTCAACGTGTTCCCCAAGGCCGGCAGCAAGCTGATCGCCGCCGGCGACACGAAGTACGTGGTGAGCGACGACTTCAACGGCACCGCGCGCGGTGGCGTGGCCGACGTGGGCGCGTACAAGTTCGCTGGGGCGAACCCCGGCTGGCCCGTGGCGCCGGGGTTCAAGGACAAGACCGCGAGCGGCGGCACGGGCGGCACCGGCGGTGCGCCGAGCGGCGGCGCTGCGGGTTCGGCCGCCGGCGGCGCTGCGGGTTCGGCCTCCGGCGGTGCGGCCGGCGGCGGGGGCACCGCGGGCTCGAGCGCGGGCGGCACGTCGAGCGGCGGTGCGAGCTCGGGAGGCACCGGCACCGGGGGCGCGCAAAGCGGCGGCAGCAGTGACGACGACGGCGGCTGCGGCTGCCGAACCGTTCCGGCCCGCTCGAGCGCGGGCTGGGTCGCGCTCGCGGCGCTCGGCCTGCTCTTGGGCCGGCGCCGGCGCTGAGGGCGCTCACCAGTCGAGCATGTAGGCCGCGACCAGCGGGAACACGATGGTCGCGTCGCTCTCGATGATGAAGCGCGGCGTGTCGACGTCGAGCTTGCCCCAGGTGATCTTCTCGTTGGGCACCGCGCCGCTGTAGCTGCCATACGACGTGGTCGAGTCGCTGATCTGGCAGAAGTAGCCCCAGTACGGGCACTGCTGCTGCAGGTCCTGATGGATCAGCGGTACCACGCAAATCGGGAAGTCGCCGGCGATGCCGCCACCGATCTGGAAGAAGCCGATGCTCGATCGCGCGCTCTCTTCCCGGTACCACTCGATCAGCGTGCGCATCTGCTCGAGGCCGCTCTTGATCGTGGTGGCGTTCTTCACGTCGCCGCGCACCACGGCGGCCACGAACATGTTGGCCAGGGTCGAGTCCTCGTACCCCGGCACCCAGATCGGCAGGTTCTTGTCAGATGCCGCAAGGAGCCAGCTGTCCTTGGGGTCGATCTCGTAGTCTTGCTCGAGCTTCTTGCTCCGGAGCAGCTTGTAGAACAGCTCGTGGGGGAAGAGGCGCTCCCCCTTCTTGTCGGCGTCCGTCCACAGCTCGAGCATGTGACGCTCGATCTTTCGCATCGCCTCGCCCTCGGGGATGCAGGTGTCGGTCACCCGGTTCAGGCCTTGATGCTCGAGCTCTTTCTCTTGCTCGGCGGTCAGCATCCGATAGTGCGGGATGCGCTTGTAGCTGTCGTGGGCGACCAGATTGAAGACGTCCTCTTCCAGGTTGGCGCCGGTACAACAGATGGCGTGCACCTTGCCCTTGCGGATCAGCTCGGCGATCACCGTGCCCATCTCGGCGGTGCTCATCGCGCCCGCCAGGGTGAGCAGCATCTTCCCGCCACGGGCGAGGTGCGCTTCCCAGGCGTTGGCGGCGTCGATCACGACGGCCGCGTTGAAGTGACGGAAGTGGTGGGTGACGAACTGTCGGACGGGGCCCATGGCCCGCGCAGCAACACCAGGGCTCTTGCCTTGCGTCAAGCAGAGATTGTCACCGTGGCAAGCGGAGATCTGCTCGCGCCAAGACTGCGAAGGTCGAGTCGGTCAGAACGCGAAATCGAGGTTCAGGTTCACCACGCCCACGGTCTGCTTGTATTTGCCGCCCGCGTCGGGGTTCGGCACCGCGCCGCTCGGGTTGGGCTTGGTGAGCGTGCTCTTTCCGTTGGTGTCGCGCGGCAAGTAGAGCAGCTGAGTGTACGAGAGCGACCCGAACAGATCCTTCACGAGCTCGTAGCGCCCGCCAGCCGAAAGCGAGATCGCGTCCCAGTCGGGCAGCGCCGGCTCGAGGGTCTCGTCGGGAACCGCGTTCGACGAAAAGCCAGCGCCGCCGTAGACCTCGAGGGGCTTGGTCACCCACTTGCTGAAGCCCGCGCGGACGCCGAAGGTGTCCTTCCAGCTGCGCTCTTGGTCGAGCAGGAAGCTGTCTTTGTCGGTGTTCTTGACGATGTGACGCTCGAGCACGCTCCACCGGGTGTAGTCGCCGAACAGGCGGATCTCCATGTCCTCGGCGGGGCGGTACCGCCCGCCAAGGCGGATCACGTCCGGCAGCTCGTGCTCCATGCTGGCCGGAACGTCGCCGTCGCTGTAACTGCCGTCGGCGTTCACCAGCAGCGTGCGCTGGTTGCCCTTCAGCTTCTTCATCCCGGTGAGGTTCGGCCTCGACTGGTAGGAAGCGCCGACCCAGAGCTGCTTTGGCATCGCCTCGTACATGGCGCCCACGCCCAGGCTGAAGTCGGTGCCGGTGGCGTGCAGGTAGGCGCGACCCTCGGCGGACACCTGGTTGTTGCCGGAGGGCGTCTTGGCGCGAACTGTGTCCACGGTCGTCAAGATCAGGTTCCCGGACACGCCCACCGAGAGCCGCGCCGGCTTGATGTGGTAGGCGCCGGCAAGCGTGATGAAGCTCGAGCGGATGATGCCCTCCATCACGTACCAGCGCTGCACGCCGTCGACCGGGCCGGCATAGGTCGGGTCGTCCTTGAACTTGTCGTTCTTGTCCCAGACACTCTGCCCGCCGTACGGCACGTAGAAGCCCGCGCCGAGCGCCAGGTCCCCCAGCTTGGTGGTGACACCGAACATCGGCGAGGCCAGGACGTTGAACAGCTTGCCGGTACCGTCGTTGGCGCCGCCGGGGGCGGCGGGGTCGTCGGTGCCGACCGGGTCGTGGGTGTAGGTCGTCTTGCGCCACGCCAGGGAGACGTCCCCGAAGAGGTGCGTGCCCTCGCTCATGCCAATGCCGGCGGGGTTGTAGAAGATCGCCGTCGCGTTGGTGGTGGTCGGATGCCCATGCTCACCGCCGAAGCGCGCCACTGAAATGCCCGAAGCCAGCGCCTCGCCGGGCGCGAGCGCGCCAGAACCAAGAACCACCCCGAGAGCCAAGCCGAGCCGTCTCATGGGGCCGGTTCTACACCAGCTTCTCGGCGGGGCGCGACCGGATAAAAGCGCCGCTTGACGCCGCGCAGCCCCGGCTTCTATGACGCTGTTCGAGGGGCCGCCCTCGGTGGGCGCGGCTCTGCTATCATTTCTCGACCGGTTCGAGCTCATGATGTCTTCGATTCGCACGCTGATCGCCCTTTCGTTGCCGTTGCTGCTGGTCACTGGCTGTCCGGACGCGGAGGGCGAATACGAAGCCTTCGTCGACCGGCACGAGCAAATCCACCCACCGGGCTCCGGCGGGGCCGCCGGGGCCGCGGGTGCGGGCGGCACCGACGCGGGCAGCGACGCCGCGGCCTGCGCGGCGCCCAAGCCCGGCGAGATCGACGGCGACTACTTGTTCGCGCTCGCCGCGGTGCTCGATACCAAGAAGCCGATCTTGTTCCGCGCGAAGGTCACCACCGAAGACGTGGGCGGCAAGACGGGCATGCGTTGGGCGCTTCAGCCGCTGCTGTGGAGCGATCGGAAGACGGAGGTGGGCACCATCATCAACCTGCCTGCCACCACTGATCCCGCCTTCGTGCTGGGTGCAGATGGCGCCTTCGAAGCCAAGCTGCCCCCCTTGAACGTCACGGGCGAAGCCAACCCGTTCTCGCACACCGACCTCACGGCCGAGGTCACGCTGAAGGGGAAGTTCTGCGGGGTGAACGACTTCTTCTGCGGCACGGCCGACGGCGACGTGACGGTGCCCCTCGAGATCCCGCTCAAGGGCTCGACGTGGACCCTCGAGAAGGTGTCGGGCGCCAAGTACCCCGAGCCGCCGCACATCAACTGCAAGAAAGCCGAAGCGCTGCCGGTCGGCACCTGGCAGTAGCCAGGCGCGCGAGAGCACACGCTCGCGACGCTGGCGCGATGCTTCGCCGGGACGGGCGGCCGCGGCGGTGCCGACGAGCGGGCGCAGTTGCGCCCGAAGCCGCGTTCAACCTAGACAGAATTTTCCGCTCTGGGTCCGTGAAATTCAACACACCCGCCCACAAATTTCGCGTGTGCGGTGGGGCGGCATGAGTCATTGTTTCCACCGCTTCGGGCCGCTGGAGAGAGAGGCACTCCCAGCGAACAGGCAGGACGACAAATATGCGAACGTCATGGTGGACGCTCGCGGTCATGCTGACCGCGGTTGGGTGCAGCTCGGCAGGTAGTGGGAACGCCGGCTTCGGTGGAGCGGGGGCCGGTGGCGGCGCCGGTGGCTCCACCAGCGGCGGCTCGGGTGGCGTCGGCAACACCGGCAACACCGGTGGTCTCGGCGGCGCAGCTGGCGGCGGCGGCATGGCCGGCGCGGGGGCAACGGGTGGCAGTGGCGCGACCGGCGGCGGCGGCAGCGGCGGAACCGGCGGCAGCGGTGCGGCCGGTGGCAGTGGCGCGACCGGCGGCGGCGGCTCCGGCGGCAGCGGCGCGGGCGGCTCCGGCGGCACCGGCGGTGGCGGTCCGAGCTGCCAGGGCTACTGCGGCAGCACCGCGGCGGTGCCCGGGTCGAGCCCCAAGTGCTACTGCGACACGGGCTGCAAGACGTACAACGACTGCTGCGCGGACTACGGCACGGTGTGTGGCGGCGGCGGCACCGGCGGCACCGGCGGCACCGGCGGCTCAGGCGGCACCGGCGGCTCAGGCGGCACGGGGGGCACTGGCGGCACCGGCGGTGGCGGCGGCAGCACGACGGTGCTCGACCTGCGCGCCGACGTGAACCGTGACGGCACGGTGGACACGGCCACGACCAGCGACGAGGCCAACGAGGACACGTGGAGCTCGACGCGCGGCGCGGTGTTCCTGGCCAACATCGACGACGACAACGGCGATTGTCCGAAGACTGGCACCGACGACCAGCTGGCAGCATGCAGCGACGCCACCAACAGCGTGATCGACGGCGCCGACGACCTGGCGGACCTGGCCCGCCTGCGCACCGTGCCGTGGCCCAGCGCCCCGAGCAACGCCGCGGCCACCATCAGCGTGAGTCAGCCCAGCCGGGTGCGGCTCTTCAAGAACGTGGGCGGCACGTTCACCGCGATCGCCAGCGGCGCGTCGCTGAGCTCGGCCGAGCTGAAGGCCGGCGTCGAATTCGGCCTCGAGGGCCTCGACATCCGACGCGACAACACCTGGAACGGCTACCTCGACGTCACCGTGACCATGACCGCCGGCGGCACCGGCAGCGACATGGTGCGGTTGCGCCTCTCGCCGGTGATGCTGAGCCACCACGTACAAGACGCCTCGAACATCTACGTCACGGCGTTCAGCTCGACGGGCTCGCAGGCCATGCGCGCCGACCTCTCGGCCGCCTGCTCGTCCGCGGGCACGCCGTACACCGAGCTGACCGGCCTGAACGACCAGTGGACGCAGGACTACTTCGAGACCGGCTACATGAGCATGCCGGCCGCGGGCGGGGGCCAGAAGGTCATCCGGGTCTACTTCCGTTCGCCGAACTACACGTCGAACGGGCTGCGCGCGGCGGGCAAGGTGGTCTACACCTACTTCCACGGCAAAGATCGCGCGGGCGTCACCCACTACGATCCCAACCACTCGAACAGCGCCGACTCGCTCAACTCGTTCGGCAACACCGAGACGGTGCCGCCCTACGGCAGCTACCCGCTCGGCCGGATCTTGCGCGGCAGCGTGTCGAACTTCTACCCGGACCAGAAGTTCGAGGCGATGCTCACTGCGCAGGGGATGCAGCCGCAGATCTTCCTCGATACGTCGTGGCTGGCGGTGGGGCACGTGGACGAGACGCTCTCGTTCGTGAAGGTGTCGAGCCCGCGAGGCTGGGTGATGCTGGCCAACGACGCGGCCCTGGCCAAGAGCATGCTGCAGACCGCTCAGAGCCAGGGCTACGGCAGCACCCCGATGTTCGTCGGCAAGACCTGGTCGGGCGGCAGCTCGGCGCAGACGACGATCAGCGCGGTGCTCGCCGACGCCGCCGTGATGGGTCCCTCGAACGAGGCCATCACCGAGGTCGGCGCTCAGATCGCGACCATGAAGGCCGAGACCGGGATCACCGACGCCGAGATCGTGAAAATCCCCTTCCTGCACTGGAAGACCGGCAGCTACTCGGTGGCCTACCAGCCCGGCACCGTCAACATGACCTACGTCGGGCCGAAGACCGTGGCGGCGCCCAAGCCCCACGGGCCGAAGATCAACGGCGTGGACATCTTCGAAGACCAGATGGTGAAGGCGCTGGCGCCCTACGGCATCAGCGTGAAGTTCGTCGAAGACTGGGACCTCTACCATCGGCTCTTGGGTGAGGTTCACTGTGGCAGCAACGCGGATCGCGCGGTCACCACGAAGTGGTGGGAGAGTGGCAAATGAGAAGCTCGAAGCTCTGGTTCAGCCTCGCCGCGGCGGGGCTCGTCATGGTCTCGCTCTCGGGCACCGCTCGAGCAGACGGCATCGGAGTGCAGTCAAGGCACCTGAAGGCCGCGGAGCGCACCGCACTCAAGGCGCAGATCGGCAAGGCCCGCCAGCAGAACGCCGCGATCTTCACCAAGGTGGCAGAGGCCCCCAAGCTCGCCATCGAGGCCGATCAGATGAAGCGCGGCCGCGCGGCGAGCATCACCTTGCCGCTGCGCGCCCTGGGCAACGACGCGCTCTTTCCGATGCTCGAGATGCTCGCGCTCGACGGCCCGACGCGCGACAAACTGCCCGACAGCACCTGGACCACCCTGCGCGTGGGTCTGATCGAGGCCGTGGGCTTGATCCGCGATCCGCGGGCCACGCCGGTGCTGAGCGCCATCATCGAGCGCGAGACCCAGTTCGAGGTAGTGTACGCCGCCGCAGAGGCCCTGGGGCGCATCGGTGACGACGCCTCGACCAAGAAGCTGGCGCGGCTCGCCCTGGGCAGTGGCCCGAAGCGCGTCGCGGTCATGGCCGCGCTGGGTGAGTGCCGCCGCACCCTGGCAGCCAGCGCGCTCGCCAAGCTCGCCGACACGTCCGACGAGACCCAGCGCTTGATCGTGATCAAGAGCCTGGGCACGGTGGGCAACGCCTGGGCCTGGCAGACCGACGAGATCGCGAAGTCGGGCGAGGGCACACAGGTGCGGGCCATCGCGGCACGCGCGCTGATGGGCGCGTTCGCGAAGAGCACCGGCTACGCCCGGAGCAAGGCCGAGCGCGCGCTCTTGGTGGTCGACGACCCCTCGACGCCGGCGTTGATCGCTGCCGCGAAGAAGAACGCGAACGCCGACCTGGCCCGGGCCCTCGACGCCCTGGCCACCAAGATCGCACAGAACCCGGCGCGCTGAACCGCGGCTCGCGCCGCGGTCAGCTCCGCCGTTCCAGGCGAAAAACGCGCTTTCCGTCCCGCTCGCCGGGTCCGGTGACGCGCAGCATGTCCAGGCGGATCTCGCGGATCCGTCCTGGACCGTCCACGTCCCGAATCTTCAGGCGTTCGTCGTCGCCCATCAGCACCTCGCACATGCCGAAGGCAAAGTGCTGGACCAGATCGCCGGGCTCGGGGACCAGCGGCTCGTGCTCGGCCTCGGCCGCGCGCCGGACCGCAGCGCTGGCCAGGGCCGCCTTGGCCCAGTCCCCGGGCACCGGCGTGGCCGGCTCGTTCACTGGAGACGACGGCAGCGCCGCCGGCTTGGCTGTCGGCGCCGGGCGCGGTTCGACCCGAACGGCGGCGGCGGGCTGGATGAACAGCGTGACGCCGTCGGACACCGCGCGCACCAGCTCCCCCGCCCAGACCTCGGCGCCCGAGTCCGATGCCCTCGCGAGGGTGACACCGTAGGGCCCACCACAAGGGCCGGAGAGCTGCGCGAGCACGAAACGCCCCCTCGGGGCCCGCACCGGGTCGGCGCCTTCTGCCGCGAGTCGGACTTCGACGCTCTCGACGCGACCGGTGGCCTGAACCCAACCGTCGGTGCCGCTCGTGGCTTCGGCGATCTCGGCAAGCAAGTCACGCCCGCGGGCCACCGACACGATGCGAAGCGAAGCCATGTTCCCTTGCTCCCGCAGGCCGCGAGCGGCGTCAAGCCGACCTCACAGATACCGCTCGAGCGCGCGCTGAACGCCGGCGACGTAGCCCGCGCCGAACAGGTTGACGTGCACCAGGAGCGGGTACAGCTGATACAGGTCGACACGCCCCTCGTGTCCGGGCGCGAGCGGCAGCGCCTCGTGATACGCGGCGAAGACCCGCGGGGCGAACCCGCCGAACAGCCGCATCATCGCCAGGTCCATCTCACGGTGCCCGCCGTACGCGGCCGGGTCGATCAAGCACGGCTCGCCGCCGGCGGTGGCGTGCAGGTTGCCGCCCCAGAGATCGCCGTGCAGCCGCGCTGGCGGCTCCGCGGGGCCCACCAACTCGGGCAGGCGAGCGGACAGGCGCTCGAACGAGTCGCAGAGCCTCCGCCCCAAAAGCCCCTGCGCTCGGGACACCATCGGCGCGAGGCGGCGCTCGCGGTAGAACGTGGCCCAGTCGGTCTCGGCGTGGTTGTCTTGCGGCAAGCGGCCGATGAAGTTGTCGCGCCCGTGCCCGAACCCGCTCGCGCCGCGAGAGTGCAACGCCGCCAGCGCGCGCCCGAGCACCTCGTCGAAGTCGGCCCGGCGCCGCCCGGGCTCGATCAGCTCGAGCACCAGGAAGTCGTCGCCGACGGCCAGCACGGCGGGAACGGCGATCGCTCCCGCGTCGGCGAGCCAGCCGAGTCCGTCGGCCTCGGCGACGAACATGTCGGCTGGCGCGTCGGCGTTGGTCTTGACGAACACCCGGCGGCCGTCGACGAGCTCGGCGGCGAAGGCGTCGTTGATGTCGCCCCCCGAGAGGCGCATCGTCCGCCCGATGCGACCGCCGAGCGCCCGGCCCACCCGCTCTCTGACCGACGCCTGCATCTCACAAGCCGTGGCGCTCGCGGAGGTGCGCGATCAAGCCGCGACAGGCGGCCTCGCACAAGTCCAGCACTTCTTCGAAGCCCTCGGCACCGCCGTAGTACGGGTCGGGCACGCTCGCGTGTTTGGGCGACCGAGGATCGAACTGGCGGAGCAAGAAGAGCTTGTCGCGGTGGCGCGCCGGCGCCCCGCGCTGCAGCTCTTCGAAGTTGTCGCGATCCATCGCCAGCACGTAGTCGAAGCGCTCCCAGTCCGGGGGCTTGAACTGCCGCGCCGCGCCGCCCACGGTGATGCCCCGCGCCCGCGCCGCCGCGGTCGCCCGCCGATCCGGTGGCTCACCGCTGTGGTACGCCGCCGTCCCGGCGCTGTCGGCCTCGACCGCGTCGCCCAGGCTGGCGTGCTCGATCAGGTGCCGGAACACTCCCTCGGCGGTCGGCGAGCGACAGATGTTGCCGAGACATACGAAGCAGACGCGTACGGTGGGCATGCAGCGGCGCGAGTATGGCGCCGGCCCCAGCGAGAGGCTAGGCTCCGCGCCTCGACGGAGATCCGAAGATGAAAGCCGCGTGTGTCGTCCTGGTGTCGCTGTCCCTCGGGGTCGGTGCTTGCAGCAAAATCGAAGAGAAGATGGCCGAGAAGGCCGCCGAGAAGGCCACCGGGGGTCAGGTCGACATCGACTCGAAGACCGGCAAGGTGAGGCTGAAGCAGAAGGGCCCGGACGGGAAAGAGTCCGAGGTCCAGCTGGGCGAGGGCAGCAGCGTGCCCGCCGACTTCCCCAAGGCCGTGCCGATCTATCCCGGCGCCAAGGTGATGAGCGCCGTGACCGTCTCCCAAGGCGAGAGCCACGTGGTCACGCTCAGCACCAAGGACAGCACGCAGCAGGTGCTCGACTACTACAAGAAGAGCTTCTCGGCCTTCAAGACCGACGGCGAGCTCACCGGCGGAGACACCACGATGCTGAACGTGTCGAACGACTCGCTGACGGTGGGCCTCACGGCCACCAAGAGCTCGGACGACGGCACGACGCTGATCAATCTCACCACCAGCGCGAAGAAGCCGTGAGCGCACGCGGGGGCACGTTCGGGCTGGGGGTGCTCGCGGCTTTGCTCGCGTGCAAGTCGCAGTCGGCCGTCACGGGCAGCGTGTCGTTCGACGGCGCCGCGTTCGAGCCGAAGGATTGCCAGGTGTCCGAGTCCACCTCCACGCTGGGCGGCGGCTCGGTCACGACCCACACCGTCACCTTGGTCGACGCGGCGAAGCGCCGCCTGTCGTTCAGCGACTCGGGCGGAATGCGCGTGAGCTACTCCCACGGCGGTGGGTTCGACAGCATCGGGCAGGGGTGCGGCAAGCTGAGCTTCGCCGGCAGCGTGAAGGCGGGCGACGCCCGCGGCCACGTCGAGGCCGACTGCACCGGAAGTGGCCACACCGTCCGGGCCAACTTCGACTTCTCGGCTTGCGGCAAGTACGGCCTCGGGCCGTGAGCCGGGTCAGAGCGCGGGCTTCTTCCCCATCTCGATCAAGAGGTGGTCCGCCCCGTCGACGGCGTCCATGACCCAAGTCATGAAGCGCACGTCCACGTGGATGCTGCGGGTGATCTCGGGCATGAAGACCCAGTCGCTGGCCATGGCCTCGTAGTTGCCGTCGAAGGCCAGCCCCACGAGCTCGCCCCGGGCGTTGAGCGTGGGCGACCCGCTGTTGCCGCCGGTGATGTCGAGATCCGCCAAGAAGTCCACCGGCAGACCGCCCAGCCGCGAGTCGGCATAAGGGCCCAGCTTGCGCGACTTCGCCAGCTCGACCAGGCGCGGTGGGGCGTCGAACGGCTCCTTCCCGGTCACCTTGGCGACCAGCTCGTCGAGCTTGGTGAACGGCGTGTAGGTCGCGGCCTCGCGCTTGGGCTTGTAGCCCCGCACCGTGCCGTAGGTGACGCGAAGGGTGCCGTTCGCGTCGGGCGCGAGGGCTCCGGGGGTGTGCTCGCGCAGCGCGGCCACGTACAGGGGGCGAATCGTCGAGAGCGCCCCCTGCTCGGCGTCCGCGCGATCGTCGCGCTCTTTGAACAGCGGGCGGAGCGCGACCACCACGCGAACGATCGGGTCCTTGCTGGCGCCGAGCTCGGCGAGCTTGGCCTTCTGCAAGAGCTCGACCCGGCGCTTGTCGTCCTCGAGCTTGGTCTCGCGATAGAGGCGCTCCACCGCCTTGTCGATGTTCTCGGCGGTCGGGTCGAGCTTGCCCAAGAACGCCGGCAAGATCCGGGTCTTCGCGTTCTCGTCGGCGTGCTTCGCGATGCGCGAAAGCGCCAGCCGGAGCATCGCGCTGTCCAGCTTCTTCGAATAGCGCTTCTGGAGCGACTGTTGCTCTTGCTCGAGCCGCTTCCAGTTCCGCTCTTGCAGGTCGGGTTTGCGCTGGGCGTCGGGTTTGGGCCGCTCTTCGGCCATGCGCAAGAGGGTGTGCGCCGCGCCGACCAGGCTCACCATGCGCTCGAGCTCGCTGAGGGCGTAGCCGAGCTCGCGGGTCTTCTTCCGCTCGGCGAAGTGCTTCTCGAGCCGCGGCACCACGTCGCCGAAGCGCTTCTGGCGCCCGGGGTCGGCGGCGATGAACGCCTGGAGCTCGGCTTCGCGCTTCTTGCGCACCTCCGCAGCGCCGCCTTGGGTCAGCCCCTCGAGGGAGCCCTTGGTGTAGGTCAGCGCGTTGGCCAGGCCTCGCTCGGTGGGGCGAGCCTTGATGGCCACGTCGGGGTCTTCCTTCCCCAGCTTCTCGATCAGGGCGAGGTAGTCCTCGAACAGCCGAATGCGCTTCGGATAGAACCACTCCACGGCCTCGGCGGTCTCGTCGGCCGTGGACAGGCGCATGGTCCGGCCGGGGTAGCCCGCGACGAACACCAGATCGCCGGCGCCCAGCCCGCGCTCGGCCAGCCTGAGGTGCATGCGCGGTTGGTACGGCACGTTGTCGGGCGAGTGCTCGGCGGGCTTGCCGTCTTTGCCCACGTACGCCCGCAAGAACGCGAAGTCGCCGCCGTGGCGCGGCCAGCGCCAGTTGTCGATCTCGCCGCCGAAATTTCCCACCCCCTCGTGCGGCGCGTAGACCAGTCGCACGTCTTTGATCTCGAGCTTCTCGATCAGCAAGTACTGCCCACCGCCGAAGTAACTGGCGAGGTCACAGCGAATGTTGGGTCGCTTTTCGCACTTGGCGATCAGCTCTTTCTCGCGGCTCTCGATCGTCTCCCAGCGCTTCTTGTCGTCCTTGATTTGATCGAGCCCCGCCCGCACGAACTCGGTCACGTCGTTGAACGCCTCGGTGACGTAGACGCGCGCCGTCGGACCGTTCCACTTCTCGTCCGAGCGCGTCTTGGCCAGGTAGCCGTTCTTCAGCAGGTTCTGCTCGGGCGTCGAGTTGTACCCGAGCGCGCCGGTCGCACAGTGGTGATTGGTGACGATCAGCCCCTCGGGGGAGACGAAGCTGGCCGAGCAGCCGCCGAGGCTCACCACCGCGCCCAGGGGATAGGCCATCGGGTCGACCAGCTTCTTCGGATCGAGCTCGAGCCCCAGCTTCTTCAACGTGTCGAGGTGCGACTCGAGCTGCTTGGGCAGCCACATGCCGCCGGGGTTCTCGAAGGCTGGGCGCGACGCCGCGGGCTTCGCCGCCGCCGCCGGCGGGCTCGCGCTCGCCGTGGGCACCGCCGGGGGTGGCTGGCCGGGCATGTCGGCACAGGCCGCGAGCAGCAAGGTGGCTGAGCACGAGACGAGCGAAGTGCGAAACCCCATGGCCGCGCGCATACCACGGGTCCGAGCGCGAGCGAATGGTGGTAGCTTCGCGCGACCATGGCGGACCTGAAAGGCAAGACGCTCTTCATCACCGGCGCGAGCCGAGGCATCGGCAAGGCCATCGCGCTCAGGGCGGCGCGCGACGGCGCCAACGTGGCGGTTGCCGCCAAGACCGCAGAAGCTCACCCCAAGCTCCCGGGGACCGTGTTCAGCGCAGTCGCCGAGATCGAAGCGGCGGGTGGCAGGGGCCTGGCTTGCATCACCGACATCCGCTTCGAAGAGCAGGTGCTCGAAGCCGTAGCCAAGACCGTGAGCACGTTCGGCGGCATCGACATCTTGGTCAACAACGCCAGCGCCATCAGCCTGACGGGCACCCTCGAGACACCGATGAAGCGCTACGATCTGATGCACCAGATCAACACGCGCGGCACCTTCCTGTGCTCGCAGGCCTGCATTCCGCACCTGAAGAAGGCCAAGAACCCGCACATCTTGAACCTGTCGCCCCCCCTGAACATGGAGGCTCGGTGGTTCGGGCCCCACGTGGCCTACACCATGGCGAAGTTCGGCATGAGCATGTGCGTGCTCGGGATGGCGGACGAGTTCGCGAGCGACGGCATCGCGGTCAACGCGCTGTGGCCCCGCACCGCCATCGCCACGGCCGCCGTGCAGAACCTGCTCGGGGGCGAGGCGGCCGTCGAGCGCTGCCGCAAGCCCGAGATCATGGCCGACGCGGCCCACTACATCTTGACCCGACCGAGTCGGGAGCTCACCGGCAAGTTCCTGATCGACGAGGACGTGCTCCGGACCGCCGGCGTCACGGACTTCGACCAGTACGCGAACGCCCCGGGTGCCGAGCTCTTGCCCGACTTCTTCGTGTAGGCGGAGGTGCCCCAGCGCCACGCCTGCGACTCGAATGTCAGCGTCGGCCGCTTCGTCCAACGCTGCTTCGACTGACGCCGCTGCAATTTGTCGCGTGGCACGCGCATTGCTGTAGTCTGAAAGACGCGCCGGGCTCAGCGGGGGCCCGCGCGAACCAACCGGAGGCAGGCAGATGCGCTCTTGGGCTCGAGTGGGCATGGGGTTGATGGTTCTGGCGGCGGCGACGGGCTCCCCCTCGCAAGCCGAGGCCTGTGGCGGCACGTTCTGCGACCAGGCTCCGCCCGGCCAGCAGCCGATGCCGGTGGACCAGACCGGCGAGAACGTGCTGTTCGTGATGAAAAACGGCACCGTCGAGGCGCACATCCAGATTCAGTACCAGGGCGACCCCGCCCGCTTCGCCTGGGTCATCCCTCTGCCCGCGAAGCCCACGCTCTCGGTCGGCTCACAGGTGCTGTTCACCAACCTGCTCAACGGCAGCGTGCCGTCGTTCCGGACGACCACCAGCTTCCAGTTCTGCGGCGAAGGGGACGACACCACCTCGAGCTCGGGCTGCGGCATGTCGTCCGCTGATTCGGGCGGCAGCTCGTACGGGCCGGGCGCCGGAGGTGCAGGCGGGGGGAACTCGAACTCGCCGCAGGTCATCAGTCGAGAGGCCGTCGGGAACTTCCAGACCCTGACCCTCGAGCCCAAAGACGCGAAGGGCATGCTCGATTGGCTGGTCGCCAACGGCTACGACGCGGATCAAGCCGACGCCGAGCCGATCCTGAAGGACTACATCGACCGCGGGTACCTGTTCGTCGCGCTGAAGCTCGAGCCCGGTGCCGGCGTGGACGAGATCCACCCACTGGTCGTGAGCTACCAGGGCACGGAGCCCTGCGTGCCGCTCAAGCTGACGCGGATCGCGGCGGTGGAAGACATGACGGTCCGCACCTTCTTCTTGGGCGACCAGCGCGTGGTGCCCACCGGCGGCTACAAGCACGTCGAGATGAACGGCGCGCGGCTCGACTGGACGCAGCTCGGGCAGAACTACAACCTGGCCATCGCGCGCGCGGTGGACGGCCCCGCCGCCAACGGGCGGGCGTTCCTCACCGAGTACGCGGGTCCGAGCACGGTGGTCAGCCAGACCGGGATCTGGCAATCGAGCTGGAGCGGCGACGCGCTGAAGATCCTCGAGCCCCAGGCGGCGGTCGCGCGCCTGCAGGCGTGGAACCTCTTGGCCTGCTTCTCGTCTTCGAGCTGCACCTCACCGCACCCGCTGGTCTTCCCGCTTCTCGACAAGTACCTGCCACCGCCCGCCGGCGTCTCACCCGAAGAATACTACTCGTGCATGGGCTGCCATCCCGAGGCCGATCTGAGCGCCTGGAACCCCGACGCGTTCGGCGCCGAGTTCGACGAGCTGATCGCGACCCCGGCGAAGCACGCGGTGGAGGTGCTCGGGGACAGCGTGTACCTGACCCGCATGGTGACCCGCATCTCCCCCGCCGAGATGACCGAAGATCCGATGTTCCGCGAGTGGCCTGAGCCGCTGCCGGACGTGTCGAACCAGCTCTCGGCGACTCGCACCACCCGCTGCGACGGCTCACTCCTCACCACCACCAGCGACGGCCGTGCGGTCGCGGGCACCACGGCTCCCGGAGATCTCCCGACCGATCTGCCCTGGGCCTCTCTGGTCGAAGAGTACACGCTCGGGGGCGACCACCTGGTGTTGCTCGACAACGACGAGAAGATCGCCACCGCGCTCGAGGCCTACAACGAAAAGGTCGCACCCGGGAGCACACCCACCGCTACGGACGCCAGCGGCCTGGGAAACGAGACCAACGGTTCGTGCGGCTGCTCGCTGCCGAGCCGGCGGTCGAGCCCGGCCCTCTTGCTTGGCCTGCTCGGCGTGCTCGGGCTCGCGCGTCGCGCGGGGCGCGCGAAGCGGGCGTGACGGCGCGCGGGCGATGCGTGCTATGTTTCCCGGTTAGTGCGCGCATCGACCCGAACCGGGCTCTTGGTCCTGACTGTTTGCGTCTCCGCATGCGGTGGTGAAGAGTTCTCCGCCGTCGCTGGAACAGGCGGCGTGACTTCCGGTGGCTCGTCGTCCGGCGGCACTGCAAGCGGAGGGGCCGCAACGGGCGGCGGGCCGGCGGGCGGCGGCACAGGAGGCGGCGCAGCGGGCAGCCCCGCTGGCGGGACGAGCGGGGGCGGCACGGGCGGCAGCGCTGGAGCCGGGGGCTCTGGGGGCAGCTCGAGCGGGGGCGGGGGCGGCACAGGTGGTGTCGTGAGCGCCTGCCCCCCGGGCGGCGTCGAGACGTTGCAAGACACGTTCAGCGCCGCGCTCGACGGCGCGACCTGGGACTCGTACACGGACACGACCGGGACCATCGTGGCCACGGGTGGCGCTCTGGTGGTGAAACCCGCCATGAGCGGGCAGAACTACAACGGGATCATCAGCACGAAGAAGCTCAGCCTCGACGGCTGCGCGCTGTGGATCGAAGCCAAACAAACCATGGCGCCGAGCTTCGAGGGCGAGACCTATCTGATGGCCATGGTCGACGGCTCGATGGACGCGGAGATCACCGCGACGCCGGACACGGCGTCGCCTTCCAAGATGAAGCTGGTCTTCGGGGTGGAAGAGAACGGCGTCGAGGACAATCAATCCATCCCCTTCGACCCGCCAAAGCATCGCTGGTGGCGGATGCGGTTTCCGGCCGGGAAGGTCGCCTTCGACACCAGCCCCGATGGCAAGAACTGGACGCAGCGGCGCATCGCCGCCCGCCCTGCTGGCATGAAGGTGGTCCAAATCGAGATCGGTGCCGGGACCTGGCAGGCGCACGGCACGCAGCCCGTCGCCCTCTTCGACAACCTGAACACCGTGCCGTGAACGAAAGGGCGACGAGCCGAAGCCCGCCGCCCTTCGCCTGCCCTGACGGGCGCCGGCTCACATCATCGCGAACTTCATCGCCGCCCCGGCGGCTTCCATCGCGTTGCCGTAGGCCTTGGCGCCGGTCATGTCGTTGATTTTCGCCCACTGCTCGGCCACGGCCTCGGGGCTGACCTTCTCGACCGGCAGCCCGATGCCCTCGGCCTCCATCACCGCCACGCGCGAGAAGTACCCGCCGCCGACCGCGTAGACCTGAGCGCTGTCCTCGCACTTGTCCGAGACCAGGTAGGCCACGAGCGCCGAGACGTATTCCGGGGCGAGCTTCTCGAGGACGTTCGGCGGCATCACCGTCTCGGTCATGCGGCTCTTGGCGATCGGTGCGATCACGTTCACCTTGATGTTGTACTTCGCGCCCTCGTGGGCCAGCGTCTTGCTGAGGCCGACGATGCCCAGCTTGGCCGAGCTGTAGTTGGCCTGGCCGAAGTTGCCGTACAGGCCGGCCGCGCTGGTGGTGTTCACCACGCGCCCGTAGTTGTTCTCGCGGAGCAGCGGCCACGCGGCCCGGCTCACGAACATGGTGCCGCTCAGGTGCACGCGCAGCACCTTGTCCCAGTCCTCGTCGGTCATCTTCAGGAACGAGACGTCGCGGAGAATGCCCGCGTTGTTGATCACGATGTCGAGCTTGCCGAAGGCCTCTTTGGCCTTGGCCACGATCTTCTGGGCGCCTTCCCAGGTGTCGACGCCGTCGTAGCTCGCGACGGCCTGACCGCCGGCCGCCTTGATCTCATCGACCACTTTGTCGGCCGCGGAACTGCCGCTTCCACTCGAACCATCCATGGCTCCGCCCAGATCGTTGACCACGACCTTGGCTCCACGCTTGGCGAGCAAGAGCGCGTGGGCGCGCCCCAGACCTCCGCCGGCACCGGTGACGATAGCGACTCGATTGTCGAAACGAAGCTCGGACATTTTGCCTCCACTGTGCCCGGTGTGCCGTTCACGGCGGTCGGGCGGAGCGGGACCCTAGCCAGAAGGCGCCCTCGCGGCAATCACTCGTAGCTGATGGCGCAAATCTCCAGCTCGACCTCGCCCGCGGGTCGGCGCACGGTCACGACGTCCCCCACCCGGCGCTTCATCAGCGCAGTGCCGAGCGGGCTCTTGAAGCTGATGCTGCCGGCAGAGGGATCGATCTCGTCCGGTCCGACGATACGATAGCGCTTGCGATGGCCCTCTTCGTCTTCGACCTCGACGGTGGCGCCGAAGCGCACGGAGTGCTTGCTGACCTCGTCGTGCGTCACCACCACCGCGGACTCGAGTCGCTTGGTCAGAAAGCGGATGCGCCGGTCGATCTCTCGCAGGCGCTTCTTGCCGTAGATGTACTCGGCATTCTCCGAGCGATCGCCCTGCGCCGCTGCGTCCGAGACCTCTTGCACCACGCGCGGACGCTCGGAATGCAACAGCTGCTTGAGCTCCTCTTGCAGCTTCTTCGCGCCTTCGGGAGTGAGGTAGGTCGCCATGGGACGGGCCGGAGGATAGCGCGTTCGGCGCCGCCGACGTACGCTCTGGGCCGTGATCAGGAAGCGCTGGGCAGTCGGGCTCGCCGTAGCGGCGTCGCTGCTCTTGGCCGGGGCAGCCGTGTTCTTGCTGTTCTTCGCCGAGCCCATGGCGCGGCGCATGGCCATTGAGCGGGCGGAGGAGCACGGAGTGGTGCTCGAGCCGGGCGACATCTACTTGTCGCTCGGGTCCGTCAGCTTGCGGCGGTCCCGCTTCCACCTGGTGGGGCTCCCCGCGGTGCGCGGCTCGCTCGACGAGCTCCGGGTGTCGCTGCGCTGGACCCACCCGGTCGGCGTGAAGCTGCGGGGCGTCGAGGTCGAGGCCGTGGGCTCGGCGGCGACCCTGGCCTTGGGCGTCACCGAATGGGCTCGTCGGTTTCCGCAGACCTTCCGGATGCCGACCGAAGCCGACGCCACGACGCTGGTCTGGCGCAAGGCCGAGAAGGCCGAACCGTGGCTCACGCTCTCGGGCGGGACCGTGCGGCGCGATGGCCCGACCACGCTCTTCAGCGCCGACAAGAGCGTGCTGGGGATCTGCCGCGAGCGCGACGCGGGCGCACCGCTGTGCCCAGACCTGGGCAAGGTCGGTGCGGCGTGGACCGCCGACGACGCTCAGGTCGCCATCGGCTTCGGCGTCGACGATCTGAGTCGCGCTCCGGTTCGATTCGAGGTGAGGCACTCGGTCGCCGAGCCGACCGCTACCGTCACTCTCACGCCGGTCGACCTCGCCCGCCTGGCCGGGCCGTTTGGCGCCCGGTTGCCGGTCGAGGGCGTAACCGCCAGCGCAACCGTGCAACTCACCTTGCCGAAGGGCAGCGGGGCCGTGACCGGAACCCTGGACGCCACGCTGCAAGGGTACGTCCCGCCCCACCCGCGGGAGCTCGACGGCCTCGTCTTCGGCGACAAGACGACGCTCGCGGCCAAGCTCCGCGTCGACGACGCGCGGGAGCGCGCCGATCTGTCGGAGGTGAAGGTGACCGCAGGGGCCTTCAAGCTGGCGGGTTCGGGGAGCGTGTTTCGAGAAGAAGATCACGGGGGCCTGCGCCTCGACTTGAGTGGCAGCTTGCCGTGCTCGGCCCTGGCCGGCGCGGCCGCAGAGAGCCACCTCGGTCGCGCGCTCGGAGGCATCGCCGGGCAGCTGGCCCGAGATCTGATCAAGGGCAGCGTGGCCATCAAGGTGGCGGTCACGGCCCGCTCCGACGATCTCGAGAACGCCAAGGTCGACAAGAAGATCGGTGTCGGCTGCGGCCTTCGTCCCATCGAGATCGGCGGAGTCGACGTGACCAAGATCCTCGAGGGTAAGCTGCCCAAGGTCCCGAGCGGGCTGCCCGAGCTGCCCAAGATCGACCTCCAGATCGAGCCGCCGAAGCCCAAGCCCAAGGGCGCCGAGAAGTGACGGAGCGAGGCCCGAGACAGACGACGCCGCGGGCTTGGGAAGACCCGAGGCGCGCCACGCGTAGAACCTCGCGCCTCATGCTGCGCCTGGCAACGTACGCGCTGCTCGCAACGACGGTAGCGTGCGGGGCCGCCCCGGGGCCCGCGCCGGCCCCGCGCTCCGACTCCACCCGGCCACGAGCGGCCGACCGGCCACCCACCCGCGCCGCCCCACCGCGTGAAGCCTCGCTGCCCAGCGCCTGCCAGCGCGCCGACGAGAAGCTCCGGCTGGCCGCGGCGCGCGCGACCGAGGGGTTCTCGCTCCGCGCAAAGCGCCTCTCGGACGCGGCCGTTCGGCTCTGCCCGACGCGCGCTCCGCTGGCTGTGCCACCGTCCCCGGACGGCGCGGGGCAGAGCGCCGACGACGCCTGGGCCGCGTCGCGGGCCGCGGCCCAGCAAGGCCAGCTGCCCCAGGCTCGGCGCCTCGCGTCTCTGGCGGCCCGACGCTTCGAAGAGCGCGGCGTGCGCGTCGCGCCGTGGGCGGACATCAGCGGAGTCGCCGGCGTCGCCCTCTCACGGGACGGAGCGCTGTTGCTCGGCACCATCGCCGGCGGCGATCGCGTGATCGTGGACACGGTGCGGCTCGCGCCCACGGTGTTCTTGGACACGGCGAGCGAGTCACGGCGCCACTTCGCCGAGGGCGCGCAGTTCTCACCCGACGGCCGGAGCGTCGCCGTGCTCGAGCAGAACGCGGTCGTGCTCTACGACACGGCGACCGGCACGCGAGGAAAGAAGCTGGAGTGGGCGGACCAAGAGCTCCGAGCCTTCGCCTTCAGCCCCGACGGCAGCGCGGTATTCACCGGCGCTCGCGCCGGCTTCGACGCCGTCGTGCGGCGCTTCGATGTCGCGACCGGGGACTCGACCGCCGAGCACGTGATCACCAAGGGGCGCGAGGTCACGGCGCTGGCAGTCTCACCCGCAAGCAACCTGCTCGCCGTGGCGACCAGCGGCGAAGCGCTCGGCCTGTTCGACACCAAGAAGCTGACCCGAACCAAGACGCTCGGTTCGGCCCCAAACGCGGAGGCCGCTGTGCTCTTGGCGTTCTCGCCGACGGGCGATCGGCTCGCGGCGGCGGGCCCGACCCGCCTCGAGATCTGGGGCACGGCGAAGGGCGCTCTGCTCGCTCGCACCACCCTCGATCGCCCCTGGCGTCGCACGATCTTGGGGTTCTCGTCGGACGGAAAGCGAGTGCGCACCAGCGGCGGCACGTGGGGCGAAACGCTGGTGGACTACGACCCGGCGTCGGGCCAGGCGCTGTCGTCGAAGAAGGTGCCGAGTGGCGACCAGGTGTTGTCTCCGGATGCGAGCGTCGTGGCGATCAGCACTCGCTCCGGGGGCTTGGCCATCGCCGACGCCGCAACCGGAACCGTGTCCGCCACGGTGGTCACCCGGGCCGCTCGACTCGAAGGCCTCGCCCTGGCCGACGGCCAGCTCGCACTCGCCCGACGCGTGAACGAGCCACCGAACGATCACGTCGAGGTCTTCGTGATCGGTGCGCGCGCGGTCGAGCCCCGCTTCCTGTCCGTGCCGGGCTACAAGGCGACGCTCGCGTTCTCGCGGTTGGGCCAGCGCCTGGCCGGCAGCTTCGGCGGCAAGAGCATGCTCGCCTGGGACGTGGCCACGGGCGAACGCCTCGAGCTGCCCGAGGCTCCGGAGTGGGTGGACGAGCTCCACTTCGCCGATCCCGCCCGCCTCTGGGGCCTGGGTGGGCCGTTCGAGCGCAAGCTGTTCGTTCACACCATCGGCGCGTCGAGCTGGTCGACGGAGCTGGCGATCCCGCGGGCGAAGAGCGGCCGCGCGCATACGCTTTCCGAGACCCGGGCGGTGACCTCGTCCGACGGCACGGTCACGGTCTTCGACTTCGACACGCAGGCTGCCCGCGCCCTCCCCCGCCCAAAAGATCTGGGCGCGCTTGGCCTGTCACGCGACGGGAAAGTGCTGGTGCTGGCCTCCGCCGCCGGGGCCGAGACCGTGTCGCTCCCCGTCGGCGGCCCCAGGAAGCTGATGTCCGGCCGTTGCACCAGAGGGCCGGTGAGCGTGTCGACCGATGGCAGCGTGGTCCTGATGGGATGCACCTATCGCGACGTCGCGCTGTTCTCGCCGGCCGGCACGGTGACCAAGGACGTCAGCGCCGATCGGCTCGAGCTCTCTCCCGACGGTCGGGTGGTGGTGCTCGAAGACGACGGTCGCGTCTCGATCGGCGGGCGAGATCTGACGACCCGGGTCACGCTCACCCTCGCCGCCCGGCCCGGTGGCATCCTGGCCCGCGCCGAATCGGGCCGGCTCGAGGTCCTGGGCTCGCCGGCGGCTCACGAGCGCCTGTTCTGCCGAGCCGGCAGCCGGGCCTACCCCTTCGAGCTGTGCGAAGACCTCGTGCTCGAAGACGACCTGGTGCGGGACGCAGTGAGCGGCGACTTCCACTGAGTGGCGCCGGCCAGGCGATGGGTCTAGTACCGGTGGGCCGATGCGGCAGCTCCGGATCCTCGCGCTCGCGTCGCTGCTCGCCGCAGCCCGGGCCGAAGCACAGCCCGTCCCGCCGCCGCCGCCGCCGGTGGCCCCCACCCTGATCGCACCGAAGGTGATCTCGGATACGACCGTGCTCTACCCGGAAGGCGCGCGCGGCGACGCCACGGTGGTGCTCACCTTGATCGTGGACCGGAGCGGCAGGGTCACCTCGGCGGCACCGAACGAGCCAAACGAGCCCTTCAGCAGCCTGGCTGCCCAGAGCGCGCTCGCCTGGCGGTTCGAGCCGGCCACCCGCAACGGCGCGCCGATCGTCGCGAAGATCCGCGTCGAGGTCGTGTTCCGCGAGCCCGAGCGACCCACCGAGCCCGCGGTGGAGCCGACCGAGCGCCCGGCGCCCGAGCGGCCGCGAGCCCCGACGGAAGAGCGAGTCGAGGTGGTGGTGCTCGGTGAGCACCCCGAGCCCTCCCGTACCGCAACCCTGTCGCGGGCCGAAGTTCGACAGATCCCCGGAACGTTCGGCGACCCGTTTCGGGCCATCGAGGCGCTCCCAGGCGTCACGCCCATCGTCTCGGGCTTGCCGTTCTTCTTCATTCGAGGCGCGCCCCCCGGCAACGTCGGATACTTCCTGGACGGCATCCGAGTGCCGCTCCTGTTCCACGTCGGCATCGGCCCATCGGTGGTCCATCCGGTACTCATCGACCGCGTCGATCTCTACCCGGGTGGGTACCCGGCACGCTTCGGGCGGTTCGCAGGCGGCATCGTCGCCGGCGAGACCACCGAGCCGACTCCCGAGCTGCACGGCGAGTACAACCTGCGACTGTTCGACGCCGGCGCGGCGGTGGAAGCCCCCTTTGCCGAGGGGCGCGGCACCGCGCTGGTGGGCGGCCGTTATTCGTACACCGCGCTGCTCTTGTCGCTGCTCTCGCCCGACGTGCTGCTCGAGTACTGGGACTACCAGGCGCGCGCGACATTCGACCTGACGCGGGAAGATCGACTCGGGCTATTCACCTTCGGCTCGTACGACTACCTGGCGCAGAAGACCCAGGGCGAGCCGCTCACCCTGTTCGCGACCGAGTTTCACCGGGTCGATCTCCGCTACGACCGCCATCTGCCCCGCGGCATGCTGCGGAGCGCGCTGACCTTCGGCATCGACCGCTCGCGGGTGCAACAGGACCGCTCGGTGGTGAGCCGGCTGTACGGCGGCCGCACCGAGATCGAGCATCGCATCGACAGCGCGGTCCGGGTCCGCGCGGGCACCGACTTCGCGCTCGAGACGTACGGCATCGAGCTCGGGTCGCAGGTGCTGTCGCCCTCGGCCCAGCGGGCCGCCGCGAACTTTCCCTCGCGCACGGATCTGACCTTCGGCATGCGCGGCGACGCGGTGATCACGCCCGTCAGCGGCTTCGACGTCACGCCGGGCCTGCGCATCGACCTCTACGCCTCGGAGGGCGCGAGCGCGGTCGGCATCGACCCGCGGCTGGCGACGCGCACGCGGATGACCGAACGCCTGCACTTCTTGACGGCCTTCGGCATCGCCCACCAGCCGCCGGCCTTCGTGGTCCCGGTGCCGGGGTTCCAGCCCGGCGGCTTGCGGGGTGGGCTGCAGCGCGCGGTGCAAGAGAGCATGGGCATCGAGCTGGATCTGGGCGACGCCACGACCGTGACGGCAACGGTGTTCCAGAACGCCTTCTTCGACATGAGCGACCCGCTGGGCACCACCGAACCGGAGCTCGACGGCTGCCCGCCGGGCTCTTACCCCGACGACTCGATCGGCGGCGACCCCGGCGCGACCCCGGACAACCCGCCGGATTGCACGGACCGGTTCGAGCCCGGAACCCTGGGCCCCGATCGGAGCGGCGGCGGCGGTCAGGGTGCCGACAGCCGTCGCGGCCGGCGCTTCTCCGAGGTGTTCGAGGTGCGCACGCTGGGGGCCTCGTACGGGCTCGAGCTGTTCTTGAAGCGCCGGCTCACCAAGAAGCTGGGCGGCTTCGTGTCGTACACGCTGTCGCGCTCGACCCGCAGCTATGGCCGGCGCCAGTACGTCGCCACCTTCGACCGCACCCACGTCGCCAACGCGGCCCTGGCCTACGACCTCGGCCGGCGGTGGCGGGCCGGCTCGCGCGTCGTCTTCTACACCGGGCTGCCCAAGCCACGGGATCCGCTCGACGGCTCGACCCGCCTGCCGCCCTTCTTCCGCCTCGATCTGCGGCTCGAGAAGCGCTGGCAGCTGACGCCGACGGTGTGGATCAGCGCCGTGGCCGAGGCGATGAACGCCACCTTGAGCAAAGAGGCGGTGCAGAGCGAGTGCACCCTCGAGGGCTGCGAGGCGGAAGAGATCGGGCCCGTGACCATTCCCAGTCTTGGGGTAGAAGGAGGCTTCTGATGACGTTCCATCGCGTGCTCGCGCTCCTGGCCGCATTCGGCCTCGCTGGCTGCAGCGACGAGCAGGCCGAGCCGTCGGCGCCGTGCGACGAAGAGTGCCAGGACGCGACCGCCGGGCGCGCCCTGCGCGAGACGATGAAGCTGGTCTACAACATCACGCTCCAGGGCAACCCCGTGGGGCCCCAGGACGAGACCACGCCCTGTCCGCTCGGTGGCCAGGCGCGGGTGTTCGGCAACGCCACGTCCAACCCGAAGTTCGGCTCCACCGAGGTCTCTCTCACCTACGAGCTCGCGGCCTGCCACTCGCTGTCGCGAGACGACGAGCCCGGTGAAAACTACGACGTGGTCGTCTCCGGCACCGTCACCCAGAAGGGAACGCTGGCGGTGCAGCCCACCGCGACCACCGCGTTGGTGATGCAGAGCGCGTCGATCACGCTCGAGGGCAACGTCTACGATCCCCCCATCGAGTACTCGATCGCGGCCTGCGTGGTCGAGGTGGGGCAAGACGGCAATCAGCTGTCCGGCACGCTCTGCGGGCGCGAGTTCGGCGTGGGGCTCTGATCTGGGGTCGGCTCACTCGCTCGGAGCGGGGCGCCCGCCGCTCGCCACCGCGGCGTGCACGTCGAGCGCGAGCGCGCAGCTGTCGATGCCGCTGGCCCACTCCGCGCGGGTCGCCGCCGAAATCCAGGCAGGGTCGACCCGCCGTCGAAGGCGCAGCAGCACCTTGCGCGCGGTGAGGTCGACCAGCCCGACTCGCACGTCGTGCGGACGTTCGCCGTCGAGCTCGGTCGGGCCCGGATCTGCGTTCGGCTCGTCCACCACGAGCAGCAAGAGGGTGGCCCGCGCCGCGGCCTTGGCGCGAGTGATCGGCGCGCGTTCGAAGTCTCGCCTCATCCGCTCGAGCTCCTCCCGGGAGCGCGCAGCACGCACCCTCTGCTCCCAGTCGGGGGTCAAGAAGGGCAGTCCGACCAGCGCGTCTTGCAGTCGCTCCACGCCAGCGGCGGGCGCCATCGCCTCGCCCCGACCCGCGAGCGCGGCCCTTGCTTTCGCCTTGAGCAGGGGCTCGGTACGCGCGTTCGGCGGCGCGTACAGGCAGAGGACGAACGCGTCTTTGAACGAGCTCGCCGCGCTCTCGTCCACGCGGCTGGCGAAGCTCGGGAGCGAGCCGCGGAGGTAGAGGGTGGGGCGCGCCAGCAGGGTCGCGAACGCCCCGGCGGGGCGCAGCTCTTCGGCGACGAGGTCCCCGGCGTACGCGCCGGCGAAGAGCGGCAGCCAGGGCAGGACCCGCGTCGCTGCCGCGTGCTCGCCGGGCCCGAGCTCGGCGGCTTCGCGCCCGACCCTGAGGGCCAGCTCGGCGCGACGCGCCTCGAGGTCGCGCTTCGCACGGTGGAGCGAAACACCGAGCCAGATCCCGGCGATGACGATCACCGCCGCGGCGCCGATGCGCATCACGGACATCGCCCGGGGCGCGAGCTTCGCGCCGGGACCAGCGCGTCGGCCGTCGACGCTGGCTCGGACGCGGGCCGCCAGCTCGGGCGACATCTTCTTGGTGACGAGCAGGGTCGGCATCAGCGGTGCTTGGCTCGAAATTGCTCCACGTTGCGCTCGATCAGCGACATGAGCTGCTCGCCGGTGACACCGAGCCGCTCGGCGGCGTGGCCGGCGAGGGACGTGGTCGCGACGCCCGGCACGAACTGATAGGTCGCCCGGCGATCCGCGCCGAGCTCGACCTGTACGAAGCCGAGGTCAGGGATCTTCTTCTCTCGCTCGAGGCGTGCGGCGAAAGTGAGGAAGTGCGTGGTGATGAACGCCTGGGGGGCGAGCTTGCTCAGCATCTCGACCACCAGCTCGAAGATCTCTTCGCCCTCGGACGGATTCGTCCCCGAGCACAGCTCGTCGAGCAGCACCATGGCGCCAGGCGGCAGGCGCTCGAAGAGATCCCGGATGCGCAAGAGCTCCATCCCCAGGCGCCCCTCGGCCTGGTCGGCCTTCGTCTCTTGGATCAAGGACACGACCAGCGCCGGCGAGAGCGCGACCGCGCCCGAGCGCGCCGGGATGAACGCGCCGCACTGGGCCAAGAGCTGGGTCAGACCCACGGACTGCAAGAGGCGGGTCTTTCCGCCCGAGTTCGGCCCCGTGACGAGCATCGTGGTGGCGAGGCGGCTCGAGACCAGATCGCAGGGCACCGGCTGGATCCCGCTCATGAGCAGCAGGGGATTGAAGAGCCCCATGAGCGCGCGGGGGGCGTCGGCCGAGACGAGCTCCGGCAGGCACACCTCGAGGCCGGCAGCTCGCGCCTGGTCGGCGAAGCCGAGCGCGCCCAGGTAAAACTCGAGGTCGCCGAGCAGCTGGACCAGGACCACGATGTCGTCTTCGAGCCCCATGAACACGGCATCGACCAGGCGGGTCATCACCTCGGCGTCGCTGAACCGGTAGCCCCGCGCGAAGAGCTCGAGCTTGGCGAGCCAGCGACGCCACGGCGGGCTGACGAAGGGGTTGTCCGCCGCCTCGGCGACGGACAGCACCTGGAAGCCACGGATGCGCCCATCCGCTCCGACCGCGACCTTCAGGTTCAAGGTCGCGAGCCGCTCGTCGTACCGCAAGAGGTCTGACAGCGATCGATACGGTTCACCCATGACGAGCCGCCCGGCGAACGCGCCGAGGACGGCCAGCCCCGACCGACTCGAGACGAACCCGGTCGCCATCAGGTCGAACACCTCCTTCACGACCAAGAGAATGTCGAGCTGACGCCGGCTGGGATCCCAGTTGCGCGCCCCGCTGGTGTTCTCGAGCAAGGCGCGGAGACGACGGAGGGCGCGATACAGCTCTTCGGCGCGCGCCCGGAGCTCGGCGGACGACGAGAGCTCCGCCAGGATGGCCCGGCGGTGCTCCACGACCGCGCGCTCGCTCGGCGGGTGGCCCAGCAGCCGGACCAGGTGATTCGCGGCGAGCGGGCCCTCTTCACGACCGGCCCGGATCTTGAAGCAGCCGGCGGCGAATCGGCGCAAGAACAGGTCGCTCTCGAAGGCGGCCGGCTGCCAGCTCGACGGCGCGAGGACCGCCTGGTCGAGCGCCTCTTCGAACAAGCCGCCAGAGACGCCGCCCGCGAAGGCCAGGCTCAGCCCGAGGCGGGTCTTTTCCAGGTCGATCCGCAAGAGGGGGGTCGGGTGGAGCAGGTCCGGTATCGTCGGGGGCTCGGTCACAGCCATCTGGCCCGCGACACTACGGCCACGCCAGAGTTCCCGCCACCGTGAGATCACCGATGGGGCCCGCCGCCGAGCTCGACCGGGCCAGCGCCCTTCCCCGCTCGCTCGGCCCGCGGCATGCTGCCCGCGATGGCAATCGTCACCGTGGTCGGCGCCGGCATGATGGGCACCGCGCTCTGCTATCCGCTGGTCGACGCGGGGCACGACGTGCGCCTGGTCGGGACGCACCTCGACCGCGAGATCGTGGCGAGCCTGAAGGCCCAGAGCCATCACCCGAAGCTCGCACTCGACATCCCGAGTGAGATCCGTCCGTTCTTCCTGGAAGAGCTCGATGCGGCGATGGCGGGGGTCGAGATCATCGGGGTGGGTGTCAGCTCGGCGGGCGTGCACTGGGCTGGCGAGCAGCTTCGGCCCTACGCTCGCCGTGAGCGCCCGATGGTGATGATCACCAAAGGGCTCGAGTGGTCGGGCACCTCCCTGGCGACGCTGCCCGACGTGCTCGAGCGGGCGTTGGGCCCCGAGCTCGTCGGTCAGATCAGCCCCGCGGCGGTGGCCGGTCCGTGCATCGCCGGCGAGCTGGCCCGACGCGTCGAGACCTGCGTGGTCGTGACCGGTCGCGACGGCGTCAAGCTCGAGCGCCTGCGTTCGACGCTGGCCACGCCCTACTATCACCCGTTCGTGAGCGCCGACGTGCTCGGAGTGGAAGTGTGCGCCGCCCTCAAGAACGCCTACGCCATGGGCATCGCCTTCGCGCTCGGCATGCACGAGTTGGCCGGCGGGGTCCCCGGCAGCATCGCGCAGCACAACTACGAAGCCGCGGTCTTCGCCCAGAGCGTGCGCGAGATGCGGGCCGTGGTTCGTGCCGCGGGCGGAGACCCCGAGAGCGCCTCGGGGCTGGCGGGCGTGGGCGATCTGGACGTGACCACCAACGGTGGCCGCACCGGGCGTTTCGGCAAGCTCCTGGGCCTGGGGCTCACGGTGCCTCAGGCCGTCGAGCGCATGCAGGGCGCGACGCTCGAGTGCCTCGACATCCTGCGCGTGATGCAGAGCGCGCTGCCCGCGCTGAAATCGTCGGGCGCGCTCGCGCTTGGCGGCGTGCCCCTGCTCGAGCACCTGATCGAGGTCGCCCTCGATGGGCGCCCGGTGGCGGTGCCTTTCGCGCGCTTCTTCCGGTGAGCCATGCTGGTGATCGGTGTCGACTGCAGCACCACGGCGGCCAAGGCCGTGGTGTGGGACGCGAGCGGCGCCGCCGTTTGCCAGGGCCGCTCGGCCTTCACCCTCGACAGCCCCGGGGCGGGCGCGTGGGAGCAAGACGCCGAGGCCTGGTGGAACGCGACCCGCCTGGCGATCGCCGAGTGCGTCCACGCGCTCGGCTCGCGCTCGACGCAGATCCGCGCGCTGTGCCTGACCCACCAGCGCGAGACCTTCGTGCTCACCGACGCGAGCTCGAAGCCGCTCCACCCCGCCCTGGTGTGGATGGACTCGCGCGGCGTCGAGCAGGTCGAACGGGCGCGCGAGCGCGTGGGTGCCGCCCGCCTGCGACAGATCTCCGGCAAGCCTCCGTGCATCACGCCCTCGCTCTACAAGCTGATGGCGCTGTTCGCACGTCGGCCCGATCTCGAGGCCGTGCGGCCACGGGTGCTGGACGTGCACGCCTTCCTCTGCTGGCGCCTGACCGGTCGCTTCGCGACCTCACTCGCCTCCGCCGACCCCCTGGGCCTGGTCGACATGGCTCGGCGCACGTGGTCCGGCGAGCTGTGTGCGCTCGCGGGCCTCGATGAAACCCAGCTGCCCGAGCTGATCGAGCCCGGCACAGAGCTGGGCCAGCTCGACCCGTCGGTGGCCGCCACCCTCGGGCTTCGGCCGGGCATGCCGGTGATCGCCGGCGCCGGTGACGGTCAGGCCGCCGGCCTGGGCGCGGGCATCGCCCAGAGCGGCCGCGCCTACTTGAACCTCGGCACCGCCATTGTGTCCGGCGTGGCGTCCAGCACCTACGCGGTCAGCGACGCCTTCCGCACGCTGTACGCAGCGGCCCCGGGCACCTTCTTCCTCGAGACGGATCTCAAAGGCGGCACCTTCACCTTGAACTGGCTGGTCGAGCGCTTGCTCGGCGCGGGGGATCCGGCGCGCAAGCTCGCCGAGCTCGAGCGTGAGGCCGCGACCCTCCCCGCGGGGGCCGAGGGCCTCTTGCTGGTTCCGTACTGGAACGGCGTGATGAACCCGTACTGGGACGACACCGCCACCGGCGTGCTCATGGGGCTCACCGGGCGGCACGGCCCGGCGCACGTCCATCGCGCCGTGCTCGAAGGCATCGCCCTCGAGCAGCGTCTGCACACGAGCGGGGTCGAGGCAAGAACCGGCACGCCGATCGCCGAGATGGTGGTGATGGGCGGCGGCGCGAAGAGCAACCTCTGGTGTCAGATCACGAGCGACGTACTGCAGAGGCCCGTCGTGCGCTCCCGGACGACGGAGGCCAGCGCGCTGGGCGCGGGCATCCTGGCAGCCCTCGGCGGCGGGCTGTACGCCGACCTGCCCGCGGCGGTCGCCGGCATGACGGCGACCGGCGACCGCTTCCTGCCGGGCCCAGACCAAGCGCGTTACGACGCGCTCTACTCGATCTACACCCAGATCTTCCCGTCGCTCCGGGCGCCGATGGCGGCGTTGGCCGCGCTCTGATCAGCGCTTGCCCGGCGGCGGGTCGGCGTAGGGGCCGGGCTTCTCCGTGTCGGGGTTCGGCATGGACAGGCAAACCCGAGGCTCGGGCTCGGGCTCAGGTCCGGCGTCCGCGCCCTCGGGCATCGGCCGCATGCTCAGGCACGGCTCGGGCTCCGGGTCTGGCTGGACCGAGAGACAGGGCTGGGCCGAGAGGCACGCTTCGGGAGGTTGCGGCTTGCATGCCCCGACGCTGAGGGCGGTCACAGCCGCCGCGACGAACTTCGCGCGGCGAGCCAAGATCTTCTGGCGATCGTCGTCGGTCATCCCCACCCCCTCAGGCGGCTCTCTTCCTTGCGATAGAGCTCCACGGCCTCTTCGATCACGCGCTCGGCCTCGCCGCGCCCCACCGGATCTTCCGCGATGATGTCCTTCTTCGTCTCGAGAGACTTGTAGTCCAGAAAGAAGCGCTGGATCTCGCGGGCCAGGTGCCGCGGCAGCTGCTCGATCTCGCGGTACTCGTTGAACGCGGGGTCATGCAGGTGCACTGCGATGATCTTGTCGTCGGCCTTGCCGTCATCGACCATGCGCACCATGCCGATCGGCCGCGCGACCATGATGCACATCGCTTCGACTGACTCGCTGCACAGCACCAGGATGTCGAGCGGGTCGCCGTCGCCGCAGTAGGTGCGCGGGATGAAGCCGTAGTTCGCGGGGTAGTGCACCGAGCTGTGCAGCACGCGGTCCACGCGCAAGAGCCCGGTCGGCTTGTCGAGCTCGTACTTGACCTTCGAGCCCCGGGGGATCTCGATCAGCGCGTTGACCGCGTCCGGAGGCGAAGGCGGCCGGCTCGGTAGCTCGTGCCAGACGTGAATCATCGAGCCCAGACTACACGAATCAGCCCAGCGTGAACTTGATCGAATAGCTGATGACCGTCGGGCCCTTCTTCGGCTTCTCGAACTCCACGTGCTCGAAGGCCTTGATCACGCAGTCCCGAAACCCGTCGCCCTTCATGCCGGTGCGCGGCTGCTTCACCTGCGCGCTGCCGCCGCCCTTGCCAATGTGCAAATCCACGCCGAAGGTGCCCCCCTTCACCGGGTCGTCGACCTTGGCGTAGCAGGCGCGAATTTCGTCGAACCGCTTCTCGATCGCCCGCAAATAGGGCGCCTTGGTGGCGTCGTCGTTCGGACCACCGCCGATGTGCAAGCCCACGGCCGCCACCTTCACCTCGGGCAGCGACCCGCCCGGCCCCGCCGGCGGTTCGGGCGAGGGGTTCGTGGGCGGCGCGCTGGCCGACGGCGTGGGCGAGGGCGCCGCCGCGTCGGGCGCCAGCGGCGGCGCCGAGCTCGGGCCAGCCGGCGGCGCGGTCGGCGCGCTGGCCGCGGTGTCGACCGAACACGCCTCGGCCTTCGGAGCCTTGGTCTCGCACGGTGGGCACGACCCACAGCTTTCGAGGAGACCCACCGCCAGCGCCCAACCACCGATTCGCACCGGAACCATCCCTGGCGGATAGCGCCGCCGCTCGCCGGTGAAAAGAGCCCGCGCTGGGAAAGTGATCAGTGACGCTTCGGTCGGCGGCGCAGGAAGAACCCCGAGAGCGCCACGAGCATCATCGACGCGCCGCTGGGGGTCGTCGGCGGGCCGGAGAGGCCACACCCCGAGGCGTCGCTCGACTCGGCCGCGGCCGGGGCGGCCTCCGACGGCTCCCAAGGCGGGGCGGTGCTCGCATCGTCCGTCTTGCCGGCGCAATAGATCTTCAACTTCGTGCACCACGCGGTGGGTTGACTCACGTCCGCGGTCGGCGCGGGCGTCAGCAACTCGAGGGCCGAGGGGCCGGAGGCGCACACGTCGATTGGCGAGGTGTCGCCACCGAACCCCTTCGCGAGCTGCTCGCGCACGGCGGCCACCACCACCGGGCTATTCCACCGGCGGTCGACCCCGTCCCAGGTCCCGGCGCTCTTCAGGAAGTCGCAAACGCCGCCGCGTGGCGGGAAGTACTGCGGGTCTTGCTGAGTCTGGCCGTCCGGGTCGCTCGGCGGCGAGGGCACGGTGAACTGGGCCGCAAATGCCTCCATCACGACTGCCGTCTCGGCCTCCGCGCAAGCAATGGCCTGAGGCTGGACGTCAGGGCTCGACTCGCTGTCGGTACACGAGTCGGAGACCGAGGCCCAGGCATGCTGCACGTTCGGCATGCCGCTGTGCGCGCAGTTGTCCTGCACGGTGTGCAGGACGCGGCCGAGCGCCGCGGCCAGCGCCGGATCATACTGGGTCGCGGACAGACCGAGTTTGCGGATCTCGGCGGCGAGGGTCGCCACTCGCCCGACGGTCTTCTCCGCGGCCGAGCACTTGCCCTCACCGGCCTCGGGCTGAGCGTGGGCGGCGAGGTCGTCCCACTCGAAGTGGTCCACGTTGTACGCGGCCGCGCCGACCGCAGTACAGAACGCGTTGGGCAACTTCTGCTTCGAGCACGCCGAATAGCTGATCCCGCGGTGCTTCCCTTGCCCCAGCGCGGAGGCCGAGAGGGGAACCAGAACGATCGCCATCGCGCATGCCAAAGCAGTGAAGAACCGCACGATGACGGTGAGCGTACTGGTTCTCGGCAGCGGATCAACCGGCGCACTTGCGCCACCGCCGAAGCTGGCTCTAATGCGGCTCATGCTCGATCGCGTTCGACCACCCAAGCACCCCTGCCGTTCGGTGACCCCGAGCTGCAAGACCCTCCCCGAGCTGTTCCTGGGCCGGGTCGATCGCTCGCCGCACGCCGTGGCCTATCAGCGCAAGCTCGACGGCCAGTGGGTTGCGTCCACCTGGCGCGATTTCTACGAGGCGGCGGGAGCCCTGGCGTGCTGGCTGATGGACGCCGGGGTAAACCCCGGCGACAAGGTCACGATCGTGGGCAGCACTCGCCCCGAGTGGTGCGTGGCCGACATCGGCGGCTTGCTCGCGGGGGCGGTCACGGTCGGAGCGTACCCCACTCTGACCTCGGACCAGCTGGCGTACATCATCGAGCACTCCGACTCACGCTTCGTGATCGTCGAGGACGAAGAGCAGCTCGCGAAGGTCATCGAGCACAAGGCCAAGCTACCCAAGCTCGAGCGGGCGCTGGTCTGGGAAGCGCGCGGCCTCGAGGACCTGATGAAGCGCCAGGCGTGGGTCGAGCCGTTCTCGCACGCGCTGGGGCGGCGGCCCGATCGGAACCGCATCGATCAGCGCGCCAGCAAGGTCGACCCGAAGACCACGGCGATCATCGTCTACACCTCGGGCACCACCGGGCCGCCGAAGGGCGCGATGATCTCCCACGAGAACATCGTGACGCTCCTCGGCGAGACAGCGGTGATGGAGTTCGACGAAGGCGACATGGGGCTCAGCTTCTTGCCCATGGCGCACGTCGCCGAGCGCGTGCTCGCGTTCTATGGTCGCATCAACTTCGGCACGGCCACGTCGTACGCCACCAGCGTGCCGGCCGTGCTCGAAGAGGTGAAGGAGATCCGCCCGACCATCTTCGGCAGCGTCCCCCGCATCTTCGAGAAGGCGTATGCCCGCATCCAGGGCGAGGTGCAGAAGGCGCCGCCCGGCAAACAGAAAGCGTTCCGGTGGGCCGAGGGCGTGGGGCACGAGGTCGTTGCGCTGTGGCAGGCGGGCAAACCCATCCCGCTGGGCCTCCGGGCCAAGCACGCCCTGGCCGACAGGCTCGTGTTCTCCAAGCTGCGCGCGGTGTTCGGCGGGCGGGTGCGCTACTTCGTCACCGGCGCGGCGCCCATCCCCCGCAAGATCATCGAGTTCTTCTGGGCGGCAGGCTTCCCCATCTACGAGGTGTACGGCATGACCGAGGCCACGGTGGTCACGCACGTCAACCGCCCGGGGGCCGTGCGCCTGGGCTCGGTCGGCAAGCCCCTCGCCTTCGTCGAGGACAAGCTGGCCGAGGACGGCGAGATCTTGATCCGGGGCAAGACCGTGTTCCAGGGCTACTACAAAGCGCCCGAGGCGACCGCCGAGGCCATCGACGCCGAGGGCTGGCTCCACACCGGCGACGTCGGGAAGCGCGACGCCGACGGCTTCCTGTACATCGTGGATCGCAAGAAGCACATCATCATCACGGCGGGCGGCAAGAACCTGACACCGTCGAACATCGAGAACGAGATCAAGCACCAAGACCCGCTGATCAGCCACGTGCACGCCCACGGTGACACGCGCGCTTACGTCACCGCGATCGTCTCGGTCAGCCCCATCGAGTCCATCGACTGGGCCGTCCAGACGGGCATCGGCCCGGACGAACCGACGGTGGCGCGGCTGAAGCGAGCGCTGATGGCAAACCCCCTGGCTCGACCCGATGGCCTGGACGAGCTGATGGCCAAGGTCACCGGCCACCCCGAGCTCCGCCAGCGGATTGCCGAGGCGGTACACCGCGGCAACCAGAAGCTGTCGCGCGTGGAGCAGGTCAAGCGCGTCTACCTGCTCGACCGCGAGTTCTCCCTCGACCAGGACGAAATCACCCCCACCCTCAAGGTGAAACGCAAGAACGTCGAGAAGAAGTTCGCCCCGATCTTCGACCAGCTCTACGACGACCCTGCCTTCGGCATCGTCGTGATGGACAAGTAGCGCGCAAAAAGTAGTTTGCGTCCATCCGGCACCGGCTGTAACAAGCCCGCGCCTTGACCCAGAAAAGCCGAGCTCGCAAGCCGCCCGCGATCACCGCCAAGAACGCGGACAAGCACGTCCTCTATCAACTCAGCGTGCAAGACGCGACGGTCGAAGTCGACTTCATCGACCAGGTGTACCGCTCGCTCTACCGCCGGCGGCCGCTCACGTTGCTCGAGGACTTCTGCGGCTCGGCGCTGATCTGTGCCGAGTGGGCGCGGCGCGGCACGGCCCGTCAGGCGACCGGGGTCGACATCGACCGGAAGGTGCTAGCCTGGGGCAAGGCTCACAACGTGGCCCCGCTCGGTGACGCCAGCGAGCAGGTTCGGCTCTTGCGCCAAGACGTCCGGGACCCGGTGCGCACGAAGTTCGACGTCGTGTGCGCGTTCAACTTCAGTTACTGGGTGTTTCGCACTCGTGACGAGATGCGGGCCTACTTCGCCCATGTCCGCACCCAGCTCGGCCCAGACTCGTTCTTCGTGCTCGATGCCTACGGCGGGTGGGAGTCCCAGCAGCCGATGCAAGAGCGCCGGCGCATCAAGGGCGGCTTCACCTACGTCTGGGACCAGAACCAGTTCGACCCGATCACCCACGAGGTCGTGAACTACATCCACTTCGAGTTCAAGAACGGGTCGAAGCTGAAGCAAGCCTTCAGCTATCACTGGCGGTTCTGGACACTGCCCGAGCTCCAAGAGTTGCTGGCCGAGGCCGGTTTCTCTCGGGTCGACGTGTACTGGGATTGCTCGAAGGACCAGTCCGACGAAGAGCTCTTCAAGCCCCGGCTCCGCGCGCACAACCAGCCGGGCTGGCTCGCGTACATCGTGGCTCGGCGCTGAGCTTCAGCCGGCGAGGGCGCGGGCGGGACGCGCCGGCATGAGCTCCGCCACCCGGGCCTTCAACTCCGACGGCGTGAACGGCTTCGGGAGGAGCGGCACGTCGGCCAGGCGCTCGACGTCCGCGTTCATGTAACCAGTGGTGAGCAGGCACGGGACGCCGGGGCGATGCCGAGCCAGGGCGTCGATCACCTGGGCGCCGGTGCCGTCCGGAAGCTGGTAGTCGGTGAGCAGGGCGTCCACGGGCCGCGCGAGGTCGGTCATCACCTGCACGGCGTCTTGCACGGTCTCGACGGCGGTGACCGAGTAACCGGCCCCCTGCAGGATGCGCAGCATGATGGCGCGCACCGGAGCCTCGTCTTCGACGACCAAGATCGCCAGCCGAGGCGCGCGCTCGCCGCCGCTCTGAAGCGCCGAGTGCATCCCCACGGGCTCTGCCGCGCGCGCCTCCGCCGGCAAGCGCACGGTGACGGTGGTTCCGGCACCCAGGGTGCTCGACAGATCCACGCTGCCGCCGAACGCGCGGATCACGCTGTCGGCGACCGAGAGCCCGAGCCCCGTTCCCTGACCCGAGGGCTTGGTGGTGAAGAACGGCTCGAGGGCGCGCCTCGCGGTCTCGGGGCTCATCCCCGGGCCGTCGTCCCGGACCGAGAGCCGCGCGATCGGCCCGGAATCGGTCGCGATCCCCTGGCCCACGGTCAGGACCACGGTCTTTGCCCCGGCGTCCCGGGCGTTGACCACCAGGTTGACCACCACCTGCTCCAGCTGCCCCTTGTCACACGAAGCGATCTGGTCGCTCTCGATCGCCACCCGCAGCTCAACGCCCTTTCCCGCCAGGCGGGTGAGCATCGGACGCAGTTCTTCCAACATGCCTCTGAGGCTCACCGGCGCAGAGCATGCCACCTCGCGCCGGCTGAAGATCAAGAGCTGACGGGTGATCTGTCGAGCTCGCTCGCAGGCGGCCGCGAGCTCGGCCACGACGGCCCGCTGCCGCTCGTCCGAGCCGGCGGTGCGCTCGAGCTCCGCCGCGCATCCGAACATGATGGTGAGCATGTTGTTGAAGTCGTGAGCCACCCCGCCGGCCACGCGTCCCACGGCCTCCATCTTCTGAGCGTGGATCAGCTGCTCGTGGGCTCGCTCCAGATCCCGCGTGCGCTCGACGACCTTGCTCTCGAGCTCGCGGTTCAGATCGGCGAGCGCGCTCTCACGCGCTGCCAGCTCGGCGGCAAGTTCCCGCTCTCGCTGGATCGCCCGACGGATCTTCACGATCAGTGCGCCGAAGGCCACGCCGAGCGCGAGCGGCACGGCGAAGAACTGCGCCACGGGAACCACCCGCATCACCACGGTCAGCTGCACCGCCGCTGCGGTCGTCACCGCCAGCATGCAGCCCATCACGATGGCTGCGTCGATCCTCCGCGACCTGCTCTGCCCCGGCTTCGAGTCCATCCCCGCTGAGCGAGCCTACTCCCGACTCGACCCTTCCGTCCGATCCACCATGGGAGGAAAATTGTAGGCCTAGGTAGCCGCATGTGGTCGGTGGTAGCATCATGTGGGGATCGTTGTGTCAGCGGTCCCGAAGAGAGGATCCATGAAGCCGTTCCACCGACGATTCGAGACCTGGGGGACACGCCACGCGAGCGCCGCGCTCGCCCTTGCTCTGCTCATCGGCTGCTCGAAGAAGGAAGCCGCTTCACGCCAGGCGAGCGACCCTCCGCCTTCGATTTCGCCCGTGCTGGAAGCCGGCCGCGGCAAGGGCGACGGTCAGCTCGGGCAGAACATCCCCGACGAGGGGCTGCCCGAGGGCCCGAAGAGCTTCGTCGTGGACGAGGACGGCACCCTCCACGTCCTCGATCAAGACAACGAGCGCATCCAGAGGTTCGCCGACGGGAAGCTGGTCGGGAGCACGAAGATCCCGGCGCGCGCCTTCGACGACGTCGAGCTGTTTGGCTCGGGCGGTTACGCGCTGCTCGACGTCCACTCGCCGGCAGCGATCGTGTTCGTCGGCGGCGACGGTCAGGTGACGAGCGAGCTGCCGCTCGAGAGCAGCGAGATCCCCGAGCCCTCGTCGATCACCGCGCTGGTCTCACACGACGACGGGTACTGGGTCGAGCTGACCGACGACTACATGGTCCACGTGGCCAGCGCGAGCGGAGCCGCCCTGGCTGCGAGCGTGGTTCCAGGCCAGGCCTTCGACGGACCGAATGCGCTGAAGGCAGAGCAGGCAGAGCCCCAGCGCGTGGCGCTGTTCCGGGTCGCCTTGCCCGATGGGGACACGAGCGCGCTCGGCGAGGTCGCCTTCGGTGAGCGCGTCGCGCGCCGCACGCTCCTCGCCCCGCGCAAGGGCGGCGGCGCGTTGCTCGGGGTGATCACCGAGTCTGAGCAGAGCGATCCGGAGACGCCGCCGCTCGAGAGCGCAAGCTTGGTCGTGATCGACGCGGGCGGCCACGAGAAGCACCGCGTGCCGCTCCCGCACTCGACCAGCGTAGAGGACTCGTTCCGGAGCGTGAAGCGGGGGAACGACGGCAACGTGTACGTGATGAAGGTGGCCGAGAGCGGCGTGAGCTTCGTGAAGGTGACGCCATGAACGCCCGGGCGCTCCGCAAAGGACTCGCCCTCCTGGGGGTCTTGCTCGTGGCCCTCGCGTCGGCCTGCGCCGTCGAGGTGGCCGAGCCCGGTCAGGATGAAACGCTCGGCACCACCGAAGAAGCAGTCACCGCCGGCATCAGCCGCGGAGAGATCATCGCGCTGGGCGCGAGCGGCGTCGGCTACTCGTACTGGTGGGGCCACGGCCGCTGGGATCCGGCGGGCAAGAGCGCGCCCGGGAAGTGCAGCGGCAGCTGCGGCGCGTGCAGCCACTCGGCTTTGCCCAAGGGCGGCCCCGAGTACGGCGCCGACTGCTCGGGCTTCGTGGCCCAGGCATGGCAGGTTCCTGGCGAGGGCTCGCCCAAGGTCGATCGTCACCCCTACTCGACCTACAACTTCCGCTACGAGAAGACCCACTGGTACCCGATCAAGAAGAGCGACCTGAAGGCCGGCGACGCCTTGGTCTACAACTCGGGCGGGAAGGGCCACATCGTCCTGTTCGAGAGCTGGACCGGCGGCGGCAAGGCCATGGCCTACGAGTGTGCGGGCTGCAAGGTCGGCTGCATCCACAAGCCGCGCGGCTTCGGCAGCTCGTACATCGCCATCCGGCGCAAGGGCTTGGAGAGCGAGACCGAAAGCCATGCGCCGAAGGGCCAGCTCGAGAAGGCCAGCTGCGACGGCGGCGTCAAGGGCTGGGCGTTCGACGCGGACGCAGGCAAGGCGGCCGTCGACGTGGTCTTGACCTTCGACGGCCCGATCTCGAGCTCGAAGGTCAAGAAGCTGACGGTGAAGGCCGACGAAGATCGTGCGGACTTGACCAAGCAGCTCGGCTCGCCCAAGCACGGGTTCTCGGCGCAGCTACCCGAGACGCTGAAGGACGGCAAGAAGCACACCGTCTACGCCTACGCCGTCGACGACCAAGGCAAGCAGCCCAAGCTCTTGACCGGAGCGCCGCGCAGCGTGACCTGCGGGCCCACGCCCGCCACCAAGGGCGACGACCCGCCGCACGCCTGCGGCCACAGCGAGTGCCAGACCGGCAACGCCCTCACCAAGGACTGCAGCCCGTGCGCGGACCAGGTCTGCCTGATCCGGCCGCAGTGCTGCGACACGAAGAACGGCAAGTGGGACGCCGCGTGCGTCGACCTCGCGGGCGAAACGGTGGGCGCGTGCCGCGGTGTTTGTGCGGGTGGGCCGTCGTCCTGCGCGCACAGCGAGTGCGAGGCCGGGAGCTCGCTCTCGGCGACGTGCTCCGAGTGCGCCGCCCACGTCTGCAAGCGTGATCCGTTCTGCTGCAGCTCGGGCAAGTGGGACTTCATCTGCGCCAAAGAGGCGAAGGAAGATCCCTGGTGTAGCTGCGGCACACCGTAGCGGCCCGGACCGCACTTGCCTGCCCCCGGGTGTTGGCGTATCGAAACGCCAACCGAGAACGCGGGGCGCACCCTCCCCGGGGCGCCACCGGCTCGAGAACCAGGGAGAGACCAATGGGCAGGAAAGTCTACGTCGTAGGCGTCGGGATGACGAAGTTCGAGAAGCCGGGCTCCAAGGAGTGGGACTACCCGGACATGGTGAAGGAGGCGGGCGAGAAGGCCCTGGCCGACGCCGGCATCCCGTACACCAAGATCCAGCAGGCCGCGGCGGGGTACGTCTACGGCGAGAGCACGAGCGGCGAGCGCGCACTGTACCAGCTCGGGCTGACGGGCATCCCGGTCTACAACGTGAACAACAACTGCTCCACCGGCTCCACGGCGCTGTTCTTGGCCAAGCAGTTGGTCGAGGGCGGCATCGCGGACTGCGTGATGGCCGTCGGCTTCGAGAAAATGGAGAAGGGCTCGCTCGGCGCCAAGTACATGGACCGAGTGAACCCGCTCGACAAGCACATGATGCTGATGATGGAGCTGCGCGAGTTCGCGCCCGCGCCACCCGCGCCGCAGATGTTCGGCAACGCCGGGCGCGAGCACATGGAGAAGTACGGCACCAAGGCCGAACAGTTCGCCAAGGTCGGCTGGAAGAACCACAAACACTCGGTGAACAACCCGTACTCGCAGTTCCAGGACGAGTACTCGCTGGAAGACATCATGAACGCGAAAGAGGTCTACGCACCGCTCACGAAGCTGCAGTGCTGCCCGACCTCGGACGGCGCCGGCGCGGCCATCTTGGTCAGCGGGGACTTCGTCAAGCAGCACAAGCTCGAGAGCAAGGCGGTCGAGATCGCCGGCATGTCGATGGTCACCGACCTGGGCTCGAGCTTCGACGAGCGCAGCTGCCTCAAGATCGTGGGGTGGGACATGAGCCGCAAGGCCGCGCAGAATGCCTACGAGCAGTCGGGGCTCGGGCCCGAAAACGTGAACGTGGTCGAGCTGCACGATTGCTTCAGCACCAACGAGCTCATCACGTACGAGGCGCTCGGCTTGTGCCCGGTGGGCAAGGGCGGCGAGCTCATCGACTCGGGTGCGGTGACCTACGGCGGCAAGTGGGTGGTGAACCCGTCGGGGGGTCTGATCTCGAAGGGACACCCCCTCGGCGCCACCGGTCTCGCGCAGTGCGCCGAGATGAACTGGCAGCTGCGCGGTCTCGCCGAGAAGCGGCAGGTGCCCGGCGCGAAGGTCGGACTTCAGCACAACCTCGGCCTGGGCGGCGCGGCGGTCGTGACCATCTACCGCCGCCCCGAGTCCATCAGTTGAGTCGACTTCGAGCCGTAAGGCCCGCCTGCGCCGGAGCGTTCTCCGGGGTTCAGGCGGGCTTTTCCTCGTCCTGGGCAGCAGATGTGGGGCGCTCCCCGACCCATCGAATCCGTCCCTGGAACGTCTGACTGCGGTACGCTCGGAGTCGAACGCATGCGCCTTCGTAAATTCGCTCTCTTGTGCGCGACTGGTGTCGCATCCCTCGCCTGCGCAGCGCGCCCGCCGGCGCCCGAGCCGGCGTCGCCAGCCGGCCCCCAGAGCTCCCCTCAGGGCTACTCGCCGAGCCCCGAGCAGCCCTCGTCGACCACCAGCCCGAAGGCCGAGGACGAACGCCGCGAGTCCGTGGGGAGTGACGGCGCGGGATTCTCGACCGTCGCGGAGGCTGAGGCCGCCCTCGACCAAGCCAACGCCGAGTTGAATCCGAAGACCAGAGCCGACAAGACGTCGGACGGCAAGCCCAAGCGACCCAGTGACTCTCCGGCACCCAAGCCGGCTGCAACAGGGGCCCCGCAGGGCTCGGCCCCCGACCGCTGCGTGAACGCCTGCAAGGCCTTTGCCTCGCTCAAGCGCGCGGCCGCGGCGGTGTGCCGACTGGCGGGCGAGGGTGACGCCCGCTGCAAGCGAGCGCAGGCCATCGTGCAAGACAACGAGGTTCGTGTGGCCGTGTGCAAGTGCCCAGGAAACGGAGAATGACGGAGGTGCGCATCAGGGCAACCGCCGCGCTGGGTTTCCTCGCGCTGGCGCTCGGGAGCTGCAAGAAGCAGGAGGCCGCCCCGCCGGCTGCGCAGCAGCCCACGGCCCCCGGAGAGCCGGCAAGCCAGCCCGTGCCTACGGCCGCACCCGCGGCCGCGCCCGGGTCGTCCATCGGGTCGACCCAGGGGCAGCCAGAGCCAGAGAAGCAAAAGGAAGCCCTCGGCGAAAAAGACGTCGATCTCGCCTCGCTGCCGGAAGCGGAGAAGGCCCTGGACCAGGCCGCGGCCGATCTGAACGAGCTCGTCGGCGGCAAGGCTCCGGCAGGCGGCGCCGCTCGGCTCAGCGCCGGCGACGCTCGCTGCCCCGAGGCCTGCAAGGCGATGAGCTCGCTGCGCCGCGCCGCGGCGGCCGTGTGCCGCTTGGCCGGGGACGCCACCGAGCGCTGCACCCGCGCCAAGGGCATCGTCAAGGACGCCGAGGCCCGGGTCGCCGCCTGCAAGTGCGATCCGGACAAGCTCTGACCCAAGGCCGTCGGGCCTGCCGGGTACAACCCCCGGGAGGTACGTGACGATGAATCGGTTCGGTATCGGCGCGGGCGTGATGCTCGGCGCCTTGACCCTGTCGGGCCTGGCCCAAGCCGACGTGCAGAGCGCCACGCGCACCGCCGACGGCGATCGCTACATCTTCGACGACGAGCTCTTGAGCTCGGGCGCCAATTTCCCCTCGGCGGCTCGGATTCGCGTCCGGCCAATCCGCGGACGCGTGCTGCTCATCCGGCCGCGCGCCTCGTTCGTGCGCGAGATGTTCAAGTCCGTCGAGAAAATGTGACACCCGCTCGAGGTTCGAGCAGCCTCTCGGCGAAGCATGTCCGCCGAACGCCCCGTGGTCGGCCGCTTGGCCCCGAGCCCCACCGGGCTGCTCCACCTGGGGCACGCGCGCTCGTTCCTGCTGGCGTGGTGGAGCGTGCGCGCGCGCGGCGGAAGCATGGTGCTGCGCATCGAGGACCTGGACGGACCACGGGTGAAGCCGGCGATGATCGACGCCGCGCTCCGTGATCTGGATTGGCTGGGCCTCGACTGGGACGGGCCCTGGCTGCTGCAATCGTCGGGGCTCGAGCGGCTGCGCGCCGCCGTGACGAGTCTGGCCGAGCGCGGAGCGACCTACCCGTGCGTGTGCAGCCGCGGCGACGTGCGCGCCGCGCTCAGCGCGCCCCAGCAAGGCGACGTCGAGCTCCGCTACCCGGGCACCTGCCGGGGCCGTTTCGAGTCGCTCGAGGCCGCCCGGGCCACCGGGCGCGAGGCCAGCCTGCGCTTCCGCGTGCCCGAAGGCAGACTCACGATCGGCGATGGGTTCGCCCCACCGGCCACCTTCGACGTCCAAGCAGAGGTCGGCGACTTCATGGTGGCGCGGCGCGACGAGACCCCCGCCTACCAGCTCGCGGTGGTGGTGGACGACGCGCACCAGGGCGTGACCGAGGTCTTGAGGGGTGACGACCTCTTGCCCAGCGCCGCCCGGCAGTGGCACCTGCAGCGCGCGCTGGGGCTCGGTCACCCAACCTTCGTTCACGTGCCCCTGGTGGTAGACGAAAACGGCCGACGCTTCGCCAAGCGCGCCGACGATCTGAGCCTGTCCGAGCTGCGCGAGCGCGGCGTCGACCCGCGTGCCGTGGTCGGTTGGGCCGCCCGCTCGGCGGGGCTCGAGCTCCCCGAGCGGCTGACGCCGCGAGAAGCGCTGGCTGATTTCTCGCTTGCGCGCCTGCCGCACGAGCCGGCGCGGCTCGGCCCCGAAGAGCTTGCTAAGCTGAAGTCCGCGCGATGACGACCCTCTCTCGCCGCCGCTTCTTGTCCGCGTCCGCCTTCGCCGGCGCAAGCTTGCTCGCGCCGCCGCTCTGGGCCGCTGGTGACCCGCGGGTGCTCTACGTCCAGGCGCTGGGCAAGGCTCTCCCCGACGCCGACCTCGGGCTGGTGGTCCGCGCGCTCGGCGCCTTCTACTCCGTCGAGGTCAAGACGCTGGGGCGAGTGGACTTGCCCAAGTCCGCCTTCTACCCGAAGCGCGCGCGCTACCGCGCCGAGAAGCTGCTCGACTTCCTCGGACCGCGCTTGCCGAAGGGGGGCAGCCGAATCCTGGGACTGACCAGCGTCGACATCAGCACCACCAAGGGCAAGATCGACGACTGGGGCATCCTGGGGCTCGCCACGCTCGACGGCGCGGCGTGCGTGCTGTCGTCCTTCCGCTGCAAGCGCCTGGCGAAGAACGCCGAGCACGCGCGGGTGCGCTTCGCCAAGGTTGCGGTCCACGAGATTGGGCATACCTTCGGCCTGGATCACTGCCCGAATCGCGGCTGCTTGATGGAAGACGGCGGCGGCAGCGTGCTGACCACCGATCGCGAGTACGACCTCTGCGCCGACAGCCGACGCGCGTTGACCGAGCGAGGCATCGAGCTGGCTAGCGGGGAGATCCCGTGGCCCAAGCCCAAGCTCAAGTGACCGGCCACCCGCTCAGTGGATGCGGGCGGCGATGGGTAAGTCGGCGACGATGGCGGCCTCGGCCCGCGCGAGCTCGTCGAGCCGTGCGCGGGTGATCGCTTCGCCGAAGCGCCCCTCGGCCAGGTGCACGAAGAGCGCGGCATGGCCCGCCTCGCTGGACTCGAGCCGCCGAAACACGGAGGCCAGGCTCGGTTCGCCACGACGTTCGAGCTCCGAGCGCAAGAGCCGGAAGCGCTCGCACGATCGGGCCTCGATCAGAGCTCCGATCAGCAACCGGTCGAGCTTGCGCAGCTCGGGGGGCTGGCGCAAGAGGCCCATCAGTGCGCGAGCATACGGGTCGCCGCGGTCGCGCGTCAGCTCGGTGGCGCGCGCCACGAGCAGCTGGTGAACCTCGCGAAAGTGACCAATCTCCTCCTCTGCCAGGCGGGCCATGGCCTCGACCAGCTCCGTATCCTCCGGGTAGTCGTTGATCAGCGCGATGGCGCTGGCGCTCGCCTTCTTCTCGCAGTGCGCGTGGTCCGCCAGCGTGGCCGCGAGGTCGTCCGCCGCGACCGCGGCCCAGCGCGGATCTGTCTGGCTCTTCAAGAAGCGCTCGGCCGGTCGTGGGTCCACCCGCCGGGATCTAGCCCGGGCTGATCTTCATGTCGCGGCGGTGTGAACCGCTCCGGGCATTTTCCTCGTTCTTCCCGGGATCCGCGCTTGCGCCGGTGGCACAGCGCGTGCTCTTTCGGCCTGCCCATGGCTCCGAAGGCACCCGCTATCGCTGGCTTGTTGGCCCTCGTTTCGCTCACCGGCCCCGCATCGGCCGAGCCGAACGGGGACGTGCTGCTCGCCGCCGGCGCGAGCTACCGGCACGTCACTCGAGTGGACCTGGCGCAAATCGGTGGCGCCGACGACTACGGCTCGGACGGTGATCAGAGCCCCGGGTCGCTCTCGATGGAGATCGGCGCGGGGCTCGCGTTCCGAGCGGGCTTCGAGCTCCGCGCCAGCGCGTGGTTGGGCGTCGGTGGGCTCGCGCTGGCCCACGTCGAGGACCGCTACTTCGACACCGGCCCGGGGCAGATCGGCTCGTCGCTGACCGTGGGCACCGGCGCCAGCGCGCGCTACGCGCCCGAGCTGACGCCGGCAGTCCGCGCGTTCGTCGGACCGGCTGTCGACTGGAAGCGACTGACCGCGGCGTCGCCGGCCGGGTCGGCCCACCTCGAGCTCGTGGGCGTGGGGCTCGACGCCGGGCTGCGCTTTCGGACCAGCTCCGCCGCGAGCAAGTTGGGGGGCCACGTCGAGCTCACCTTCGGCGCGCGACGCGAGCTGCCGGTCGGCGTCTGGGTCGGCCGAAGCCGCAGCGACGTGTCGTTCTCGGGCGTCGAGTCCGCGGGCGACCCCGTGTACGGCGTGGGGCTCGGCGCCGCATACGTCTTTTCGTTCAACGACGCGCTGTGAGGCGGAAGATCGGGAGCTCGGGCCGGCACAAGAAGCGGGCGCCGACCACGCTCGTCCCGGTGCCGCGGCTCACATAGGCGCGCCCCGCACGCGTGTCGTAGAAGCCCTTCACGTAGGGCCCGCTGCCGGGGGGCACCAGCGGAGCAAACGACCCCAGGGTGAGCTGCCCGCCGTGGGTGTGGCCCGCCAGCGCGAGATCGAAGGGCGACACCAGGTCGGGCACGTGGTCGAACATCGCGGGGCTGTGGGTGAGCAGGATGCGCGGGGCACCCGCGCCGGCCACGCCCGCCAGCGACGCCAAGGTGTGATCCCAGCGCGGGGCGCCGGCATACCCGTCGTCGGTCGCGGCGACCACCACGCCTCGCACCGCCCGACACTCGTTCACCAAGAGCTCCGCGCCGAGACGGCGATACTCTTGGGACAGACCCAGGGACGTGAACCCCGCCCAGTGCTCCCAGTTCCCGAGGGTTGCGATCACCTCGGCGCCGGCCGCGCGAAGACCCCTCACCAGCTCGGCTAGCAGAGGGAGCGCCGCGGCACGATCGACGATGTCGCCGGTCAGAACCACCAGCTGCACCTGTGCACGCCTCACCGCCTCGACGATGCCCTGCTCCACTCGGCCGAACCCGCGCAGGTGCGCGTCGGTGACCTGGGCCAGGGTGAAGCCCTCGAGCGCGGTTGGGAGTCGGTCGACGACCAACGAATGCCGGGTCACGTCGAGCCACGCTGGCTCGACCACGCAGGCGTCGACGGCGCCGGCGCCTGCCAGCGCGCCGGCACCCAGCAGCCAGCGCCGCCGCCCGAGGCGTGGCTTCAGCTCTTGACGATCGTCCGGATCCACTTGCCGTAAGCGTAGATCCCCATGGCCGTGACGACACCTATCGCCCCCATGATGATCCAGACCGCCCCGACGTTGTGGCTCGAATAGAGGAGCTGCGTCAGTGACTCCCGGGAATCTCCGGTGAATTTCATCAGCTCACTGAAGGCCTCGCCCTGCTTGATGGCCTCGATCTGCGAGGCGGCCATGCCGCGCTCGGCCAAGAGCTGGCGGGCGAAACGGTCTTTGGAGGCGAAGTGATCGTAGAGCAGTGGCGCCGTGAACCCCTCCAGGCCCCAGCCGATGGCGAGGGGGATTTGCGAGAACCCGAGGTACATCGCTTTCTTGTCTGCGGGGGCAAAGTTCCCGATGAACTCGCTGAACTTCGGGCTCGACAGCATCTCGCCGACGCTGAAGACCAAGATCGCTCCCACGGACATCCATCCGAGCTTCGAGTACCCTGACAGGAACATCGCGGCGGTGGCCATCAGCGTTCCGACCACCATGCTGGTCGTGGCGCGCATCCGGCCACTGAGCCAGGCGAAGAGGAAGCAAGTGGTCATGATCAGGCCCGCGTTCAGGTTGAGCATGCCCTCGGGAGAGATCTCGGTCCCTTCCTTGTTCATGACCACGAAGAACTTCACGAGCTCGGAGCTGGTGCCACCGGTACCGAACAGGCTTCGCACGATGTCGCGGGTGTCCACCCAGTCGTCGATGTGCGCCGGCAAGACGTCGAACAGCGCGTTGAACATGTACCAGAAGCCCGAGAAGATCAGCAGGTAGAGCCAGACGTGCTTCTTCATCAGCTCGCGCAGTGACTCTTTCCACAGCGCTTCCTGCTTCAGTGTCCCCGCTTTTGCCAGCCGTGCTCGCTCGAGCCGCTCTTCCTTCCCCGGCTCTCGGTAGGTGAGCAAGAGTAGGAAGTTGCAGGCAATCAGCGCGGCGCAGGACAAGAACACGTAGCGCCACTGCAGCTTGCGCATGTAGCCGGCGAGCAGCGGCCCGAGAAAACCGCCGATGTTCACGGTCTGGTAGAAGATGCCCCAGGCCATCGAGCTGTTCTCACGCTTCGTGGACTTGACCAGCGTGCCTTGGATGCCGGGCTTGAACACAGCAGTGCCAGTGGCCAGCAGCATGGCTCCGGCGAAGAAGCCGTAGAACGTCGGGAACATGGCCATCACCAGGTAGCCGGCGATCTTGATCACGGTCGAGGCGAAGATCGTCTGCTTGTATCCATAGCGATCGGACAGCCCGCCGGTGAACACGGGCACCAAGGACTGCGTCCAGGCCCACGTCCCCAAGATGATGCCGAACTTGGACATCGTGACGCCGAGTCCGCCTTCGCTCACTGGTGATTTCGCGTACAGCGTGGCGACCGCTTTCACTCCGTAGAAGGCGAAGCGCTCCACCATCTCCATGGCGCCGACGACCCAGAAGACGTAGCCCAAGGAGACGATCGCGGCTCCAAGGCCCAGCTGCTTGACGTCATCCAGCGCCGCCGTGTCAGAGGCGGTACCTGGTTTCTCTGCTGTGTTCTCGCTCATCCGCCGCGGGGCCCTCCCAGGCCGGGCGGGACCTTAGAACGAGGCACTCGGGGGTTTCAACGCATGGTTGGGCGTTGGGGCACGAAGTGGTGGAGGAGATCTGCCATGGTCGCTGCCCGCGCCACGTCCTCGAGGCCGATGAGCCCGATCGCCCCGTCGGACCCGCGCACGGCCAGAGGGCGCCCCGCGCGCTCGATCAGCTGGATTCGCACCTCGGTGAGGGGCTCGTCGACGCTGACCTCCACCACCTCGCGGTTCATGACCCCCGCGACGAAGGCCATCGGGCCTTGCTTGCGCACCGCGTCCAGGATCTCTTCGCGCCCGAGAGTGCCCACCAGACGGTCCCCGAGGACCACCGGGTAGTGCGGCTGAGACGACCGCAAGGCGAGCGCCAGCGCGTGGGCCAAGAGATCGCCGGGCTCGAGGGCGACCGCACGCGCGTCGACGGCGTCGGCCGCCCGCAGACCAGCCAGCGACGCCATCACCCTGGCCGTGGCGCGCTCTTGCGCCGCACCCAGGAACACGAAGACACCGATCATCACCAGGACGACGTTGCCGCTCATCAGGCCGAACGCGGCCAGCCCGGCCGCCAAGAACTGGCCCACCGTCGCGGCCACCCGGGTTGCGCGCAGCTTGCCCACGAAGAAGGTGAGCACCGCGCGGAGCACGCGCCCGCCATCCATGGGCAGGGCGGGGATCATGTTGAACACCGCGAGCGCGACGTTGGCGGCGGTGAGCGCCGCGACCAGAGTCGGCAGCGCTGGCGGTGCCACGAGCGCTCGAACGAAGCCGCCGTCCGCGAGCCAGACCGGCCCGGCCACCACGCTGGCGCCGAGCAAGAGCAGCACCGCCAGGACGACGTTCACCAGCGGGCCTGCCACCGCGATCAAGAGCTCGTGCAGCGCGGTCTTCGGCTCGCGCCCGAGCCGCGCGACCCCGCCGATGGGCAGGAGCAAGATCTCGCGCACGGACACGCCGAGCCGTTGCGCCACCAGGCTGTGCCCGAGCTCGTGCAGAGCCACGCACGCGAAGAGCAGACACACCAAGAGCGCCCCGAACAGCGCGCCCCGCGTGCCGTGCGACAGCCCCCACTCGACGGCGCCGAGCGCCACGACGAACAAGAACGTGACGTGAACGCGAATCGCGATTCCGCTCACCGTGGCGATCCGCCATGACAGCTTCATCCGGGTCTGCCCAACCTAAGGCCCGAGCGCCGGCTTGGCCAGGCGAAGCCTACTGACAGGGCTTGCCGAGCGCGCCGAACTCGCCCAGAAGGTCGGTGTACGCCTCGATGCGCCGGCCGCCGTGGGCCGCGTCGGTGAACTGGAAGAAGACGCGATGGTCGTCGGGTTTGATGCCGACCATGAAGAACGAGTCCGCGTCCGAGCTGGTGTTGCCGAACGCGTAGGCGACCTTGAAGCCCCTACCCATGAGCTCTTCGAGCTCCGCCTTCTTGAAGCTGACTGCGGCGCCCCCCGTGGCGCCGAGCTCGAAGGTGGTGTGCACCGGACCGAGCGGGAAGCCCTTGACCGACACGAACTCTCGCGTGCGCCCCACCAAGAACTCGGGTCGCGCGGTGAGATAGAAGGGGCGATAGCCCTTCTGTGCGAGCAGGCTCAGCGCCTTTCCGGCATCCGGGTTGGCGTCCGACACCGCGCCGGTGAGGATCGCCGAATACTCTTCCGTCTCTTTGCTGGTGAGCGTGCCGTCGACGTCGGTCACGAAGTAGGTGGTGCCGGCCGGCACCACCTCGATGTACTGGTCGGCACCCGACAGATCTCCGGCCACGACCATCCGGATCCGGTGACGTCCAATCCCGAGCGCAGCCGAGGGCGGGATCTTGAAGTAGATGCGCCCCCCCGTGTCCACGGCTCCTTCGATCGTGGGGTGGCCGGTGGTCTCTTCCGTGGTGAGCGCCGTGCCGAGCTTCTCCCAGCTCGAACCGCACTCGCGGTTGAGCCAAATGTCGACCTCTTCGTCCTTGAGGTCCTTGTCGGCCACGCCGTAGGCGAACTTGCCGAGCACCCACTGGTCGGTGCCCGGCGGAAGGATCAGATCACGCCCCCGGTGATTGGCGAACCCGGTGGCCACGATGATCGGGCTCGCGACGCTGTGCTTCCACGGGCGCTTACTGAGACTGGGGAGGGCGGCGTTGCAAGTCGGCATCGGCACGCAAGCGACCCCGGTCGAGCCGCCGCTCCCGCCGGCTCCGCCGCCACCGCCGGCTCCGCCGCCGCCACCCGAGGGCGCTGCAGCGCTGCCCCCGCCCCCGCCGAGCGGTACGCCGCCGCTGCCGCCGCCGCCGCTCGAAGTGGCTCCGACTCCGCTGCCGCCGCCGTTGTAGCCGGGCTCTTCGGATTGGGCCCCGCACGCCAAGACAGAGAGAGCGACGCTCAACGGCAGCCCGGCGCACCGGCGAAGAAAGCGCATCGACGCACAGATTACCGTGACGCCTGACGGAGGGCCAGCGGTGGTAACTTCCAGCTTCAGTGGCAGGGCAGAACTACTGGCTCGGGGTCGTTGCGCTCAGCGCGGCCTGCAACTCGGCCACGCCGACCACCGGCACCGGCACCGGCGCCGGCGCACCGCCGTCGGCGCGCACGAGCCCCGCAGCCGTTGCACCCCTCGAGTGGACCTTGCGCCTCACCGGCGGCGCGACCGAGAGCGATGCGCTGCCGCTGGTGGTGGCGATGCACGGCCTGGGCGATCGCCCCGAGACGTTCGGCGAGCTGTATTCGGGCTTCGATGTCAAAGCCCGCATCGTGCTCTTGCGCGCGCCGGATCCTTGGGGCAGCGGTTTCTCTTGGTTCCCGTTTCGCCCAAGCGACGGCGACGAGCTCCGTGCGAGGGGCATCGCTGCCGCCGCCGAGCGGGTGGTGGCGAGCTTCGCGACGCTGGAAGGCAAGTACCCGACCCGAGGCAAGCCCGTGGTCACCGGCTTCTCGCAGGGCGGCATGTTGAGCTTCGCCATCGCGGCGCGCTACCCCGATCGCGTTCGCGCCGCGCTCCCGATCGGCGGCGTGTTGCTCGCGCCGCTCTGGCCGACCCACGACGCCGGCTCGCCCGGCCTGCAGGTCTTTGCGCTGCACGGCGAGTCGGACGAGCGGGTGCCGCTGGGCCCGACCCAGGCAGGAGTGTCGGCGCTTCGTTCTCGCGGCTTCGACGCCCGCCTCGAGAGCTTCCCGGGCGTCGGCCACTCCATTCCGGATCCGCTCCGCACGCGCTACTTCCAGCTGCTCGAGGCTACCCTTGGAGCCCCCTGAGTCACGGCGGATAGCGCGTTCCCCAGGGGCGTTCGTCCTCGACCACGAGCTCCGGCAAGGGGAGCTCGAGCGCACCCGCGAGCCGGGCGAGCAGCTCGAACAAGATGACCGCGCTCGCACCGAACAGCACGTGCTCGCCGAAGCGGAAGTGGGGCAAGAGAAACGGGTCGCCGCGGTGATCCGTGTAGAACCCGAAGATGCGCGCGCCGCCGGTGAAGAACGGGGCAATCGGCACCTCGATGATCTGCTCGAGCTCGGGCGAGACGATGCGCGGCACTGCCCGCTCGCCGAGCACGCCCACGAAGGGCGTGATCAAGTACTTGCCGGTCACCACCGGGATGGCGGTGAGCGCACCCACGAGCTCGACCTCGGTCGAGCCAACGGCCAGCTCTTCGCCGAGCTCGCGCATCGCGGCGTCCGACAATGCCTCGCCCGGCTCGGGCTTCCCACCGGGGAAACCCAGCTCGCCCGCGTGGTCCGCCAGAGTCAGCGCGCGCACCACTACGAGCACGTTTGCCTCGGGCGCGAGCCGCACCGGAACCACTACGGCTGCGGCCGCGGAGACGCGGGCAAAGCGCGGCGGTGCGGGGAACACAGCGGGGCCAGCCACGGCGCGGGCGACGAGCTCTCGCGTGAGCGACGGGACCATCGGCTGGGTTCTAGCTCAGCTATGCGTCCGATGCGCAAGCCCAGCAGGCCGGCGATGGTCGTCAGGCCGATGCCCAGTCCGAGCCAAAGGCCGACGGCGCCCAGACCACCGCGCAGGGCGAGCAGCACTCCGAGCGGCATGCCCACCAGGTAGTGCCCCGCCAAGCAGGCGCCCAGCGCGAAGCGCGTCTCACCCGCGCCGCGGGCCGCGCCGACCAGGACGACCTGAACCGAGTCCGCCACGAGCACGAACCCCGCGGTTCGAACCAGCGGCGACGCCGCGGCGACGAGCTCTGGATCATTGCTGACCCACGACGACAGCGCGGCCGGAAAGAGCACCAGCGGTGCGCCGAGCACCATGCCGAGCACCAGGGACACCCAGGCCCCCGTACGCCAGCCGCTCTTGGCGGCGATCGCGTCGGCTCGACCCAGCGCGCGCCCCACGGCGGCGGCGACGGCGGCCCCGAAGCCCACAGGCAGCATGAAGAGCGTGCCCAGCCACGCCATGGCCACCTGATGTGCGCCCAGCCGTCCGGGCTCGACCACCGCGACCATCCACCCCAGGCTCGCGAACACCGCGTACTCCGCGACCAGCGCGAGCCCAACCGGGAGACCTGTCGAAGTGATGGCCGCCAAGCCCGCGAGCCGGCGCGAGAAGCTCGGCCGCGCGGACGCGCGCGCGAGCACCAGCGCTTGCACCAGCCCGCCCGCGCTCTCGGCCAGACCGACCCCCAGCACACCCAGCCGCGAGCCCAACGCGGGGGCCAAGAGGACCACGCACGCCGTCGCCACCGTCGCCGCCCAGAACACCCGTCGGGTTCGCTCTTGCGCTGCTGCCGCGCTCCGCAGCACGACGAACGCCAGGTGCGGCGCGAGCCCGGGCACGCGTCCCCACACGTAGCGCGCGAGATCCGCGCCGGTGTCGACGGGCAGCACGGTGGGGCCGAGCGCGCCGGCCGCCAGCACGATCGCGCCTGCGAGCGGCAGCGCAGTGACGACGGCGAGCAGCAGGCCCTGACCGACCACGCTTCGGACGCCCTCGCGATCACCACGACCGACGGCTGCGCTCACGATCGGATCGATGCCGAGCAATAGACCGACGCCGAAGACCGCCACGGTGAAGAACAACGACGACCCCAGGCCGACCGCTGCGAGCTCGCGCTCGCCGATGCGTCCGGCCACGCCGACGGCCAGCGTGCCCACCAGGGTCTGGGCCAGGCTCGCCAGCGCCAGCGGCGCGCCGGCCCGGAGCAGCGGGATCAGCTGTGAGTTCACGCCCGTTTGCCTGCTCAACGCCCGGCGACGAGACCGCGATTCCTCAGAGCTCGATTCCGGCCAGCAGCATGGGGCGTCGTCAGTTGCGCGCTTTTTCGAGGCGGGTGAGCCATGCTCGCCGCCGTGAAGCCGGTGATCGTGTTTGCCCACGGCGCGGGGGCCCCGTCGTCGTCGGGCTGGATGGTGGGTTGGCGCGAGCGACTCGAGTCCCTCGGCGAGGTCCACCCGTTCGACTACCCCTACATGGCTCGGGGGTCGAAGCGCCCCGACCCGATGCCCACCCTCGTCGCGGCGCACCAGGCCGCCGTCGACACCGCGCTGGCGGGGCGGGATCGCCCGCTGGTGCTCGCGGGCAAGAGCATGGGGTCTCGCGTGGGGTGTCACCTGGCATCGGAGTCGAGCGGACCCCGCCCGCTCGCGCTGATCTGCTTCGGCTACCCGCTGCTCGGCCAGAGCGGGAAGCTGCGTGACGCAGTGCTCCTGGCCCTCGCAACTCCAGTTCTGTTCCTGCAGGGCGACCGCGATCCCCTCTGCCCGCTCGGGCTGCTCGAGCAGACCCGCGCGAGGATGCGCGCCCCAAGTCAGCTGTGGGTGGTCGCGGGCGGCGACCACTCGCTGCTCTCGACCAAGACCGCGCTGAAGCGAGCCGGCCGGACCCAAGACGAGGTCGACCAGGCCATCTTGCACACCATCGCACGATTCCTCTCAGCCCATGATGCGGGCGGCCCGGGCTGACCACTCCCCCAGCGCCCGCGGGTCGTCGGGATAGCGAGCATAGTGCGCGGCGGCAGCGGCCCCCCGGGCGAGCGCCGGCACGAGCCGGAGCGCCAGACGGCGCTCGGTCGCCACACCGCGCAACGCGCCGATCACGGCACCCGGCGTCGGTCGGGGTACGCGCTGCTCGAGCCCGGCGCGGGCCGAGTGCTCGTCCAAGAGCCCGGCCGCCATCATTCGGTCCAGGTCGCGCTCGCCCAAGCTCTGCGAGAACCGCCGGAACGAGTCGAAGGTGGCGAACAACCCGCCGTACTGGCGGTGCCACGCCACGGCGTAGTCGTGGGGCTCGCGCCCCTCGGCGAGGGCATCGGCCAAGAGCCGCGCCGCGATCATCCCCGCGCCGATGCCCGAGCCGTGGGCCGAGAACACCTGGCACGCCGCGTCGCCGATCAGCGCCACGTTGCCGCGAGCGAGCACGTCCAGCGGGCGCCGCAGCGGAATGGCCCGGGCCCCACCGAACAGCCGCGCCCCGATCCACTTCTGGTCCGCCACGAAACGATCGAGGATCGCCTGACCCGCGGGGTGCCCCGCACCCGGAATGGATCCCGTGAGGATGCCCACCCGGTCACCCGCGAGCCGGACGTTGATCACCGAGAAGCCGCCCGCCACACCAGTGAAACACGCCGTGTGCCCGGCATCGATCTGGTGCCTCTCGAAGAAGGCCCGCGCGCCCGCCAGGTCGGACACGGCGCGGACTTCCTGAGCCGCCGCGCACAGGTCGGTGGCGTTCACCCTCGCCTGCTCGAGCAACCGCGCACCGGCCAGCCCCGACGCGTCCGCGTACCAGCGCGCAGTGACCCGGCCCGCGCTGGTGTCCAGCGTCCGCCCGTCGAACTCGAGCACGCGCGCGTTCTCGACGAGGGTGGCCCCGTGCTCGCGAGCCGAGCGCTGCAGGCGCTCGACCAGCGCGCGCATGTCGAGCTCGAGCACGTCGTGACCCCGAATCGTCACCCGTCGCGGGCCGAACCCGGCCAAGAGGTGCATCTCGTGCCCGGCGCCGAAGACCTCTGCGTCCCGCGGTCGGTCGAGCCCCGCCGCATCGAAAGCCCAGCCGGGAACTCCGTTGACCCAGCGAGCGCCGGCTTCGCGCGCCGCTCGCCGCTCGAGGCACACCACGCGCAGGCCGCGCTTTGCGGCGAAGAATGCGAGGGCTGCTCCGGCGGTGCCGGCGCCGACGATGGCGAGATCTGCGTGCATGAGGTATGCGCCATTCTGCCATGGCCGAGACCCTTCGCCTCGAACGAAACGACCACGTCGTCACCGTGATTCTGCAAAAGCTCACGATGCCGCCGCTGTTCTTCCAAGAGCTGGGCGCGGCCTTCGATCAGATCGCCTCCGACGTCGACGTACGCGCGGTGATCGTTCGCTCGGAGGGAAAGCACTTCACCTACGGCCTGGATCTGCCGGCGGCCTTCGCCGAGCTCGGACCCAGCCTGCAAGGTGGCACGGCCGCGGTCCGGACGGCGCTGCACGAGACCATCTTGCGCCTGCAGGGCTTCTTGACCAAGGTCGCTGCCTGTCCGGTGCCGGTGATCGCCGCGGTGCACGGCTGGTGCATCGGGGGCGGCGTCGATCTGATCACCGCCTGCGACATTCGCTTGGCGAGCAGCGACGCGCGCTTCTCGGTCCGCGAGACCAAGATCGCCATCGTGGCCGATCTGGGTACGCTCCAGCGGCTGCCGCTGATCGTCGGACAGGGGCATGCGCGCGAGCTGGCGCTCTCGGGGAAGGACATCGGCGCCGAGCGCGCCGAGCGCATCGGGTTGGTGAACGAGGTGTTCGCCGACGCCGCGGCGCTCCGCGCGGGCGCCGAAGCACTGGCGGCCGAGATCGCCCAGAACGCGCCGCTGACGGTCCGCGGCGTGAAGCGTGTGCTCGACTTCGGGGCCAGCCGACGGGTCGCCGACGGCCTGGAGTACGTTGCCGCCTGGAACTCCGCGTTCCTGGCGTCGGAGGACCTAGGCGAAGCGCTGTCGGCGTTCCTCGAGAAGCGCCCGCCGCGCTTCAGCGGCCGCTGAAAACGGCCACGTTACGGGCACTTGCCCGCCGGGGCTTAACGCCCGAGGGGGCCGCGGCATTCGCTTGGGTAAGTGGCCCAACACGTCTGCCCCAGCGTTTTCGTGACCGGCGCGACCCCCAAGGATGACACCCTCGGGGCCGTGTCGCTCGAGCACGAGCTCATCGCCCGCGCGCTAGACGGTGATGGCCGCGCCTTCGCCGGACTGGTCGAGCCGCACCTACCCGTGCTGTATCGCATTGCCGCCCGCGCCTGCAGAGATCGCGCATTGGCAGAGGACGCCGTCCAAGAAGCGCTGACCCTGGCCTTCGAGCGCCTCTCGGGCTACCAGCCGGGCACCTCGTTCCGCGCCTTCCTCGCCGCCTTCGCGGTGCGACGCGCCCAAACGCTGCTCCGAGGGGAGCGCCGTCGTCGGACGCGCGAGGACGCCGCCGATGCCCCGAGCTCGCTGCCAAACCCGGCGGACCTCGCCCGCGCCCATCAGGCAGCCGAGCGGGTCCGCACCGCGCTGGAGGCGCTGCCCGAGAAGCGCCGCGCCGTCGCGATGCTGCGGCTCGACGCCGGTCTGTCGTATGCCGAGATCGCGCAGGCGGTGGGCACCACCGAGGGTTCGGCTCGCGTGCTCGTGCACATGGCCCTGAAAGAGCTGCGCGAACAGCTTGCCGATCTCGTGCGAGAAGGCGAGACTTCGGAGGAGCGATGAACGACCTCGATCACGAGCACGACGAACGCGATCTCGAGGCGCTGTTCGACGCCACGGCAGAAGCCGCGACGGGTGCCCAGCTCACCAAGCTGAAGGCGCGCGCAGCCGACGTGCCGGGTCGCCGGCGCCGCCCCCTCTGGCTGCTCTGGGCGCCGTTTCTGGCGGTGGCCGCCGGTTTCTTCGCAGTGCTCATGCTGCGCGGAAACCCCGAGGGCGAGCAAGCGCGCCTCCCGTCTGCGACCACGACCACCTCGCTTCAGGCGCCGTCGGTGGCCGGCGTGGCGCCGACCCCCGCGCCGCCGGCGGAAGAGCCAGCCAGCGACGAGGGTGACGAAACCCTGGCAGGGCTGGACGATCTGGACGACGGGCCGAGCACCGACGTGCTGGCAGCGCCTCTGGACGACGCCGACGAAGAAGAGCTCGATGTGTGGCTCGCCGCCGCGGACTCGTTCCTCGAGGAGGGCTGATGCGACGCCGGGTATTGCAAACGCTCGTGACGCTGCTGCTGGTGCTGTGCGCATGGCCCGCCCAAGCCCAAGGGAAGCGCGCCGACGAGAAGCGAGCCAAGGTGGAGCAGCGCCTGAAGCAGGTCACCTCCAGGATCCTCCGACAAGAGGTCGGCCTGGACGACAAGAAGTCCGACGAGGTGCTGAAGGTCTTGGAGAAGCACCACGCCGAACGCCGCAAGCTTCAGCAGCAGCACCGGCAGCACCGTAAGGAGATCGGTGAGCTGCTCCAGGCCGACAGCGCCGATGACGCCCAGTACAAGAAGAGCATCGACGGTTTCCGCTCGACGCAGAAAAAGCTGAACGCCCTGCGCGATCGGGAGATGGACGAGATCGCCAAGCTGATCACGCCCAAGCAACAGGCCAAGCTGTTCCGGGCCCTGGAGCGGATGCGGAAGAAGCTGGACCGGCGCCAGCGCGGCCCCGACTGAGCGCGCGTCCCTGGCGGGAAACCGCCGCGCCTTGCAGTTCAAGCGCGCTTGAACTACACCGCCCGAAATGAGCATGGGCGCCGTAGAAACGGCTCAGGCCGCCGCCCGCGAGCGGGTGGATTTGGGGGAAATCGAGCGCGCGCTCGATCGCGAGCTCGACGGTCCGTCGAGCGGGCTGCTCCGCGCTGCCGAACGGCACCTGTGCATCACGCACGGCGCCAAGCGCGCGCGGCCGCAGCTGGTGCTCTTGCTCGGTCAGGTGGCGGGCGCGCCCCACGACGGGCTGGTCGACGCCGCCGTGGCCGTCGAGCTGATCCACTCGGCGAGCCTGCTCCACGACGACGTCGTGGACGAGGGCGAGCTCCGGCGTGGCGTGCCCACGGTGAACGCACGGCACGGCAACGTGGTCGCGGTGCTCGCCGGCGACCACCTGCTCAGCCGCGCGCTCGTCCGCCTGGCGAAGTATCCGCAGTCGCTCAGCACGCGGGCCGCCGAGGTCGTGGCCGAGATGGCTCGCGCCGCAGTGCGCGAGGTCGAGGTGCGCGGCGACGCTTCACTGTCGGCGGCGGGCTGGCGCGAGGTCGCCATGGGCAAGACGGCTGCGCTCTTCGGGCTGTGCGGCTTCGCCGCCGGCATCCTCTCGGGGGACCTGAGCCGCGCTCGGCGCTTCGAAGCCGCTTCGCGCAGCTTGGGCATGGCGTTCCAGATGCAAGACGACCTGGGCGACCTGGTCGACCAGAACCAAGATCGCTACAACGACATCAAGGAGCGAAACCCGTCTCTGCCGGTGCTCTTGGCGTGCGAGCAGAATCCCGCGCTGGCCGCGCGCTTCGGGCAGCTGTGGAGCAACCTGCCGGTGACCGCCGAGGGCGCTCGGGGCCTGGGCGAAGCGGTGCTCGACACCGGGGCCGTCGATCGCACGCTCGAGGCGATCTTGCGCGACGTCGCCGAGGCCCGCGCCGCTCTGGCGCCCGACGCCGGGCACCCGGCGGTCGACCTGATCTGGGCCTTCGCCGAGTCGCTCTTGGCCGACCCTCGTCGGGTGAGGGCACCTTGAAGAGCCCGCGCGCGGCCGCCGAGCGGGCGGCCCCCATCACGGAATGGGAAGCGCTGGTCGTCGAAGCAGTCGGAACGGTGATCGAGTTCTGGCGGTTCAAGCGGAACCAAGGTCGGGTGTGGGCGCTGCTCTACCTGCGCGGCCGCGAGATGACCGCGCACGACCTGCAAGAGGCGCTCGCGCTGTCCAAGGGCGCCGTCTCGATGGTGACGCGCGAGCTCGAAGAGTGGGGGGTGGTGAGCCGGGTCCGCTCCGATGCCGATGCCGCGTGGCATTTCCACGCCGAGACCGACCTGATGAAGATGGTCGGCCGGGTCATCGAGAAGCGCGAGTCGAAGCTGGTGCTGGGCGTGAAGGCCGATCTCGAGCGCGCAGAGCGCCTGGCACGTGCCAGCGGGGACGTGCCGCCCGACGTGCTGGCGCGCCTGCACCGGATGAAGACCTTGGCCTCGGTCATCGATCGCGCCGTCCGCGGCTTCTTGCACACCGCGCGCCTCGACGTGGGCGGGGCGGTGAGCGTGCTCTCCGGCGTGCTGCCGGTTCGGCGGCCGCGGCGCGGCAGCGCGCGCATCAGTCCTGGATGAAGTCCTGCTGCTTGTAGAAGTAGGCGCGGAGCCCGAACAAGAGGCCCGCCCCCGCCATCAGCCCGGCGAACACCCAGAAGAACTGCGCCTCGGGCAGCTTGATCTTCGAGATGATGGACACGAGCACGTTGCCCGCCGTCACCGTGAGCAGCCAGAAGCCCATGATGGTGCTCTTCATGCGCTTGGGCGCCTGGGTGTAAGCGAACTCGAGACCGGTGACCGAGACCAGCACCTCGGCCAGCGTGATGATCAGATACGGCACCAGCTGCCACTCGATGGGCACCTTGCCGACGCCCTCGACGTCGATGCGCTGTTGGATCATCGCCACGGCGACGAACGAGGCCGCCGCCACCAGCATGCCGGCGGTCATGCGGCGCAGCGGCGTGGCCTTGAAGCCCAGCTTCTCGACGCCTGGGTAGAGCGCGTAGTTCACGAAGGGGATCAGCGCCATCACCATCAGCGGATTGAGCGCGGCCACCTGTTGCGGGTCGATGGGGTCCGAGCCGAAGAGCGGCACGACGCGCTCCATGGCCTTGGCCTGGATGACCCACGACGACCCGTGCTGGTCGAACAGCGCCCAGAAGATGCTGACCAGGAAGAATACCGTCATGATGCCGAGCACCGCGACCGGCCCCTCGACCGAGCCAATCCCGAAGTGCTTCACCGCCGGCCCGAAGAACCGGCTGGAAGCCAGCTTCGTGCGACGCTCGCGGGCCTCGTCACCGAGCCCCGTGTCATCGGCAGAAGGCGGGGTCTCGCCGGCGCTCGCGGGGCTTCCGCTGCCGAAATAGCGCTTCGTGGCGAACCAGAGCACCGCCAGAAATCCGTCGTCGGGCTGCTTCTTCTGACGGATCTCGAAGAGCACGAACCCGAGCACCAACATGGCGATACTGGTCGCGACCTGGACCCACACCGGCTGCGTCGCGGTGAAGAACAGGTGCCCCACGCTCATGAACAGGGCCGTGGACGAGAGCGCGTCGAGCAGCCCGAGGGTGCCGCCCGGCTTGGCGGGAATGTGCACGAACTTCGCCCGCCCGAGCCAGAAGACGAAGGTGGCGATGGCCATCAAGATCCCAGGGATGCCGAACGCCAGGCTGATGCCCCAACGCTTCCAGATCCACGGGATCGCCAGGGTCGCGAAGAAGCTGCCGAAGTTGATGATGAAGTAGAACGCTTGGTAGACGGTGCGGACGCGGTTCCAGTTCCCCCGCCCGAACTGATCGCCGACGTTGGCCGAGACGCATGGCTTGATGCCGCCGGACCCGACGGCGATGAGACCGAGACCGATCCAGAGCCCCCAGACCGAGCCCTCGCCCACGGCCAAGACGCCATGGCCCGCGGTGTACACCAGCGAGAGCCAGAAGATGGTGCGGTACTTGCCGATCAGACGATCGGCCAAGATGGCGCCGATCATCGGGAACGCGTACACCGCCGCGACGAACAGGTGGTAGTGCGCCTTGGCGAAGTCCTTGGGCGCCGACTCGAAGAGCGGGTGGTTCTTGTACAGGAAGTCCGCCATGTACAAGGTCAAGATCGAGCGCATGCCGTAGAAGCTGAAGCGCTCGCACCCCTCGTTGCCGATGATGTACGGGACGGCGGGCGGCCAGCCTTTGTTCTCGTGGTCCGGATGCGTGCGCCATTCGGTCATGCGGCGCGCATCTTGCCCGAGGGGCGCTGGTCCGTCGACTACGACCTCTGGCGGAGCCAAAGCAGCGTTTCGACGTGGTGGGTGTGCGGAAACATGTCGAAGGCCACCACCGAGTCGAGCGCGTAGGCCTTGGACAGCGACTTCACGTCCCGGGCCAAAGTGACGGGGTCGCAGGCGCAGAAAGCGACCCACCGGGGCGAAGCCGCGAGCAGCGCCGGCACCACGTCGCGCGCGCCGTCCCGGGGCGGATCGAGCAACACCAGATCCGGCGCGGGCTTCGCGCGCCGCCGGAGCTCGCGCGCGGCGTCACCCGACACGAAGACGTCGTCGCTCAGCTGTTGCGCGCGGGCGGCTCGACGCGCAGCTCGAATGCTCGCGCCCGCGTGCTCGACGGCCACGCCCCGCAAACCCGCACGCAGCAGCGGCAAGGTGAAGTTCCCCGAGCCGGCGTACAGCTCGACGAAGCTCTCGATGCCTCGCTCCTTCACGCCGGCCATCAGCGCTTCGACCAGGGCGGTGTCGACCGACCAGTTGACTTGCACGAACCCGCCCGGGGGAACCCACAGCTCGACGCCGCCGGGCAGCGGCCAGCGTTGGTCTTCGCCCGACGCGCCCGCCTCGACCACCTGCCACTCCTGAGCCAGGCGCTTTGCGAGTGCGCTCTCTTCCGCGCTCGGGGCTCGCTCGTGCCGAGGCAGCATCCAGAGTGAGACCGGCGGCCCGAGCGGCGCCACGCGGATCTCGATCTCTTGCCATCGTGCCAGCACGCTCGGCGTCGCGAGCTGTCGCAGCCGCGTCAGCACCTCGGTGATCCGCGGATCGCTGACGGGGCAGGCCGGGATCTCGACCAGCCGGTGCGAGCCCCGCGCGAACAGACCGAGGTGCCCGCTCGCGTCCACGTGTAGGCGCAGTCGGTTTCGGTAGCCGAGATCGCCGCCGGCGGTGCGAACCGGGACTGTCTCGGGCAGATCGGTGAGCCCGCCGGTACGGCGCAGGGCCTGCCGAACGAGGGAAGATTTTCCGACAATTTGTGCTGTTCGCGACAAGGCCATCCACTCGCAACCGCCGCACTCGCCAGCCAGGGCGCAGGGCGGCGACACCCGCGCGGGCGACGGCTCGTGCAGCGACCATTCTTCGGCGCGCACCCAGCTCTTGTGCTCGGCAACGCGCCCGACCTTCACGCGATCTCCCGGGAACGCGCCGGCGACGAACCCGACGCGGCCGTCCGCGAGCCGCGCCATCCCGTCCCCACCAGGGATCAACTGGTCGACCTGCCAGATCTCGCTCATGGGTGCTTGCCGATGTTCTTCAGTGCTTCGCGCCGCGCCAGGGGAGACAGCCGTTCACCGAGCTTCGCGACGTGGCGGCGCACTTCCTCGGGATCCGTCCAGGCGTGTTGCCGCAGGGCCCAGCCGATCGCCTTCTGGACGAAGAAGTCGTCGTGATCGAGGTTGTCCTCGATGCATGCGTACAGGAGCTCGAGATCGACGTCCGCGCCGGAGCGGAGCTGGGCCAAGAGCGAGGTGCGACGCTTCCAGAGATCTCTCGAGCGCGACCAGCGTCGGAGCGCGCGCTTGGTCTTCGCCGGCTCGGCGCGCAAGAGGGAACCCATGCCGTGCGACGCCAGCCCGTCCACGTAGTCCCACCACGCGCCTTCCGTGATCAGCTTCTCGAGCAGCGGTAGGCGCGCGAAGGTCAGCCAGGCGCGGCAGCGGGGGTGAAGGAGCAGGTCGATGGCGGCGTAACGCTCTTCGCGAAAGCGGGCGCTGTCCCAGAGGCAAAGCACCGCAGCCTGCCAGTCGTCGGCGTCGGCGGGCGGGTGAGCCGCCAGGGCCGCGCGCACCAGCGCTCGCCGCTCGGGGCTGCCCACGCCCAGGAAGGCCATCTCGGACTTCATGTACGCCTGCATGGCGGGGGCGCGGGCGGGGTCGGCGGCCTTCGACAGGCCGCGACGCACGGCCTGAGCGAGGGGCGGCGCGGGGGGGCGGGGCATGAAATCCCTCGGGACGTCGGCAGCTTACGGCAGGGCCAGGCACTTCGGTCACAGAAATGCTTTCGGCCTCGATGACGGCCCAGGATCATCGCATGGCCATGCCCGTGAGCGCCGACCGTGGAAGCCTCCTCGCTGCCCCCGAGCTCCGCTCGGGCCTGGTGCGCTTCGTGCGCGGGCGAGTCCCCGAGCCGGACGTCGAAGACGTGGTGCAGGCCACGCTGGCCGACGCGTTCGCGGCCCGCGAGGCCCCGTCGGAAGCAGAAGAGCTTCGGCGCTGGGTGTTCGGGATCGCGAAGAACAAGATCGTCGACGTTCACCGCAAGGGCGGGCGCGAGCTGCCGAAAGAGGGCGTGGGCGACGAAGCGTCTGCCGAGAGCGCCCCGATGAGCGCCCGCGATCTGCTCCGCTGGGCCGAAGACGAGCTCCCCGAAGCGGAAGGCGCCCAGAGCACGCTGGAGTGGATGTTGCGCGAGGGCGACGGCGAGAAGCTGGAGCACATCGCCGAAGAGGCGCAGGTGCCGGCGCCCCGCGTGCGCCAGCGGGTCTCGCGCATGCGGAAGTACTTCCGCTCACGCTGGGCTGCGCAGCTGGCGGCGGCCGCCGCCTTGGCCGCCCTCGGGCTCGTGCTCTGGACCTGGCTCACGAGCCGCGACCAGCCGAAGCCCGAAGAGATCGCGCGGGAAGTGCCCCCCGACGAGCGAGCGCGGGAGATCCGTCGCATCGCCCTGGAACGCTGCCAGACTCGGGACTTCGCGCCCTGCCTCGAGGGGCTCGACCGAGCCAAGGCCATCGACCCGGTCGGGGACGAGGCCCTCGCCATCCGGGAAGCGCGCGCGGCAGCGGCGCGGGGCCTCGCCCCCGCGCCGAGCGCGGCACCCTCCCCCGAGCCCACCGGCAGCGCCCCGCCCCCGTTGAAGCGCCCGCCGCCGGACTCGAAGGGCAGCCTCGAGCCCCCGCCCACCGCGAAGCCGCCGCCGCCGACCGACGTCAAGAAGATGGCACCGGAGAAGGGCTCGTCCCTCGACTTCGGCCAGGCGCCGGCCCCGCAGAAGAAGAAGGCGAACGACTGGAGCGGCTCGTCGAAGTGAGGCGGTGACTCTGGGTCACCCAGGTTGGCTCGACCCGAACCACACCGGGCGCGCTGGGTGACTCGAAGTCACCGTGGCAACCCGGGCCACTTCGCGCTCTTTGCCATCTTCCAGGCCGGCAAACGCTTCTCCAGGAACGAAGTGACCCCCTCTGCGGCGTCCGGCTGTTTCCCGATCCAGTCGAACCATTGATCTTCGTAGTCCTTGGCGACGGCGGGATCGGTCTCACCGAGCTGGTGCCAGAGAAGGTGCTTGGTGACAGCGACCGACACCGGCGCCGTGTGCTCGGCGATCTCGCGGGCGACGCCGACGGCGACCTCCATCAGCTGGTCGTGAGGGACCACCTGGCTGACCAGCCCGTAAGCCAGGGCGTCGGCGGCGGTCAGGATGCGTCCGGTCAAGAGCAGCTCGGAGGCGCGAGCGCTGCCGATCAGCCGCGGCAAGATCCAGGTGCTCGCCGCCTCCGGGCAGATCCCCCGTCTCACGAAGACGAACCCGATCTTGGCTCTGTCCGAGGCCAGCCGGATGTCCCACTGCAGGGGCAGGGTCGCCCCGATGCCCACCGCCGGACCGTTGATGGCCGCGATGATCGGGGTGCGCATCACCCACGGCCGGGTCTTCTGCTCGAGGTCCCGAGCGGCCTGCCACGCCCGCTCGCGCGCAAAGGTGGCACCGCCGGACTCGAGATCCGCGCCGGCGCAGAACGCCCGCCCTTCGCCCGTGACCACGATGGCGCGCACGTCGTCGCGCTGGTCGAGCTCGGCGAAGGCGCCGAACAGCTCGATGCCCATCTCGACCGTGTACGCGTTCAAGCGATCCGGACGAGCCAAGGTGACGATCGCAACCTGTCGCTCGACGCTGACGACAATCGTGGACATGCGCCGGATGCTACCCGACTCTGCCGACGCCGAAGAGCGCCTTCACGCTGGGCCGACTGAGCACCAGGAGGGTGAAGATGCCGAGCGTCGTGCCGAGCGGCACGTTCAGGCAGACGATGCACCCGAGGACGAAGCACAGCCAGTAGCGGCGCTGCGATCGGAGCGACAGGCCGGACAGGAGCAGAAGGAAGGCCAGCGTCCAGCTCACCAGGATGATCAGCGCCCCAACGCCCACGAACAGCCAGCCGGGGTTGAACGGGGGCGCCGGCCCGCCGCCCGAGAGAAAGCTCGGGTCGGACACCATCTTCAGCCCCAGAAGGACGTGGACGATGGGGATCGAGCCCGTGACCGCGGTCAGGCCGGCCATCACGAAGTGGAAGATCGAGAGCAGGTTGAGCTCGCTCAGATCCTTCTCCATCACGACCTCGGATAGTGGCTGATGGCCACGCGGTTGCCTTCGGGATCTCGCACGTACGAGCTGTGCAAGGTCCGCTCTTCGATGGGCGCAGCCGCGCGTTCGAGCTCGTGCTCGAGCGCGGCCCGCTCGTCCGGCGTCACGGAAAAAGCCAAGAGGAAGGGCCCAGCCCCAACCCCCGAGACCTGGCGCGTGGGTTCTTCCGTGCGCTCGATCATGAGCAAGGTCTCGCCGCTCGCCAGCCAGATCGATCGCAAGCCGCCGGACTCGAGGTGGTGCCGAGCCACCTCGGGCAGGCCGAAGACCCTGCGATAGAAGGCCGCGACTCCCTCGACGTCGTGCGCACCGAGCGCAATGTGGTGCAGCGATCGCGGCATGGCTCACCCGCCCTGGCGCAACTTGCCGCGATCGATCTTGCCCAGGTGAGTGCGTGGCATCGAGTCGACGAACACGACCTCACGGGGCGCCTTGTAGGGCTCGAGCTTGTCGCGCACCCACGCCCTGAGCTCGTCGGCCAGAGTGGCGCTGACCGACGTCGCGGTCACGTACGCATGGGGCTTGACCAGCCCACTTTCGTCGGAAACGCCGACCACCGCGACCTCTTTCACCGACGGGTGCGAGAGCAGGCAGTTCTCGACCTCGCTCGGCGCGAGCCACTTGCCGCCCACCTTCAGCATGTCGTCGCCACGACCCGAGTAGACGAAGTTGCCCTGCGGGTCGCGCGCCACCATGTCGCCCGAGACGTACCACTCGCCACGAAAGGCGGCCTGGGTCTTCTCCATGTTCTGCCAGTAGGCGATGGCGCGCGAGTCGCCGCGGACCCACAGCCAGCCGACCTCGCCGTCGGGCACATCGCGCCCCTCGTCGTCGCGCACGCGCACGTCGAAGCCCGGGACGACCTTGCCCAAGCTGCCGGGCACCACGTCGCCGGGCCGGTTGGTCAAGAAGACGTGCCACATCTCGGCCGTGCCGAGGCCGTCGAGCAGCTCCACGCCGAACGCCGCCTTCCACCGCTGATAGAGCTCGACGGGCAGCGCTTCGCCCGCCGAGGTCGAGAAGCGCAGACAGGAAAGATCCTGCTCCCCCGCCGCGGGGTGGCCGACCATGTGGCTCACCATGGTGGGCACGTTGATCAAGATCGTGGGGCGGTGCCGTCGGATCTGCTCGAACAGCACGTCGGCGGTGCAGCGCTCGGGGAACAAGATGCTGGTGGCGCCGACCGAGAACGAAAATAGCAGGTTCGCGCCGGTGGCATAGCCGAAGTACAGCTTCGGCACGCTGAGCGTGACGTCGCCCTCCGAGTAGCCCAGCACGCGCTTCGCGTAGAGCTCGGTGGTGTTGGCGAACGAAGCGTGCGACTGGAGCACCGCCTTGGGCCGCCCGGTGGTGCCGCCCGAGAAGAGCCAGATGGCCGCGTCGTCCCGGTGCGTGGGGTAGCTCTCGGCTCGCTCTGTGGCAGCGGCCAGCAGCTGGTCGAACGATCGCGCCGCGCCAGAGCTCGGAGCGCCGCCGACCACCAGCACGTGACGGAGGTCGCGCGCGCCGGCGGCGGCCTGGGTGAACGCCTCGGACTGATCCGCGTGGACCACGGCCACCTTGGCCCGCGTGTACTGGTAGAAGTAGGCGATCTCGTCAGCCTTGAGCTGCGAGTTGACCATCACCACGGCCGAGCCGTTGAACAGCGTGCCAAAGAGCGCGATGGGGAACTCGGGGACGTCGGGCAAGCCGATCAGCACGCGCTGCTCGGGGTCGACCCCGAGCTCGGCGAGCACCTGGGCGAAGCGCCTCGCCGCCGAGTGAACCTCTGCGTAGGTCAGCCGCCGGTCGCCGGCGATGAGGGCGACCCTGTCACCCCTGCCCTCCCGCAGCCGTTCGGAGAGGAAACGGTCCGCGATGTTGAGCGACTCCGGCAGCGAAACCCGCATACGCAGACGAAACGACCGACCGCGCGGGGGGTCAAGCACATGGACCGGGCCGCGTGCCCGGCACTATGCTCCGCGCCATGCTCGACCGTTTCCCCGTCCTCCCCGGCGCCGAGCCCTGGTCGTCTCCCGGCTCGGGCGCGCGCTCCGACATCGGCATCGTGGTCTGCCACGGCTTCACGGGAAACCCGACGGCCATGCGCCCTCTGGGTGAGGGTCTGGCCGCCCGCGGCTTCGCCGTCGAGGTGATCCGACTGCCCGGGCACGGCACTCACTGGCGGGACATGGCCAAGACCCGCTACTCGGACTGGCGCTGGGAGATGGACCGCGCCGTGACCGACCTGGTCCGGCGTGGCAAGCGGGTGGTGATGGTCGGGCTCAGCATGGGCGGAACCATCGCCCTGGACCTCGCCTGTGCACGCGCCGGCGAGGTCGCAGGTGTGGTGCCGATCAACTGCACGGTGCTCGATCGCGAGGGTCTCTTGGCCAAGGTCGCGCCGGTGCTCGAGCACGTCTTGCCGGTGGTCCCGGCCAAAGCCGCCGGCCTGGTCGAGAACGACATCGCCAAGGGCGGCGACGAGAAGGCCTACGACATGGTCCCGGCCAAGGCGGGCAACTCGTTCCTCAGAGAGCTGCCGCGGATCCGCGCCGGGCTCGCCAGCCTGAAGGTCCCGGTTCTGGTGGCCTATGCCCCGAACGACCACAGCGTGCCGCCGGACAACTCGCGCTCGCTCTTGAAGATGCTGCCGAACGGCACCGAGCTTCGGCTCGAGCGGTCGTACCACGTGGCAACGCTCGACCACGACCTCGAGCTCTTAATCGAGAAGATCAGCGAGTTCGCCGAGCGCGCGGGCAAGCTGTCGTGAGCGCCGAGCGCCTGGCCGACTTCAGCTGGGAGGCCCTGCGCGATCTCGACAAGTCCGCGCTCTGGGTGATCTTGCCCGTCGGCGCCACCGAAGCCCACGGGCCGCACCTGCCCCTTTCGACCGACGTGATCATCGCCGAGGCCATGGCCGAGGCCGGAGCCGCGGCGCTCGCTCGGCTCGGCGTGCGAGCCCTGATCGCGCCGGCGCTGGCCTACACGTCCGCGGGCTACGCCGCCGGCTTTTCGGGAACGGTCTCGGTGCGACCCGAGACCGTGACCGCGTTGATCGTCGACATCGCGCGGGCTCTCACCGGCCACGGGTTCGCGCGGATGGTGCTCGCCAACGCCCACCTCGAGCCGGGGCACATCGCGTCGCTGCACGCCGCGGTGCGCGCAGTGGCCGCTGAGGTCGAGGTCGTCTTCCCCGACGTCACGCAGAAACCCTGGGCGCTGCGCCTGACCGACGAGTTCAAGAGCGGGGCCTGCCATGCCGGTCAGTACGAGGGCTCGATCGTGCTGGCCGCGCGCCCCGATCTGGTGAACCAACCGCTCGCGCAGAGCTTGCCGGACAACCCGGCGAGCCTGTCCCGCGCGATCCGCGAGGGCAAGACCAGCTTCGAGGCGGCCGGGGGCGCACGCGCGTACTTCGGCTCGCCCGCCCGTGCGAGCGCGGAAGAGGGCCACGCGACGCTCGCCGTGTTGGGGCAGATCCTGGCGGACGCGGTGGTCGGAGCGGGCTAACCCACCCGCTCGAGCGCGAAGAAGAACTGATCGCCGTCGCCGCGGGCACGCGAGACGCCCCCGATGCCCAGACCCACGTCGTCCGACAGGGGCTTGAGCTCGTCGTACAAGAACTGATTGAAGAACCCCGGCAGCCGGCGATCGTCGTAGAGCATGCGCAGCGTGTCGGTGTCGCGCCAGCGCGAAGGGCCCGGGCTCACGCTGAAATGGCCGAAACCCATGGGCAGCCCGAGCCAGGTCCAGACGCGCCGATCGAAGTCGATGCACCAAGGCAGGCGCGCGAACACCAGGTCGTTCACGGGCCTCAGCACCGGGTGACGGGCCACGCGCGTCTCGAGCCAGGTCAGGTGGCGCCCACGAAACCGTCCCGTCGGGCACGCGAGCGCGCCGGGCCCCGCGTAGATCGCCTCGAGCTCGGCAGGCGCGGCGCGCGTCAGCTGGCTCATCGTGGGCGGCACGCCGCAGAGTCTAACCCATGGTATGAGGCGCGGCATGCGCATCGTGGATCCGGCAAACGGCCAGACGCTTCGTGAGATGGACGAGGACACGCGCGAGACCCTGACCGAGAAGGTCAGCCGCGCCCGCAACGCGCAGCGTGCCTGGGCGGCGCGTCCGTTTGCGGAGCGCGCCGAGGTGCTGCGGCGCTTCCGCGATCGAGTCACCGAGCAGCGCGAAGAGCTTGCCCTCACACTGACCCGAGAGGTCGGCAAGCCCATCGCGCAATCGCGGAACGAGCTGAACGCGCTGGCGGGGCGGATCGACTTCTTCCTCGAGCACGCGGCCCGCGAGATCGAAGACGAGGTGCTGCTCACGGCCGAGGCGGGCGGCACCGAAGAGCGCATCCGCCACGAGCCCCTGGGGCTGGTGGCCAACGTGAGCGCCTGGAACTACCCGTTCTTCGTCGGCGCCAACGTGTTCGTCCCGGCGCTGCTCACCGGCAACAGCGTGCTCTACAAGCCCAGCGAGTACGCCACGCTCACCGGGCTCGGCATCGAGCGCGCGCTCCACGAGTCGGGGGTGCCGCGGGACGTGTTCGTGAGCGTGATCGGCGGCGGCAGCGTGGGGGCAGCGCTGATCGAGCAGCGGGTCGACGGGGTCTTCTTCACCGGCTCCCACGCCACCGGAACCCGCATCGCGCAAGCCCTGGCCCACCGCATGATCCGCGTGCAGCTCGAGCTCGGCGGCAAGGACCCGGCCTACGTCTGCGACGACGCCGACCCCAAGCACGCCGCCGCCGCCACCGCCGACGGCGCCTTCTACAACACCGGGCAGAGCTGCTGCGCGGTCGAGCGTCTGTACGTCCACCAGGCCATCTGGGAGCCCTTCGTGCGCGAGCTTGAGGCCACGGTGCGCGGCTTCGCGATGGGCGACCCCACCGATGCGAACACGTACATTGGGCCCCTCGCGCGCCGCGAGCTCGCCCTGGCCACGCTCGACGATCAGGTCGCCGACGCGCTGCACCGAGGCGCCAAGCTGCTCACCGGCGGGCGCCGCGCCGATCGGCCCGGCTTCTTCTTCGAGCCCACGGTGCTGGTCGACGTGACCCACGAGATGAAGGTGATGCGCGACGAGAGCTTCGGCCCGGTGATCGGAGTGATGAAGGTGCGCTCGGACGAAGAGGCCCGCGAGCTGATGGCCGACACCGAATACGGCCTCACCGCCGCGGTCTACTCCCCGAGCCGCGCCCGCGCCGAGGCCATCTTGAGCACGCTCGACGTCGGCACGGCATACTGGAACTGCTGCGACCGCGTCAGCCCGCGCCTGCCGTGGTCCGGCCGCGGCCACTCGGGTATCGGCTGCACGCTCTCGACCTACGGCATCGAGGCGTTCCTGAAACCGAAGGCGTATCACCTGCGCGCGGGGTGAGCGCCTCGACGCCTCGCTCGGCGTCCCGAAACCGGATCTCAACGCCGCTTCTGATACGTGCCCACGAGCTCGGCGCTGGCGAGCACGTGGCCCTGCATCGCGGCTTCGAGCTCCGCCCGGGTCATCGCGCCGCGATCACCGAGCGCCGTGTCGAGCGCGTACAGCTTGTGAAAGTAGCGGTGGCGCCCGATGGGCGGGCACGGGCCGCCGTAGCCGGTGCGCTTCCAGTCGTTGGTGCCATCGCGAGCGCCGGGCGGGGCGTGTTTTGCGCCTTCGGCCAGCGAGCTCTGGTCCGCCGGAAGGTCGTACAGCACCCAGTGGACCCAGACTCGCTTCGGTGCGGCGGGGTCGGGGGCGTCCGGGTCGTCGACGATCAGCGCGAAGCTCCGGGTACCGGCCGGCGCGTCGCTCCACGCCAGCGGGGGCGACAGGTCTTGCCCTTCGCAGGTGTACTCCGAGGGGATCTCACCCTGGTGCGTGAACGCCGACGACTCGATCCGCATGGGCCTCGGCTCCGCCTAGATCATCAGCGCGACGTTGGCGGGGTTCATCGGATCGACCTTCATGTGAACCATGCAGCCGGGCTGCACCCGCGGCACCGCGAGCATCGACAAGATCATGGTCGTGTCTGCCTGATACGGCGGGCGGCCGGGCATCTGCACCTCGACGATGATGCGAACCTGCGGCTGGTTGTTGACCAGCATGCCGGTGTCCATCAGCTGCAGCACGCGCCCGGTGGCAGGGATGCCGGTGGTCAAGATGCGCGAGCGCTCTTGGGACTGCTTCATCAGCCCGCCGAACACCTTCCACATGACGAAGCCCACGCCGGCCATGACCACCAGCGTGAACAAGATGGAAACGACCGTGATGATGATCCCGAGCCCCGCGCCCATGTCCATGCCTCGATGTGTTTCCGACCTCTGGCCGGGAGTCAAACTGCGGGCGACTTCGAGCCGCAGATCCGCGCGCGCACCCGCTTCATGTGATTGACCAGGCCGTTGGTCGAGGCGTCGTGTCCGGTCACCAGCCGGTCGTCGCTGAGCTCGGGCAAGATGGCGCTGGCCAGCTGCTTGCCCAGCTCGACGCCCCACTGATCGAAGCTGTTCACGTCCCAGATCACGCCTTGCACGAAGATCTTGTGCTCGTAGAGCGCAACCAGGCGGCCCAAGGTATTGGGGTCGAGCTCGTCGATCAAGATCGAGGTGGTCGGACGATTGCCGGTGAACACCTTGTGTTGGCGCAGCTCGGCAATGCGCTCGGGTGGCGTACCGGCCCGCGCCAGCTCGGCGTCCACTTCCTCTGGCGTCTTGCCGCGCATCAGCGCCTCGGTCTGGGCGAAGAAGTTGGCGAGCAAGATCAGGTGGTGCTCGCCCAGCGGGTTCTGGGGCTTCACGGGCGCGATGAAGTCGGCGGGCACGAGCCGCGTGCCCTGGTGGATGAGCTGGTAGAAGGCGTGCTGGCCGTTGGTGCCCGGCTCGCCGAAGACGATCGGGCCGGTGTCGTAGCCCGTGATGGGCCGGCCGCTCCGGTCGACGCCCTTGCCGTTGCTCTCCATGTCGGCTTGCTGCAGGTACGCGGCGAAGCGGTGCAGGTATTGGTCGTAGGGCAAGATGGCGTGGGACGCGGCGCCGAAGAAGCCCGAGTACCAGACGCCGAAGAGCGCCATCAGCACGGGGGCGTTCCGCTCGAGGGGCGCGGTGCAGAAGTGCTGGTCGATCTCGTGGGCGCCGGCCAGGAGCTCTTCGAAGCGGTCCATGCCGATCACGCAGGCGATGGAGAGCCCGATGGCGGACCAGAGCGAGTAGCGACCGCCGACCCAGTCCCAGAACTCGAACATGTTGGCGGGGTCGATGCCGAACTCGGCCACTGCCCTCTCGTTGGTCGAGAGCGCGACGAAGTGCTTCTTCCCCGCTGCATCGCTGCCCAGTCGCTCGACCAGCCAGGCGCGCGCCGATCGGGCGTTGGTCAGCGTCTCTTGGGTGGTGAAGGTCTTGGACGCGACCAGGAACAGCGTGGTCTCGGGGTCGAGCCGGCGCAGGGTCTCCGAGAGGTGCGTGCCGTCGATGTTCGACACGAAGTGCACGCCCACGTCAGGGCGCCAGAAGGGGCGTAGGGCCTCGGTGACCATCACCGGGCCGAGGTCCGAGCCGCCAATCCCGATGTTGACGATGTCGCGGATCTTCTTGCCGGTGTGCCCGCGCCACTGTCCGCTCTCGAGGGCGGTGACCAGGCTTCGCATCCTGCCGAGCACCGCGCGGACGTCCGGCATGACGTCCTTGCCGGCGACCATCACCGGCGTGCCCGCACGGTTGCGCAGCGCCACGTGCAGCACCGGTCGCTTCTCGGTCACGTTGATGACGTCGCCGCCGAACATCTGCTCGATGCGCGCGGGCACGCCGGCCTGCTCGGCCAGTCGCAGCAAGAGCGAGACGGTCTCGCCGGTCGCGCGGTGTTTTGAGAAGTCGAGCAGCATTCCCGGCAGCTCGAAGGACATCCGCGTGAAGCGCTCGGGGTCCCTCGCGAACAGCTCGCGCATCAGGGTTCGTTCGATCTGGCTCTTGTGGGCCGCGAGCGCCCGCCACGCCGGCGTTTCCGTCAGAGTCGTCATGCCGCGAGCCTGACACGTGCCGCCGAGGGCGAGAAGTCAGCTCGGCAGATCGCTGGCCAGCCGGAAATACCAGCGGCGGCCGGCGCCGCACTGTGAGCACTTGGCGACGACCACGCGAAGCCGGCGCCCGCCGACGGTCTCCGCGCGGTGGTCGTCGACCCGCACGCTGGAGCCGCAGCGCAGGCAAGGCTCGGCGCGCACGCGGGGCTCGACCACCGACGCCGACTCCACGTCGAGCGGGCGCTCGGGCGCGCCGCCAGCCTCGAGCCGCGCCAGCTTCTCTCGGGCGTCGCCCAGCTTCTGGCTCGCGCGCTCGCGCTCGCGCTTGACCGTGCGCGGCCGCTTCGGCTTCGGGCTCATGACGTGTGCGCAGCGACGGCTGCAGCCGCGACCCGGCTGAAGGCCAAGATGGTCAGGCTCGGGTCCACGCTGGGCGGGCTGGGGAACACGCTGGGGTCGGCGACAAACAGGTTGTCGAAGCCGTGCACGCGGTGGTCTTCGTCGACCACCGAGTCCCGCGCGCTCGCGCCCATGCGGGCGCCGCCGCCCGGATGCGGCGCGCCCAGCGCGTTGCGGCCGGCCCGGATCGAGAGCTGCCGCACGGCAGACTCGATCTGATCGGCGCGGTCGATGCGCGTGTCTTGGGCGTCACCGAACAAGACCTGCTTGGCCCCCACGGTGAACAAGAGCTGGGCCTGCTTCTTCCACGCGTCCCGGAGTCGCTCGCCGTTGCCGCCGCCGAGCGGCATCTCGACCCGTCGGCGACCGCCGTCGATCCGAATGCGCCCCGGCTCGACGTCGTCGATCCAGCAGATGGTGCCGCCGAGCTTGGGCAGCTGCCGCATCAGCTCGGTATTCGTGCGGCCGATGCCGGGCAGCACCGCACCGAGCAGGCCGGGGTGGAGCTGGTTCGGCATGAACAGATAGCCGCCCTCGAGGTAGCGACTCTGCGAGGGGCGCCCGAACACGCGGCGCGGACCCTGGTAGCGCGCGAGCCGAAACTCCTCGACGCCCCACGCCGCCGGGATGTTTCGCCACTGGATGATGTCGTCGTCGAAGATCGCGTGCACCATCGGACAGGGGTTCACGAACAGGTGCTCGCCCAGCTCTGGCAGTTGCGCCTTCAACCCCTGGCGCAGCAAGAAGTCGGGCGTCCCGTAGCCGCCTGCCGCGATCACGAACGCGCGAGCCTCGACCCGCAGCGTGGGGCCCCGAGGCCGGCCGGTGCCGCGATCGAGCACGCGGCCGACCAGCGCCGAGATCTTGCGCCCGGTCCACTCGAGGCGCTCGGCGCGAAGATCGGAGTACAGCCGCGCGCCGGCGGCGACCGCGCGGGGAACGTAGGTGACGAGCTGGCTCTGCTTCGCGTCGTAGGCGCAGCCCTGCATGCAGTGCCCGCTGGCGCGACAGGCCTTGCGCGCCTGGGGAACCCGGGCCACGTGCCAGCCGAGCTGTCGGGCGCCGCGCTCGACCAGCAGGTTCATCTTGTTGGCGTATTCGTCGCTCGCGGGGTGCACGTTCAGATCACGCTCGATCTGGTCGAAGTGGGGGGCCAGCGCCGCTTCACTGTGACCTCGAATCCCGAACTCGTCGCGCCACTCGAGGAGGCGATCGGCGGGCGTCCGATAGCTGTCCGCCCAGTAGTGCACGCTCGCGCCGCCGACGTTGTTGCCATACGTGAGCGAGATCGACACGTCGTCGCTGGCGTGCAAGCCGCGGCCGCCGTCGATCTTGGCCAGCATGTTCAGCTCGCGCTGATCGAAGTCGTCTTTGGTGTAGTAGCCGCCCTGTTCGAGCATCACCACCGAGCGACCCTGCTCGGCCAGCACCGCCGCCAGGGAGGCGCCGCCACATCCCGAGCCCACCACGCACACGTCGACGCTCTCGCTCTGATCGCGGTCGAGCTCGTGGCCCTGCCGGATCACGCCCGACCTCGTCGGTCGACGAGGAGCTTCTGGTAGGCGAGCGCGCTCGCAGGCGGCCGCGCCTCTTTGACCCAAGGCCCGTCGTAGCCGATGGCCGGCCACACCCGCTGGTCCGCGAAATAGCAGATCTGCACCAGCTGCTTGAGGCCGAGCGCGACCTGCACGAACAGATCGCGACGCGAGCGCACCATGCGGTCGAACACGTCTTGGCGAGCCGCGACCGAGAGCGAGCTGAAGCGCCCGAGGTGACCGAAGAGCGGCGGCACGTGCTCGACGAGCTCGAGGGCAGCGCGAAGGTCGCTGGCGGTGCCGTCGTCCGCTGCCCACACCTGCTCGTCGATCTGCTGGATCAGACCGAGCTCCGCGCCGGTGGGCAGGCCGTCGCCGCCGGGCGTCAGCGCTTCGACCAGCGCGCGGGCGACGCACCATTGTTTCACGCTCATCCCGAGCGCGACTTCCCCGCTGCGCAGGGCGTAGCCGCTGCCGAGCCAGCGCAAGCTCGCGCCGCCGAGGGCGAGAACCGCGGCTCCGCCCACTCCCACCTGAAGCAGTTGGCGGCGGCCGACAGCGCTCATTGGGTCGAGATCTCACCACGCCAGCGCGCGTCGGAAAAGTGCCGGTGCCCGGCAGGGTAGAAATCCGCTCTTTCGGGGCCGGGGCAAACCAGCGATAGTTTCGCCTTCTCGCAAGGAGACCTCAAGGTGGCAGACAAAGACGACGAGAGCGGCCAGTCCGACACCGCACGCATGCTGAAAGAGCTGGAGCAGATGCGCGCCGCGCTGAACGAGCTCAGGGACCACCAGACGCGCTACTTGTGGATCTTGTTTCCGATCGGGGCGCTGATCGCGATTCAGACCATCTTGCAGGCGACCAAGCTCTGAGGCTCACTCCACCGCGCGCTTGCCGAACAGCTCTTTGGCGACCTTCTCGAAGCGCTTCTGGTCGGCCGGCTTGGTGAACACGCTGTGACTCGCCAGCGGCTTGCCCTTCAGTGACTCGTCGAGCGTGACCTTGCCGGTCGCGTCGATACGGAAGCCGACGTCGGCCTTGCCACCGCGCGGATCGGACGAATAGAGCACCACGTCGTACCCCTTCTTGGCGTCGATGTCGTAGTACGCCCACGCCAGGCCGTTGCGCTGGAAGTAGGCGAACTCGATGTCGAGCTTGCCACCCTCGGCGAGCTTGGGCAGGTCCTTGGGCTTGGCGGGCTGGGTGCGCAGGCTGTTGCTGTCCAGGTCGACCAGATAGCCGTCGCTGCCCTGGGCGTAGACCAACACCACGGACTTCTGCAGCCCCTTGATGTCCATGATCTCGTAGCTCGCGCCTCGGTGATCGGCGATCGGCTCGGGAAACGATCCGATGCCGCTGTCCGAGGGGGCGCTCAGGATGCTCAGGAAGCCCTTGCCCATCAGGTTGCGCAGCTGCGACGCCTGCGACGGTGAGCTGAGCAGATCGGCGCGGACCAGCTTGCGCCCGACGTGTTCGGGCGCTGCGGTCTTGTTGCCGCTCGCGTCCACGCGCCAGGCATCGGAGGCCACGTACAGCCGCGCGCCGCCCGAGTGCAGCACCAGGTCGAACCGCCCGTCGTCGTCGGTGTCGTACCAGATCCACATGTGGTTTGCCTGGGACACCACCGCGACCTCGGCGTCCACCTGCGAACCGTGGGTGGACAGGTTGAACTCTCGCGGCAGCGAGCCCACGCTGCTGCGATCGACGTCGACCAGAAGCCGGTAGCTGAACGCCGAATCGACCCGCACCGACTCGACCGCGCCGTCCCAATCGATGTCGCTGAGCACGGCCTTGCCGGTTCGCCCGACCGGGCTCGGCAGCGTGTCGTTCGAGGCCGAGCTGGCCTCGACGTAGTGCTGGGGAAACGCCGCGTTGGCGAGGCGCTGCATTCGGGTCTGCAGCGCCGAGTCCTGCAGCAGCGACGCGCGCACGTCGCGGCTGCTGCCGAACGCGGCGTCCTTCTCGAACTCGCCGTCCTTCTTGATCTTGAACGCAGCCGAGGCGCGCCCGCTCGAGCCCGGGTCGTGCACGAGCAAGTCGAGCCGGCCGTCGTTGTCGGTGTCGTACCAGACGAAGGTGTCCCGCTCGACCTGCAGATAGACCAGCTCGGCGTCGAACTTGCGCTTCTGGTAGACCTCGGTGAGCGCGGGCAGGTTGGTGACGCCGCGATAGGTGTCCTGGTCGACGTCGAAGAACACCGCGACGCTCTGCCGGGGGCAGAAGCTGCAGGCACGCCGCCCCTCGAGCACCAGGGCGTCCACGCGGCCGTCCAGGTCGATGTCTTCGAAGGTGGCGTCGCCCCCACCCTCTTTCCAAGGGTCGGGCACGAGCCGCGCCGGGCGGGCGGGCCGGTCTTTCACGAACTCCGCCAGCTCGTTCTTGTGAACGTGGAAGCTGAGCAGACCGCCGGTGCGCGGATCGCGATTGCTGAACGCGTTCAGCCCAATCAGCTCGCCGCCCTTGGTGAGTAGCGGACCGCCGCTGTCGCCCGGCAAGATGTTGCAGGTCGACTGGATGACCAAGCCGAGGTTCTGGTCGTCGAGCTGCTTTTTGAACTTGTCTTCGGCCTCGTGCCCGGCCTTGTCGTCCTTGAACTGGGCCAGCGTCGCCAGCTGCTCGCTGAGCTTGCCCATGGCGGAAATTTCCCCAGCCTTCAGCGCCCAGAGCATGCCTGCACCGGCGTGGCCGAGCGCGACCACTTGCTGGCCCGGCTGCGGCGTCTCTTTCGAGATCGCGACGGAGGGTAGCTTGCCCGGCGGGTCGACGATCTTGATCAGCGCGATGTCCCGGAGCTTGTCGGCCTTGTGGACGAAGGCGTCGTACTCCTTCTTCTGGCGAACCATGCCGCCGCTGTCGCTGAGCTTGCCCAGCACCACCGTGACCTTGGTCTTGAACTCGTCTTTCTCGCCGGGCGCGATCACGTGGTGGTTGGTCAGCACCCAGCCCGCCGGGTCGATGATCACGCCGCTGCCGAGCCCACCTCCGGCACGGATGATGACCGTGGCCGGTGCGGCAGCTTTGTAGATCTCTGCGGACGACTTCGGCGGCTTCACGCGCTTGTTGGTGACGACGCCGATGGTGTCGGCAGCGACCGAGCCGCGATTGCGACGGTCCACCAGCTTCTCGCTCGGCACGCGCTCACCCTTCGGGATCACGTGCCTCGCTTCGGCTCCCTTCTTCGCCTCGGTCTTGCCGGCCTTGTCGCTGCTCGGCCCTTGCGCGCCCTGTGGCGACGGCCCAGCGCCGCCACAGGCGGGCGCGAGCACCGCGGCACAGATCAAGACCAGCGGGATTGCCCAGGAGCGCCAAGAACCAACCAACGGCATGAGGGAACCTTCCTACGCCGGCGCCGACTGCGGCTTCCTAGCCGAAAGGGACGACGGCACGCTGCCCAGATGTAACACGGCGCGCTCGTTCGAGCCGTTGGGGTAGCATGGCGGCATGAGGCGACGCGCCGTCATGTTCGCGGTTCTGATGCTCGCTCTGGGATGCGGTGGGGGCGCGCCGACGCGCCTACACACGCTGGGCAAACCGAGCGGAAAGGGCGAGATCGAGCTCCAGGTCGAAAACCGCTCGACCGCCGTGGTGAACGCGCTGTTCTTGGCGAAAAGCACCAAGGTCGCCTCGGCCCCGCGAGAGGCCCTGACCCCGGGCACCCCCGAGCAGGCGGCGCTCTGGGGGCAGGACTTGCTGAAGTCCGGTCTCGAAACGGGCGGCAAGCTCCGGGTGGCGGTCTCAGGCCCGGGCCGCTGGGACGTGCGCGCGGTCGATCGGGAGGGCCGCGAGCAGCACGTGGCCGGGTTGCGCCTGACCGCCGGGGGCCGGTACGTCCTGGAGCTCGAAGACGGCGGCTGGCGGGCACCGCGATAGCGCCACAAAGACACTAAATAGACCGGACGGAGCCGCGATTCCTATTAGTGTGCCAAGTCTGGTAACACCTCCTGACGCGGTGTGATCGGTGGTGGGCCGATACGAGTTAGTGTCCGCTGGCTCCTATCAATCCGTCCGACTCAGGTCAGAGCTTGTTTCGGCGCCCCACACCGCCTGGCAATGCTCGCACAGATGAAAGCCTAATGAAGGCAGTAATACATGATTTTGCATAATGCATGCATCCTGTGTTCTTGCTGCATGCGCAAGCCTCCTATGCTAGACAGAAACAGTGGGTTGGCTCCGCGACTTGATGTTGGTTCCTCCGGAACGCTTCCGAAGCTTTGGCCAGCTCTCGCGGTCGCTGCTGGCGGACCCAGGGTGGCCGGCGGATGTGAAGATCCAGGAGCGCTCGCTGGCGGCGCTGCTCAGCAAGCTGGATCACGAGCAAGACCTCGGCTGGCTGTCGGACCGACCCGATGTCCAGGCCCTGCTGGCCAGGCTGCTCAGATGTGCAGTCTCTGATCTGGTGCGCCCGGCGACCTCCGATCCGGCGGTGGCGTCCCGGCTGGTTCGCTGGAACGACCTCGGGCTGGCCCGGACGCTGGACCTCACCGCCGAGCGGCTGCCACCGACAATTCCGCCCGAGATCCTGGACCCGACGCGCTGGGACCGGACCTTCTGGGTGGCGCCGTCCGGCGCGGGTCGCACGCTCGCCGGGCAATGGCTCGCTGCCCGCGGTCTGGCGCGCTTCATGAGGCCCCGCGACGCAACTCAGCTCAGCTTCGACGACGACGCCCCCGTCTTCATCGAGCTCGACTCGACGCTTCCCCACGACCTCGCGTCCGCCACCCGGCGGGTGTGCGTGGCGGGCGCGGTGGCGCCGGAGCCGAGCGCAGGCTGGAACGTCGTTCGTTCGCCGGACGTCGAACTCGTGCTGCCCGAGCTCGTGCGCTGGCTGCTCTCGCGCCTGCCCGACGACACGGCGCTCGACGACGAGACGTTGCTCGAGTGGCTGCGTGCGGGGCCGGTCGCGAGCGGCGCGGCCGACTCCTTCGGCAGCATCGTCGGGCTGGTGGGCGTGCTCGACCGCATCGGCCTCGGTCGGGCTCGCAACAAGTCCGTGCTCGATCTGGCTCGCCTGGACGTCAAGCATCGCTTCGACGAGGCCTTCGGAGAGGCAGCGGGCGCCGTCGCCTGGCAGCGCCGCAACGGCGTCGACGTGCTGATCGCCATGGCGCGGCGCGCGTTGACGGACGACGAAGCGCCGTTCGCGGCGCCCCGCTCCGTCGAAGAGTGGACCGCGCTGGTGCCCGACGAGCACAAATCGAGTCTCGATGTCGACTGGCTGCGAGTGTCGCTCGCCAAGTTGGACTCCTCGATCCGGCCGGCCGATGTCGAGCGTGCGGCGCGCAGGCTCTCACCGGGGGCGTTTCGCATCGTGCGCGCGCTCTCCCAAGCCGGCCTCTTGGCGGCGTCGGCGGACGATCGGCTGGTCCCGGCTCCGCGCTACCTGTGCCGGGCCGTCGAGCTCGAGGCGGAGCGGCAGCTCCTGGAGGCTTCGCCCTTCGAGTGGGGCGAAGCGGTGTTCCGGTGCCACGCCGCGCCGCGCATCGCCGCGCGCCTTCTCGAGCGCCTTTTGCAAGGTGACAGCACCCTGCTCGCGGACGTCGTGGAGCTGGAAGCGAGCGAGAACCCCGCCTACGCCGTGGCGGTCGAGACCACCTTTCGGTGCGCCGGCCTGGCGCTCTTGGGTGGCGCAGAGCCCGACGCGGAGGCACTCCGCGATCTCTGGGACGCCGTCCGCGACCTCTCGGTGACGTTGCCCGGTTCGCCACCGCTGCCGCGCATCGAGCACCCGGACGCGCTCGGAGCCGTGTTCTCGCGCGGAGGGTTCTTCCTCGCCGCGCTGGCCGTCGCCGAGACGCTCGAAGAGCCATGGCCGAGCGAGAGCTGGCTCGGTGCCGTCTACGACGCGATTGGCGACACGCTACGAGCTTGCGACGCGGGCACTCCCTGGTTCTTGGGAGCGTTTGCGCTGATCGATCGAGCGCGGCGCGCCCGCGCGACCGAGCGCCCTCCCCACGCGCTGGAGCAGCCGGGGCGCCTCCTCGACCTGGTGAACAGCGAAGGCTTCGGCTGGGCAGCAGCGCGGCTGTCGCCACGCGAGGCGGAGGTCCTGCGCCACCTCTGGCTCGCACGCGGACAAGAGCGGCTCGCGACGCTCGCGGCAGCCCTCTATGCCAGCTGGCAGCGCGCGGGCTGCCCCGAGCTCACCGGCAGTGTGCTCGACCCGCGCACGGAAGCCGGACGCGACTACTTCGAGCACGCGCCGCCTGCGCTGACGCTCAGCGCGCTGTCGTCTCACCCCCAGCTCGCGCCGCGCTTGCCGATCGAAGCCTGGTCGCTGCTCACCGCTGCGCCCCCGACCGACCGCGCGCTACTCGAGGCGTTGGCGGCCGCCCTGCCGGAACCCGCTGCGCGAGAGTGGCTCACGAGCACCGCGCTCGCGCCTTGGGTGTGGCGCCGGCACCCAGAGCTGGCGGCCGAGCACCTGCTGAGTCTCGCCGCGCGGGGCGACGTAGCGGGCGTCGCGAGCTTGGCGACCGGCGCCCCGGCCAGCGTGGTCGGGTCGACCCTCGACGTGCTCGACGCCGAGCACGAGGCGTTCGGCGGCGAGACCCGGGACGCGCTGCGGCGCTGGCTCCACGGCAGGGTCGGCGCCCGTGAGCCGGGCTGGCAGCGCGCCTACGGACTGCTCTCGAAGCTCGAGAGCTGAGAGGGTCAGGGCTTTGGCGTGAACCGGCCGTCGCCGTCGCCGTCGACGAAGACCGGGTTGGTGAAAGCGACGGGTACGACCCGGGTTCCGGGGAGCACCCGCTCGAGGCTGGTGGTGCCGCGCACCACCACGATCAGAAACGCGTCGTGGGAAACCGGCAAGCCGCCGACGAAGCGAAGCCTTGCTCGGGGGCTCGCGCCGACGTCGCGCTCGGGCGCGCTGGCATCGACCTCTAGGGCGAGCTTCCCGTCCAGCAACAGCTCGGCGCGCTCCACGCCGATCCACGGTGGCGCGCGCACCTCGAGCTCGACGCCGACCGTCCCCTGCTCTGCCTTGACCAGTGCGCCGGGCCCCTCGCCGTCGACTCGCAGATCGATGAAGGGCCCACTGGTCACCACGACGCGCCCCGCGCGCAACGAAGACGCGATCTCGTCCCACTCGGCCTTCTCGGCGCGGACGTAGGTCCGGGGGTAGCCCGCCCACTGAAACGCGATGCGATGCGAGTCCGAGTTGCCGACGGCGGTGTAGCGACGACCGAGGCGGATCAGACGCATCCACTCGGCCAGCCCCTGATCGAGCACGTCGAGCTGGGTGAGGTCGAAGCCGTTCCAGACCTCGATCAGGTCGAAGTCCAGGCTCGCGCCGCGCTTCGAGCTCACCCCCGCGTCGTCGAGCTCGAGCTGGTTGAAGTACCCGATGTTGCCCATGCGAGGGTGGTTGACCTGGATCAGCGCCTTCGGCGCGAGCGCTCGAACCGACGCCAGCAGCGCCGCGGGCGAGGCATCGAGTGGGGGCAGCCCGGTCCCGAGCGGATAGGGGTACGCGTTGAAGTGCCCCCAGTCGCCGGTCGTGATCTCGACGCCGGGCTGGGTCGCAAGCTCTCGCTCCAACCCCAGCTGTCGAACCGCCGGGCCATAGTCGGTGACGTGATTGTGGTCGGTGGCCACCGCGAGCTCGATGCCCTCGGCCACCAGCGACGTCACACGGTCTGGCAGCGGGACCTCGGAGTCGCCGCTCGGATCGGCATGCAGGTGAAGGTCAGCGGCGATCCAACCCGAGGTGTCCACCACTCGGGTCAGGCGCGCGCGGAACGTGGCCCCCTCGGTCGCCGAGACGTCGACGACCCGCTCGTCGATGTCGTACTCGGGACCGCGCGTCGCGAGCACCGAGTAACGCCCCGGGGGCAGCTCCAGCGAGCCGCTGCCGGTGGCGCTGCACGCGACGTTCGCCGCCCCGGCGGACAGGTGATACGGGCCGAGGTCGGGGTTGACCGTCGGGGCAACGCCAGTCACCACCAGGCGGGCCGGCAGCGGGGCGCCGCTCGGGTCACTGACCCGATACGACAAGAGCGCGGGCGTGGGCGGGATCATCTCGACACGCGTCGTCTCGCCGGCGCGAACCTGGGCCTTCGTAAGGTCCACCCCGCCCGGTGAGCGCAAGGTGAGCTGGTAGTCCCCGGGAGGCGCCGGCAGCACCAGCCTCGAGCTCGTCGAGCGCACGCTCTGCACCAGGCGCCCGCTCCCGTCGCGGGCTTCGAGCACCGCCCACGCCGGCTTCGAAGCCAGAGCGGCCTCGACGAATCCGGGCGCGACCCCCGCCGCCCGCCACGCGTGCTCGGCCACGGCTTCCAGCGAGCCCGGGGCCACGACCAGACGGCGCACGTGGGTCGTGCTCTGGACGGGCCCCAGGGTCGCGCGCAGGCCCCATGCAACCTGCCGTTGGGCGCCCATCTCACGCTTGCGAAAGCTCACGTCGGCCGGCCCCGCTGGAAACGCCAAGGCCAAGAACTGGCGTTTCCCAGAGTGGGAGAACCAGCGCGATGCGACCTCACGCGCGTCGCCGACCGACCCGACGCCGGGGACGAATGGGTCGTCCCCGTACCACTCGAGCCGATCGCCGACGCGCACACGGCGCGTGGCGCGACCGCGGTTCTCGACCCGGGTGGTGAGGGTGATCCAGCGCTGACCCGGCGCGAGGGTCACGTCCGTGTCGGCGAACAGCTCGCTGCCCGTGCGCTCGATCCGGAGCCGTGGTTCGGGCCCCGACAGAACCGGCGCGACGCGCCGCACGGTCAGGGCGACCTCACGCCCATCGACCTCGAACACCGGCACGAGCCCCGTCAGCGCGTCGTCGAGCCACTCGCTCGCCGTCGCGTCCACGAGCGCCCCGGCGGCGCGGCTCCCGGACCGACCGACCACCACGCGAACGAGCGGGCTCGAGAGCATGAAGTCGCCGGGCTGCCCCTGGGCGCGTGGTCCGCTGGGCGTCCGCGCCGCCGTAAGGACTTCGAGCCGGACGCCGCCTCGCTCGGCGGACACGAACGGCGCCTGCGGCGGCCGGGGGCAAGCGGCGTAGGCCAGGGCGAGCAGCGCCACCGCGAGGGCCGGGGCGCGGGCCAGAGCGGTCGCCGCGGAACGGAGCACGGACCGAGCTTAACCGGTGACCGCCCGCCGGCGCCTGGCGTAAGTTCCCGGCCGATGAAGGCAGTGGTCGTCGCTGGGGGTTTCGGGCTCGACAATCTGCGGGTCGAAGAGCGGCCTGATCCGGAGCCAGGCCCCGGAGACGTGGTGGTCGAAATGCGCGCGGTGTCGCTCAACTACCGCGACCTGCTGATGGTACGCGGCTCGTACAATCCGAGGCAACCGCTGCCGCTCATCCCGGCATCCGACGGCGTGGGCACGGTGGTCGCGGTGGGCAGCGGCGTGACTCGGGTCGGCGTCGGCGACAGGGTGTGTCCGATCTTCGCCACGGGCTGGCTCTCGGGCGAGCCCTCGCGCGACAAGCTCAAGACCACCTTGGGCGGGCCATTCGACGGCACGCTATGCCAGCGGATGAAGATCGGCGGCGACGCCGTCGTGCGAGTGCCGTCGTTTCTCTCGGACTTCGAGGCCGCGTGCCTGCCGTGTGCCGGCGTCACGGCCTGGAGCGCGCTCGTCACCCACGGCCAGCTCACGGCAGGGGACACGCTTTTGGCGCTCGGAACCGGCGGGGTGTCGATCTTCGGCCTTCAGCTCGCGAAGGCGCTCGGTGCGCGCGTGGTCATCACCAGCTCGAGCGACGACAAGCTGGAGCGCGCCAGAGAGCTCGGCGCCGACGTGCTGCTCAACTACCGGCGAAACCCGGAGTGGGGCAAGGCCGCGCGCGACGCCACGGGCGGACGCGGCGTGGATCACGTGCTCGAGGTCGGCGGCGCCGCGACCTTCGGCCATTCGCTCCGGGCCGTGCGCCCCGGTGGCACCATCAGCATCATCGGCAACCTGGGCGGTGGGTCGATCGAGCTCAACCTGCTCGGCGTGCTGATGCAGAACATCCGACTTCAGGGCGTGATCGTCGGGCATCGTGAGTCGTTCGAGGCGCTGATCCGTGCCGTGGAGCAGAACCAGCTGCGCCCGGTGGTCGATCGCGTCTTCGGCTTCGACGAAGTCAAGAGCGCGCTCGAGCACCTGGCATCGGGGAACCACTTCGGAAAGGTCTGCGTCGACATCACCGCCCGGCGCTGAGCCAGCGTGAATGCCCGGCCCCGGCCCTGCATCGGATGGGCCAAGAGATGTCGACCGTCCCGCTATCGCCTCGCCCGCGCTTCGCCCGCTCGGCTCTCTGGGCGGCCTGTCTGGTGGGCCTGGTGGCGGCACCTGCGGCGGCCAAGAACCAGCCGACCGCGACCGCGCTCGTGCGCGAGGTCGAGCAGAGCGCGCTGAGTGTGCGAATGGAGCTACGCGCAGCACGCGAGGCCAACGACACCGGACGCGCGCGCTGCGTGAGCGAGAAGCTGAGCCAGGTCCATGCTCAGCTTCGGACCGCGCGCACACAGGCCGACCTCCTGATCCAGCCGACGGACGTGGCGCGAGCGCGCCGGCACCGCTACCTGCTCGAGGCGGTGCACGAGAACAGCCGCGACCTGGCGCACGCCGCTCGTCGGTGCGATTCCGGGCGTTCGCAGGCCGTGCGCGTGGTTCGGCGCTGAGAAAAACTCGCGTCTGCCCTTCGGACGGGAGAGCCGCTAGACTCCGCGGCCTCCCATGCGCATCACCGGCACGCTCTTCCTCCTGCTTCTCTCTCTGTCCTCTGCCTGCAAGCCCGGGCCGGGCAGCTCGTGCGACAAAGGCGAGGCGCGTTGCGTCGACAAGAAGAGCCAGCTGGTCTGTCAGAAGGGCAGCTACATCCAGGCGCCGTGCAAGGGGCCGCGCGGTTGTGGGCTCAGTCCGAGCGGCGTGTCGTGCGACATCACCGGCAACCAGGCCGGCGACGCCTGCTCCACCGACGAAGAGGGCGCGTCGGCGTGCAACGACCCGAAGACCAAGATCGTGTGCACGGGTGGGAAGTTCGTTGCCACCAGCTGCCGCGGACCCAAGGGGTGTGAGACCCAGGAAGGGCGGCCGCTCTGCGACGTGTCCGTGGCCGAGCCCGGCGATGCCTGCCGCGAGGCCGACAAGACGAAGGCGTGCAGCGTGGATGGCAAGCAGTACCTCACCTGCAAGGCCGGCAAGATGACCTTGGAGTTCCAGTGCCTGGGCCCGACCGGCTGCAAGTCCGAGGGGGGCAAGCTGGGCTGCGACATGTCCGTAGCCCGGGACCAGGACCCGTGCACCGCCGAGATGGAGGGCAAGCACGCCTGCAACTCGGACAAGAGCAGCATCGTGGTGTGCAAGGGCGGAAAATTCGTGATCGACGAGGAGTGCAAGGCCGGCACCAGCTGCAACGCCGAGGGCACGATCAAGTGCGAGAAGCCCGAGAAGAAGAAAGACTGACGCACCAAACGCCGAAGGCGCCGGGGTGCGGCGCCTTCGTGCGATGAACCAACGAGTGATGCTCAGCTTCGCCGGCGGCGACCCAGAGCCCAGGCCGCGAGCAGCCCGAACGCACCGAACGCGAACGCGGCGCCACCGGCACGCGGGCCAGGAGCCGTGGCGCAGCTGGCCTCGGCCTCGCCCTCGGCCTCGGCTTCACACTTGCCGTTCTTGCAGCTGGCGGTCGCGCTGCCGCTGGCGCTGGCGTTGATCGACGCCCGCCACTGACTGAGGGCGTCGAGGCACGCCTGCGCGTTGCCGTTGTTGTCCACGTATTGCCCGTCGCACTTCACCGAGCCCTCGGGGCTCTCGCACTTTGCCGTGCAGCCACCCTCGAGCTTGGTCTCGCAGGTCGCCTGGAGCTTGCCCTGGCAGTCCACCTGGCAGTTGATGTTGGACTTCGCCTGGCACTGGCCTTTGCAGCTGGCCTCGCACTTGGTCTTGCAGTCCGGGTACTCACCGGTGCAGCTGCCCTTGCACTCGCCCTGGCAGGTCGCCTTGCACGAGCCCTGGCAACTGCTCTTGCACTCCGAGTCGGTGCCGCACTTGCTCTCGCAGCTGCCGGCGCAATCGGCGTCGCAACCCGCGGTGCAATTCGCGGCGCAGTCGAACTTGAGCTCGTCCCCGCTGCACTTGGTCTCGCAGCCCTTGACGTCGCACGAGCCAGTGCAGTCCACACTGGCGGTGCCAGAGCACTCGCCCTTGCAGCTCACGTAGCCCTCGGCCTGACAGGCGGCCTCGAACTTCAGGTCCTTGCACTGGACGTCGCAGCCGCCCTTGGCCATGGCTTCGCAGGTGCCGCTGGCTTCGACGTGGATGTCTCCGCACGCCTCCAGCCCGGCGTGGGCGGTGGACGGAACGAGCATGGGCACCGCGAAAGCGGCCGCGCCGATCAGGAAGGGTGCGATGAGTTTGTGCATGATTCCGGTCTCTCCTTGTTCCCTAAGCAGTCGAAGTAGGCAGCGGTCGCCCCAATACTGCTACGAAGGGCGTCCCGAGGACCTTCCATCGATTCTCGGGACTCGGAGTGTAGCAGCGAGGCCTCACGGTGGGCCAAGCCCAGGCAGGTCCGCGTCGGCCATGGAGGTTTCCGCGTCTGTCGGACGGTCGGTGAGCGCTCCCCATTCAGGCCTCCCACCCAGGCCTACACGGCGGCTCGGGGCATCGGCCGGGTCCCAAGAGAGCACGTAGCCGGCCGCCCGCAGCCGCTCCGCCAGGGTCGGCAAGATCTGGAAGGTGGCGTCGGCGTGGATGTGGAAGAGCACCACCGCTTCCGGTCTGGCCTGGCCGAGCGCCGTCGCCAGGACGTCTTCGGCGGGCCCACCTTCCCAGTCGCGGCTATCGACGTCCCACAGGTAGACCTCGTAGCCAAGCGTCTTCGCGATGCGCTCGACCCGCGCGTCGACCCCCATCAGCGGGGGGCGGAAGAGCTTGCAGTCGCCGTCGCCGGCCCCTCGGACGATCTCGTCGGTGATGCGCGCCTCGGTCATCCACGGCGCCGTCAGGTTCACGTGACTGAAGGTGTGGTTGCACACGCGATGACCTTCGTCGCGAGCGCGCAGCACCCAATCCGGCCGCGTCTGGGCCCAGCGCCCCGAGGGGAAGAACAGCGCGCGGATGCGCAACTCTTTCAAGCGGTCGAGCAGACGATCGGCTTGCCGGCGATCGTTCGGCCCGTCGTCGAAGGTGAGGACCAGGCGCGCGCCCTCGCCCGCCACCGGCGCGAGCGGCATCGGCACCCGCGCGCGAAACGTCCACTCGATGGGGTCCCCACTCGGCGGGCGGACGCGGACGCGTTGCGGGCGACCCTGACGCCATCGCTTGGGCGTGAACGTCCAGGTGGAGTCGTCGTTCCAACGCGCCTCGCCCGCCACCTCGGGCTCGAGCTCGACCACGCCCGACCGCCGCGCGCTCGGAACCGGGCCGTCGAATCGCACGACCAGCGGCGCATCGAGAGCGACGCGCGCGCCCAGCGGAGCGACGTCGATCACGCGCGGCAGCGGCTGCTCCGGGGCTCGGGCGAACGCCACGGTCGTGCCGGCGAGCGCTACCGGCAGCTCGAGAGGCGCTGGCTCGGGGCGCGCGCTGGCCTGCGGTAACGCCGCGGCGACCGCCACCAAGGCCAGCACCCGAACCACTCTTCGCACCGCCCACGAGACTAGTGCATCTTATGCGCGCATGCGCCACGGCCTGCTGCTGCTCGTCGCCCTCGCGTCCGCCTGCGAGCGCCGAGCCCCGCCCAGCGTCGAAGGCCCGACCGCGACCGTGGCCGTCCCCAGCGCGTCCGCCGTGGAGCCCGCGCCCGAACCGAGGCCCAGCGCCTCGGCTCCCGCGCCGTCGACGAGTGTGGGGGTGCGGGTCCGGCCGCCGCCCGAACGACCACCGGCCGCGCCGACGGCGCTCTTGGCGGGGCTGCCTCGCCCAGCAGGCGCTCACGCGGGCTTCGCCGGACCGGTGGACCCGGGCAAGGACAAGCAGTGGCTCGAGCGGCTGGCGAGCGCACCGATCACCGAGATCACCCGCAACCCCGGGGGCGCGACCATCACGCTGCGGGTGCGCTTCGGGGATGGCAGTCGCGCCGTGTTCAAGCCCGAGCAGAAGCACTCGGCGTCCAACTTCCGCGGAGAGATCGCCGCCTACCACCTCGACCGCATCGTCGGCTTCTCGCGAACGGCGGCGGTGGTCGGGCGTGCCATCGGGTATCCACACCTGGTCGAGCAGCTCGAGGCCTCGGACGCGGACGGGAAATTCGTCGAGCGCCTTCGCGAAGAGGTGCCCGCCCGCGACGGTCGCGTTGCCGGGGCGATGATCGCCTGGCACGCCGGCCGCCTGGTGAGCGCCGAGCCGCCCAAGGGGTGGACCGACGGACTGCGTTCGAAGGAGCCCCCGAGCGAAGAGCTGGCGAAGCGCCTGCCCGAGTGGAGCGATCTGGTCGTGTTCGACTTCCTGATCGACAACACCGATCGCTGGTCGGGCGGCAACGTGCTTTCACTGGGCGGCGGTCCGCTGATCTTCCTCGACAACGCCTCGTCGTTCGCGCCCTGGCGCGCGAGCCGCGGCGAGACCACGATGGCTCGACTGTCGCCGATTTGCCGCTTCCGGCGGGCCACGGTGACCGCGCTCCGCGCGCTGGGGCCGGCTGCCGCGCCGGACGCGCGGCTGGGCGTGCGGCTGTCGAGCACTCTGGCAGCCGACCCGCTGGCACCGGTGCTCAGCAAAGGGCAGATCGCCGGCGTCGATGCGCGCGTCGCTCAGTTCCTGGAGCACGTGACCCGTTGCGAGTCGGAGCTCGGGGAGGCTCTGACGCTCTCACTGTGATCGGCCCTCCAGCACCTCGACGCGCCGGCGAGCCGCGTCCAGCTCGCTCGACAGCTCGGCGCGGCGCTTCTCGCTGCGCTCGAGCAGGCGCTTGGTCTCTTCGGCTCGATGCCGCTCTGCCGCGACCAGCTCGTCGTACGCTCGCTGCACGCGCAGCGTCTCGGGGCGCAGCTTCCCGAAGTAGAGCCCGAGCGAGCCCGCGACCGAGAGCACCGCGACGATCAGCCCGAGCACGGCGATCAGGCTCCCGCGCTGCCCGCGACTCTCGAGCTGACGCATCCGCCGCTCGTGGGCGTGCTGCAGCGCGAGCATCTCGACCTCGGCACGCGCCGCGCTCTCGGCCCGCGCAGACTCGACCGCGGCCTGCCGGCGGATCTCCTCTTCCCGCTTCCCCTGGGCGGGCTCTGGCTCCGGGCCCCGCTCGGCCGGCGGCTTGGCCCACCGTCGCACGAGCGCAGCCTCGGCAGCCAAGCGGTGCTTCCGCAGCTCGCGCTCGATCCGCTCGCGGTCGCCGGCCGAGAGCCCCCGCAGCGAGAACAGCATGGAATCACCCCTGCGCGCGGCCATCCCCGATGAGACAACCGAGTCGCCCTGGCCTTGGGCGAGCAGTGACGAGTATCTTCGCCGCATGCTGCACGTCTGGGCAGGCGGGGCGCGGGCGTGACCTACCTCGCCTTCTGGGCTCGGGCGTTCGTCGTCACCGTGGGCTCCGAGCTGTGCGTCGCGCCCTGGCTGCTCGAGCCCCACGAACCGCGGGCCCGGCGACTGGCGGCGGTGGTCGCCGCCAACGTCCTGAGTCACCCGGCGGTGTGGTTCGTCTTCCCCGAGCTCGGTCTGAGCTACACGCCCATGCTGGTGGCGGCCGAGTCGTGGGCGGTCGGCTCGGAGGTCTTGCTCTATCGCCTGGTGTTCCCGGCGCTGAGCTGGCGCCGGGCGGTGGCGGTCTCGGCGCTGGCCAACGCGGTCTCGGTCGGAGTGGGGGTGCTGCTGCGCAGCCTGGGCGCCCGGCTCTGAGTCAGAGCCCCATCTGCTTGGCCACGATCACCTTCATGATCTCGTTGGTGCCGGCGAAGATGCGCTGCACGCGAGCGTCCATGTACGCACGGGCAATCGGGTACTCGAGCATGTAGCCGTAGCCGCCGAAGAGCTGCAGGCACTCGTCCACCACCTCGCCGACCATGTCGGTGTGCCACAGCTTCGCCATCGAGCACTCTTTCACCAGAAACTTCCCGGCGATGTGCTCTTGAACCAGACGATCGGCGAACGCGCGACCGACCTCCACCTTGGTGGCGGCCTCGGCCAGCTTGAACTTGGTGTTCTGGAAGCTGGCGATGGGCTTGCCGAAGGCCTTGCGCTCTTGCACGTAGGCCACGGTGTCGGCCACCACCTGCTCGGCGCTGGCCTGGGCCGCCAGCGCCACGACCAGCCGCTCTTGCGCCAGCTTCTTCATCAGCATCATGAAACCCGCGCCCTCTTCGCTCAGGCGGTTCGCCACCGGGACGCGACAGTCCTCGAACGCGAGCTCGGCGGTGTCCTGGGAGGCCATCCCGATCTTCTCCAGCTTCTTGCCTTTCACGAAGCCCGGGCGCTCGGCCTCGACCACGATCAGCGAGATCCCACGATGGGCGTTGGCGGGGTCGGCGTCGGTCTTGGCCGCGACGATGCACAGGTCGCACAAGATGCCGTTCGAGATGAACGTCTTGGTGCCATTGACCACGTAGTCGTCGCCGTCACGAACCGCAGTGGTGGTGATGTTCGCCAGGTCGCTGCCGGTGCCGGGCTCGGTCATCGCGATGGCGGTCACCAGGTCGCCCGAGGCACAGCCGGGTAGCCACCGCTGCTTCTGCGCGTCACTGCCGAACTCGTGGATGTAAGGGACGATGATGTCCGAGTGCAGCGAGATGGCAAAGCCAGACTCGTAGAGCTTGGCCAGCTCTTCGATCACCACCACCGAGCACAAGAAGTCGCCCCCGGGACCGCCGAGCTCGGGCTCGAGCCACGGACACAAGAAGCCGCCCGCGCCGGCCTTGCGCCAGGCCTCGCGGTCGACCATGCCCTGCTTCTGCCAGCGCGCCTGGTTCGGAGCGATCTCGCGCTCGGCGAACTGCTTGAACGACTGCCGAAACTGCTCGTGCTCTTCGGAAAATAGGTTGCGGTCCACGGGGCCTCCGGGGCGCGAGTGTACCGCCAGAGTGGCGCTGGCGGTGGAGGTGACCTAGAACCCGGGCCATGAGTCGCGCCTGGTCCGTGTTGCTGGTGACCCTGGTCCCGCTCGGGTGCAGCAAGCCCGAAGCAGATGGGACCCCGCAGCGCTCGAACGCCGGCACCAGCGTGGCGGAGCCGCCGGCTGCGGGCGGTGAGGTGGGGCGCCCCTCGGCGACCGAGCTCGCGCCCTTCGCGGTGGGTCAGTGGTCGAAGTACCGCACCACCCTGGACGACGGCACCACGGCCGAGATCACCTACAAGATCGTGGGCGAAGAGCAGGGCGCTCACTGGGTCGAGATCGTGCGGGGCGCGGCCGAGGCGGGCACGGTGATGCAGCTCTTGGTCAAGCTGTCCAACCGCAGCGACCCGAACAGCATCGAGATCAAGGCCGCGCGCATCCGGATGCCCAACAGCCAGGTCAAAGAGCTGCGCGAGGACAAACTCGGCCCAAGCGCCGACGGCTACAAGCGGGCGTTGGCCGACATCTTCGTCCCCAACCTGGCGGGCTCGCCTCAAGAGGACGTCACGGTGCCGGCGGCTACCTTCCGCGGCGCCTACAAGCGGCAGCAGAAGATGGAGGTGGGCCAGGCCCAATCGGATCAGAACGTCTGGATCCACCCTGCGGTGCCGATCAGCGGCGTGGTCAAATCCGAGGAGATCGGCAAACCGGCCAAGACCGAGCTCATCACTTGGGGCACGACCGGCGCCAAGAGCGAGATGGCACGCGCACCCGCGCCCTGAGACTCAGACCCGCGCGCGCGCGGCTCCCTTGCCCGGACCCCGGCTGCCCACGGCCACTGCGCGTTCCCCGTGGAAGGTGCCGCCGCCTCGCGCCATCTCGACCAGCACCGGCGCCGGCGTGAAGCGCTTGCCGTGTTGCTTCTCGTAGCGCTCGAGCCGGCGCACGACGTCGAGGGCGCCGACCGCGTCGACGTAGCGGAACGGCCCCCCGCGAAACGGGGGAAACCCGAGGCCGAAGATCGCACCGATGTCGCCGTCCCGGGCCGAGCGGAGGACGCCGTCGCCGAAGCAGAGTGCCGCCTCGTTCACCATCGCCAGCGCGCAGCGCTCGGCGATCTCGTGTCTGGGAGTGGCGCCGGGCTTGGGGGTGACCCCGAGCACCGCGTAGGCGCTCGCGTCCACCAACCTCTTCTTCGCCTGCTTCTTGTCGCCGTACAGGTAGAAACCACGGGCGTTCTTGCGACCCAAGCGCTGGTCGGCCACCAGCTTGTCCATGCCCGGCGGCGGGACCATCCGATCGCCGAACGCACCGAGCATGATCTTGCCGACCTTCTCGCCGACGTCGATGCCGACCTCGTCCAGGAGCGTGACGGGACCGACGGGATAGCCCCAGTCCACCAGCGCGCCGTCGAGCTCTTCGACCGGCACGCCCTCCGAGAGCAGCCACGCCGCCTCGTTCATGTACGGCGCGAGAATGCGCGAGGTGTAGAAGCCCACTCCGTCGTTCACGACGATCACCGTCTTGCCCTGCTTCTTGCCGAGCTCGACGCAGGTGGCGGTGACCCATGGAGCGGTCTTGGGAGTCACGATGATCTCGAGCAGGGGCATCTTGTGCACCGGCGAGAAGTAGTGCATCCCGATCACGCGCTCGGGGTGCTTGGCACCCGCGGCGATCTGCGTGATGGGCAGCGACGAGGTGTTCGACGCGAAGATCGCCTTTTCGTGCCCGTGGGCCTCGATGTCCCTCACCATCTGGTGCTTGAGCGCCAGGTCTTCGAACACGGCTTCGATCACCAGCTCGGCGTCCCGGAATCCCGAGTAGTCGACGGTGGGCGTGATCTGGAAGAAGAGCCGGTCGCGCTCCAGGCGCGTCAGCCGCTTCTTCTTCACGCGCCCGTCCAGGATGCCCGCCACGTATTTCAGACCCGCCGCGAGCCCCTCGTCGCCCTTGTCCTTCAGTCGCACCGGCACCTTCGCGAGCGAGCTCGTCACGTAGGCGATGCCAGCGCCCATCAGCCCCGCGCCGAGCATGCCGACCTTGTGCACGGGCCTGGACTCGACGCTGGCGTCTTCGACGCCGCGGTCCTTCTTCAGCTCGACGGTGGCAGTGAAGAGGTACATCAGCTGCGCTGCCTCGGGGCTGGTTGCCAGCTCCCCGAACGCCAGCGCTTCGGCCTCGAGCCCGCGCTCGAACCCAGCTTCGAAGCCCGCCTTGACCACGTCCAGGATTCGCTCGGCCGCGGGGTAGTTGCCGCGCGTCTTGGCGAGCAGCCGCTTCCGGGCCTGGTCGAACAGCACCTTGCGACCGAGCGGGTTCTCGGCGAGCGCGAGCTCGGTCAGCTCTCGCTTGCTGAAGATTGATTGGAACCGAGCAAAACCGGTGGGCTCGGGCCGCCCGCGGTCGGCGAGCGAAAGCGCGTGCCGGCACGCGACCTCGAGCAGAACCGGCAGCGGCACCACGTCGTCGACCAGTCCCATGGCCTTCGCGCGGCGCCCGTCGACTTGCTTGCCCGTCAACATCAGGTCGAGTGCAGCCTGCACCCCGATCAGGCGCGGCAGGCGTTGGGTCCCCGCAGCGGCGGGCAAGAGGCCCAGCTGGACCTCGGGGAGGCCGAGCTTGGTCTTCTTGTCATCGGTGGCGATGCGCGCATGGCAGGCCAGCGCGGTCTCGAGCCCCCCGCCCAGACAGGCGCCGTGGATGGCAGCGACCACCGGCACGCGGAACGACGCGACACGCGCCATGGCGCGCTGCCCGGTGCGCGAAAGCTCCGCGGCTTCGGCGGCGGTCTTCACCGCCTTGATCATCCGAACGTCAGCCCCGGCGATGAAGCTGTCGCGCTTGCCGCTGGTGAAGACCACCGCTCGGACCTCGCTCGACTGGTCGAGCTCGTCGAACACCTGGGCGAACTCGGCGGCGAAATTCGCCTGCAGCGTGTTCATGGTTTCGCCCGGAACATCCATCCGTACGACGGCCACGCCGTCCGAGCGCCGCTCGATCTCGAGCACGCGCCGCGACCCCGACCCATTGCCGCTTTCCCCAGACATCACTCTGCCTCCAGTACGATTGCCGCGCCGAGCCCACCCGCTGCGCAGGCCGTGCACAGCGCGAGCCCTCCCTGGCGCCGTCGAAGCTCGTTCAGCGTCTGGGTGATCTGCCGCGCGCCGGTGGCGGCGAAGGGGTGACCGATGGCGATCGAGCCGCCACACACGTTGAACTTGTCCCAGTCGACCTCGCCGAGCTTCTTGCTTCGCCCCAGCTGCTCGCGGGCGAAGGCGTCGCTCTCGAACGCCTGGGTGTTGCTCAGCACCTGGGCGGCAAATGCCTCGTGCATGTCGATCAAGTCGAGGTCCTTGAGCTTGATGCCCGCGCGATCGAGCGCCAGCGGCGTGGCGTACGACGGGCCCATCAACATCTGGCCCGCCGGGTCGATGGCCGCGAAGGCGTAGCTGCGAACGAACCCCAGAACGTCGAAGCCCTCGGCCTTGGCCAGCTCTTCGCTCATCAGGAGCAGCGCGCTGGCGCCGTCGGTGAGCGGCGAGCTGTTGCCCGCGGTGATCGTGCCGAGCTTCTTGTCGAACGCGGGCCGAAGCTTCTCGTAAGAGTCGAGGCTCGAATCCTTGCGAACCAGGTTGTCTTCGGACACGGCTTGGAAGCTGGGCGGCACGTACACGTGCATCACCTCTCTTTCGAATCGACCGTCGACCCAGGCCGCGCCGGCGAGGCTGTGGCTGCGATGCGCCAGCTCGTCCTGAGCTCGGCGGCCGATGCCGTTCTCCTTCGCCATCTTCTCGGCGCTCTCGCCCATGGTCAGGCCGGTGGAGTACTCCTTCAGGGCCGGCGGAACGGGCACCAAGTCCTTGGGCGAGAGGCCGGCGAACGCTCGCACGCGCTCGCCCAGGCTGCGCGCGCGACTCGCGGCGATCAGCGCTTCGGCCAGCCGCTTGCTGACCGCGATCGGCACGTCGCTGGCGCTGTCGGCGCCGCCGGCGACGCCGCAGTCGATCGCCCCGGCCAGGATGGCCTCGGTCACGTTGACCGTGGACTGGTAGCTGGTCGCGCAGGCACGCGACACGCTGTACGCCTCGATGCCCCGGGGCATGCCAGTGCCGAGCACGATCTCTCGGGCGATGTTCGGCGCGACCAGCGACGGCACGACCTGCCCGTAGACCAGCTGCTCGACGCGGTTCGGATCGAGGCCGCTGCGTTGCAGGAGCTCGGTCACGACGTGTTTGCCGAGATCGAGGGCGCTCTGCTCCCTGAACGCGGTGCCCGACTTCACGAACGGGGTTCGGAGACCGCTGACGATGGCGACGCGCCGCCCGCCACTCTTCTTTCCCATGGACCTCGGACCTCCTGCGGGGACCGGGTCTGAATACGCACCATGACGCGCCGTGTCAAGGCGCGAGCATCACTCGCCGCCCATCACGGACCGACGCGACGACGGCGGAAGGGCGAGGGCGTGGGTTCCGCTTCGGCCGGTGCCGAAGCGCACGCGGACCGTGACCGCGCTGCCCGCCAGCCCGTCGCACAGGGCGCCGGCGAACGCCACCAGCTCGTGGCGGACCTCGTCACCGAAATGCTCGTCGCCCATGATCAAGAGCTCGCCGCCCCCGCTCGTGGCCATGCTCATGACGATCGCGCGGGCCACCTGGTAGCGGCACTTCCGCGCCTCGGGGTCGATGCGCTGACTGGCCGCCAAGATCGCCACCGGGATGGAAACCGAGCGCTCGGCGAGGCGGGCGACCCGCCCGACGACCCGGGCCGAGAACTCGGCCACGCTCTCGATGGCGGGTTGGGACTCGACCACGGCGCTGGAGGCCCGCCCCGCCAGCTCTCGTGTGTACGACGGCCAGCGTGCCCCCGCCTCCATGACCACGAGCGCGGTTCTCTGGTCGTTGTGTTCCATGGTCACTCCCTCTTCCCCGCGCACGCTGCACGGCTTGGGTTGAAACGACGGCGCCCACCGTTCATTCCCAGCTCCCCTCCAGATTCGCCGCCCACGAATGCCTGGCCCCCCGGCCCCATTTCTTCACCCTCCCCGTCGGCGCGCGAACACGCCGACGAACGCCAAGCATCAGGGCGTTTGCCCCGAGCGTCAACCCTGCCCGGAGAAAAGAGTGGGACAGCGACTTACCGCATCAAAACGGCATGGTCGTGCGCGCGGCCTGAAGCACGGCGGCGCGAGGAATCGAGCCGGTCTCGTCGACGGGGTAGTTGTCGCTGCGGATGCCCATCGAGCGAATCGCGGTCACGTCGGCTTCACCGCGAACTCGGTATGCGATCGAGGAGCTCATGGCGGTCTCGGCCAAGAGCGGCCCGACCATGGTCCAGGGGATGATCACCGGCGCCTGGACGATGGTCGTCCCGTCGGCCGGCAGCCACTGGTTCGGGCTGTAGGCGACGCCGGGGAGCGTCCACCGACCTTGGAGCGTGGTCTGAACGCGCACATTTCGCACTTGCACATCGAAGCTGTTCTCGTTGTTCACGCGCAAAAACACGTTCATGCCGATCCCCATCGGGCCGGCGTTCTGCACCTCGGCGTGATGCAGCTGCATTTTCGGCTTGGACACGCAGCTCGGGAGGACCAAGACCGAAACGCCCCCGATCAAAAACCCACGGCGATGCATCGGAGCGAAGCGTAGCCGACCCCGGCGGCGCGCACCAGATCGGGCTCTCGCGCCTCAGGTGTGCAGCGCGCGGCCGTCCACGGCCAGGGCCGCCTCTTTCGTCGCCTCGGCCAGGGTCGGGTGCGCGTGACAGGTCCGCGCGAGATCCTCGGCGCTGGCGCCGAACTCCATGGCGACGGTCGCCTCGGCGATCAGCTCGCCGGCGCGCGGGCCGATGATATGCACGCCGAGCACGCGGTCGGTCTCGGCGTGTGCCAGGATCTTCACCCGACCGTCCACGCTGCCCAGGGCCTTGGCCCGTCCGTTGGCCATGAACGGGAAGCTGCCCTTCTTGTAGAGCACTCGCGCTTCGATCAGCTCGTCTTCGCTCTTGCCGACGCTGGCGATCTCGGGGTGCGTGTAGCACACGCCCGGGATCGCCCCGTAGTTCACGTGACCGTACCCTGTCACGATACGCTCGACGCAGGCGACGCCTTCCTCGCTGGCCTTGTGCGCCAGCATCGGGCCGGCGATCACGTCGCCGATGGCGTAGATCCCCGGGACACTCGTGACCCAGCCGTCGCCCACCGGGATGCGCCCGCGCTCGTCGAGGGCGATCCCCACGGCCTCGAGCCCCAGGCCGTCGGTGTTCGGCACCCGCCCGACCGCCAAGAGAACTCGATCGCACACGATGGGGTCGCTGCCCTCGACGCTCACCACGACCGCGTCGCCGTCGCGCCGGGCGCCGAGCACGCGCGCGCCGGTGCGGATCTCCAGCCCCTGCCGCGCCAGGATCTTCCGCGCTTCGGCGGCGATCTCCGAGTCCATGCCCGGCAAGATGCGCGGCAGGTACTCGAGCACCGTGACCTTCGCCCCCAGACGCTGCCAGACGGAGCCGAGCTCTAGCCCGATGAACCCCGCACCGATCACCACCAGGTGGCGCGGCACCTCGGGGTAAGAGAGCGCCTCGGTGCTGGTGCCGATGCGGTCGCCGTCCAGCTCGACGCCGCGGAGCGGCGCGACCTTGCTCCCCGTGGCCAGGATCACGTGCTCGGCGCTGAGCTCCGCCACCCCGTCGGCCGAGACGACCCGCACTCGCCCGCTGGCGAGCAGTGACCCGGTGCCACTGTGCCGTGCGATGCGGTTCTTCTTGAACAGACCGGCGACCCCTGCGGTCAGCGAGCGGACCGTGTCGTCCTTGCGCTTCAACATGCGAGGCAGGTCGAGCTCGACCCCCGAGAGCCGAATCCCGAAGGCGTCGAGTCCGTGCTTCGCTTCGGCAAAGCGCTCGCTCGCCTCGAGCAGCGCCTTGCTGGGGATGCAGCCGATGCGCAGGCAGGTCCCCCCGAGCGCCGGCTCTTTCTCGACACACGCCACGTCGAGCCCGAGTTGGGCCGCACGAATGGCGGCGACGTACCCCCCGGGGCCAGCGCCAATCACGATCAGATCGTGTCGTCGGTCGGTCACTCTCACACCTCGAGCAAGATGCGGGTGGGCTCTTCCACGCACTCTTTGATTCGCTTCAAGAAGCCCACGGCCTCGCGACCGTCGATGATGCGATGGTCGTAGCTCACCGCGACGTACATCATGGGGCGGATCACGATCTGGCCCTCGCGCACCACGGCCCGGTCCTGGATGGCGTGCAGGCCCAAGATGGCGCTCTGGGGCGGGTTGATGATCGGTGTCGAGAGCAGGTTGCCGTAGACGCCGCCGTTGGAGAGGGTGAACGTCCCGCCCTGCAGCTCTTCGAGCTTGAGCTTCCCTTCTTGAGCGCGCTTGCCATAGTCGGCGATGGCGAGCTCGGTCTCGGCGAAGCTCAGCCGCTCGGCGTTGCGGATGATCGGCACCACGAGACCTTTGCCGCCACCGACGGCAACGCCGATGTCGTAGTAGTTCTTGTAGATCACGTCGGTGCCACGGATCTCGGCGTTGACCTCCGGCACCTGCTTGAGTGCCTCGATGGCGGCCTTCACGAAGAACGACACCAGGCCGAGCTTGATCTTGTACTTGGCCTGGAACCGCTCCTGGAACTCTTTTCTGAGCGCGAACACCGCACTCATGTCGACCTCGTTGAAGGTCGTGAGTTGCGCGCTGGTCTGCAGCGACTCGACCAGGCGTTCGGCGATGCGCCTGCGCATCGGGGTCATGGCGACGACCTCTTCTTCACGCCCGCCGCCCGACGCCACCGCCGAAGGCGCGAGCGGCGCCGCTGGCCGTGCGAGCGGCGGCGGCGGAGCCGGCGGCGCGGGGGGCTCCGGAGCCGGCGGCGCGGGGGGCTCCGAGGCGCGGGCGCGCAGCACGTCTTCCTTGAGCAGCCGCCCTCCCGGCCCGGTGGGGATCACGTCCGTCGGGTCGAGGCCGCTCTCGGCCAGGGCTCGGCGCGCCGCCGGCATCACCCGCGCGAAGCCCTCGGGGGGCACGCTCTCGGGGCGCACGCTCTGGGGCGCACGCTCGACGGTCGCCGGCTCCGCGGAGACCGGCGTCGGGCGCGCCTCCGACCGGGCGGCCGCGCCAGGGACCGCGCGCGCGGGCGGCGCTTCGGCCACCATCGTCGCCTCTTCGATCGTGCCGATCACGTCGCCGACGCTGGCGGCCTGGCCGTTGGTGACGCGGATCTCGCTCAGCACGCCCGCGATGGGCGCCGGCAGCTCGACCGTGACCTTGTCGGTCTCGATCATCACCAAGACCTCTTCCTTCTTGACGTGATCGCCGACGGCCTTCAGCCACTCGCCGATCTGGACCTCGGTGATCGACTCGCCCACGCTGGGCACCTTCAACTCCACGGGCATCGTGCTTCTCTTTCTGCTTCAGGTCGCGGCAAATGCCTTCTCCAGGATCTCTTGCTGCTCGAGCTTGTGCGCGCTGGGCGACCCGGTCGCCGGGCTCGCCGATTCGGCTCGGCACAGCACGCTCAGCGGGTGCCGATCGAAGAGGCGGGCGCCGAAGCGCGCCGACAGGTGTCGCCACGCGCCCATGTTCTCGGGCTCGTCTTGGACCCACACCACCGGCACCCCTGCCGGGTACGGCTCGATGGCCTCGCGGACCAGCGCTGGCGGCAAGGGGTAGAGCTGCTCGACCCGGACGATGGCCACGTCGTCGCGCCCGAGCTCGTCGCGACGCTGAATCAGGTCGTAGTAGATTCGACCGCTGCACATCAGCACCCGCTTCACCGCACCAGCCGCCACCCGAGCGTCGCCGATCACCCGCGCGAACTTCCCACTCACGCACTCTTCCAGGGTGCTGACGCAACGCGGGTGGCGAAGCAGGCTCTTCGGCGTGAACACCACCAGCGGCTTGCGCCACGGCCTCAGCACTTGTCGGCGAAGCAGATGGAAGTGCTGGGCGGGCGTGCTGGGCTGGGCGATCTGGATGTTGTCCTCGGCGGCGAGCGTCAAGAAGCGCTCGAGACGCGCGCTCGAGTGCTCGGGCCCCTGACCCTCGAAGCCGTGCGGCAAGAGCAGCACTAGCCCCGACAGGCGCTTCCACTTGTCCTCGGCGCTCACCAAGAACTGATCGATGATCACCTGCGCGGCGTTGCCGAAATCGCCGAACTGCGCCTCCCACACCACCAGCCCGTCAGGCCAGTCCAGGCTGTAACCGTACTCGAAGCCCAGGACGCCGGCTTCGGACAGCGCGCTGTTCACGATCTCGATCGGAGCTTGGTCCGGCGACAGCGCCGAGAGCGGCATGAAGGTGTGGCCGTCCTCGACGTCATGGAGCACCGAATGCCGCTGACTGAACGTCGCGCGCTCGGCGTCTTGCCCGCTCATGCGGACGCGCACGCCGCTGGTCACGAGCGTGGCAAAGGCCAAGAGCTCGGCCGTGCCCCAGTCGAGGGGGCGCTTGCCGGTGGCCATCTCGCGCCGCTGCTCGAGCAAACGCTCGATCTTCTTGTGGGGGTGGAAGTCGGGGGGGACGACGGTCTGGGCGGACAAGAGCTCTGCCAGGCGCTCGCGATCGAATCCGGTGGACACCTCGCGCACGGCCTCTTCGGGACCGCCCGAGAAGCCTTGCCAGCTCCCACCGAGCCAGTCCCGCGTGCGCAAGAAGTCGCTCTTCCTGGCCTGCGACAGCTCGCGCTCCAGGTCGTCGCGACGCTCGACGCCGATCCGGTCGGCCTCGTCGTGGGTGACGCCGCCCAGCGTGAGCAAGTGCTCGAGGTAGCCGTCTCGCACGCTCTTGCGCTGGGCGATGGCGGCGTAGAGCTGCGGCTGGGTGAACGCCGGTTCGTCGCCTTCGTTGTGCCCCAGCCGGCGGTAGCCGTACATGTCGATCACGACGTCGCGCTGGAACTCGCGCCGAAAATCCAGCGCCAGGTGCACTACCTGCGCGACGGCCTCCGGGTCCTCGCCGTTCACGTGGAAGATCGGGCTCTGCAACATCTTCGCGACGTCCGTCGCGTAGGTGGTCGACCGGCTCTGGGAGGGCGGAGTGGTGAAGCCGATCTGGTTGTTCACGATCACGTGCAAGGTGCCGCCGGTCCGGTAGCCTTCGAGCTGGCTCAGGTTCAGGGTCTCTTGGACGATCCCCTCGCCGGCGAACGCGGCGTCGCCGTGGATCACGATGCCCAGCTTCTTCTCCCGCGAGGCGTCTCCGGCGCGGTCTTGCTTCGCCCGGACGCGGCCGAGCACCACGGCGTTCACGTACTCGAGGTGGCTCGGGTTGAAGCACAACGACAGGTGCACTTTTCGGCCCGTTGCCGTGGTCCAGTCCCCGGAATACCCCATGTGGTATTTCACGTCGCCACTGCCGAGGAACAGCTGCGGGTCGCGATCGTCGAACTCGCGGAAGATCGCCCGCGCGCTCTTGCCCATGATGTTGACCAGCACGTTGAGGCGGCCGCGGTGCGCCATGCCCAGCACCACCTCGTCCACGCCGTGGTCGCCCGCGTGCTCGATGGCGAACATCAGGAGCGGGATCAGGCTCTCGGAGCCCTCGAGCGAGAAGCTCTTGGCGCCCAGGTACTTCTTCTGAACGAACTCTTCCAGCATCACCGCGTCGGTGAGCTTGGTCAGGATGCGCAGCTGCTCGTCGCGGCCCAGTCGGATGTGATTTCGCGTGCCCTCCATCCGGGTCTGCAGCCAGTCTTTCACCGCGAGGTCGTCGATGTGCATGAACTGCACGCCGATCGAGCGGCAATAGGTGGCCTGCAAGAGGTCCAGGATCTCGCGCAGGGTCATCACCGGAGCGCTGGTGATGGTGCGGGCGCTGAACTTGCGATCGAGGTCCCCGGGGCCCAGCCCGTAGAACTCCGGATCGAGCTCCTTCTGGTGGGCTCGAGGCAGCTCGAGGGGATCGATCTTGGCGACCATGTGCCCCCGGACACGGTAGGCCCGGATCAGCTGGTCCACCCGATCTTGGCGCACCACGGCGTCCGAGACGTCGATCACGGCGGCCCCGCCCGCCGAGCCCCCCGGGTCGAACACACCGTGGGGCTCGAAGCTCGGACCCAGGCGCGGTGCGCACGCACCGCCATCGAGCGAAGCGAAGTGCGCGCGCCAGTCCTCGCTGACCGAGGTCGAGTCGGCCGAGTACGCGGCGTACAGCCGCTCGACGAACGAGAGCGAGAGCGCGTTGGGCCAGGCCGGGAGTCGTTCCATGGCCTCTGCCATCTGCCCCCCTGGCGCGCGACGGTCAAGCGCGGCGGATCGGGAGGCCCGGAACTCGCGTTCGGGAGCGGCCCGTCGATCGATGGCAGCCGCGCCGCGGACGTGAGATCGTGTCTGCCGTGAGCGAGCCTTCCGCCGTCTCGTCCCGATTCGAGGTGGCGGAGCTCGTCGGTTCCGGGGGCATGGGGCTCGTGTACCGTGCGCGCGACCGCGCCACCGGCGGCCAGGTGGCGCTCAAGGTCCTGCCCGAGGGGGAGGACCCGCTGCGTTTCGAGCGCGAAGCCGCCGTTCTGGCCCGACTGCGCCACCCGAGCATCGTCGGCTTCGTCGATCACGGAAGGACCGATGACGGTCGACCCTATCTCGCCATGAATTGGCTCGAAGGCGAGACCCTCGCGCAGCGACTACGGCGCAGGAGCCTGACGACCCGAGAGGTGAAGGCGATCGGCGTCCGTGTCGCCGAGGCGCTGGTGGCCGCCCACGCCGCCGGCGTAGTGCACCGAGATCTGAAGCCGAGCAACTTGTTCCTGGCGGGCGGTGATCCCGATCGCACGGTGCTGATCGACTTCGGCATCGCCGCGCTCGCCGCCTCGTCCAGTCGCCTGACCACGACCGGGACCGTGCTCGGAACCGCCGCGTACATGGCGCCGGAGCAAGCCCGCGGAGACGGCGTCGTCGACGGGCGCTGCGATCTGTTCTCCCTCGGGTCGGTGCTCTTCCGCTGCCTCACGGGGCGCCCGCCCTTCGACGGCGGAGACATGCGGGTCATCTTGGCCAAGCTCATGTTCGACGAGCCCCCGGCGCTGCCGTCGGACGTCCCCGAGGTGCTGGCCGGGCTGGTCCGCGCGCTCTTGCAAAAAGATCCGAGCGAGCGCCCGGCCTCGGCGCGGCTCGTGCTCCAGGAGCTCGAGCGGGTGGAGCTGGCTTTGCCGGCCGAGGACGCGACCCTGGTCTCGGGCGCGCGCTCGGACCGAGAAGGGGCGCTCAGCGCCGCCGAGCAGCAGCTCTCGAGCGTCGTGCTGATCGAGATCGAGCGTCCTCGGACCGAGAGCGACGCGCCCCTGTCGCGTTTGCCCGAGCGCGCCGAGCTCGCCGGCATTCGGGAGCGGGTCGCAGCGTTCGGCGCCACGCTCGAGCCGCTGACCGGGGGCTCTTGGCTCGCGGTACTCCGCGGTTCCGAGGACGCGACCGATCTCTGCGCCCGCGCCGCGCGCTGCGCGCTTTCGCTGAAGGCCGCGCTGCCGACCGGAAGCGTGCTCGCGCTCGCCACCGGCCGCGCCCAGGTCCGGGGCAAAGTGCTGGTCGGCGAGGTGGTCGAGCGTGCGGCCACGCTCTTGGCCACCGAGATCCGAGCAGAGGGGATCCGGCTCGACGACGTCACCGCCGGCCTCCTCGACGCCAGCTTCGTGCGCCACGAGGGGGCGTCCGCTCCGCTGCTCGTCGACTTCCGCCCGGAGCCCGGCACGCTTCGCACGATGCTCGGGCGCGACACGCCGTGCGTCGGCCGCTCCCGCGAGATCTCGGCGCTGCTCGGGGCGCTCGACGAGTGCGCCAAAGAGCGAGCACCGCGCGTGGCGTTGGTGACTGGCCCTGCCGGGTCGGGCAAGTCCCGCGTCCGACACGAGGTGGCCAAGGCGCTGGCTCAGCACCCGCTCGAGCCCCGCACCTGGCTGGCAAGGGGCGACCCGGTCGGCGGCGATTCTGCGTTTCGGCTGCTGCTCGACGTCGCGCGTTCGGCCCGCGACGCAGATGCGATCTCGGCGCTGATGCGCGGCGAGGGGCCGCACAGCGCCTGGCAGGACCCCCACGCGCGGACCCACCGCATCCACGAGGCGTGGGAGGACTTGCTCCGCGCGGAGTGCTCGGGGGGGCCCCTCGTGCTGATGCTCGAGGACGTGTCGTGGGCCGACGCCGCGTCGCTGGCGTGCCTCGACGACGTGCTGCGGAACCTCGACGGCTCTCCGTTACTCGTGCTGGCCTTCGGCCGTCTCGAGGTCCACGAGCGGTTCCCGGGACTCTGGCAGAAACGGGGCCTGCTCGAGCTCGGGCTCGGACCGCTCTCGACCCGTGCGGTGCTCGAGTTGGCCACGACCCTCCTGGGGCCCGGAGCGGATCCGTCGCTGGCCCCCCACATCGCCGCGCTGGCTGCGGGCAACGCCTTCTACCTGGAAGAGCTGGTGCGTGCGGTCGTGTCGGGGCGAGGGGACACCCTTCCGGAGACGGTGCTGGCCATGGCGCAGTCGAGGTTCGCCGCGCTCCCCGGGGTCGATCGCCGACTCTTGCGCGCGGCCAGCGTATTCGGCGGGCCTTTCTGGACCGAGGGACTGACGAGCTTGCTCGGCGGCGACCCGCGGCCCGCCGAGATCGAGCGCGAGCTCGAGCGCTTGTGTCACGACGAGGTACTGCAGCGCGATCGCGACTCGCAGTACCCGGGCACCGCCGAGTGGTCGTTCCGGCAGGCGTTGCTCCGGGAAGCCGCGTACCACGCGCTGACCGAGGAAGATCGCCTGCTCGGGCACCGGCTGGTGGCCGAGTGGCTCGAGAGCGCGGGCGAGCAGGACCCGGCGGTGCTCGCCCACCACTGGGCCAACGCCGGCGAGCACGAACGCGCCCGTGGGGCCTTCGTCGGGGCGGCCTGGACGGCGTTCGGCGCCGGCGACCCCCGCGTCGTCCGTCGCTTCGCCGAGCGCGCGCTGACCGAGGGTGCAGAGGGCGAGCTCTTGGGCGAGGCATGCTTTCTGCTGGGCGCTGCGGCTCGCTGGAAGGGCGATCTCGAGCACGCGCTCGAGCTCCACGAGCGCGCGATCGAGCTCGTGCCGCAGGACCGCGATCTGTGGCGTGCCTCGGCGCTGCGCGTGGCGGCGACCGCGGCGGCGCTGGGGCGGCGCGCGCGCTTCCTCGAGCTGGCCGAGGTGCTTGCGGCCGGACCCGTGTCGCCCGACGACCCGCCGAGCATCGCCATCGCGGCCTTGCTCGGCGGCCTCTGCCTTCAGAGCGGCGACGTGGCCATCGCGGCTCGCTGCTTCGAGCACCTCGACAGCGTGGACGTCGACGACCTCGCGGCGCGTGACCCGGCCACGGCCGCTCGCATCCTGGAGGCCCGGGCGCGCCGAGCGGGCGCCCGCGGTGATCTGGAAGACCAGCTGGCGAACGCCGAGCGGGCGGTGCTCGAGTTCGACCAGTCCGCGCAGATGGTCCGGGCGAGCCAGATGCGCATCGTCGCCGCGAACGCCGCGATGACGCTCGGCGACTGGGCGCTCGCGCGCCAGCATCTCGAGCAGGCCATCCCTTCGGCTCGGCGCCACTCGCTCGAGAACGTGGAGGCCCTGTGTCGAGCCAACCTCGGTCTGGTCCTCGCGCGGCTGGGCGACTCCGACACCGGGCTGGCACAGCTCGGAGCGGCCATCGACCTCTTCGCGCGTCAGCAAGATCGGCGCGGCGAGGGCGGAGCGCGGGCGTACCGCGCCCAGATCCAGCTCGAGCTCGGACAAGACCGTGAAGCACGCGCAGAGGCAGAGCGCGCCGATGAGCTCTTGCAGGTCGCCCCTCCCCTGCGACCGCTCGCGCTCGCGGTCCGCGCCCGCGCGCTCTTGCGCACGGGCAAGGTCGATGCCGCCAGCGAGTGCGCGGAAGAGGCCTGGACCATCGCCGAGGCGCATCGCGGCGCCGAGGCCGAAGGCTGGGCGCTGGCCGCCTTGGCGCTGGTCGAGGCCTACCGGGCGACCGGCGACCCCACGGCTGCGCGCGAGCTGGTCCGCCACGCTGCGAGGCGAGTCGCCGATCGCGCGGCCCGCATCACCGACCCGGAGCGCCGCCGGCGGTTCGTGCAGGCCATCCCCGAGCACGCGCGGCTCGGGGAGCTGGTCGCGCGGGATTGACCCCGCTCACTGGCAGACGGTGACCTTGTCGCTGCAGCAGTCGCCGTACTCCGCGCACCCGTTGTCGCACCAGCACGAGCCGTCGGGAGACGAGCCGCCGCACGACGAACGGCAGCTCTTGGCGAAGGGGTTGGTCGGCGGCACCACGTCGAGCGAGCCGTTGTCGTTGGGGTTCGGCGCGGGTGGGGTGGCCGGCAGGCTGACCGCCGACCAGTGGATGCCGTGGCCGACGTACTTGAGGCCGATCAACCCGCCGGGGTGCTTGCCCTGCGCCACCACGTGCAAGAGGCTCGGCGGCACGAAGTAGCCAGCGCCCGAGTCGTCGCGGGGCCCCGTCACCTTGCGCGCCTGGGCCATCAGCGGCTCGAGCGCCGCCTGGAACTCGGCGTAGCTGCCGTAGCTCTTCTTCACGACCGCCACCAGGGCACCGAACAGCTGCTCGACGGCCACCCGCTTGGGGTCGGTCGCGGGCAACTGATCCATCGCCATCGCCTCGAGCACGCCCGGCTTCATCTGTTCGAGCAGCTGGCCCTGCACTGGCGCCAGCTGCTCGCCCAGCTGCTCGCGCGGCACGTGAGTGCGCAGGAAGTGCTGCAAGATGTCGGCCATCGTCATCGGCTTGAACGCCAGTTTCTGCGCGTCTGCCGGGCTCGACGAGTAGCTGGGCATGGCCTTCAGGTCGGCAGGGGCAAAGCTCAGGTCGACGTACTTCGCCCGCGAGTTCTTGTTCATCGTCGTGAACGCGGAAGCCTCGCCGGCGTTGTGCTTGTCGACCTCGGCCTTGAACGCGTCCCAGGCGGCCTGCCCCACGAGCGGGACGATGGTCGCGTCGTTCAGCGGGAAGTGCAGGCCCGCGCTGGTGCCCAAGAAGGCCAGCTCGGCGCAGTACACCAGGTTATTCTTGTCCTTGAAGAACGCCTGCGCTGCAGCGTCCCCGCCGACGGCCAGGACCATCTGCTTCACGTGCTCCTTCAGCTTCGCCACGTCGTGCGCCGCCAGCGGGTCGCCGCCGTTGTAGTCGCCCGGGAAGTCGCTGACCGTGTTGAACGCGGCGATCATGGTGCGAACGTTGTCGTTGAACGCCTTGATCTGCGCGGCGCTCAGGTAGCTGGGCCACTCGGGCTTCACGAACACCATCGAGTACTGCGGGGTCCCGAACAGCCCCTGCTCGTAGGTCTGGGGGTTGTTCAAGGTCACGGCGCCAGCCTGCCCGTCGCGCGACACGCCCACCACGATCTCGATGTGGGTGTCCTGGAGCTTGACTTGCTCCTTCATGTTGGCCGCGATGTCTTGGGGCGAGAGCTTGCGGTGCTCGGGGCGGTGGTGCTTGATGGCATACCCGACGACGCCGCGGGGGAACGCCTTGGCGATGCCGGCATCCCCGCGCTCCACCGTCTTGCCGGCGGCGTCCTTGATGCCGTCCTCGTTCGAGTAGGGGATCACGTTGACCGGCGCGCCGAACAGGTGGGTCGGCGCCGGGAACTTCGCCTGCCCGAGATCGACCAGCACGGTGTAGGCGTCCTCGACCTTCGCGATCGCCGGCTCGCCGGGCCAGATGGCGTTCATCTTCGCGAGGTCCGCCACGTACGGGCTGACGAACACGTCGGTGGGCGAGTCGCACTTGCCGACGCAGCCCGTGGGCTTCTTGCGATCACTGCCGCTGCCCGGGCCGGTGTCACTCGCATCGCTGGAGCAGGCGGCAGCGAGCAGGGAGGCCAGGACGACGAGGGCACCACCGAAGATCGTTCTCATGACGAGAAGGATCACCGCACCGCGCGCGCGCCGTCAACTGGGACGATGGACGCAGGTGGTCCCGTCAGAGCAGCTTGGCGCGCCGCGAAATGACGGCGATCACCGCGACGATCGCCGCGACAGCCGCCCAGAAGCCGGCGTACCCGTACTGCCACTTCAGCTCCGGCAGGTGCTCGAAGTTCATGCCGTAGACCCCGCACAGGAAGGTCAGCGGCAAGAAGATCACGCTGACCACCGTCAGCTTCTTCATCACCTCGTTGGTCCGGTGCTGCACCAGCGACATGTACAGGTTGAGCGAGTTCGATAGCACGTCGCGGTCCACCAACAGGTCTTGCAGCACGCGCTCCAGCGTCCCGACCATGTTGGCCAGGAACGGCTGGGTCGCCTCGCTGATGTAGAGCGAGCGCCGCGTCGAGAGGTCCGTCAGCACCGCCCGGGCGGGCAGAACCACTTTGCGGAAGTGGAGCAGGTCGGCGCCGAGCTCGGAGACCGACGCGAACACCTTGTCGTCGACGTCGCGCATCAGCTCGTTCTGCAGCTGCTCGACCCGCTCTTCGAAGCGCTTTTGCACCGCCAGGTAGTTGTCGGTCAGGTGATCCCAGATCTCGTAGATCAGGAAGCTGGGACTGCGGGCGAAGGCCACGAAGTCTTGCGAGTAGTCCTTCTTGAGGGCCTCCAGGAACACGACCTGCCCCTTGTGCAGCGTGAACAAGAAGCGCTCACCGATCACGCAGTCGACACGCTCCAGATCGAAGTGGCGACCGATCAGCCGGCAGCCCGAGACCACGAAGTGAAGGTAGCCGTCGTAGCGCGCGCTCTGCGTGGCGGGCTCCCGGGTCAGCGCGTCCTCGACGATCTCCGAGTTGAACAGGCTCAGCTCGGCCAGCAGGGCGCGGGCCTCTTCGGCATCGCCGATGTCGAAGTCGCCCCAGACGAACAGCCCCTGGGCCATGAGCTCGGGGATCTCGCCGAGCTCGACGGCCCGTTCGACCTTCTTCTCGAAGTCGAACGCCACGGCGCGGATCACCGATGTGCCGCCGGCATTTGAGGTCATGGGGCGCGTCGATCCTACGCCCGGTACCCCGGGTTCCGCGAAGAAGCGGCCACGATTGTCTGGGTGGGCCGTCCCCCGGCGGTTAGATAAGAACGTCGATCGCTCACCTGACGAGTGGCTCCGGGACGTCGCCGGCACCGCGGCGCCGATGCTGGATCAGGGGCTGGGGATTTTCGCCTACTTCGTCGACCTTTCGAGCCCGGAGCGCGTGGCCGCTTCCGGCCTCGTCAGCGTTGGCGCGCCCGAAGGGCTCGATCCACCCGGATTCGACCTGTGGGAGGCCCGGGTGCCGATCGACTTCCAGCGGGCGATCCACCTCAGCAGCTGAGTCGCGCCCAGCAGAAGCTCGGTGCGACCGACCGCGTCGGCCTGCTGCGCGCCTATCTGCTCCACCGCCGGGGGCACGGGCTCGCCGGGTGACGCCCCACCGAGCGGTCAGCGCGCCTTCTTCGGCCGCGCCTCCCGGGGGTGTACCCGCAGGTAGCCCTGGCTCACGAACTCGAAGACCTGCTGCGTGAGCACGTCCGCGCTCTCTTCGGCCAGGCCCAGTGTCACGGCCTGGTAGAGCAGCTCTTTGAGCGCGCCGATCGTCAGGTAGGCCATGACCCGTGGCTCGCCGTCGGCGACGATACCCAGCTTCTGGCCGTCGCGAAGGCTGTCGGTCAAGAGCTGAACCACGGCGTCGTAGAAGGTCGCGAGCTTGCGGTCGAAGGCGGGATCGACGCCCTGGGCGTCGGAGAGCAAGATCTTGGTCATGGCGCGATCCGCGAGGCACATGCCGATGATGGCGCGGATGTTGGCGCGGGCCTGATCCGCAACCGGCGTGGCGGACGGCGCGATGTCGATGCGGTTGATCGCCATCGTCAGCGTGGTGAAGAAACGATCCATCAGATCCGAGAACACCGCGCGCTTGTCCTCGAAGTACAGATAGAAGGTGCCGCGGGCGACGCCGGTCTCGGCCACGATGTCGTCGATCGTGGCCTGGTGGTAGCCGCGCTTCGCGAACACGTCGCGCGCCGCCGCCAGAATGGTCGAGCGGCGCTCCGCCTTCGACTGCGCGCTGCGCGGCGCCTTCCGTCCCCGGGACGCGGAGCCTCCCCGACCTGCCTCTCGAGCCCTCGCCATCAGGCCCCGAGTCTACGTCAGAGACCACCTCCCAGGGCCTTGGTGACACTGACGTCAGGGCTCGCTGCCCTCCGCCTTCCCCCAGGAATTCGCGGGCCCCGGCTGCAGCGATTTCGAGCGCTTGCAGCTCAAATGCTCCACCTTCGGTCACTTCTGGCGCGTGCCTGTTGCCCTTCTGTTCCCTTTCCGTACACTGACGCCGGCGTCAGTTGACGTGGAGAGCGGAGCATGAGGCAAAGCGACTTGGTCATCGGTCTGGATGTGGGCTCCACCACCGTGAAAGCGGTCGTGGTCGAGCCCGACTCGCTGAACGTGGTCTGGCACGACTACCAGCGCCACCACACCCAGCAACCCGAGAAGACCCTCGAGCTCCTGGAAGCGATCTTGGCGGCCTTCCCCGCCCAGCCGGCTGACCGCTGGCGGATCTTCCTGACGGGCTCCGGCGCAGGACCCTTGGTCGAGCCGACGGGCGGCAAGTTCGTGCAAGAGGTCAACGCGGTCACCCTGGCGGTGGAGCGCAAGCACCCGGACGTGCTGAGCGTGATCGAGCTCGGGGGGCAAGACGCCAAGATCATCATGTTCAAAGAAGATGCGAATGGCGGCCCCAAGACCGCCCTCGCCTCGATGAACGACAAGTGCGCCAGCGGCACCGGCGCGACCATCGACAAGTGCATGATCAAAGTCGGCGCCGAGGCCGGCTTCGCCACCGCGTTGCACTTCGACGACTCGAAGCTCCACCACGTTGCGGCCAAGTGCGGCGTGTTCGCCGAGACGGACATCGTCAACCTGGTCAAGTCGGGGATCCCCAAGGACGAGGTCCTGAACTCGCTGGCCGACGCCATCGTGCTGCAGAACCTGTCGGTGCTCACTCGGGGCAACACGCTCAAGGCCAAGGTGCTGCTCTTGGGCGGGCCCAACACCTACCTGCCGTTCCTGCAAGAGTGCTGGCAGAAGCGCATCCCCGAGACCTGGCGCGATCGCGGGTACGAGTTTCCCCAGGACGTCCCCATCGATCAGCTGATCTTCGTCCCGGAGAAGAGCGAGCTCTACGCCGCGTTCGGCGCCGCGGCGTACGGGCTGAGCGAGGACGAGGCCTCGGGCCGCTTCGCGGGAGTGGATCGCCTGCGAGAGTTCATCCGGCACGGCCGTCGCTCGCGGCTGGGCGAACAAGCCGGGCCGCCCCTCAGCACGAACCCCGACGAAACCCAGGCGTTCGTCGATGCCTACCGGGTGCCGCGCTTCGAGCCGGCGCGCTTCGAGCCGGGCCAGGTGGTCCGGGCGGTGATCGGCCTGGACGGCGGCTCGACCAGCAGCAAGGCCGTGCTCGTGGACGAGCGCGGCACGATCGTGGCGAAGGCCTACCAGCTCTCGAAGGGCAACCCGATCCAGGACGCGAAGGAGCTGGTGGCTTCCTTGGTCGACGGCGTGACCCGGCAGGGAGCCACCCTGGAGTGCTTGGGCTTCGGCGCGACCGGCTACGCCGCCGACGTGCTCGACGAGTGCGTGCTGGCGGACGTCAACGTGGTCGAGACCGTCGCGCACATGATCAGCGCCGTCCATTACTTCGGCGACGTGGACGTGATCTGCGACATCGGCGGGCAGGACATCAAGGTCCTGTTCATGAAGAACGGAGACATCCAGAACTTCAAGCTCTCGAACAGCTGCAGCGCCGGCAACGGCATGCTCTTGCAGGCGATGGCCGATCAGTTCGGTCTGCCGGTGACGGAGTACGCCGAGACGGCGTTCAAGGCCGAGCTCGCCCCGAAGTTTTCCTACGGCTGTGCGGTCTTCCTGGACACCGACCGGGTGAACTTCCAGAAAGAGGGCTTCCAGAAGGAGGAGCTGTTGGCGGGCCTCGCCCAGGTGCTGCCGAAGAACGTCTGGCAGTACGTGGTGCAGATCCCTCGCCTCGCCTCGCTGGGTCGGAAGTTCGTCCTGCAGGGCGGCACCCAGTACAACCTGGCAGCGGTCAAAGCGCAGGTGGACTACATCCAGCAGCGGGTGCCGGGGGCCGAGGTCTACGTGCACCCTCACACCGGCGAGGCCGGCGCCATCGGCGCCGCGATGGAGACGCTGAGGCGGTTCGAGCGCACCGGCACGTCGCGCTTCATCGGCGTGGAGGGACTGCTCGCGCTCGAGTACACCACCCAGAACGACGAAGAGACCGTGTGTCACTTCTGCGCCAACGAGTGCAAGCGCACGTTCATCGACTCGCGCCGCCCGGACGGCTCGACCTCCCGCTACATCTCCGGCTTTTCCTGCGAGAAGGGCACGGTCGAGAGCAAAGAAGCGATGCTCTCGCTGGTCGCCGAGCGCAAGAAGATCGCTGCCGCGCACCCCAACCTGGTCGAGTACGAGGCGCGGCGCGCGTTCCAGCATTTCTACGAGCCCGAGCCGATGCCGGCCCACGGGTCACCGGTCTCCGACATTCGGGTCGAGCGCGGCCTGTTCCGGGTCAAGCGCAAGACCTTCAACCGCCCCTTCCAGCGCTCGAGCGACGCCAGCTGGAAGCTTCGCAAGCAGATGCGCATCGGCATGCCGCGCGTCTTGAACATGTACTCCACGGCGCCGTTCTTCCGAACCTATTTCGAAGCGCTGGGCATCCCCAAGCAGAGCGTGGTGTTCAGCGAGCCCACCAGCGAAGAGCTGTGGGTCGAAGGCGGCAAGTACGGGTCGGTGGACCCGTGTTTCCCGAGCAAGTCGGTCCAGGCGCACATCCACAACCTGCTCTTTCGCAAGCACGACCCCGAGCAAGGGAGGGGACTCACTCACATCTTCTTCCCGATCTTGACCCACGTGCCGGGCTTCGTGAAGGACACGATGGACCACGCCTCGTGTCCGATCGTCGCGGGAACCCCCAACGTGATGAAAGCGGCGTTCACCAAGGAGGTCGACTTCTTCGCGCAGCGCGGGATCGAATACGTGGACCCGGCGATGTCCTTCGCCGAGCCCACGCTGCTCAGGCGTCGCATGTTCGAGACCTTCGGGCCGCGCCTGGGGGTGACCGAGGACGAGAGCGATCACGCCTGCCGACAGGGCTTCGCGGCGCTCGAGGCCTTCGAGGCCGACCTGCAAGACAAGGGGCTCGCCATCCTGGAGACGGTGGAGCACGAAGGTCGCATCGCCCTGTTGGTGCTCAATCGGCCGTATCACGCTGATCCCGGCCTGAATCACGGCATCCCCGAAGAGTTCCAGGTGCTCGGCTACCCGATCTTGAGCATCCGCTCGATCCCCAAGGACGCCCAGTGGCTGGCGCGGTTCTTCGCGAAGGACCTGGCCGAGGGCCGGATGAAGCACCCACTGGAGTTGAACCACGTGTGGCCCGAGAACTACTCGGCCAACAGCTCCCAGAAGGTCTGGGCGGCCACCTTCGCCGCGCGCCACCCGAACGTCGCCGTCCTCGACCTCTCGAGCTTCAAATGCGGTCACGACGCGCCGACCTACGGCCTCATCGACAGCATCTTGCAGACATCGAAGACGCCGGCTGCCGCGCTCCACGACCTGGACGCGAACAAGCCCGGCGGCAGCATCAAGATCCGAGTTCGGACCTACGCCCACTCGCTGCGCCTGCATCAGGAGCGACTGGAAGACGTCGCGGCGCGACGCCGCGAGCTCGCGCGAGCCGTGGACGAAAAGCGGCTGGCGCTGCTCGAGGCAAAGCTTGCTCGAGAGGACTCGCGCCGGTCGGACCCGGCGCTGCGCCAGCAGATCGAGGAGCTGGCAGAGAAGATCCGCGCCTACGCCTCTCCCCCGATGCCCGCCGAGCTGCCGAAGAACGTGGTGCGCCTCGGCAAGAAACAAGACGGTCGGATCGTCCCGGTCGACGCGCCGCTCTCCGCCATCCCTGCCGAGTGATCTACCAGGAGCCTGCCATGACCCAATCCGTATCCTTCGAGCCAAGCAAGAAACGTCTCCCCATGGCCGATCTCGACGTCGAGGCCGAGCTTCGGCAGTTCGAGGCCGAAGAGCGCGCACGCCTCGGGCTCGCCGAGGGCGAGCGCTGGGTGGAAGACATGGCCAACCTGAGCTTCACCCGTGCGCAGCGCTCGAGGGTGACGCTCTTGGTCGGCGGGCTCACCATGGCCCACGACTTGTTCATCGAGGCCTCGCTGAAGAACGTCGGGTACTCGGTCTTGGCGCTCGACGCGCCAGACAACGACGCCCTTCGGCTCGGCAAGGAGTTCGGCAACCGCGGCCAGTGCAACCCGACCTATTTCACGGTGGGCAACCTGGTGAAGTTCCTGACCCATCTGCGCGACGGGAAGGGCATGAGCACGCGCGAGATCATCGACAGCTACGTGTTCGTCACGGCGGGTGCATGCGGGCCGTGCCGCTTCGGCATGTACGTGACCGAGTACCGCAAGGCGCTGCGCGACGCAGGCTTCGAAGGCTTCCGAGTGATGCTCTTCCAGCAGCAAGGTGGCCTGTCGCAGGCCACGGGCGAGGAGAGCGGGCTCGAGCTCAATCCCCAGTTCTTCTTGGCGCTGATCAAGGCGCTCTTGGCCGGCGACGTGCTCAATGCCCTCGGCTATCGGATCCGCCCCTACGAGCTGGAGGCTGGTGCGACCGACCGCGCGCTCGAGCAGTCGAAGCGACTCTGCTACCACGCGCTCGCTCACGGCAAGAGCATCCTCTGGGCGCTCGGGCGCTCGCGGAAGCTGCTCGCCAGTGTCGCCGTCGACCGCACGCGCCCCAAGCCACGAGTGGCGATCATCGGCGAGTTCTGGGCGATGACCACCGAGGGGGACGGCAACTACCAGCTGCAGCGCTTTTTGGAGCGCGAGGGCGCCGAGGTGGACATCCAGCTCGTGACCGCGTGGCTGCTCTACAACATCTGGGAGGTCTCGTGGGACACCGAGAACCGCGCGACCCTTCGGGCCGAGGACGGCGGGCGCTTCGGGCTGGACGGGCTGGGAGAGTACGGGGCGGCGCGACGCAAGGTCCTGCTCTGGGCCGCCGACCGCGCCCTGCGCGTGGTGTTCCACACCTACGCCTGGTGCGGCGGGCTCTACGACTATCACCTCCCGGACATGAAAGAGGTCGCGGACGCGGCCATGCCTCACTACGACAACGACCTCAGGGGCGGCGAGGGCCACATGGAGGTCGGGAAGCTCATCTTGAACGTGATGAAGCAGAAGGCGACCATGACCCTGAGCGTCAAGCCGTTCGGTTGCATGCCGTCCGGCAGCGTGAGCGACGGCGTGCAGTCACTGGTGACCGAGCGTTTCCCGGGGACGATCTACTGCGCGGTCGAGACCAGCGGGGACGGCGCCGTCAACTTCTACTCGCGGGTGCAGATGTACTTGTTCAAGGCGCGGCAGGCGGCCGAGGCCGAGGTACAAGCAGCACTTGCCGCGAACGGGCTGACCGCGGAGGGGCTCCGCTCGGCCCTCGAGCGTCACCCGAGCCTCGAGTCCGCGCTCCACCGCGCGCCGCACGCGGGGGCGTGCACGACCACCGACTTGATCCACCAGGCGGCACACCTCGAGCGAACGACCCGGGCCGAGCGCGCCGTTCGCTCCGCTGCAAGGGTTGCGCGCGGCACCCGCCAGGCGCTGCTTCGTGCCGGCCGGGCCCTACCCCGGATGGCATCGCTCGCGGCCAAGGCTGCGGTCGAGCTGGGTGAGATTGCCCGCGAAGAAGGGCCGAGCGCGCTCCGGAAGACCCAGGGGCGCCTGCTGGCGGTCGCGTTCGGCCTGGGCCCGGAAGCGCGCGCCGCAGCCTGAGCCGCTGGCTCGACCGGCAAGGAGCAGGGGTGCTATGGTGCACGCAGCATGTCGGCCCCGATTCGCGCTCGTTGGGGAGCACTTTCGGCCGCGCTCGTCCTCGCCACCAGCGGGTGTCTGAAGACCCTCGACGAGTCGCGCATGGACCAGACGGGCGGTTCCGGTGGCGGGGGCGGCGCAGGCGGAGGCGGCGGCGGCAGCGGCAGCGGCGGGACGCCCAGCGGTGGGAGCGGTGGCGTCGCCGGCAGCGGCGGCAGCGCCGGCTACGTCGCATACGACCCCGCGAAGTACCCGGTCACCAAGCTCTGGGCCGGCACGCCCCCGATCGTGATGGCCGCGGACGAGACCGACGTCTACCTCGCCACGGGCGACGCGGCGGACACGGCGCTACGCCGCGTGCCGATCGCCGGCGGCGCCGACCAGGCGCTGCCGCCGTTGCTCGAGAAGCCGCGTGCTCTGTCGGCCCCCTCGACCTCCGCGTTCGTGTTCGTGGTCGGCGGCAAGAACACCGGCCCCGAGGGAAGCGTCGTGCGAACCACGAAGGCCGGCGGCACCAAGGATGCCATCGTGATCACCGGGCAAACGCCCCTCGGCGCCCGGGGTGTCTTCGCCGCGACGGACGGCTTCGCGTATGCGACGTTCGACACGGACGCGACCCACGCCGCGGGACTCGCACGGTTCGGGCTCGGCTCGGGGGTCGCCAACGCGACGGCGCTGTTCACCGCCACCGATTCGGAGACGTCCGGCGCGGTCGTCGCCAGCGGCGCCTGCGTCTACTGGGTCTCGGCCGGAAACATCTGGGTCATGCCCACCGGGGGCGGCACGCGCGCGAGCGCCCTCGACGCGCCGGTGACCGACGCCGTCGGGCTGACCGCGGACGCGGCGAATTTCTACTATACCCGCGGCGACGGCAGCGTCTGGGTGCGACCGCTCTCGAGCTCCGCGTGCGACGGCAAGGGTGCCGCACCCAAGCAGCTCGCGGCGGGCTTCTCCAACATCGGACCTTTGATCCGCTTCAAATCGAGCGCAACCGTGGCGTGGGCCGCCCGTGGGGACGAGACGCAAGGCTACGCCGGCGGCGGCGTCTTCACCGTGGCCGCGGGCGGGGGCACGCCGACCCAGATCGCCCCGAAAGAGTCCGGTCCCACCGCGGTCGCCGACTCCCCGTACGACGTGGTCTTCGCGACGAGCACCGGCGAGCTGCGCAAGGTGCCGAAGCCGAAGTGAGCCGTCGCGCCCGGGCCTGCGCGGCGCGCGGACGCAGGCGGGCGCCGCCCCCGGTCCGGGTCGCGCTCACTCGGCGACGGGTTTGAACACCCACATGCCGCCGTTGGTGGCGCTCGAGCCGTTGCCCCAGGTCCCCGAGATCTTTCCGTCGTCCTTCTTCGCGAGCTTCGCCTTGCCGCTGGCGCCGGGCTCTTCCCAGTCGCACTCGAGGTCTTTCTCGCCCACGACCTTGCAGTCCATCGACCCGCTCTTGCCGGCGTACAGGCAGTTCACGTTTCGCTTCACCTGAGTGCACTTCGCCTTGCCCCAGTTGCTGACGAACGTGCCCTTGAAGTCCGCGATCTTCTCTTCCGGCGCCGGCGGCGGGGGCGGCGGAGGCGGCGGCTCGGCGGCGGCCTGCTGCTGCTGCGGGGCCTCTTTCTTGCAAGCGAGAAGAGCGGAAAAGAGCAGGGCGAGGCAGGCCGAGGTCGTGCGCATTCTGAGCTCCCCGATGACTTTCGTTTGGCCGCGCCCACGGGTCAAGTCGGACCCGTTTGCCATCCGGCAGCGAAAGTCCTATCACGCGCCCGAGCAGCCGCCGCCATGACTCAAAAGAACCAAAAAGACCGAGTGGTGTTCCACCTTGCGGGCCCCGATCGTCCGGGCGTCACGGCACGCATCGCCGAGATCGTCGCCCAAGAGGGCGCGCAGCTGGTCGACATCGGGCAGAGCGTGCTCCACGGCTACCTGACACTTTCGGCCATCGTCGAGATCCCGGCCAGCTCGGCCGCGCTGCGCGAGGTCCTGTTCTTCGCCTCGGATCTGGGGCTGCGGCTCGAGGTGACCAAGTTCGAGCCGGCATCGACGACGCGCCCCGAGCTCACGCCAAGCGGGTTCTGCGTGACTGCTTTGGGGCAGCTGGCGGACGGCCGCGCCGTGGCCGCCATCACCCGCAACATGGCGGCCCGAGGGATGAACATCTTGGAGATCCGCTCACTGTCGGACGACGACCTCGACGGGCTGGAGCTCTTGGCAGATCTCCCGCCCGGCCCGGCGGTGAAGCACGAAGAGCTGGCCGAGCTGCGGGGGCAGTTCCTCGAGCTCGGCGCATCGCTGGGCGTCGATCTGGCCGTGCAGCGCGACGACATCTTTCGCCGCAACAAGCGGATGGTGGTGATGGACGTGGACTCGACCTTCGTGAAGGGGGAGTTCATCGACGAGCTGGCGGGGCTGGTCGGCGTGAAGGAGCAGGTCGCAGCCATCACGGCGCGCGCCATGCGCGGCGAGCTGGACTTCAAGAGCGCGCTGTCCGAACGCGTCAAGTTGCTCGAAGGCCTGAGCATGGATCGCGCGCGCGAGCTGGCGTCTCGCTTCGAGCTCACGCCCGGCGCCGAGCGCTTCGTGCGCATCCTGAAGAGCCTGGGCTTCCGCGTCGGCCTGGTGAGCGGTGGCTTCGATTTCTTCGTCGAGCCGCTGAAGGAGCGTTTCGGGCTCGATTTCGCCTTCTCGAACGAGCTCGAGGTGCAGGGCGGAGTGCTCACGGGCCGGGTCCAGGGCTCAATCGTCGACGGCGAGCGAAAGTGCCAGGTGCTGCGCGACATGTCCAAGGTCTACGGCTGCCGCCTGGAGCAGACCGTGGCCATCGGGGACGGCGCGAACGACATGTTGATGCTGAAGGCCGCGGGTCTGGGCATCGCCTTCCGCGCGAAGCCCAAGCTGCAAGAGGTGGCCGACATGAGCTTGAACCACCACGAGCGACTCGACACGCTGCTCTTCCTGATGGGGTTTCACGCACGGGACCTGCGCGGCGTCGAGTGAGATGAAGAAGCTCCGCGCGCTGCCGTTGGTCTTGCCCGGCGACCAGCTGACCGGCGCGGCTCCGGCGGCGTTCGAGCGGGCGCTCGGGCAGGTTGCACCGGGCGATGGCACCCATCGCGGCCTGCTCCACCTGTGCTCCACGCTCTGCCTGCACGCGGTTTCGCTGTGCGCCCCCCCCAGTGCCGCGCGCCCCGTTCGGCACGCGCTCGACGTGCTCGATGGCTTCGTGAGCGGTCGGCTCGGTGCAGAGAGCGTGGCCAAGGCGCGGGCCGAGCTGTTCTCGTCGCTCGCGCCCCTCGAGCGAGCGACGGCCGACGCCGTGCGCGGCGCGCTGTCGCGTGAAGTCCGGCCGCCCAAGGCGACGACGCCGCTCGACCCCCACGCCGACGCGGTCGTGATCCGCTGGGCGACTTTGGGCGCGCACTACGCCGCCAGCGCGGCCGTGATCACGCTGGACGCCGCGGCCGCCCCCCGCGACGCCGTCCGGGTCCCGGCCCAGGCCGCCGGGGCGGTGGCCTACCGGTTCGTCGGGCTGGGCCACGCGCGGGCCGCCGAGCTCCGGCAGCGCGCGCTCGAGCAGGCCGAGTGGGAGCACCAGCGCGTCAGCTCGGGCGCCGATCACGGGCAGAGCGCGCTGGCGGTTCAGCTCTGGCACGAGTTCTTGGGCGCCGCGTGGAAAGACGTGAGCGACGCGCAGCGCCTGCAGTACTTCGAGCTGATCGAGTGGGCCTTGCCGGCCGAGCTCCGCGCCAGCTGAGGGTCACCCCGCCGAGCAGAACTCGCGCACCAACTCCGAGAGCACCCCGAAGCCCCAGACGAAACCGTCGATCGGGATGCGCTCGTCGTGCCCGTGGTACATGCGCGTGAAGTTCAACTCGGGCGGAAGGCGCACCGGCGAGAACCCGTAGCAGGTGGCGCCGAGCCGGGCGTACGCGAACGAGTCGGTGAAGCCCGGGATCATGTACGGCACGACCGTCCCACCGGGGTCGTGGCGGTCGATGGACTTCACGATCGCGTCGTACAGCGGACTGTCGGTGCGAAACACCGTCCCGTCGTGCTGCTCGAGGACGTTCAGCCGCAGATCGCGCCCGATCACCTCCTGGACCTCGGCCAAGAACTCGCCCACGCTGGTCCCCGGCATCACTCGCCCATCGAGCTCGGCGCGGGCCTCGGAGGGGATGACGTTGACCTTGCGCCCCGCCCGCAGAATCGTCGGCGACACGGTGTTGCGGAGCATGGCGTTGATCCCCCGGGCCTGGTCCGGGTTCTGGCGTTCCAGCGTGTCGAGCAAGAAGCCCGCGAGCCGAGGCTCGAGCATCAGCGGCATGATCTTGCTCTGGGGAAACGGTGCCCCGCGGGCCAGCGTGCGGAGGAAGCGGTCCACCACCGGGGTCACACGTTGCGGCAGGCGAGTGTCGCCCAGAGCCTGGATGGCCCGCGAGAGCTTCACCACGGCGTTGTTCGAGTGCGGCATCGAGCCGTGACCGGGGTCACCCGTCGCCACGAGCTCGAACCAACAGATCCCCTTTTCGGACACCTGCACGGGGTAGAAGCGCGACGCGCCCATGTGCAGGGTGTGGCCGCCCACTTCGTTGAGGACGTACTCGGCCCGCACCAGCTCGGGGTGCTGCTGCACCAGGTACAGCGCACCGTGGTTGGAACCCGCCTCCTCGTCGGCCACTCCCGCGAAGATCAGGTCGCGGGTCAGGCGGATCCCCGAACGCTTCAGTGCCACCAGCGTCATGGCGCTCATCGCCACCATGTTCTTCATGTCGATGGCGCCGCGACCCCAGACGAAGCCATCGGCCTCGTGGGCAGCGAACGGGTCGCATGACCATGACTCGCGGTCGACGGGCACTACGTCGAGGTGCCCGTTCAGCAAGAGCGGGCCGTGGTCCCCCGTGCCCCTCAGACGGGCGACGATGCTGGCACGGGTCGGGGCGCTCTCGACCAGGGTGTGCTCGATCCCCTCGCGCTCGAAGAGTCGCGCGAGCAGCTCGGCCGCCGGCCGCTCGTTGCCCGGCGGATTGGTGGTGTCGATCCGGAGCAGCGCCTTGAAGAGCTCCAGAGTTTCCCCCGCGGTTTCGCCGATCTCGATCGCAGCCATTTCGCGCCTTCCTCATACTACCGAAAGCCGCAGAAAACCGTGGTAATCTGCGACGACTCATGTCTGCCGACCTCGACGCGCCGACTTTTCCGGAGCGTGTGGGTCGTTACGAGCTGCTCTTGCCGATCGGCACCGGGGGCATGGCGACGGTCTATCTGGCGCGGATCCCGGTCGTCGGCAACGTGCACCGAGAGGTCGCCCTCAAGCTGATGCATCCGTTCTTGAGCGCAGAAGGTCGAGAGTCCACCGTCTCGCTGGTCGAAGAGGCCAAGCTGGCGGTGCGCATCCGGCATCCGAACGTCGTGCCGGTGATCGAGGTCGGCGACAGCGCTCAGGGCGTGTTTCTGGTGATGGAGTACGTCGAGGGGGACACGCTCAGCGGGCTGCACCGGGCGGTCCGTGCGGACGGCTCGTTCCTGCCGCTGAACATCGCCGGGCGGATCTTGGTGGACGCACTGGCCGGGCTCCACGCTGCGCACGAGCTCCGCGACGACGAAGGCGTGCTGCTCGATCTCGTCCATCGCGACTTCAGCCCACAGAACATCTTGGTCGGAACCGACGGCGTCAGTCGCCTCACCGATTTCGGCGTCGCCAAAGCAGCGGGCCGGGTCAACGTCACCAGCTCGGGGATCATCAAGGGCAAGGTCGCCTACATGGCACCCGAGCAAGCGCTCGGCAAGAAGGTGGACCGCCGCTGCGACGTGTGGGCGGCGGGCGTGGTGGCGTGGGAAGTCCTCGCTGGGCAGCGACTCTACCGGCAGGAAGATCAGGTCGCGACGCTGCTCAGGATCGTGAACGAGCCGCCCCCTCGCATCTCTACGGTGCGGCCGGACGTCCCCAAGGCGCTCGACGATCTGGTGGCCCAGACGCTCGCGATGGACGTCGACGAGCGGATCGGCACCGCCGACGAGCTGCGTCGACGCGTGACCGAGGCCTGGAAGACGGTCGGCGGGCTGGCGGATGCCCACGAGGTCAGCGAGTTCGTGCAGGCGACCGCGCGCCCCAAGATCGTCGCGCGGCGGGAGCAGGTCAGCCGGGTGATCCGGCTCCGGAGCAGCATGCCGACGCTGAGCGGAGCGGTGGGCGGCCCGACCGCGCTCGCCGCCTCGGACGAGACCACCAGCGCGATCTCCGCGTCGAGCGTGGCGCGCCACAGCCAGCCCGGCACCGACCTTCTTCGCGAGCGGCAGGGCCGCCGTCGCACGGTGCTCTGGGCGCTCGGAGGGGCCGTGTCCATCGCCGCCGTGGCGGGCGGCGCGTGGCTGCTCGGCCGAAGTCAGTCGCGGGACGCCGAGCCCGCCGCGCCAGCGGTCCCGACGCTCACGGCGCAGCCCTCCGCGAAGGCCGACCCAGCTCCTTCCGCTCTGCCGAAGCTCGCCGAGCTGACCGTCGACGCGAACGCGCCCATCAAGAGCCTGCGTGTCAATGGGCGAAGCGTGCCGGTGGGCGTCCCCACCAAGGCGCTCCGAGTGACGCTGGAGGCCAGCGAGGCCGGCGCGCCGCTCGAGCTCGAGGCGGCGACCGAGGACCAGCGCAAAGCGACCGCACGAGCGCCTGCGGGGGCGACGGCGGTGACGGTGTCGTTCCCAGATCCGAAGAAGCCGAGTCCCGCTGCACCCGCGGGCAAAGTCGTGAGAGACTCGACCAAGTCGCCCGATCTTCCGGGGCTCGCCCCGACCCCTTACGAGAAATGATCCGTCCTCGCCTCGCGGTTTGCTGCCTAGCGCTCGCCCAGGCCTCGTGGGCAGTGCGGGTCCATGCCGACGAAGCGTCGGACCTCGACAAGAAGGCTCGGGCCGCCTTCGAAGCGAAGGACTATACTGGCGCCGCCGTCGCGTTCGACGAGGCGTATCGGTCCAAGCCACACCCGGCGACCAAGTACAACGCGGCGTTGGCGTGGGAGAAGGCGAACGAGCTCGCGCGCGCGGCGGATGCGTTCGAGAGCGCGCTGGCGTCGGAGGGTCTCGACGAGGGGCGGGCCAAAGCAGCGCGCACCCGCCTGGCGGTGCTCAAGCCCATGCTCGGCTACGTGTTCGTCGAGAAACCCATCGGCGCGACGCTCAGCGTGGCACACGTGACGGACGCGCCGGTGCCAGCGCGGTTCCACCTGGCGCCGGGCTCCCACAAGCTCGTGCTCAAGCGGCGCGACGGCAGTCGATTCGACCAAGACGTGGTGCTGAAGGCAGGCGCCGTCACCACGGTCGCGATCGAGGGCGGGGACCTTCCGGTCGCCGAGAAGAGCGACCCGCCAGCACCCGCCAGCGCTCCACCCCCTGCGCCCCGGGCAACACCCGCGGCCAAGCCCCGACCCTCGCCGAGCGCGAGTTGTCCCAGCTGCACCTGGGGGTGGGTGGCCCTGGGCACCGGAGTCGCCGCCGCGGGAGCGGGCGCGTATTTCGGAGTGCGCACGCTGTCGGCCAGGAGCGACTTCGACGACTCCGGTAAGACCGATGCCGACGCCCACGATCGCGCGGTCCAGAGCCGCACCCTGACCAACGTGGCCTTCGGGGTCGCCGCCGTCGCGGGCGGGCTCGGGGTGTACCTGCTGGTGTCCGGGCGCCACGACGACGAAGAGAGCGCGACCGTCTCGGTGGGCCTGACCCCGAGCGGGGTCAGCAGCAGGTGGCGCTTCTGAGCACGGGAACGAGGCAAGCATGAAGAGCGCATTGGTCACGGGTGGCTGCGGCTTCCTGGGCAGCTCGATCGTCAAGGCGTTGCTGGGGCGCGGCGTGCGCGTCCGGGTGCTCGCGCTGCCGAACGAGCCCACCGACAATCTGAGGGGTCACGACGTCGAGCTGGTGCGGGGCAACGTGCTCTCGCGCGAGTCGTGCGAGGCGGCCGTGGCGGACCAGGACACGGTGTTTCACGCCGCCGCCATCTACAAGTCCTGGGCACCCGACCCCACCGACATGTACCGCGTGAACCTGAGCGGTACCTTCAACGTGCTCGAAGCGGCGCGCCGCGCTGGTGTCCCGCGGGTGGTCTACACCGCCAGCATGGTCGCCTTGGGCCGGCCACCGCTCGGCGGCATCGCGGACGAAGACACCGCTTACGAGGCCTGGGATCTCGATTTCGCCTACAGCCGGTCGAAGTACCACAGCCGCGAGCTCGCGGAGGACTTCGCACGCTGGGGCCTGGACGTGCGCGTGGTGTGCCCTGGCGTGGTGCTCGGCCCCGGGGACATCTCGCCCACGCCGAGCGGCAAGCTGATCATCACCACGCTCTCGGGCGCTCCACCGGTGTACATCGACGGCGGCGCCTCGTATGTCGACGTGCGCGACGCCGCGGAAGCACACGTGCTCGCTGCCGAAAAGGGCCAACCCGGGCAACGGTACGTGGCGGCGGCGCACAACCTCAGCGCGCTCGAGCTGATGCAAGCCATCGACGATGCGGCTGGCCGATCGCGCCGCTACGTGAAGGTGCCAACGGGCGTCGCGCGACGCGTGGTGCAGGCAATGGAGACGCGCGCGCGGCGGAACGGCACCGAGCCCATGCTGAGCCGGAACTTCTTCGAGTACAGCGCTCGACCATCGTTCTTCTCGAGCAAAAAGTCGGAGCGCGAGCTCGGCGCGCGCTACCGCCCGCTTCGCGAGACCCTCACCGACGCCATCGCCTATTTCCGTGGGCGCGGCCTCTTGAAAGATGCGTAGTCGCCCAAGTCGAGGCTAGTAGTGCGGAGGCACGTCGTCCGCTATGTCTCGCGACTCCCGCGGCTCACCGAGATCTACGAGTCGTTTCTCGAGCGCCTTCACCCGCCGCTCGAGCTGATCGATGAGCTGCTGCTGGCGATACACGACGTCGCTCATCTCCGAGAGCGCGCGATCTTGGTGGGTGAAGCGCACCTCGAGCTCGACGACGCGTGCTTCGGGATCGGCCGGGGCAGCCACCGGGGGAGCATACTTCAGGGGGGGCACGGGGATGTGGCGCGGTGTAGGGAAACCCGCTCGAACGCCACACTCGGTGGGGAACCGGGCTGGAACGTTACCGGGTGAGTGAAATGAAACTTCCTGTTTACCGCGAGATCCGGGGTGCGTCGGTGGGCCACGCGTGTATCGTTTCGCGTCCGTTCCGGGCAGCCGACCGGGCGAAAGGGAGCACATGGCCGACCTCAATTCGTCACCTTCGAACGAGAAACCGAACCTCGACGTTCTTTTTCCGGACCTGAAGAAGACCGACACCGCGCTGCCAGCGCCGCGCTTCATGGCGCCGGCGGCAGCAGCAGCCACGTTGCTCAGAGGTGCGCCCCCGTCGGCGCGCGCCGTCCCCCCGCCGCCCAGTCTGCGCAGCACCAAGCCCGCCAGCCAGCGACCGCCGCCGCCAAGTGCGCGCGCGGTCAGCGCCGAGCGCGAAGACATCGCCGAAGAGGTGCACGCCGACGAGCTGATCGCGTCGTCTGCGACGAACCTCGAGCCGATTCGCCCCGTCGACGACGACGATGACGATTCGGTGGACGAGAGCCCCACGATCGCGATGGCCTCACCGCTCTCGTCGTCGCCGCGGCTGTCCCAGCCGTTCGCATCGGCGCCACGAAGCCCGATCCCTTCGCCGCCCCCGTCGCGGCGCGCGGCGCCCCCGCCGAGCGCTGCAAAGCTCCCGCCACTCCCGTCGGCCCCGCAACTCGCGCGCCCGTCCACGCCGAGTGCGGCGAAGCTGCCGCCGATGCCCACGCCGCCGTCCTCGGTGAAGAACGTCGCGCCCGCCCCGAGCCCGCTTCCCCCGGTGTACACGGAGGGTGAAGCCGAGTCGATGGCGGCGCCGCCGTCGCGGGCCCGCGCCGCGCGCGTCTCCGCCGCCGCCAGCCTGGCTGCCGGGTCGAGCTCGTCGACGGCCTACGTGCCGCCGAGCGTGCTGCCGCCCGCTTCGCGCCCGATGGCAGCGCAGGACACCATCCAGGCGAGCCGCGCTCACAGCCTGATGCCGACCGCGGCAAGCGTGCCGCCGCCCGCGTTCGAGGCGCCTCAGAAGAAGAGTCGCGCCGGCGCGGTTGCAGCGGTGGCGGTTCTGTCGCTCGGCCTGCTGGGCGGCCTGGGCTTCGCAGCGGTGAAGGGCGGCAGCGCCCTGGGCATCGGTGCTCCGGCGACCGGCGCGGTGGCGATCACGATCGCGGGCCCCGGCGGCGCGTCGGTCGACGGCGTGCGCGTGCTGGTGGACGGCGCGGTCAAGTGCGAGAGCGCGCCCTGCAAGCTCACGAACCTGAGCGCCGGTACGCACTTCGTCAGCGCCGAGGCTCCCGGCTTCGCAACCACGGCAGCTCGAGCGATCTCCGTCGAGCGCGGCGGGGATGCAGTGCTCCACATCGACCTTTCGCCCAACGCGCGGGCCGCCGCCGCGACCCCCGCGCCGGCCGCCAAGCCCGAGGCTCAGCCGACCCCGGTCACCGAGCTCAGGACCGAGGACTCGGCGCCGCGCTCCGCGCCGGTGGCCGCGAAGGCCGACAAGGCCGAGCGGACCGCGAAGGCCGACAAGAAGGACGCGAAGAAGGACGACGCCAAGAAGGCCGTGGCCGACGACGCCGCGGGTCAGGGAACGCTGAACATCAACTCGATCCCGGTGGCGAACGTGGTGCTCGACGGCCGTCCGGTGGGCTCGACGCCGCTCGTCGGTCTGAAGGTGAGCGCGGGGCCGCACTCGGTGGTGTTCATCCACCCCGAGCAGGGTCGCAAGGCATCGGGAACCACGGTCAAGGCCGGCGCGACGTCGACGGTCGCCGTCCGCTTCTGAGCCCAAGCCCGAGGCCGAGGCTGAACGCCGTCAGCGCTTCGCTGGCGGCTTTGGCTTTTGTGCTTCTTTCAGCAAGAGCTCGCGGTATTTGACCACCTTCCAGGTCTTTTCGGCGGGGACACACCAGCGCTTCTGCTTGGGGAAGTTCAACCCTTGGTAGCTCGCGAGCCACCGCGGCAGCGCGGAGCTCTTGGCCTTCTCGAGGCAGAGCTTGCGGTTGTCGGTGATGAGTTGCGCCACGACGCGCAGGTTCTGCTCGGGGTCGAGCAACGACTCTTTGACCGCGCGGCACTCAGGGCTGGGGCTGTGAACAGGGTCCGCGTCCTTCTTGCACGCACCGACGAAGCGCGCGCGCACCTGGCCGAGGCCGTAGTCCTCTGCGCTGGGCGACACCACCCCCGGGTGCCATCCGCTCTCGGAGTGGACGAGCGCGACCATGCTGAGGGGATCGAAGCCCCGAGCCTTCGCCTCGGCTTGCACGATCGCGGCCCAGCGCGCCGCCTCGTCTGGCGCGAGCTCGGGTCGCGACAAGAGGACGGCCGCGACGATGGTGGCGATGGGGCGAAGCACGTGAGCGACTCGCTAGCAGACGCCCCGACCCCGGAGCAAACTCGGGGCCGCGCCCCGGAAAAAGAGTCGACAATGCCAGCCGTTACGCGCCGGTGCTTTGTGCTCGCGGGAGCGCGGGCGGGCTACTACCCTGCAGAGCCATGCAGAAGCTGAAGAAGGGCGAGCGACTGCTCCTCCTCAAGTTCGTGTGCGCGTTCGCCTGGGCCGACCTCGAAGTGAAGGCAAGCGAGCGCGCCTTGGTCAAGAAGCTCGTGAGCAAGCTCGAGCTCGACGCGGACGAGAAGAAGCAGGTCGACCAGTGGCTCGCGAAGCCTCCGCGCCCGGAAGAGGTCGACCCGAACCTGATCCCGCGCGCGCACAAGAAGCTGTTCTTGGACGCGGCAAGGCAGATGATCGCGGTCGACGGGGAGATCGACGACGCCGAACGCGAAGATCTGGACCTGCTCGAGCAGCTCTTGGCCTGAGACTCAGCGCCTCGAGATCGTGACCTCCGAGCTCAGCTGAAGCGTCGCGCCGTCGAGCCCCGGCAAGTCGACGGTCATGTTGCGCGTCATCTCGAGCCGCCCAGTCGGGAAAACGTCACCGAAGCGGAAGACGAGCTCGCCGCTGCTCTGGGCAGCCGTGGCCCCATCCGGCTGCCCCATCGGGGTCTGGGTGCGGGTGAGCTTGGTGCGGATGCCCTTCTTGTCCGCGCTGACGAGCTCGTAGACGCTCACCTGCTGCACCGGGCCGTCCTTCTCGCGGACGGTGCTGGTCACCTCCCAGCGGGCGCCGACTCCGACTGCCTCTTCGGGGAACGGATCGCCGGTCTCGACCGGCGCGTCGCCGCCGGCCGCGCCCTCGGTGACCTGGAACTCCTTCATCACGCCCCGGCTGTTCACCCAACCCCAGCCGGCCACCTTGTCCGGGGGGCCCGCGCCGCCGCCCATCAGACCGCCCAGCGCGCCCGCCGCGCCGCTGGGGCCCCCACCGCTGGTGAACGGCCCCGCCGTGAGCTCGAAGCGCGCGTCGCCGGCCGCGTTCACCTGCACGATGGTCGCGACCATCGGTGCGGTGATCACGATGGCAGGGAGCGGCAGATTGGCGCCCTTGACCCGGGTGTGGGCCGCGATCGAGAGCACCTGCTTGTGCTTGCTGAACGCGTGGCGGAGCGCGCGCCGCGGCTCGGGCCCGGCGTCGAGCAGCTTCACCACCGGCGCCGTGTCGCCAGGCTTGCCCGCGCTCGCCGGCGGCGCGCTCTGAGGTAAGGCCCTCGCTGGCCGAGACGAACCCTCGGGGGCGGGCGGAGCGCGCCTCGCACCGAGCTCGGCCTCTTGGGTCTCGATCACCGGCGGCGGCGGCGGGCGCGATGCGCACGCCACTGCGACGAGACACCCACCCAGCGCGCGCGCCCTGCTGGCCATGGCGCGTCAGTCGTGCGGCTTGAACTCGGGCGGCAGGTCGGAGCCCTCTCCGTAGAAGAAGCGCTCGAGCTCGGTCATCCACACCCGCTGACCTTGCTCGCTGGTCAGGTCGAGCCGAAACTCGTTGATGATCATCTTCGAGTGCTCCAGCCACATGCGCCAGCCGTCCTTCGACACGGTCTGGAACACCCTCTCGCCGAGGTCCCCCTTGAAGGGGGGCTTCTCCAGGCCCTCGGCCTCGCGACCGAGCTTCACGCACTGCACCATCCGCGACATGCGCTCTACTTGCGACGGCGAGGCGGGACCGTCAATCCGTTTTTCTCAGTCACGAAGCGCCAGGGACACCAGCTCGTCGAGCTCGCCACGGCGCACCACTCGAGAGCGGACCGCCAGCACCTTGCCCGCCTTGTCGATCACGACCAAGGTCGGCAAGTTGCGCACCCCATACGCAGCCGCGACCTTGCTGCCTTCGTCGAACACCATGGCGTAGGTCAACGACGCGGACTTGACGAAGGCCAGCGCGTCGTCGCGATCGTCGCTGGTGTTCACCCCGACCACCGCGACGCTGCCCGAAGCGTGGGCCTGCGTCAGCGCTTCGACGATCGGCGCCTGCTCTCGACAAGGACCACACCAGCTCGCCCAGAAGTCCAGCACCACGGCCTTCCCCACCAGGTTCGAGAGCTGGAGCCGGTTGCCGGGCGCCCCGCCCGAGATCACCTCGAGCGAGAAGTCCCGAGCTGGCGTGCCTTCGATGGCGCTCGAACGTCTCGGGGCGACGCGCGGCAAGATCACCAGCCCGAACACCAGGCTGACGCCGATCACGGCCAACAGCGTCAACCAGGCCCGCCGCGGGCTGCTCTCGGAGGTCGAGCTATTACGATCGGGGCTCACGTTCGGACTTCGGTCTAGCCGAGGACGGCGGGCCTTGCCACTCTCGTGCTTCGAGCGCCGCTTGCGCGGTCGGAGTGCCGGCGACCGGCAGCCTCACCCGCACGCGCGCGCCGCCCAGCGGGCTGGACAGGGCGCTCACGCCTCCGCCGTGCTCGACGACGATCTTCTTCACGATCGCCAGGCCCAGGCCCGTGCCCTCGGTCTTGGTCGTGAAGTACGGATCGAAGATGTTCTCGCGCATCTCTTCCGGCACGCCCGGACCGTCGTCGTCGACGTCCAGGAGCCAGTGCTCCCCCGAGCGGTGGACCTTCAGCACCACCCGGCCCTTGTCGCGGCCAGAACCGGCGATGGCCTGCCCCGCGTTTCGGATCAGGTTGATCAGCGCGCGCCGGAGCATCTGTCGGTCGAGGTGGGCCGGGGCGGCGCCGTCAGGCAGGTCGAACTCGAGCTCGACCCCGCGAGGCAAGACCGCGCCACGCTCGAGCGGCGCCTCGGCGTCGAGCCCCTCGTCGTCGATCACGCTGATGCGCTCCCGCTGTTCGCGCAAGAACTCGGCCAGATCCGCCTGCTCGAGGCGGGCTTGAGGCAGGCGCGCGAAGCTCGAAAACTCGCCGACCAACCGCCGCAGCGTGCCGACCTCGTCCTCGACGATCTCTCGAGTCGTGTCCAGCAGCTTCTGGAACTTCTCGTCGTCGCCGCCGTAGCGCCGGTGCACCTCTTGGACCGCCAGCTGAATGGGGGTCAGGGGGTTCTTGATCTCGTGGGCCAGGCGCCGGGCCATCTCCTGCCAGGCCCCGATCCGCTGCAGGTACTCGATGCGGGCGCGACTCGCCTCGACCTCGCCCAGCATGCGGTTGAACGCCTTGGCCAGGTCGGCGATCTCGTCGTCGCCCTCTTCGGGCACGCGGATGGTGAGGTCGCCGGCGCCGACCCGGGTGGTGGCCACGGCGAGCTCACCAATCCGAGACGACACGCCCCGCGCGAGCAGCGTCCCGACGCCGAACGCTCCGGCGATGGTGATGCCCAGGAGCAGAGCGAACGAGTACACGTAGCTCTCTTCGTCGATCTCTCGGCGTTGCTCGATTTGTTTGTAGGTATCGACGAACTGACTCATCCCCTCGAGCTCTTCGAAGCGTGCTTTGTCGGCCGCGAACACGGCGACGAGCCGCGCAGCGCGCGGCGCCTCGGGCTCTTCCGGGGAGCCTGCATCCTCGTCGAGGGGCTCTTCGGGCTCGTACTGTTCGTTGCCCGTGTCCGGCGGCGGCGCCTCGCCGCTCAAGTAGCGCGTGACCTCGAGCTTGTTTTCTTTGGCCGGGTCGACGGGCGTGCCCCGATCGGCTCTGGCCAAGAGCTTGCCATCGGGGCCATAGACGGTGAGCGACACCAACCCGGGGTACTTGCCGAGCTCGTCGGCCAGCTCGCGACGGGTGCCTTCCGCGTCGTTCTGCGAGATGGCCTTGCGCAGCGACTCCGACGCGGCGATCGCCGACGCCGCGTTGCGCATCGACGCCTTCACGGTGCGCGCGAGCTCTTGATACAAGCCCAGCGACTGGTCGAGTCGCGTGCCGATCTCGGGCAGATAGAAGCGCGACGCCGTCTGGCGCACCATGCTGCGCGCCATCCAGATCGCCCCAAGCATCGGGATGAGCCCGGTCAGCCCGATGGCCAGCGCCAAGCGCCGACGGATGCGCCCCGAGCGCTTCACGTCAGTCTTCCCCGCCGCGCGACACCAGGCGACGCAGGAGCGCGATCGGATCGAAACCGAGCATCTGTCGCAGGTCCTTGGGTGCCGAGGCCATTTCGCGCACCCGCGAGAGCGTAGGGCCGAACGGGCCGTCTGCCGTCAGCCACGCCCCGGCCCCCATGCGCTCGGCCAGCTCGCGCACCGCGACCACCGCCGCCCTGCCGACGTCGACACCCAGCGGCAGGGCCACGGCCGGCACCGCCGGTGACAGGATCACGTCGCGCGCCGCGACCGCCGCCGCCCAGGCCCCGGGTGCCGGTCGGTCCATGAGCCCGCGCAGCGTGTCGAGCTCGCCGAAGCAGCCCAGGGCAAGGGGCCCGGCGGCCTGCTCGGCGGCTCGCGCCAGGTGGCGGTAGTCTCGGCGGAAGTCCCTGGCGACCAGTCCCATCTCGGAGCGAAGCCGATCGGGGCCGAGGATCAGATCGAAACCAGCGCCTTTCCGCCGCACGGTGACGCTGGTGAAGAGCTCGCCCTCGCGGAAGATCCCGAGCAGCATCGACTTGCCATCGGGGCAGAGCGCATCGAACGCACGGAGAAGCACGCCCTCGTGGGGCATCGGCCAGGCGTTGACCTTCCACGGCCAGAGCGCGATTCGACCCTCGATCTCGAGCTCGCGCACCACCGCGATGAACAACAAGACCTGGCCCAACGCGTCGTGCTCACGCCTGAGCCTGGCTGCAAAGCGCTCCATCAGGTCGTCGAGCGCGCCCCGTTCGATCTGGGCCGCCCACCGGCAGCCGTAGCGTTCGGCCAAGACCTCGAGCGACTCGGGCCAGCTCTCGGCAGAGAGCTCGAGCCGCCCGAGCTCGGTACCCACCAGCTTCCGCAGGCGCCCGTCGGCAGTCACCGCGATCACTCCGCCCCGTCGTTGTCCGCCCGACCTGGCGCGGACGCGTGTCGCGTCGGCGCTGGTCGACGGGGACTCGCCGCGTTCGCCGGGATCGCTGCGCTCGGCGGCCGGCCGCGGCGAACGAAAGACCTCGGCGAGACGCACCCAGTCGGCGGTCGTGAAGCCTTCGAGACGAACGTCGCGTGCGAGCACTGCCCGGGAGTATACCCGGGCCATCCGCGGTTTTGGCTGTATAGTCGCGCCATGGCAGAGCCCGCCGACCACGTTCGAGACCTGATGGCGTTCATCGACGCTGGCCCGACGCCGTACCACGCGGTCGCCGAGGTCACGCGACGCCTTCTGGCTTCGGGGTTTTCGGAGCTCGACGAGCGCGAGGCCTGGGAGATCTCGCCGGGCGGCCGGCACTTCGTGGTACGGGGCGGCGGCACGGTGGTGGCTTTCGTGGCTGGAAGCGACGCGCCGTCACACGCGGGCTTCGTGCTGATCGGAGCGCACACCGACTCGCCGAATTTGCGCGTGAAGCCCCTTCCGGAAGTCTCGAGCAACGGCTGTCGGCAGCTCGCCGTCGAGGTGTACGGCGGCGTGATCTGGCACACCTGGCTCGATCGCGATCTCTCGCTGGCGGGTCGCGTCACGCTCACCGGTGGGGAAACCCGCCTCGTGCGCTTCGACCGCCCGCTGTGTCGCATCCCCAACGTCGCGATCCACCTGAGCCGCGAGGTCAACTCTGCCGGCCCGCAGCTCAACGCGCAGAACCACCTGGTGCCGCTCTTGGGCCTGGGTGACAAGGACGACCCGCGCAGCCTCCGCGGCCTGCTCTCGGACGCCCTGGCGGTCGACGCCGGCGACGTCGTGACGTTCGACCTGTGTTTGTACGACGTGGCTCCGGCCTGCTTGGGAGGCGAGAGCGCGGAGCTCGTGTTCGCCCCGCGGCTCGACAATCTGGCCTCGTGTCACGCCGCCGTCTCGGCGCTGACCGCCGCCGGTTCGGCGGGCGCGAGCACGCGCGTCGTCGCGCTCTACGACCACGAAGAGGTCGGCAGTCAGAGCGCAGCCGGCGCCAAGTCGCGGTTCCTGTCGAGTGTGCTCGACCGCGTGGCGGGCGCGTACCGCGACGCGGGGCGCGACGCGACCAGCCGCGCCTTCGCGCGCTCGTTGATGGTCAGCGCCGACATGGCCCACGCCGTGCACCCGAACTACGCCGACAAGCACGACAAGCAGCACTCACCCAAGCTGGGGAAGGGCCCCGTCATCAAGGTGAACTCGAATCAATCTTATGCGACGGACGGGCCCAGCGCGGCGGTGTTCGAGCTCGCATGCCGGCAGACGGGGACCTTTCCGCAGCGCTTCGTGTCGCGCAACGACATGCCGTGCGGCAGCACCATTGGGCCCATTTCCGCCGCCGCCATGGGCATTCGTACGGTGGACGTAGGAAGTCCGATGCTCAGCATGCACTCGTGCCGAGAGATGGCTGCGGCCGGCGACGTCGAGCCGATGATCCGCGCGCTGACGCAGGTGCTCTCGCTACCCGAACTGCCGCGCCCCAGCGCGTGACCGGTGGCTCACGCCTTGCCGAGCAAGTGGTGAGCCAGGCGCAGGAAGTCGCCCTGCGTGATGATGCCGACGAGCGCGCCGCTGGCTTCGGTGACGAGCACGCAACCCGCTCGTGCGTTCCACATCTCTTCGGCGACCGAGCGCAGGCTCGCGTCCGGGCGCACGGTGACGAAGTCTTCGTGCATGATGCGCTTGGCTGGCATCTTGTGAACGAGCTCGTCCACCTCTTTGGCGAAGCTGGTGAGCGGGCTGGACGACACGTGAAGCAAGTCGGCGTGACTGATCAGACCGACGACCTTCTCGCCATCGACCACGGGCAGGTGGCGGAAGCGCAGCGCCGCCATGTGCTCTTCGAGCGAAGCGATCACCGCATCCGGCTCGATGGTGAAGAGCTGGCGCGTCATCAGGTCACGGGCGAGCTTCGGGTCTCCGGCGAGCTGCAAAGGCCGACCCTCGGTGCTCCGCAGCCGCGGCGGCGGCGGCGGATGGTGCGTGCGGGAGTCGTGCGCGGGGTCGGGCGTGGAGAAGGGCTCGGGATCGACCTCTTCCACGATGCTCGGGCGGTCGTCGGCGGACTCGGGGTTCCCCTCGGTCATGCCTCTCGATAGGTCGACAGCGGGACGCACACAAGAGTCAAAGAGTGTTCAGCGCTACTGGCAGCTCAGGACCTTGCCGAGGATGGGCCCGCCCGTTGTCGTGTGCCATGCGATCAAGACGCGGGAGGGAGTGAGAAAGGCCAGCGCGGTCGGCCCGAGGGTCCCCCCCTGCTGGGAGTGGACGTTGTCGTTGAACTTGACGTTGCCAGCGTCGTCCCAGAGGACGAGTCGAATGTGTTGGTTGCCACCCGCGGCGGGAGTGACACCGGTGACGCCGCGCCAGCTCGCACCCTGCGCGGGCTGGTGCAGCGCGGACGGCGGCGGAAGGGGGCCGCCGATGTCCACCGGGACGACCGAGCTCAGCCCGGCGTAGGGCTGGGCCAGTTGCGCAGCCCAGAAGCTTCCCTGCCCGGCCGTCGTCGTACGACGCAGGAAGACGATGGCGCCTTGCTTGAGCGAAGCCATCGCCAGCGTGACCTGGGTGTCGAACGAGCCCTTGTCGATCTGCTTCGGCGGCTGTGCAAGGTCGGCTGCCGTGTTGCCGGTCCGGAAGCCGCCCTTGGTCAAGAGAAGGCGCTCGCCAGATTGTGGATGAGAATAGGCGAGGGGAACCAGCGAGTCGTCGGTGTTGGACGACTCGGTCACCGGCGTGAAGCCCGACGAGAGACCGACGAACAACCCGCGCCATGACTCGGTGGGGCTCACGCAGGACGCGGCAAACCGCGCTTCGCCACCCGCGGCCGGAGAGAACACCGCGCGCTCGGCAGAGACGCCGAAACCGCCGGGCTTGCACTTGGACTGGGGAAGCAGGCCCTTCTGATTGATGCTGCCGGTGTATCCCCCCGAGGTGTTCAAGTCCAATCCGTACTCGACGACCGAGAGGGCGGTCCCAAACACGGACATCTGTGGCGGTGAACCGGGGACGAGCGTGGCGAACGAGGGGTCGAAGTGCGTGCCCACGGGGAAGAAGTTGGGCGCCCCGAGCACGGTACCAGTGTCGTCCACGCGGACCGCGCCGATCTCGTGAGGGTTCCGCCCGCTGGGCGGTGTCGTCGTCCAATCGTGGCCGACGAACACGTGGGCGCGGGAGCTCTCGGTGGCGACCACGACCTGAGTCAGGTCGCCGGGGACCTGGGCCGCGTTCAGGATCGTGAACGAGTTGGAGCCGACGAGGGAGCACGTGATCTGTGGCGGCGAGCCGCCGGTTCCACCGCCACCGGTGCCACCGCCGCCCGTGCCGCCGCCGCTCGTGCCGCCGCCGCTCGTGCCGCCGCCGACGCCCCCGCCGTTTGGCGCCCCACCGCTGCCCGAGGCGCCCCCGGTCGACGCGCCCGCCGAACCGGCAGCGCCCCCGCTCGGAGCCGCACCGCTGCCCCCCGCCCCGCCGGCCCCCTCCGGAGCGTCTTGGAAGTCGTCGAGCCCGAGCAAGCTCGAGCACCCGACCAGCGCGACGGCGCAGGCGCCGAGCAACCAGATCCGGCCCATCCTCGGGAGAGTACCGCGCCCCCGACGGCGGCGTCTAGCCGAGGTGCCGCGCCGCCGCGGCCTTTGGCATGTCCTGCATCAAGATGTCGCGAAGGCCAGCGTCGGTGAGCACGTTCATGTTCTCGCCGCCCAGGGCTCGCGCGTAGCGATCGAGGTAGACGAGCTGCTTGCTGATCAGGACTAGATCGCGCGGCAACGAGAGATCGTGCCGGCTTGCCAGGCGGAGCAGGTTCGGCACCAGCTCGGCGACACGGAAGTCGTGCCCGGCCTCGAACAATGGCGAGTAGAGCGCCTCGAGCTCGTGTGCGAAGGCGACCGGATCCACCGGCTCGCGGGACGCGCCGAGGGACACCATGGCACGCGCCAGCCTCTCGAAGTCGCGGGACTGGAACGCGAGCACGTAGTCGAGCACGCCTGCCTGGCGTTCGACCGGCAGGGTGCCCACGATGCCGAAGTCCAAGAAGCCGACGCGGCCGTCCTCGAGCAACATGAAGTTGCCGCCGTGGACGTCGCCGTGAAAGAAGTCGGCCACGAGCAGGCACTGGAACCACGCTCGAATGCCGGTGCGAAGTCGCTCTTGGCCGTCGTACCCGCTGCGGTGGACCGCCGCGGTGTCGGCGACGCTGACGCCGCGGAACCTCTCCATGGTGAGCACGCGCGGACCGCTGAGCTCACGGACCACCTCGGGCGCGGCCACCGACGACGTCTGCATGCGGCGCATGACCTGGTTGAACTCGGCCATGCGCCGCGCCTCGTTGCGGAAGTCGAGCTCTTCGGACAGGTTGTGAGCGAAGTCGTCGACGATGCCCACGGGGTGGCTGTGGCGTGCCCGCTTCGAGACGAACGCCGTCACCCGGGCAATCCAGCGCATGAGCACCACGTCGGCGCTGACCACCTGGGTCAGGCGCGGCCGTTGGATCTTGATCACCACCTCTTGGCCATCGTCGAGCGTTGCCGCGTGGACCTGCGCGATGCTGGCCGCGGCCAAGGGAGTGCGCTCGATGCTGCGAAAGCGCGCAAGACCGCGCTCGCCGAGCTCCGCGGCGAGCGTGACCCGCACCGCGTCGAACGACAGCGCCGGCACGCGGTCCAGGCACTGCTGGAACTCGGCGGAGAACTCGGGAGGAAACAGGGCCTCGCCGGAGGCAACCAGCTGGCCGAGCTTCACGTAGGTCGGACCCAGTCGCTCGAAAGCCAGGCGCACGGCCCGGGGCAGCGAGAGCGCTCGGTACTCTGCCCGGCGAGCGCTGAGCACGTACCAGACGAAGCGGACACCCACTCGGTCGGCGAGCCACGCCCCGGCGAAGAACCACGCGACGGCCGCGACCACCAGCAAGCGCCAGATGACGGCGGCGAGGGGCGGGGTCGACAATCTTCGAGACAGGGCGAGCGCAGCGGGCGCAGGCTCGACGACGGCTACCAGGGCCTCTGCCATGGCGCGTCAGAGTGTGGCCGGGATCGCTACTGTCAAGGCTTGGACCAGGTGTACCCCGGCGCGGTGTCGAGGCGACCCGCCAAGATGGCGCGATGCAGAGGGTTCTGCTCCAGGAAGATCTGCGCGGCGGCAGGGTCGCCGGCGTGCTTCGAGGTCTTGAGCAGCTCACGCCGCGCGAGCTCTGCCGCGCGCCGTGCCGGTCCGCGACGTCCCAGGCGCTCGAGCAAGATCGCCTCGATCCACTGGGCCTCGAGCACGGTGCAGAAGGGATCCGAGAAGCGCTGGCGGCGATCTTCACCGACGTCGAGCGCGCCGCGCACCAGCGCGAGCGCGGCTTCCCACTTCCCCAGCCGATCGAACAGCAGGGCCGATGCGGTGAGGAACCGAGTGCGGGTCTCGGCGAGGTCGCTGCTGGCGTGCAGCGCCTCCATCCGGGCGCGGGCTTCCTCGGCCTCGGCCAGATCGCCCGGCCCGTCGCGCATCACCAGGGCACGCAAGAGGCCCGGCAGCGCGTGCGAGTCAGCCATCGCGTTCGAACGCTCCTGGTTCATGCGGTGGGCGGTGCGATACAGCTCCACAGCGGTGTCGAACTCGCCGCGCAGCACGTGGAGATCGGCGGAGTTGGAGTGGGAGAGCGCCACCACCATGGGCTCCATCGCGCCGGCACCGTCCAATACCCGCGAGAGCTCGCGCTGCGCTTCGTCGAACCGCCCGAGCGACGCGTAGATGCCTCCCAGGTTGTTCCGGGTGAGCAAGGCCGAGGCGGTCAAGCCCAGGCGCTCTTTCAGCGTGAGCGCGCGCTCGAGGGCGGCGACGGCCTCGGGGATGTGACCGGCCCAGTGGCACACCGTCCCGAGGTTGTTCAGCGCCTTGGCCTCGCTCTCGGGACTGCCCCCGTCGCGTGCCGCGCGGACGGCCTGCCGGTAGACCTTGAGCGCACGGGGAATGTCGCCGACCTCTCGCGCAGAGTTGCCGAGGCAGCGCAGGGACTCGCTCATCGCCACCGGGTCCCGCGCGGCCCGCGACGCGCGCAGCGCGCGCTCGGCGTATCCCCCCGCCTGGCCGGCGCGGCCGAGAAACACGGCGGAGAGCGAGGCGCCGAGCCAGGCCCGCGCCTCGAGCCGTGCGTCGCCGGCCCTCTCGGCGTGGGCCGCCGCCGTCTCGAAAGAGACGATCGCGTGCTCGAGATCGCCGTACACCTCGTCGGCGCGTCCGAGCACCCAGCACAGCTCGGAGAGCAACCGCGGTTCATCGAGCGCGGTCGCCTCGGCGAGGACCTGCGCCGCCCCCGCGCGCGCGGCCCCGGCGTCCCCGCGGTCCACCTCGAATCGCGCACGACGCACCCGGGCCGCCAGTCGCTCGACGGGCTGGAGCGCGTCTCCACGCGCCTCGAGCTCCGCGAGCGCGCCTTCGGCGTCGCTGCGCAGGCCCGCGAGCAGACACAGGTCGAAGCGACGCAGCCAGCTCGACGCGGGTACGGCGCCGAGCCGCCCGAGCCACTCGATCTCGAGCGCGACGGCCGTCGCCGCCTGATCGGGCCGCCCTCCCTTCTCGGCGTGCCTGGCGGCCTCTTCAGCCACGCGCACGGCATGCCGAAGGTCGTCTCCGGCAGCAAGATGGTGCGCGGCTTCGAGCAGCGCGCGAGGGTCACCCTCTGCGTGAGCTTTGAGCCAACGGCCCGCAGCGAGGTGCATCTGCGAGAGGTCGGTCGCCGTCGCGCCCGCGAGGACCACGTCGCGAAAGCGATCGTGCATGGCGTAGGCGGCCCGGCCCTGGCGATCGTAGCGTTCGTCGAGCACCCCCGCTCGGACCAGCCGCCGGAGCGCGGCACCCGCGACCAGCGGCGAGAGCCCTGCCACCCCGGCAGCGGCGACCGCTACGGCCTCACCGCCCAAGACGGCCACTGCGAGGGCGAGCGAACGGCAGGGCGCGTCGAGGCGGCCGACCCGCTCTGCGAGCACCTCGGTGAGCGGCAGGGCCGGGATCGGGAGCGCGACCTGCCACTCGCCGTCGTGGCGAACGATCGCGCCCACATCGAGGGCAAGGCGCAGTGCTTCTTGCACTTCGAGCGCCGAGCGTGCGGCGCGCTCCAGGCTCTTGCCCAGATCGGTCCCGGTCAGGAGCTCCGGATTGCCGAACATGCTCTCGACCAGCTGACGGCTCTCGTCGGGCGCGAGCGCGTCGCAGGTCAGCACCTCGGCGTCCAGCAGGCTCGCCAGCTCGTCCGCCGCAGATCCGGGACGTGTGGCCAGCACGAACGAGCAGCGCGCGTGGCTCTGCCGAGCCATGCCGACCAGCTGGACGATCAGGCGGAGCGACGGCTCGTCGGCCCAGTGCAGGTCCTCGATCACCAGCATGCCCGGCGCCCGGGCGAACCGGAGCGCGAGGGCGCGGCCCAGCGCCGCGATGCGCGCGGCACGGGCGCGGTCGGGATCCACGGCGACGGTGAGGCGCTCGCCACGCCGTCGGAGCTCGGGCAATGCGCGCGCCAGCTCGCGGCGATCGTCGTCGTCCAGGTTGCGCGCCACCTCGTCGCTGATCACCGCGCGTGCAAGGGCCACCAGCACGCCCTTGGACAGCCAGGTGCGGCGCACCTCGACCTCGATGAAGGTGCGCCAGGCCAGCTGCACGCGCTGGCGCACCTCGCGCAAGAGCCTCGACTTTCCGCTGCCGCCTTCTCCCGAGACGATCACGGTCGCTCCGCCCGGCTCGACGGCAAACCCGAGCTCGGTGAGGCGTGCGTGCAGCGCTTGATGCCCGACGAAGCGACCGGAGAGCACGTAGCTTGCCAGGGACTCCGCCGGCTCGGCGTCGAGCGTGACGCCATTGGCGCGCGCCAGCGCGTGGGCCACTTCGGCCGCGCTCGCGTAGCGGGCGCCGGGTTCCTTGGCCAAGAGGCGGCCCACCACCGCTGCGACCTCGGCGCGGACCGTCTCGGGGGGCGGCAGTTCGGGGGCCTGGCCCACGTGCGCGCTGAGCACCTGCGAGTGCGAGCCCTCGAAGGGCACGCGACCGGTCAGCTGGCGGTAGAGCGTGACGCCCAGCGAGTACAGGTCGGAGCGGGCATCGACCGGGCCGCCGGCGATGGCCTCGGGCGGCATGAAGGCGAAGGTGCCGACGAGCAGCCGCTCTTCCCGCGAGCCCAGGGCGCGGGACACGCCGAAGTCGAGCAGCGTGAGCTGGCGGGTGGCGAGATCGACCAGGATGTTCGACGGCTTGATGTCGCGGTGCAGGATGCCCCTGCCGTGCAGGTACTCGAGGGCCCGGCAGAGCTGCGCCCAGATCGGCACCGCCGCCGGGTCGTCGGGCCGAAGCCCCGTCTGGTGCAGCGGGACGCCCACCACGAGGCGCTGGGTGAAGTAGGCAACGTCGTGGCGCACGTGGCCGAAGTCACGCACCTCGGCCAGGTTCGGGTGGGACAGCGAGGCGAGCAGCGCGAACTCGCTCTTCAGGATCTCGACCGCGCGGGAGCCGACGTCGGCCAGATGCGCCAGCTTGAGCGCCAGGGTGCCCCCGTCGCCCTGCTCGTCCGCCACTCGGTAGACCTGCCCCATGCCCCCCTGGCCCAGCAGCCCTTCGACCCGGTAGCGCCCGACGATGCGCTCTCCGTCGGCGAACAACCGCTCGTCGGGGCGCGGGCCCGAGCGCGGCCCCGACTCGATCAGCGTCGGGCTGTCGGTCACGATGGTGACGTCGCCGGGGCGCGCGGACATGAACGCTCAGTCTAGATCCGGGGGCCGCGGACGGCCCCCCAAATGACGCGAGCCCCGGACTTGTCCGAGGCTCGCGCGGCCCGAATCGCTTCGGGCACCGTCTGAGACCACCGATCAGTTGCTCGTGGCGAGCGAGTAGCTGAAGGCCGTGCTGTTGTTGCTGTAGGCCGTGACGACGATCACGTAGATGCCCGAAGTGGTGACGGGGTAGGTCACCGTCGCCGTGGTGCCGGAAATCTGCGCCGAGCTCGCTAGGGCGCTGGTGCACGAGGCCGTGGTCCCGTTGTAGCGAACCACGTGGACGCGTGGCGTGCCGGTACCGCTGGTGATGTTCACCGTAGCGCTGATGTTCTGGCCTGCCTCGGCGTAGGTCTCGTAGTCGTCGAAGTACCGGGCCGAGCCCCAATCACCGACGCGATCGCCGATGCCGAGGTTCTGGCCCACCGTGCCACCCAGCGGCCAGAGCACGTAGCTGTCGCCGGTTCCCTGAACCGAGCCAGCGCCGGTGAAGCACGACTCGCCGACGTTGCCTTCCACCACGTTGGTCGAGAAGGCGCCGGTCAGGCCCGCGGTCTGGGTCGTGGCCCACACCGTGTACACGCCTGTCGAGGTCGGGGTGTAGACCAAACGCGCACCAAGGTTGGTGATGCCGGTGGTGGCCGTGCCCAGGCTGGTCGCGCAAGCGCCCGCCTTCGACACGTACAGGCGATCGGCATACGTCGTGCCGCCCTGCAAGATCGTGTACGTCTTGGCGTTCTCGAGGTACGCCTCGACGTCGATGGCCTTGTAGCCCGCGGCGACAGGTGAGCCGCCGGCCGGCGGGTCGTCGGTGGACAACAGCGAGTCCACGACGCGGCGACCGAGCGGCCAGACCGTGAACACGTTTCCGCTCTGGCCGCAGCTGCCGCCGACGTTTCCAGGCAGAACATCGTATTGGTAGGGCCCCGTCTGACCTGACGTGGTCGTCGTGAGCACGCTGTAGTAGTAGCCCGCAGCGGAGTTGGACACGACCTTCCGGGTCTTGCGCGCCGTCGGATTGCCGTCCGTGTACGAGATGTTCAGGTCAGAATTCGCGGTGCACGAGTTCGGGCCGTAGTTGTACATGCGCGGCCAGAGGGCGGTGCTGTCGCGCCGCCCGTAGAGGATGGTGAACGTCTCGCCCGCATTGGAAGAGACCTCGACGTCGTCCCAGTAGAAGCCGGCGCCCATCGGGCCGCCGGTGGTCTGATCCCCCACCTCCAGATCACCTGGGTAGCGGTACGGCTTGGTGGTCGCCGCGACCGAGTCCTTGCCGCACAGCGTGCCCGCAGTGGTGTCGTTGCCGTCGCAGTTCTCGTCGATGTTGTTGCCCGGGATCTCGGCCGCGCCGGGGTTGATGCCCGCCGCACCGTCGTTGCAGTCGGTGTTGTTGGCGGCGAAGCCCGTCTTCACCGAGCACAGGTAGCTCGAGGTCGCCTTCGAGTCGCCGTACTTGTCGCCGTCCTTGTCCGGCCAGACCTGGATCGGACCTTCGTCGATGCCGTTGATGCAGTTGTTGTCGATGTTGTCGCAGAGCTCGATGGCCAGCGGGTTGATCTTGGCGTCGCCGTCGTTGCAGTCGCCGGACTGGGCCACGTAGCCCGTGGGGGCCGCGCCGCAGAGGGACTGGGTCACGCTCGGGTTGCCGTAAGTGTCGCCGTCCTTGTCCTGGTAGTACGTCGTCTGACCCGGCTCGGTCGTCTTGCTGTCGCAGTCGTTGTCCTTGCCGTCGCAGATCTCGGTGTTTCCGGGGTAACGGGCCTTGTCGGCATCGTCGCAGTCGTTGCCCTGGAGCACCCAGGTCGCGTCCGCCGGCGTGCAGGCCTGCTGCGTGGTCGCGCCGCCGTAGCCGTCGCCGTCGTTGTCCTTGTAGTAGGTATTCTTCGTGACACCGTTGTCGATGCCGCCGGCGCAGTCGTTGTCCTTGCCGTCGCAAACCTCGGCGTTGCCCGGATACGAAGTGCCGTCCTTGTCGTCGCAGTCGCCGGACTTGTCGGCGTAGCCGGTCGGCTTCGCGCAATCGTCCTTGTTGGTCGACGCGCTGTCGACGCCGTAGCCGTCGGTGTCGCCGTCGATGTAGTAGGTGGTCTTCACGCCTTCGTCGATCGACTTGTCGCAGTTGTCGTCGATGCCGTTGCACGCCTCTTTCGCGCCCGGGTTGACGTCCTTGTTGGTGTCGTCGCAGTCCTTGCTCGCGGCGTAGCCGTCCCCGTCGTTGTCGGGGTCGCCGCCGCCCGAGCCGCCCGACCCACCGGTCGCGCCCGAGCCCGCCTGCCCACCCGAGCCTGCCTGGCCGCCGGTCGCGCCGGAGCCGCCGGTCGCGCCCGAGCCGCCGAAGCCGCCGGTCGCGCCCGAGCCGCCGAAGCCGCCCACGCCGCCGGAGCCACCCGTGATGCCGCCGCTGCCGCCACCCGAAGTCGGCGACGAAGCACCATCATCGCCGGCACACGCCGACAGGAAGAGCGCAGCCAAGCTGCAAGTTGCTGCAAGTGCAGTCGTACGAAGTTTCATTCAGTCCTCCTCATTGGGGGAAACGGAGGTTCCGGTATGTCCGCCCTTCCGCGGATGCAATGGTGGAGGGGAAAGGTGTGCGATTTGGGCACACTAGCCTGCCCCCGGCCTCCGATCTGCCGCAGATATCCAGGGGCAAAGCCGCGGGGCGGAGCCGTCAGTTCGCGTTCGCGCGGGTGATCCGCGCCAGCCACGCGTCGACGCCCGCCGGCGAGAGGGGCTCGAGCGCCAGCCCGGCGCGGAGCGAGGCGAACGTGCGCTGGGCCGGCACCAGGCGCGCGTAGGAAGGCGGACCGATCAGAACGACCCGAGTGCCAGCCAGCACCGGGATCTCCCAGGGCTCGCCCTCGCCCCAGATCCAATGGGCCGAGCCGCCGTAGTCGCTCGGCTCGGGCAAGCGCTCGCCCTCGGACAGCGCCGAGTAGGCGTAGGCGTTGAAGGCCGTCTCGACCACCATCCCCGAGTCCTGACTGCCCAGCCCGAGCAGGCAACGCACCGCAAGCTCGGGGGGTCTCGGCAGCTCGATGTTGCCCGCCGCGTGGGCGATCAGCACGAACAGCTCGAAGTTGCTGGCCACGCCGGTCATGGTCCCCATCGCGCCCTGGCGCCGGGCAACGTCGATCACGACGATCGGCTCTTCGTCGAGCACGTCGAGCATCTGACGCAGCCACGCGGCCCCCGGATGGTAGGGCTCGAGCCGGCGCAGCGCGGGCAAGAGCGCGCGTTCACGGCTGCGCGCATGGCGGTCGGCCCCCAAGAGCGCCACCGCCGCGAGGTGGGTCTCGCCGATGAGCACCCACGCCGGCTCGTCGCACAGGCGCATGCCGACCCACTCGTCTTCGTCGGTCTCTTCTTCACCCTCACCCCGGGACTCGGGCGGGTGCCGCGCGAGCAGGTCGTCGAGCAGCTCGACGCCTTCGTTCGCCCAGCGGGCGATCCGCGGGAACAACACCCGCGCGAGCGCGTCACCGGGGACCCCACGCTCGACCAGCGCCCCCGACATGACCGCGCTCAGGACCAGAGAGTCGGCGTCACGGGCGATGTCCGCCGCCAGTGCGTCGATGACCTTTCGAGCCTGGTCCAGCGGCGCGCTCGCCGCGACCTCGAGCAGGGCGCGAGCCGCTTCACGGGCGGCGTCGCCGTCGAAGGGCGTGCCCCGCGCAACCGCGAGGTATCGCTCGAGGGCGAGCTCCGATCCCATCAGCCACGAGCATACGGTAAGATCCGACGCATGCGGCACCTGGCCTGGCTCATGACCTCGCTCGCGCTCTCGGGCGCCGCGGCTTGCGGCGGATCGGAGAACGAAAACGGCTCGGCCGGCGGCAGCGCCGGCGCGACGGGGGGCTCGAGCTCGGGGGGCACGGCAGGTTCCGGGGGCAGCGCGGGTGAGGGCGGCTCGAGCTCGGGGGGCTCGAGCGCCGGCGGTGCGGCAGGGGCGGGCGGCGCGGCGAGCGGCGGCGCCACCGGCGGAGGCGGCTCGAGCTCGGGCGGCGGCAGCGGCGGAGGCGCCGCGATCTGGCAGCCGAAGCCCGGCACGACCTGGCAGTGGCAGCTGACGGGCACCGTGGACACGACGGTGGACGCGGCGATGTTCGACGTCGACTTGTTCCAAGTGCCCCAGGCGACCATCGACAGCTTGCACGCCAAGGGTCGCGTGGTGATCTGCTACTTCAGCGCCGGCAGTCGCGAGGACTGGCGCTCCGACGCCAAGGACTTCAAGGCCGCGGACTGGGGCAAGGGCCTGGTCGGTTGGCCCGGCGAGAACTGGCTGGACGTCCGTTCGTCGAACGTCCGTGCCATCATGAAGAAGCGCCTGGACCTGGCGGTCACCAAGAAGTGCGACGGCGTCGAGCCGGACAACGTGGACGGGTACGCCAACGACTCGGGCTTCCCGCTGACCGAGTCCGACCAACTCGACTACGACAAGTTCCTCGCTGCCGAGTCCCACGCGCGCGGCCTCTCGGTGGGCCTCAAGAACAGCGTCGAGCTGGTTCCCAAGCTGCTCAGCCACTTCGACTGGGCGCTGAACGAGGAGTGCCTGTCATTCTCGGAGTGCGCCTCGCTCGGGCCGTTCATCCAGGCGAACAAGGCCGTGTTCCACGTCGAGTACGTCGATCAGCAGAGCCAGGGCGCAGCCAAGAAGAGCCAGGTTTGCGGCAAGAGCAGCATCGCGGGCTTCTCGACCTTGATCAAGACGTGGGACCTGGACGCCTGGCGCCTGACCTGCCCGTGAGGCTCAGGGCGGAGGCGGCGCGAACTCGCCGTCGACGAACGCCTGCGGGAACGGGCGCGGCGGGGGCGGGCGCCGGAAGCGCTGGCCGAACACGTCGATGCCGCGCGCCTCGAGGCCGTCGGCGTCGTCGTAGCGCAGGGTGAGCACGCGGGCGGGGGTCGACGTGGCGCGCTCGAAGAAGGTCTGCATGACGCGACTCGTCCGAGACTCGCCGTACTCGGTGCCGATGTTGCTGTCGCTCTCGCGAGCCGCCGCGCGTGGCGCTCCGCCGCTGGGCGAGGACGGCTTCGGCATGGCACGAGGCCGACGACGACGATCGAAGCGCCAGTCGTCGTCGGGGAGAAAGGCCTCTTCGCGCACGTTCTCGCGGAAGAAGGCCGCCCCGATCACGCCGACGTTCTGCGGGGTGCCCATCCGCGAGGAGTAACTGTTCGGCGGGTCGGTGAAGCGGAAGGCCGCCACCGTGTCCAGGCTCTGGCGGAAGCCGTCGATGCGGACGCTTCCGTGGGCGGGGACGATGTACCCGCGGTGTTTGCGCCAGTCGGCGGCGCGCCCGGTGAGGACGTCGCGACCGTCGACGCTGACCACGGCCTCGACGCGGTCCGGCGTGGGGTTGTGAACCACGATCACGTAGCGCTCCCCTTCCTCGCCCAGGACCCAGGTGGTCCCGCGGTGGCTGTAGGTGCTGAGCGGGTTGCCCGCCCCGTCCTCGACGGTCACCGAATACTGGGGGCGCGGCGGGGGCGGCCGGCGCCAGGTTCGGGTCTGGGCGGCGGCGACCACGACCCCAAGACACAGAGCCAGCGTCGCCAGCGCGGCGGCGATGATGCGCAAACGGCGACGATTCATGGCTTTTCTCCGGGCTCGGGTTCGCGGACCGAGGGCGCCCCGCGGTCCGCGTTCCGGTGAGACGTGCCAGGAGCGAAAAGGATCTCAGCGCACGGCCCAGAGGGTCAACCGGCCGAGGCGGTCCACGGCCCCGAGCAGCGACCCGTGCTCGTCGAAGGCGGCGTCTTCGACCGGATCGCGCGTGTCGAGGGCGATTCGCCGGGGGCCCGCGATCTCGGCGAGCTCGAGGCCGTCGGAACCCGCCCGAACCAGCCACCTGCCGTCTCGGGTGAACAAGATGCGCTTCAGCCAGTTGCCGTGCTTCAGCTTGAGCTTGGCGGTGGGCGGGGGCCCGAGCTCCCAGAGGGTCGTGGTGTGAGCCGCGCCCTCGTCCGCCAGGAGCGCGCCGTCGTCGCTGAAGGCGAGCGCGTCGGTCTCGCTCTCGTGACGCGCCATGTCGTGAAACGCCTCGGGCTTGGCGACCTCCCACCACCAGACCGAGCCCTGGACGAATCCCACGGCGAGGCGCGAGCCGTCACGCGTCAGGGCCAGGCTCTTGGCGTCGACGGGCGGCCCGGGCACTCGCACCTCGACGGTCGCGGCGCCGTTCAGACCGTAGATCCGGATCACGCCGTCGCGGTGCCCCAGAACCATCGTCGCACCGACGAAGGCGGCGGCGGTGACTCGCGCCGCGTCGACGGCGACGTCCGGTCGATCCGTGCGCTTGAGGGCGTCGACCTTCACCACCGACTTCTCGCAGACAATCAGCAGATCACCGCCATGAAACGCGAGGCCGCCGCGGACCACGTCCCGGCAGCGCTGCACCTTGCCCGTGGACTTGCCGGTGATCAGATCGAACAGCTCGACGCCCTCTTTGTTCGCGAACGCGACCCGCCCCAGGGCCCGGCTCACCGCGACGGCGCGACCGTAGCCACCGGCGGCGACCTCCCAGCTCTTCTTCACGCGATCGACGTTCGCGTTCCCGACGGCGACGGGGGCCACCGGGCGCGGTGAAGGGGCGGCCTTCGGGGCGGGCTTCTTGCGGGGTGCCGCGGTGGCGGGGGCAGCGCCGCCCGCGGCGCAGGCCGCGAGCGCACAAGCCAGCAACATCACGAATGCGGTGCGCACGCCGGGAGCCTATCCCATGCGGTACATCGCGACGAGCAGGAGCACCGCGAACCCCATGCCGACGCACAGCACCGCGACGATCAGGCCGAGCCAGCGCTTCTTGGCCTGCTCTTGGCGTTGACTCGGCTCGGCCCCTGCTGCCTTCAGGTGCTCGTCGAGCTCGCACGCCGAGCGCTGCCCCTCACGCACCAGGAGCGCCGCCGCCAGGAGCCCGGCCAGCAGGGTGAACCCCAGCGCCACGTGCCGCGCTTCTTGGCGGCGCTTCGTCTCGGCGGCGAACCCGAGCGTGAGGCCATCGAGCAGAAGGCGATCGGGCACGGCCCGCGCCTTCGGCGGCTCGCCGTCGGAGGGGCCAGCGATGGGCCAACCGACGGTGGACGCCGAGTCGAGCTCCGGCTCACCGGACACCACGGCCCAAACGGGCCCTGGGGGAAGCGGGGGAAGCGGCGCCAGCCCGACGGATCCGCCCCGACCATTCGGGCTCAGCGTCACGACGCCACCGAGTAGACGCTCTCGCTCGGTGATCACCGCGAAGTACGCCAGCTCGCGCTCGATGGCGCAATCGACACGCAACTGATCGTCCTGCCGGGTTGCCCGGAGCGCGCCCACGGCGATCGGTAGCGCACCCGTGAAGGTCCCGGTTTCGCCCGCGTCGGTCGCTGCTCGGAGAATCACCGACGCGATGTGGTCCACCGGCGCCAGCGTGACGCTGGTTCGACCCCGCGCATCGGTGGGACGCGCGTCGCCGGCGAGGGTCGCGCCCTCGAGCTCGACACTGACGCGCGCGCCCACCACCGGCCCCCCGGCGCGGCTGACCTCGATGGACAGCGGATCGCCGAACGGGATGGCAAACGCGCCGCGGGCTGGGACCGCGCGGACCACCAGCGCGCCGCTGCTCTGCCCCGGCAGCACTCCGCCGCGCTCCCGCAAGCGCTCGAGCCACCGCTCGGGCGCGAGGGACAGGTTGCCTCGGGCGAGAACGCCGCGCGCGCTGGTGACGCCGACCGCCACCGGACCACGGATCGGGCCCCCGAGATCCAGGGCCACGTTCGCCGTCCCGAGCTCGTCGGTGGCGACTCGGGCGCTGGCCGCCCGTCCGTCCTCGAGCCGGGCGGTGACGACCAGGTCGTCGAGGCGTGCCGGCGCTTCGACCTCCGTGTACCGTTCGACGGCCGAGAGCCGCAGCGACAGCCGCGAAGCGCCCTCGGTCGGGCCGCCGTGCAAGCGAACGCCGTGGTAGGCCCGCGGAGCGCCCACCACGAACAGCGCGAACGCGATCACCACCACCGTGGAGAGCGGCAGGGAGTACAGAACCAGTCGGCCGAGTCGCACTAGGGCTTCATCGTCCCACAGCCGTGACTGCCGGGCTTCCGCGTCGACCGACGCGGCTCGGGGACCATTCAGGTGGGCACCCCGAGCCGAGGCAAGAGCCAGAGCTGGACGGCGAAGTAGAGCGCGAAGAGCACCAGCGGAAACAGCACCGAGGACACGAGGCCGCTAGTTTTGGCCCCGCCGGGGGGCTTGGCAACTCCAGATCTTACCTAACGGCCGCCCATGCACTAGGCTCCGCCGCCCGTCCCGATGGCCGAGAACAAGAAAGTTTCGAAGAAGAGCCGCAAGCGCGAGAAGGTCGAGCGCAAAGAGCGCCGTTTCGCGCCCTCTCAGGGCCAGAGCTCGCTGTATTCCGGCGTCGGCGGCATGGCCGGCGCCCTCGCGCTGGGTGCCGGTGTGTACGGGCAGTGGGTTCGAAACCCGGCGCTGCCTTGGGCGCAGTACCTGGTCGCGGGCGGCGCCGTCACCTTGGGCATCGCGCTCTGGTTCAGTGACACGAGCGCCGATCCGATCCGCGTCGGCCCGGTCGGCGTGGCCATCGAGAAGGGGTCGGAGCTCACCCGCATCGCCTGGTGCGATCTGAAGCGGGTGAGTATCGAGAACAAGGCGCTGCGTCTCGAGGGGGACGACCTGGTGCTGTCGGTGCCGCTCTCGACCCATCCGCTGGCGGCGGCCTGGATCCTCAAAGAGGCCGTGGAGCGGGTGCCCGACGCGATGGACGTCAAGGGAAGCCAGTCGGACGGCCTCCCGGAGCCCAAGGACGGCGACGGGGAGCTGGTCTTGGTCGAGAACCTCCAGATCGCCGGCCGGCACTGCGCCGAGAGCGACACGGCCATTTCCTTCGAGCGGGACGCGCGGCTTTGCCCGACGTGCGCGCAGGTCTACCACCGCGACCACACGCCCAAGAAGTGCGTGACGTGTGGCGACGAGCTCGCCGGCCGAGCCTACGCCCTGTGATCGAGCCATGACCGAGCCGTTCTCGACCCTCGCAGTCATCGGAGCTGGCACCATGGGGCGCGGCATCGCGCAGCTGGCCGCCCAGCGGGGGCTCGAGGCGCGGCTGTTCGACGTGTCCACGGCCCAGGTCGAGCGAGCCATCGGCGACGTGACCGCGCAGCTCGACCGTTTGGTTGCCAAGGGCAAGCTGACCGAGGGGGACAAGGCCTCCACCCTCGCCCGCCTGGCGCCCACCAGCGACCTTTCGACGGCTTGCGGGGGCGCAGCCGTGGTGATCGAGGCCGCCCCCGAGTCGATGGACTTGAAGGTGAAGCTGTTCGGCGAGATCCGCGAGCTTTCCCCGGCGGAGGCGCTCTTGGGCTCGAACACCTCGAGCCTGTCGATCACCGAGATTGGCCAGCGCGCGGGCGTGCCCGATCGGATCGTCGGGCTGCATTTCTTCAACCCTCCGCCGGTCATGCCGTTGCTCGAGATCGTGCGCGGGCTCTCCACCAGCGACTCGACGGTCGACCGCGCGCGGGCCCTGGCCCTCGAGCTCGGGAAAGACGCGATCGTGGTCCAGGACTTCCCGGGGTTCGCCACCAGCCGGCTGGGCGTGATCCTGGGTGCCGAGGCGATACGCATGCTCGAGGCCGGGGTCGCCAGCGCCGAGGACATCGACCGCGCCATGAAGCTCGGCTACCGCCATCCGATGGGGCCGCTCGAGCTCACCGATCTGGTGGGGCTCGACGTCCGGCTCGCGATCCTCGACCACCTGCACCGAGAGCTGGGCGAGCAGTTCCGCCCTCCGGCCCTCTTGCGCCAGATGGTGCGGGCCGGCCGGCTCGGCAAGAAGGTCGGCCTCGGCTTCTACCGCTGGACCGACGAAGGGCCGCGTCCGGCAGAGTGACGATGGCGACGGACGCGCACACCGGGGAGGTCAAGGGCTACACCTTGCTGTCGTACGTCGCGCCGCTCCAGCGCGAGAAGAGCGACCTCTGGCGTCGCGTCGAGAACGCCATGCCGGATGAGGCTCGGTCGTTCTACCGGGGGGAGATCTACGCAAGCTCGTGGTACCCGCGCCGCCACCTGCACCAGCTGATGCAGGCCTTCTGCACCGCCGTCCAGAGCTCGGAGGACGAGCTGCGAGAGCTCGGGGGCATGGCGGCGCGCTACCAGATCCACGTCATCTATCGGGTGTTCTTGAAGTTCGCCACGCCGGCCTTGGTCTTCAACCGCGCAGCGAGCGTGTGGTCGCGCCAGACGACGCTCGGCACCTTCACGGTGGTCGAAGAGCGCGACGACCACCTGATCGGTGAGCTCGACGATCCCGATCTGCCCCCGGGGATCCCGGCGCTGATCTCGGGTTGGAGCGATACCATCATCGCCATGCTGGGCCGCACGCCCTACCGCACCAGCGCCGAGCGGGTGAGCCCCACGCGCTGGCGGTTCAAGGTCAGCTGGCTCCAGCGCTAGGCTTCACGCCACCGGCGCCGGCAGCCCCGAGTCGGCTCGGAGCAGCGTAGCCGCCACGCGGCCGGTGCGCACCGCCGCCTCCATGCTCGCCGTGGGCTGGGTGCCGGCCATCCAGTCCCCGGTGAGCGTCAGGTTCGCGTACGGGCGTACGTCCTGCCGGGGGCGGTATTTCCAGTGGCCGGGCTCCATCAGCAGGTAGCGCAAGTGCTGGGCGGTGTTGCGCCGGAACGACCACTGGTTTCCGTGGGTCTGGGCGAGCACCTGATCCACGTCGATCTTGGTCCTGTCCACGAACGGCAGGTCGACGAACGACCGGAGCGTCTCGCGCACGATCGCCCGATCCGAGAGCCCGGCGTGCAGGCCCTCTTGCCCCTCGAACTCGACGACCGAGCCCCAAGTGCCATTCGTGAGCTCCGTGACGCGGTTGGTGTAGTCGATGACCGTGGCACAGGGCTGAGGCGTGCCCATCACCACCGTCGTGTAGTCGGTGGGCATCACCTTCTTCGGCAGCCACACGCGAAGCGACAGCGAGGCCACGCTGCGGAGCCCCCAGGTCGCCCGGAGCTCGGGCACGTCGAGCACGGCCTCGTCGAAGCGCGAGGTGGTGCCGAGCAGCGTGCGCAGGCTGTCGACCGGCAACGCCGAGATCACGTCGTCGAAATCTGCCCCCCGCCGCCAGGTGCGCTCTGGCGCGCCCGACGCCGGTGCCGGATCACCCACCGGGTAGGGGCTCTCGTCCAGGGAGTAGCCCCCGCCGAGGGGCACCGGTGTGACGTGATCCACGACGCCGGCGATGGGCTGTGCGGTCGCCATCGCCCGCGTCCCGATCTCGGTCACCAGGCGGGTCGCCGGATCGAGCTCGATGCGCGTGGCCTTGGTGCAGAACTCGATCTTGCCGCCGAGCGAGACGAACAGTTGAGCAATCGGCGCGACGATCACCTCGCTGAGCGGACCATTCAGGTAGTGCACGGTCGAGTTGTCGGGGCTCATCAACCGCTGGAAGCCGTACATTCCCACGTAGGCCGAGCCCTCGGCGGGGAAGTTGAAGGCCAGATCGAGCACGTACCTGAACCAGCTCTTCCGCGTGAGCTCGATGTCGAGCCCCGTGTCGACGCACCAGGCGGTGAACGCGTGCTCGTCGATCTCGGGGGGCACCTCTCCCAAGAGCAGCTGGGCGCCGGTCTTGGCCAGCCAGGTCGCAGCCGCGAGCTTCTCGGTGAAGCTCATCCCCTTGTAGCCAATGAAGCCGCCGTCGAAGAGCGCCGCTACGTCCAGCGGGCCGTCGGGGATGTCCAGCCGGTTGACCGCCCGAGCCCCGGCTTCGTACATCAAGTGCACCCCGTCGTTGGGGGTGAACCAGCGCGGATCCGTCACCGGATGACCGGCCCGCGCGAGCAGCGTCTGGATCGCGCGGTAGTAGCCGAACACCCCGTGGAACCCGATCTCCATGTAGCGCCCGTCGGGCAGCCGCCAGCTCGCGGCCTTGCCACCGAGACGGTGCTCCATGCACAGCACCGTGACATCGAAGGCGGCCGCCCCGCCTTCCTGCAAGAGGTGCACCCCCGCCGAGAGTGCCGAGAGCCCACCGCCCAAGATCAAGACCTTGCGTCGCGCCACGGCGCAAGATGTTCCATTGACCGAGCCCGTGAGGTCAATCAGGAAGAGTGGTCGAGGCAAAAGGTGTAGAGTCCGGCCGCGATGGCCACGACGCTCGACGACCTGATCGCGATGTCGAACGAAGAGCGGCACGCGATCGTGGCCCGCGGCTCGCCGCTCGACCTCGAAGCACTCGCGGACACGAGCTACACCGGCGTGGACCTGTCGATGCCGGCGCTCTTCCACCGGCTGCTCTGGCGGTCGTTCCGCAAGACGTTCCACCGCGACCGCGCGCGCGGGTGCCTGCGCGGGTGGAACGTGAAGGTCGAACAGACCGGCTGGGACGCGCCGCCGGCGCCCAAGCGCGACGGGCGCGGCAAGCCGCTCACCTTCGGGCACTACGAGGTGCGCTCCGCAGCGGGCCAGCGCTTCCCGCGGGGCTGGAGCGGCGGGCACTACCTCGACTATCGCGTGGCCGGGAATCGCTTCTTGGACTTCCCGGCGCGCGCGGGCTTCTGCCCGCTGGTGAGCGTGAACCCGGGCCAGAGCGACCTGCTCTTGGGCTGGGAGGTGTTCCGCCTGGGCAGCCTGCTCGTGCCGCTCGGTGACTTCTGGGCGCTGACGCGCGAAGGGCCACTGGCCACGGAAGACGTCGTACCGCGCCCCGACCACGCGTGAGCTCGGCCGCGCAGCCCTGAGCTACTTCGGCTGGCGCTGCTTGGCGTCGTCGTAGCGATAGCCGGCGGGCTTGCCCAGCCCGACAGGCAGGCCCTCGGCGCGCCAGCCGGGAGTCATGCGACCGAACGCGTCGCGGCTCCCCTCCCAACCCGTGAACAGGTTGGAGACGTCGGAGTACCCGGCGTCGAGCAGCATCTCGGCGGCGCGCAGCGAACGCTGACCCGAGCGACAGCCCATGACCAGCTTCTCACCCTTGCCGAAGCAGCGCTGCATCACCTCGATGAACTCGGGATTCGGCACCAAGCCGGCGCCCCCCGCGTGGAGCAGCGGCACGTTGAACGAGCCCGGTGGGTGGCCGGCTTCGAATTCGGGCTCGCTGCGCACGTCGACATAGACGGCGCCGGCTTCGAGCATGCTCTGGGTTTCCTGGGGCGAGACACTCTTGACGCTCACGGTTCCTCCGGGCTGGGCGGGCGGAACGTAGTCCCGACCGGGCAGAACGGCTAGGCTCTCGTCCGGAGAACTTCGCTTGACCTTGCGCATCGTGCCCTTGGGGGGCCTGGGCGAAATCGGCATGAACTGCCTGGCCCTGGAACAGCCCGACGGCATCCTGGTGGTGGACGCCGGGACCTGCTTCCCGAGCGACGACCTCGGGGTGGACGTGATCCATCCGGACTTCACCTGGCTCGAAGAGCACGCCGATCGCGTCGCCGGCGTGTTTTTGACCCACGGTCACGAAGACCACATCGGCGCGCTGCCCTACCTGCTCGCTCGGATCGACGTACCGGTCTACGGGCCGCCGCACGCGCTCGCCCTGGCCAAGCGCCGGCTGTCGGAGCACGAGTTTCGCGCGGGCGACCTGGACCTCCATGAAGTGCCGGCCGGGTCGGTCATCCGCGTGGGCCCCTTCGAGGTGGAGACGCTCCGAGTGTCGCACTCGATCGTCGAAGCCAGCGCGCTGTGCATCGGGACCGCGGAAGGGTACGTGGTCCACACGGGGGACTTCACCTTCGACTCGGACCCGCCCGACGGCCAGCCCACCGACGAGACGCGCCTCGCAGCCCTGGGCGCCAGGGGCGTCGAGGTCCTGCTGAGCGACAGCACGAACATCGACACCGAAGAGCGCCCGGGGTCGGAGCGTGGCGTGGGCGCAGCGCTCTCTCGGATCGTGGCCGGGGCCCCCGGGCGGGTGATCGTGGCGCTGTTCGCCAGTAACGTGCAGCGACTGATCTTGCTGGGCGAGATCGCGGCGCAGAGCGGTCGCAAGCTGGCACTGCTCGGCCGCAGCCTGCAGTCGCAACGCGAGATCGCTTCGGCACTGGGCCACCTGCGCTGGCCCAGCAACCTGGTGGTGGCGCCCGAGGACATCGCGGCGGTGCCGCGCGAGCGCTTGCTGGTCCTGGCCGGGGGCACCCAGGCGGAGCCGAACAGCGCCATGAGCCGGCTGGCGGCCGGGGTGCACCCGCACCTGTCCCTCGACGAGGGCGACAGCGTGGTGTTCTCGTCCCGGGTGATCCCGGGGAACGAGCGACCCGTGCTCGGGCTGATGAACGACCTCATGCGGCGCGGGCTCAGGCTGCACCACCGGGGCACCGACCCCGACGTGCACACCAGCGGCCACGCAGGCCGCACCGAGCAGCGTCGGATGATCGAGCTGACCTCGCCCCGGGCGTTCGTCCCGATTCACGGAACCCTGTCCCACCTGCTCCGGCACGCCGAGCTCGCACGCGACGCAGGCGTGGACCAGACCCGGGTGATCGAGAACGGGCAGACCGTGCACTACTCGCGAGCGCACGGGCTGACTTCGGGCGATCGCGCCCCGTCGGGACGGGTGGCGGTGGATCTCGGCGGCGAGCCCCTGGCCGGTGACGACCTCAAGCGCCGGGCAGAGCTGGGGCGGTCCGGGCTCTTGTGCGTGAGCGTGACGATCGACGACCGCGGCGAGGTGACCGAGCCGCCCGTCGTCTCGGCGCGCGGCGTGCCCGCGGTGGACGGCAGCGACACGGCGCTGCGGGGCGTCGCACGCGACGTGCTGGCAGCCCTGGCCCGGGTCCGCGGGTGGCGAGGCGTCGACCTCGAGGACGAGGTGCGCCGGGCCGCGCGGCGGAGCGTCACCGCCCTGTCCGGGGCGAGACCGGTGGTGGAAGTGCTGCTCTCGAAGACCTCGCGGTCGTAGTAGCCTGGTGACCGCCCATGCGCCCGACCCGTCTCTGGCTCTTGCCCCTGTACGCGTGCGCCGTGCACTGCAACTCCGATCCGCCGCGCGAGCCTGCCAGCGCCCCCCAGGCGACGGTGGCGGAGCCCGCCCCGGAGGACACCTCGTTCCGGTTTCCCGGGGCCGAGCGGCTGATCGCCATCGGCGACGTGCACGGGGACGTGGCCGCGACTCGGGCGGCGCTCCGACTCGGCGGAGCCATCGACGAGAAGGACGAGTGGACCGGCGGCAAGTTGGTCGTGGTCCAGACCGGGGACCAGCTCGATCGCGGGGACGACGAGCCCGAGATCCTCGAGCTGTTCGACCAGCTGAAGGCGCGCGCCAAGGCCGCGGGCGGGGCTGTGCACACGCTCTCGGGCAACCACGAGGTGATGAACGTCGCCGGGGACTTCCGGTACGTCACCGAGGGCGGCTTCCGCGACTACGGGAACACGCCACTGGTCGGGCAGCGCGGCAAACAGGCGTCGCTGTTGCCGCCCGAGCAGCACGGACGCGCGGCGGCGTTTTTGCCCGGGGGCCCGGCCGCCGAGAAGCTGGCCGCGCGCCCGGTGGTGATAATGGTCGGAGACACCGTGTTTGCGCATGGCGGCGTGCTTCCCGGCCACGTTCGCTACGGCCTGGGCAAGATCAACGACGAAGCTCGGCGCTGGATGCTCGGAGAGTCCCGGCGCATGCCGGAAGTGCTGAACGGCGACACCTCCCCCGTCTGGTCGCGCGACTACTCCGACGGTGAGCCGAGCGCGCGCGCGTGCGGCGCGCTCGACACCGTGCTCGCCGATCTGAAGGCGAAGCGCATCGTCGTGGGGCACACCGTGCAGAAGACGGGGATCACCAGCGCATGTGGCGCCAAGGCGTGGCGCATCGACGTCGGTCTGGCCAGGCACTACGGCGGCCGCCCGGCTGTGCTCGAGATCCGCGGCGACGAGCTCCGCGCACTGACCGGGGACGCCCCCGAGGCGGGCACGGCGATCGCGATCGCCGACGCAGGCGCGCCGCGCCCGGACGCGGGGAAGGCCAAGCCGGCGACGAAGTCGCCACCCCAGCCGCGTCCCTAGCGAGCGAAGGGCAAGAGCAGCGCTTCTTGGGCGCCGTCGGGCAACGGCTCGCCCTCGTCGAGCAGTCGGAGGACCAGCTCGCGGCCCTGACCGGAGACGACGGCGACGCGCAGAGCCCGCATCGGCTCGAGCGCCCGCTGCGGACTGCCCTGGGTGGTGGGCGGCCCGGGACCCCGCACGGACGGCGCCATCAGCTCTTCGGCGGTCATCACGACCGTGCGCTCCACCGAGTCTCGCCCCGATGCCGACGACCGGACGTTGGTCAGCGTGGCGTCGAGCCCATCCGTCATGACCGTGGGCGGGCGCGGCCGGTCCGGCGCGGTGAGCACCTCGGGCACCGGCACGTCGGTGATCGAGCGCGCCGCCTCGCGCTCTGCCGCGAGCTCGGGCGCCGACGGCTGACACGCCTCGAGCAGGGCGGCGTCGACGGCAACGTGGGACGTGACCTCGTCGGGAACGATGCGATAAGGCGCGGTTCGGAGCAGGCTCTTTCCCGGTCGCGACGCGCCCTGCACCATCGGGTTGGTGCCGCCGCTGAGCGGAGTGGTGATCGACTGGGGAGCGGGCGCGGGCGCGGGCGGCCGGGTCGAGCGCCGCACGGGCAACGGCCGGTGCTCGAGATCGGAGAGCACGCGGCCCAAGGCGTAAGCGCGGTCGTGCCGCCCTTCCTTGCTGGCGGTCTGCATCGCCGTGTGCAGCCACTTGAGGGTCTGCTCGCGATTGCCGCGTGCCCACATGGCCAGCGCGGTCTCGAGCGCCCAGCGCAGATCCGCCGAGTCGTCGGGCTGCGGCTCGACCGTGGTCTCGAGGTACTCGCGCTCGCCGCTCATCCCCCGAACCTTACACGCGTTCGAACAGCGTGGCGATGCCTTGCCCGACGCCGATGCACAGCGACGCGAGCCCGAGCTTGGCTTTCGGATCGTCCCTCATGACGCCGAGCAGCGTTGCGACGATGCGCGCACCAGATGCGCCGATGGGGTGGCCCAGCGCAATCGCGCCACCACGAACGTTGACGCGCGACGGGTCGAGATCGAGACCGCGCAGACACGCCAGGCTCTGGGCCGCGAACGCCTCGTTCAGCTCGACCACGTCGAGGTTCGGTGCCCGAAGCCCGACCCGACTCAAGAGCTTCTTGGTGGCGGGGATCGGCCCCTCACCCATGAAGCTGGGGTCCACGCCGGCGGTGGCCGAACCGGCCCAGCGCGCCACCGGGGTCAAACCCAGGTCTTTGACCGCCGCCTCCGAGGCGAGCAAGACCGCGGCCGAGCCGTCGTTCAGCGGTGACGAATTGCCCGCGGTCACCGAGCCCCCCTCGCGGAACGCCGGCGAGAGCTTGCCGAGCGCCGCCAGCGAGCTGTCGGGGCGCACGCACTCGTCCCGATCGAACACCACCGCGGCGCCCTTCCGCTGAGGGATCTCCACCGGCACGATCTCACCGGCGAACGCGTTCTTCTCCCACGCCGCCGCCGCTTTCAGGTGGGACGAGAGCGCGAACTGATCTTGCTCGTCTCGGCTGATACCGTGCTTCTTGGCGACGTTCTCCGCCGTCTCGCCCATGCCGATCAGGTCGAAGCGCTGCTTCATGCGCGGGTTCGGGTAACGCCACCCCAGGGTCGTGTCGTACAGCGTCGGGGGCGTTCGCGGGAACGCCTCTTCGGGCTTGGGCATCGAATAGGGAGCGCGCGTCATGCTCTCGACGCCTCCACCGATGGCCACGTCGACCTCGCCGAGGGCGATCATGCGGGCGGCGTCGTTGATGGCCTCGAGCCCCGAGCCGCACAGGCGATTCACGGTCACGGCCGCGACCTCGAACGGGAGCCCGGCGAGGAGCGCGGCCATGCGCGCCACGTTTCGGTTGTCTTCGCCGGCCTGATTGGTGGCCCCCATCACCACCTGGTCGAGCCGCTGGCAGGCCGCCGGCTGGCGCTTGGCCAGCGCCGAAACCACGTGCGCGGCCAGGTCGTCCGAGCGGACCGAGGCCAGCGCGCCCTTGAACTTGCCGATGGGAGTGCGCACCGCATCGACCACGAACACCGTCTGCAAGGTCATGGGCGGGGACTGTAAGGCCTTTTCGAATCGGCTACTATCCGCGGCATGCCGACTCCGCCGCCCTGGGACGTGTGGCCGTATCACCGGCCCGAATCCGCCGTGACCTTCCCGCGCGACGAGGGCTGGCATCGCCTGCTGCCGGGGCGCATCGCCAATCCGTCGCTGTCGGACATGGAGTGGGTGTACCTGAACGCCCACGTCGAAGAGCAGGGCGGCGCGGGCCGGCGCTTCAGCGTGTTCGCCGCGTACTTCACCCAAGGGCTCCGCTTCTTGGTGGTGCGCGCCTTCGACGCGAGCGATCGCTTCATGGCCGAGTGGACGGGGACGGCCTGGGGGCTGCTCCGCGCCTCGGCGACTGGCCTGGATCTCACCTTCAAGCATGGCGGGGGGACCGACGCCTGGGCGAACCGGAAGGGCGCCTCGGGGGACCCGATCCCGTTCGCGTCGGATCTGGACGCGACCGACGACGCGGGACACTTCGGGGTGAAGCTCGGGTTCACCAACACCAAACGACCCTACGAAGCCGGCGGAAAGGGCTACCTGCCCTTCGGGCGCAAGGGCGCGTTCTACTACTACTCGCTGACGCGGCTCGACGTTCAGGGCACCCTCGATTTGGACAAGCCCGGCGGTGGAAGAGAGACGGTGAACGTGAAGGGCATCGGCTGGTACGACCACCAGTGGGGCCCGTTCTACGTCACTCCGATCCGCAATCGGAACCTCGAGCAGTACGAGTGGATGAGCATCCAGCTCGATTCGGGGGACGAGATCTTGCTCACGACGGTGTGGGAGGCGAACGGTTCGACCCCGAGCCTACCGGCCTACGGCGGGGCCGGGCTGATCCGCGCGGACGGCACCTTCGACAAGCTGGTGGGCGCCGAGCGCTGGAAGCGCACGAAGTTCTGGCGATCTCCCAAGCAACACGCGGTCTACTCGGCGGGCTGGACGTTCGAAGCCCCACAGTGGGGCACCTCGCTCAGCGTCACGCCGCGCTACCATGATCAGCTCACCCCGCTGGTCGATGCGCCTCCTCCGAACTTGCTGGGCGCCGTCAGCACGCTCTTCGAGGGCTGGGCGAACTGGCTGGGCGAGTTCTGGGAAGGCACCTGCCGCGTCACCGGCACGTTCGACGGACGACCGGCGACGGGCTACGCGTTCGCCGAGCTGGTGAAGCGCTACGAAGACCCGGTGTTCGACATCCGGGTGCCGCGCAACGACCCCGACTTGACCGTGCTCGAGTGGCGGGTCGAAAACCCCGACGAGCAGGTCCCGCTCACGTTCCGCTTCTACCTGGAGCGCGACGACGGCACGCCCCTGCTCGATCGGGACGGGCTCGACATCCCGGTGATGGTCCTCGACGACCCTGCCCTGCCGAAGAACACTCCGCTCATCGCACGGGTGGTCGCCAAGAGCGCAGACGGCGCCCTGTCGGGCGTGGCGTCGACCGGTGTGCAGCTCAGGTGACGGACCGACCGAGCAAGCGCTTGACGATCAGGCGAGCGGTCTCGCTCTGCTCCGGGACGCAGAGCAGCGCAGCCACCGCCCGGGTGGCGAGCTCTTCTGGGTCCCCCTGCCCGCGCTCGCTGAGCGCGATCGAATAGAGCAGCGCCAGGGGCGGCGGCAGGGTCTTACGCGACGAGAGCAGAGCGCGGACCCCTTCCCAGTCGGCCTGCTCGAGCATCGGCTCGACGGCCGCGAGCTGCTCGTCGAAGGCGTCGAGCGTCGGCAGCTTCCCGGGCGCGGGCAGGGTCGACGCCGCGCGGTCGACCAGCGGGTCGGGGGGCGGCGGCGCCGTGACCTGGATCTCGGGGAGGTTCAGGAAGCGCTCGAGCAGCGCCTCGACGTGCGTGGCACGCCGCGACGGCGGAGACGTCTCGGCGGCATCGCCGGACGGCGGCTCGGTCTCCCGACTCGACACGCCTGACACGATACGCGACCGCAGGCGTTGCGTCAGCCCCCGTCCGGATGCGCTCGCTCGCGCTCGCGGACCCGCAGGTAGTCGGCTGCGTTCTTCTCGATCTGCGCCGCGTCGCGCGCGGCCTTTTCGGCCTCGGCGCCGAGCGCGGCGGTGAACAGGGTGAGACCCCAGATGCCGTTGTCCCGTTTGCGAAACGGGTAGCGTGTGCCTTTCACGGTCTGGATCGTCGCGCGGTCACCGACGACCTCGACCCGGGCGATGCCCGAAAGATCTCGACGCAGGCGGTCGACCCAGGCGTGCCGTCGGGCCTGCAGCGCGAAGACGTCCGCGCCGTCCGCCGCGAGCGCCTCGTCGGCCCACGCCTCGGAGAGCCGAGTCCGTTCCGGCTCGGGGTAGGCCTCGAGCACCTTGTCCCGGGCCTGCCTTCGGTACGTCCGAATCGTGAAGCAGGCGTGCTGCGCCTCGGTCTCGGTATACGCGAAGAACGCCTCCGCGCGGCCCTCGTGAACCGCCTTGATGATGCGCAGGTAGGCGCCCTCGGGTGTGCGGTCGCTCGGGAAGCGCAGGTACGACCAGGCCCACCACCCGACGGGCGGCAGCAGCAGGACCACCAGGGAAAGGCCGAGCACCCGACGACGATTCAAGCCACGCGGATGTAGAGCATCTTCCATTCCGGTGGAAGTCTCGATGAATCCACGCTACGGCCCCGGCATGCTCCAGGGCGCGCGGGTCGCAGTCGTGGTTCCGGCGTACTGCGAGGAGCGACTCTTGCCCAAGACGTTGAGCGGCATGCCCGCGTTCGTCGATTCGATCGTGGTGGTGGACGACGCGAGCCCGGACGGGACGGCTCGCGCAGCACGCGAGCAGGGTGACTCTCGCGTCAGTCTGGTTCGCCACGCCAGAAATCTCGGGGTCGGTGCAGCGATCACCAGCGGGTACGCGCGCGCACTCGAGCTCGGTGCGGACGCGGTCGGCGTGATGGCCGGCGACGCCCAGATGGATCCGGCCGACTTGCCCCACGTCCTCGAGCCCGTGCTGGGCAACCGCGCCGACTACGTGAAAGGGAACCGCTTCGTGCACGCCGCGGCCTGCGACATGCCGCTGACGCGGCGGCTGGGCAGCCGCGCGCTGTCGGTGCTCACCCGCGCGGCCACGGGCCTCGACGTGGACGACACGCAGTGCGGCTTCACGGCGATCGGCCGGGCGACCCTCGAGAGCATCGACCTCGGGTCGATCTGGCCGAGGTACGGCTACCCGAACGACATCTTGGGGGTCCTGGCCCAAGGGGGCTTTCGGGTGGTCGAAGTGCCGGTCAGGCCGGTCTACCGCGACGAAGCCAGCGGCCTACGCCCCTGGCACCTGGCCAGCATCGCGGGGGTGATTTTGCGCCGCTCGCTGGTGGGCGTTTCGGCGCCCCGGGCATTGCCCGCCGCCGCTACTCGATGAGGCGACTGCCCGCTGCGAGGCGCTCCGCGAGCTCCGTCAGCGACTCGTCGGACCAAGTTGCCGCCCGCGGGGTGTGCGCCACCAGCCAAGCCTTCACCCGCGCGACGCGGTCTTGCCCCGGAAACGGGCGCAGATCGAGGACCCGCGGCAGCGAGTCGGCACCCCGCGCGGGCCGCGGGGCCAGTCGTGGGGCGCGGGGAGCGGGCTCTTCACGGTGGTGCGCCAGGGCCTGTTCGGTCGGGGTCAGTCCGGGATAGTGCGCGAGCTCGGCGCAGGTCAGGGTCGCCATGGGGGGAGGCGACGGATACCGCCGACGGCGACGGCGGGACCAATTTCTGGCTACTCGCTCGCCGCCGCCCGCTCGACGATGACCTCGGCGAAGCGCAGAGCGTGCTCCAGGTCGAAGCAGCGTTCGATCTGGTCGGGCGCGAGCCTTTCGCCGATCTCGGCGTCGGCCAGGAGCAAGCGCTTGAACTCCCCCGCGCCGTCGAAAGCAGCCATCGCGTTGCGCTGCACCAGCTCGTAGGCGTGCTGCCGGGCCAGGCCCGCGCCCACCAACTCGAGCATCACTGCCTCGCTGAAGAACAGCCCGCCAGAGCGTTCCAGGTTCTCGCGCATCCGCTCGGGATAGACCACGAGCCCGTCGACCACGGACGCCGCTCGCTCGAGCATGAACGCCAAGGTCGCGGTCACGTCGGGGGCGATCATCCGCTCTACGCTGGAGTGCGAGATGTCGCGCTCGTGCCAGAGCGCGACGTTCTCGAGTGCGGGCACGACGGCGGCGCGCACCACCCGGGCGAGCCCACAGAGGTTCTCGCTCAAGATCGGGTTGCGCTTGTGAGGCATGGCGCTCGAGCCCTTCTGCCCCTTCGCGAAGCGCTCTTCGGCTTCACCCACCTCGCTGCGCTGCCAGTGGCGAACGTTGGTCGAGAGCCGCTCGATGGCCGCAGCCAAGAGCGCGCACGCCGAGAAGAACGCCGCGTGGCGATCCCGCGCCACCACCTGGGTGGCGACGGTCTCGGGCTCGAGCCCGAGCTTCGCCAAGGCAGCGCGCTCGATTTCGGGCGACAAGTGGGCATAGGTGCCGACCGCACCGGCGATCTTCCCCACGGCGATCTCACGGCGGGCCGCCGCGAGCCTCGCCCGGCCCCGCTTGACCTCGGCCAGGTGACCGGCCAGGACGATCCCGAAGGTGACCGGCTCGGCGTGGATGCCGTGGGAGCGCCCGATCAGCGGGGTCTTCACGTGCTCGCGGGCGCGCCGCTCGAGGGCCGCCGAGAGGCCGTCGGCCCGGGCGAGCAAGAGGTCGGCCGAGCGCGCGAGCAGCACGGCAAAGCTCGAGTCGAGGACATCGTTCGAGGTCATGCCGCGATGAAGCCAACGCGCGGGAGCCCCCGCCCGCTGTTCGACGTGCGTCAAGAACGCGATCACGTCGTGGCGCGTGGTCCGCTCGATGCGCTCGATCTCGGCCGGATCGGGCTGGATGCCCAGGGCGCGGATCTCGGCCGCGGTCCCCGCGGGCACCAGGCCGGCGTCTTCCATCGCTTCGCAGGCGGAAAGCTCGACCTCGAGCCACACCGCGTAGCGGTTCCGATCGGACCAGAGCTCGGCGACCTCGGCGGGCGTGTAACGAGGAATCATCGGCGGCAGGCCTAACGCGGCTGCCCTGCACTGTCTACGTCACTTCGCGCGACGAACCCGCGTGCCGGGCTGTCCGAAGATCTCCGCGGGCGGCTCGGCGCTCGGGTCGAACCGGCAGCTCATCTGCCGATACTCGACCCTGGCTTCGCCGATCGAGCCGTAGGTGGTCCGGAAGATCCACGAGTGCTCCAGATCGTCCATGACGATCACCGCCCGCTCTTGCTCGGGTGTGCCCAGGCTCGGATCGATCGCGACGACCTCGGCGTCGAACGCCGCGACGCAGGGGTCCTTCGGCGTACCGTGCATCACGGCTTGCCCGGTGAGAAGCACGCGCATCGGCTCGGTGGTGTCGGTTACGACGACCGGGTGGCGCGTCCCGCCCTGGTACTGAACGACCACGCGAGGCGTGTCGCTCTTGTGAACGCTGCCGCAGCGGCTCGGCCGGTCGCCGGCGTCGGGCTGCGTGGGCAGCGGGATGGGCGCGTCGGTCACGGCGCCCGTGGCCCGGAAGGGGAAGAACAGGTTCTCGCGGCGGGTGCCCTCGACGTCCCATGACGTGACGGTGAAGCCGGGCGCGCCTTTGGCGTAGGCCAGGTCGCGAACCTGGGTGAGCCCAAATCGGCTCGGCTCGGCCAGGCCCGTCGCCAGCGCCTCGAACGCCCACGCGCTGCCGTCGCGGCGCGCGCGCATGAGCGCCGCTCCGGCGCCGATCATCATCACCGGCAGATGAACCCCGCCGACGTGCACCATGTCGGTGCGCGAGCCGTAGGCCGAGGAGCCCGGCCAGGTCACCGCCGGTACGGTGGCGACCGTGCGGCCGTCGAGGAACGACGTTGGCTGCGACTCGCCGTGCGAGTAGTGGATGCGCAGGTAGAGCCCCCCGCTCGCGATGCTGAGCAGGTTGGGCTGCGCCCGCTGGGCGGCGTAGCCGGTGCGCTGAAAATCGTTGACCGCCACCGGGCCGGCGTCCGCCAGGCGCTGCCGCACCACCTTGCCCTCGACCAGATTGTCCCAGGCGACTTCGACGTTCTTGAGCGACGTGTGACCGACCTCGGGGGCGGGGTAGCGCAGCGCCGCGGCGCCCTCGATCTGAGTCGTCGCGGCGAGGGCGTAGTCGCCGGGCTTGGCCACGGGGGGCAGCAGGGCCACGCTCTCGACCGCGGGCTTCGCTCCACCGTGCGCGTGGTACACGCTGGCGCTGGCTCTGCGATCGTCTTGCGCCAGGGCGTACCAGGCGACCTTGCCCATCGCCGCTTGCTTCGCGTCCGGCGGTCGGGCGACCCCTTCGAGGACTTGCCAGGGCTTCTCGTCCAAGCTGCAAGCCATCGGCGTGCGCACCTTGCGGTCGAAGACGTCGCCGAGGGCGTGCTCGTTCGGTGAGAAGACGCCTTGGTCGTCATCGGCCTGACCGCGCCAGCCGATGCGCGACAGCTCGCTGCCGATCACGCAACCACCGACGTGACAGCGCACCGTCGAGGCGCAACCCGGTGACTCGGGGCGACACATGCTGACCGGCAGCCGGCCGATCGGGTCCCAGGTCGCTCCGCCGTCGAGGGACTCCCACGCCGCGCGGGTGGTGTCCGAAAAGGCCAGGGCGCGCGTCCCGATCGCGCCGACGTTGTTCGCCTCTCCGGGAGCCCGGGCGTGGGAGATGACCCGACCTTCGTCGTCCACCACCACGACGGCCGGCGAGCCAACGCTGCGCAGCACCAGGGAAAACGTGCCGTCTTCGGCGGCGCCGACCGAGGCGACGTTCGTCACCGGCACCGACGGTGGCCGAGCCCAGCGGTCTTCCACCGGCGGCGGCTCGTCCGCGCCGCCCTGGATCTCGATTTCGCGACCCTCGAACGACTCGCCGCCGTCCTTGGAGACGAAGACCGCGAGGCCCGTGTCCTTGGTCCGCCGCCCCACGGCGAGGAGCGTGCGACCGTCGAGCGAGTAGGCCATCGCCAGCGCGGCGCCCTTGAGCGACGGCACGGCCGAGGGCGCGAGCTCGAACTGTCGGTCGTCAGCGCCCTTCATCTTCGGAACACCCGCGTCCGGCTTGCCCACACCACCGTCTCGCTTGGGCGCGCCGCCCTCGGCCCCGGCGTCCACCTTGGCGATGCGACGGTGATGAATGCCTTGGGGCTGGCACCCGCGCGACGTCGCGTGCTGCACGCAAATTCCCGTCACGGCCAGCGCGCCGCCCTGACCGACGGCGAGCACGAGCTCGTTCAGGCGACCTTCGACCGCGTAGTCCTCGCGCTCGAAGGTCTTGCCGGCGTCCTCGCTCTTGTGGATGACGATGCTCTGGTTGACGCCCGAGCCGCTGCGAGAGCACGCGAGGTACAAGTGACGCCCTCCCCCGGCGAGACGCACACCCGCACAACCGGCGGCCGCGTCGAGGGGCGACGCCCTGAGCGCGCCACCGACGGCCCCGCGCCAGAGCACCCAGCGCTGGCCCCCGGTACGATAGGGCGAGGAGCTCGTGCCCTCTTCGAGCGCCACCTCGAGATAGGTGCCGCCGAGCACGATCGCACGCCCGTCCGCCAGGGCGTTGGCATCCGGGCCGCGGGACGGGCGCGCGGCGAGCTTGAACCGCCCTTTGGCCGGAGTCCGCCCGAGCGGGGGGAAGGTCCCGGTCGCCGAGTCCCAGCGAGCCCACGCGAAGGCGGTCTGCACCGCAACCCCGGCCTGGTCGTCCCAGCCGAGAGCCAGCGCGCCAATCGTCGGCGTGTCCAGCTTGGTCCAGACCGAACCGCCGTCCTTGGTCTCGAAGATCGCTTCCGGCACGGCCAACGCGATGCCCTTTTTCGAGTCCGCCAACATCACGTCGACGAAGCGCGTGCGCTCCGGACCCGCGGCCTTCCACGTGGCTCCCGCGTCGGGACTCTGCACCAGCTGACCGTCGCGAGTGATCCCGACCACCCCGGTGCCAGCAGCGCTCACCCGGGACAGCTTGTCGACCGGCGCACTGGTGCGGACGAACGGCCCGAGGGGCTCTCGAGCTTCGTACCCCGTCCCGCTCTGCCCGACGAACAGCCAGCCGCCGTCTTCGAGCTGCAGGATGGCGATCAGCGGTTCCGGCGCGAGCCGGGCGGCGGCATGCACGACGCCGGACTTCTTCACGACCTCCCAGCGCTCGCCCCGCTCGCCGGCATAGAGCAGCGTACCACTCGAGAGCTCGACCCGCGCCAAGAGCGGCGCCTCGGCCTTCGGGTGGTACCGCCAGGTCGCGGGGGAAACGAACGTGCCCTGCGCCCGGGCGGTATCGAGCAACGAATCGCGTGGGCGCGCGGGGGGCTGGGCGCCACTGCACGCGGCCACCACGCCCGCGACCGCGAGCGCGGAGCAACCGAGGATGCTCAGAGTGCGAAGCGCGCGCCGAGGTGTCGGGGAAGGATTCATCCGGACCGGGGGATGTTACTCCGGATCGCGGCGCCGCGATCGAGGGAGAAACCAGCCGGCCGTAGGCTGATCATCGCGATCTCGGGCGCGACGCCGATCCGAAGCGGCGGGCCCGTGGTCCCGAGCCCCGCGCTCACGTAGAGCGCGCTGTCTCCGTCGCGGAACAGACCGCGTGGCCGTTGACCGACGGCGGTCGCGAGGTTCACGCGGTCGGCCAGGAACGGGACACCGAACTGACCGCCGTGGGTGTGACCGCTCAGGGTCAGCTCGACCCCGCGCTGGGCGGCGCGACGAAAGACGCTGGGGTAGTGCGCGAGCAGCACCGTGGGCAGACCGTCCGGTCGGCCCGCGAGCGTTCGGTCCAGATCGCCCTTCCCGGTGTATCCGTCGTCCACCCCGGCCAGGACGAAGGCTCCCTCGCCGCGCTCGATCTGCAACCACTCGTTCCGGAGCACTCGCGCGCCGCTCGCTTCGATCGCGCGGGCCAGGGCCTGATCGTCCCACTGGTCGTGATTGCCGAGCACCACGAAGACGCCATCGCGCGCGCAGAGCGCAGCGATCACCTTCGCCACGTCGGCGTGGTAAGCGGTGCCGCTGGTGACCAGGTCGCCGGTCACGACGATCAGATCTGGCCCGAGCGCATTGGTCTCTTGCGCCCACTCGAGGCCGCGCGCCCGATCGTCGTAGCTCCCGATGTGCAGGTCGGACAGGTGCGCGATGCGATAGCCGTCGAGGTCGCCGTGCAGGCGCCGCATCGGGACCGCGATCTCGCGCGCCCGGACCCGGCGGCGCCGCACGTACAGGCCGAAGGCCGCGATCATGAGCCCGCCGCCATAGCCAGAGAGCGCGGCCACCGGGACGCTCGGCGCGCGGGCAGGGGCACCGGGCGCGCAGCCCGAGATCGAGAGCGCGGTGAGCGCGCCCAGACCGAGCAGCAGAAGCGGCAGCGCGACCAGGCCGGCGGCCCAGTGCAGGAACATGGGCTCGTCGATCAGGCGCACGACCCAGCGCGGCCGCGGCGGGTCGGAGAACAACGCATGCAGCCGGCGTGCGGTGAAGAGCCACACCACCGCCATCACGCCGAGAGCGAGCCACCAGCGCACCACCGCCGCCCACGCCAGCGCGGGGGCGAGGTGCGCCGCGAGGGTCACGATCTGAACGCCGACCAGAAAGCGCCGACGGTTCAGACTCCGATGAGCTCCTTCAGCTTCGCCTTGGTGGTCAGGCCCACGTGCTGCGCGGCGCGCTCGCCGTTCCTGAACACCATCACGGTGGGCACACCGCGGATGCCGAGCTTGCCGGCGGTGACCGGCGACTCGTCGATGTCGAGCTTGCCGACCTTGACCTCTGCACCGAGCTCGTCGGCCAGCTGGTCCACGATCGGCGCCAGCGCTTTGCAGGGGCCGCACCAGGTCGCGGTGAAATCGACCAGCACGGGCTTGTCGGACTTGAGGACCTCTTGGTCGAAGTTCACGTCGTTGAAGTGTTGGACGTTCTTGGATGCCATGTGTGCTCCGGGGGGAGGCGCAGAACATAAGCACGGCGCGCCGCCGCTGAAAGCCGGGGAGTGGCAACCCTGGACAAACCCGCAGATTGTCCAGGGCCCGGCGCCCACCCGGGGGTGGGTCGTGGTAGAGGATCCGCCGCCTTCCGAGGAGCCTTCCCCATGTTGATCGTGATGAGCTCGACCGCGACCGCGGACCACGTCCGTGGCGTGTGCGAACGCGTCCGCGAGCTCGGCCTGACGCCCAACGAAATACCCGGCGCGGTCCGCGTGGCCATCGGCGTCACCGGGAACAAGGGCGCCCTCGACCCTGCCCTCTTCAATCGCCTCCCCGGCGTGCAAGAGGCCGTCGCGGTCAGCAAGCCATGGAAGCTGGTGAGCCGCGAGGTGAAGCCGGACGACACCGTGATCGACGTGCGCGGCGTGAAGATCGGCGGCGGCGCTCTGGTGGTGATGGCAGGGCCCTGCTCCGTCGAGAGTCGCGAGCAGGTGATCTCGACCGCTCGTCACGTGCGCGAGCAGGGCGCGAGCATCTTGCGTGGCGGCGCGTTCAAGCCACGCACCAGCCCCTACGACTTTCAAGGGCTGCGCGAAGAGGGCCTGGCCCTCTTGGCCGAAGCGCGCGATGCCACTGGCATGCCGATCATCACCGAGGTCAAGGACACCGAGACGCTGCCCGCGGTGGCCGAGGTCGCAGACATCTTGCAGATCGGCGCGCGCAACATGCAGAACTTCTCGCTGCTCGAGGCGGTGGGCGCGCTCGGTAAGCCGGTCATGCTCAAGCGCGGCATCGCCAGCACCGTGAACGAGTGGCTGATGGCGGCAGAGTACATCGTCTCTCGTGGCAACTATCAAGTGATGCTGTGCGAGCGCGGCATCCGCACCTTCGAGACCCTCACGCGAAACACGCTGGACCTGGGCATCGTTCCCATCGTGCGCGGCATCACCCACCTGCCCATCGTGGTCGATCCGTCCCACGGCACCGGCGTGGCTCGGGCGGTCGGCCCGATGACGCGCGCCGCCGCGGCCACCGGCGTCGACGGCATCATCGTCGAAGTGCACCCGAGCCCGTCCAAGGCGCTGTCCGACGGTCCGCAAGCGCTGACCTTCGAGATGTTCACCGAGCTGATGGGCGACGTTCGCAAGGTCGCGGCGGCCCTGGGGCAACCGCTCGGCTGAGCATGCGGCGCGAGTCGGAAGACGTCTTTGCCCCGAGCGGCACCCGCCTGCCTTGGGGCTCCGACTGGACGGCCGAGGCCGTGATCGCAGTGCTCGAGCCGATGGTGCTCGAAGCCCGGCGTGCACGGCTGCTCGAGGTGATCGCGTCGCGTCTCGGCAGCGTCACGCTGCTCATGGACGCACCCCACGATCCGCACAACGGCGCCGCCGTCTTGCGTTCGTGCGATGCATTCGGCGTGCAGAACGTGCACGTGGTGCCGCGCCACGAAGAGTTCCTGGTGTCGGGCAACGTGGCCAAGGGCACCGAGCGCTGGGTCGACGTGACTCGCCACGTGTCGACCGAGCACGCTCTCTCGACGCTCGCCGACCGGGGCTTCGAGCTGGTCGCCACGCACCCCAAGGGCGAGCTCGTCCCGGACGACCTGGCAGCCATCCCGCGGCTCTGCTTGGTGCTGGGCAACGAGCACGATGGCATCGCCCACACGCTGACGGCAGCGGCGACGCGCTCGGTGCGCATCCCGATGCGAGGGTTCGTCGAGAGCCTGAACGTCAGCGTGTCGGCCGCCGTCTTGCTCGCCGCCGCGACCCGGCAACGGGGCGGGGATCTCTCGGAGCCCGAGCGCCACCTGCTGTACGCGCGCGGCCTGTACGCCACGGTGAACCGGGCCGCCGAAATCCTGGCCGCCGGGCGGGCGAGCGCCAGCTGAATTCTAGATACTGACAGCCTGCCCAGCCTGTATTAGCGTGCGCCCGCATTCATGGCGCGGCACACCTCGGACTCCAGCGTGATCGGCGCTCGCTCCCAGCTCACGGGCCGGGTCTCCGGCACCGGGGGCCTTCGCATCGAGGGCTCGCTGAGCGGCGACGTCGCCGTCTCGGGGCCGGTCGAGATCGCCTCCGGCGGTGCGGTCGAAGGGGACGTCAGCGGGGCTTCGCTGGAGGTCTCGGGGCGCCTGCGGGGCGACGCCAAATGCGGCGGGGCCATCCACGTGCGCGCCGGCGCGGAGGTACACGGGGGGCTCGAAGGTTCGAGCGTGGCCATCGAGCCAGGCTCACGGGTCGACGTGCAGCTCGACACCGATGTCAACTTGGAGTTCGAAGGGCGGCGCTGAGCCGACCCCACGGGAGCGAGCATGGCGGGAACGGTGATTGGAGAAGGGCTCACGATCGAAGGTGAGCTCACCGGCGACGACGAGGTCGTGGTCCACGGCACGGTGCGGGGCACGCTGACCACCAGCGACGCCGTATCGGTGGGGTCGAGCGGAGTGGTCGAGGCCGACCTGACCGCCAGCTCGGTGACCGTCGCGGGACAGGTCACGGGCAACGTGGTCGCACAAGAGCGCGTGGACATCCAGGCCGGCGGCCGGTTGGTCGGCGACGTGAAGTCGGCCCGCTTCACCATTGCTGACGGTGCCTCGTTCAAGGGCAGCGTCGACATGGACGTGTGACGGACCGATGGCGGCAGCAACCATCATCGGGCAGGGCACGTCGATCCGCGGCAACCTCCGCGGCTCGGGCTCCATCGAGATCCGAGGTCGCGTCGAGGGCGACGTTCAGGTCGACGGCGACGTGGCCATCGGGGAAGACGGCGCGGTGAACGGCAGCGTCAGCGGCGCCCAGATCTTGGTCGCAGGCCGGGTCGGCGGCGATCTGACCGGCAGCGAGGCCGTGCTGCTCGAGCGTGGCGCGCGGGTGATCGGCGACCTGGTCGCACCCCGCATCGGCATCGCCGAGGGCGCGCTGGTGCGCGGCCGCGTCCGCACCGAAGGCGAGCCCACCGCGCCGCGGCGGGCCGCGGTGGTGCCCACCCGACGCGGTGACACCAGCTTCATCGCCAAGCAAAAACCAGCGGTGCCCGCCGCGCCGAAGCCCGCGCCCGCGCCGCCTGCCAAGGTCGTCGCGCCCGCCGCCGCGGCGCCCGTGGTCCCGCCCGTCACCCTGCCCATCGCCGCGGTCGAGCCGCCTCCCGGCCCGCCGGCGCCCGTAGTGCCGTCCCTCGGCAAGGGCGTGAAGGCCAAGAAGAAGGTCAAGCGATCGTGATCGACGAAGGCCGGCGTCAACGGCTGGTGGCGCTGCTTCGTGAACGCAGCTTCGAGCGCAAGCGGGTGATCTTGGCCTCGGGTCGCGAGAGCGACTTCTTCATCGACTGCAAGCAGTCGGTGCTCACGGCCGAGGGCCACGCGCTCGCCGGCGAGCTGATGTTCGAAGCGCTGAGCGAGATCCCCGCGTGCGACGCGGTGGGCGGTGTCGAGCTCGGCGGCTGTCCGCTCGCCAGCGCCGTCAGCTTGGTGAGCTTCCAGCGCGGGCACCCGCTCCCGGCGCTCTACGTGCGCAAGGCACGCAAAGATCACGGCAGCGCCAAGCTGGTCGAAGGCGACAAGGCGCTTCGTCCGGGGCTGCGCGTGGCGCTGCTCGAGGACGTGATCACCACCGGCGGCTCGAGCCTGAAGGCCGTCGAGGCGTTGAAGCTCGCCGGAGCGGATGTGGTCGGCATCCTGGCGCTGGTCGATCGCGAAGAGGGCGGCGCCGAGACCATCGGTCAGGCGGGCCTGCCGCTCTTCAGCTTGACCCGCCGCTCGGACTTCATGGGCTGACCGGGCCACCCGGCGCCTGGGGGGAAAAGCGGCGGCAAGTCGGGGCCCACGTGCGCCCGCGGCGAGATAACCCCGCGTCTCGGCGGGGAAAACCAGCTCGCCTTGAAAAGCGGCCGCTCCCGCCTATGCTGCCCGGCCGCGGTGGCGCTCGGGAGCGCCGGAACGCCGCACGCCACCACAACACCACGACGGGGATACTAGAAACCATGACTTCGACCACGAAGACCTCTCTTGTGCTTTTGATCGCCAGCGCAGGCTGGCTGGGTTCCATCACGGCCTGCGGCGGCGACAGCGGCGGCGGGGGCGGCGACACCGGCGGGGCCGGTGGCGCGGGTGGCGGCGGCGGCAGCGTCGTCGGTGGCGCCGGCGGCGCCGGCGGCAGCGTGGGCGGCGCGGGCGGCACCGGCGGTGGTTCCGGCGGCGCCGGCGGCACGGGCGGCGTTGCTCCCGACGGCAACGACACCAAAGAGACGGCGACCCAGACCAAGATCGGCACCGATCCCCAGAAGGACGCGGTTCAGGGCACGCTCAACCCCGTCGACAAGGACCAGGACTGGTACAAGTTCGACGGCAAGAAGGGACAGATCCTCTCGATCCTGACCGATGCGAAGCCCCAGGCCGGCTCGGGCGACCCCTTCGATCCGACCTACGCGGATCTGGTGATCACCATGTACGACTCGACGGGCAAGCAGCTCGCCGAGCAGGACGACCCGACGCCGCGCAGCAGCAACGATCCGTTCCTGATGACCGTGCTGCCGGCCGACGGCACCTACTACGTGCGCGTGGTCGAGTGCACGGCCTGGGAGAAGGGCGGCGCCGCCAACTGCGCCGACTTCAAGAAGATCACCAAGAAGAACTACGTTCTGTACATCTCGGAAATGAAGTTCGCGGACGTGGGCGAGGTCAAAGAGACCGAGCCGAACAACACCGACGCGACGGCGACCGCGCTGACCCACAAGGCCGTCGACAACAGCCCCGGCAGCTACTACCTGACCACGATGTTCGGGACGTTCACCGACGGATCCGACGTCGACTACTGGACCTTCAAGGTCCCGGCAGACGTCAAGGTCGACGCCGGCTCGCGCCTGAACGGCAGCCTGAACACCCAGCCCGGCGGCACCACCGGCAACGGCTCGACCACCTCGCCCGGTGACATCGCCATCGCCGCGAAGTCCGCGCCGACCACCATCTTGGCCATGCTCGACGCCTCGAAGGGCGGGACCATCGACGTGCCGCTCACTGCCGGCACCGAGTACATCGCGTACTACAAGCGCTCGAGCTTGACCGGCGGCAACGACTTCTACTTCGACCTGTCGGGCTTCGGCGGCGGCAACCCCGTCGAGAAGAACGACACGGCGAACAACACGCTGGGCACCGCCGAGGCGCTGACCGCTGCGACCTCGCAGCCGGGCAGCTACTTCGTCGAGGGCGACCTGGCCACGATCTCGGACGTCGACCACTTCGAGATGGCCGTTCCGACCCAGGGCTCGGACACGGTGTCCGTGGCCTGCGGCGCGGAGCGCTCGGGTTCGGGCCTGCGCAACTTCACCATGAACCTGCTCAAGGGGGACGGCACCGAGGTCACCGGCGGCAAGGTGGTCGAGACGGCGGACAAGGACGCCCTGATCGACAAGCTCACGACCCCCACGGGCCAGGCCAAGCTCGTCCTCAAGCTCACCGCCACGAGCCAGGACGCGACGGTGAAGGGCACGTACTACCGCTGCGGCATCCACTTCCGCGCCAAGCAGTGATCGGACCCGGTTCGCGCTGAACCCTGAAGCCCCGCGCCGCGCTTGCGGCGTGGGGCTTCGGCTTTTGTGTGACGGGGGCAAGCGGCCGCGGTAACGTGGCGACGCTTCGTATGCCGCCCCTAAGGCCCCGCCTCGCGCTCGTCCCGTTCGTCGCTGCCATCGCTTGGCCCGTGCCGGCCTGGGCGGCCGACGCGCCCGAGCGCCGCCAGATGACCGAGGCCGAGATCGACACCTGGCTGACCCAGGATGACAAGGGGCCCGAGAAGGACGGCCTCGAAGCCGACGACCAAGAGGAAGCTCCGCCTGCACCTCCCCGGGACCACGGCTTCGTGATCGAGTCGAGCATCGGCGCCCTGGGACACCTGGGCCCGCTGAAGAACGTCTCGCCCACGTCGCCCTGGTTCCACCTGCAGTTCGGCTTCGAGCCGCTGTCGTTCCTGATGGTGTTCGCCGAAGGCGAGCTGGTGTTCTCGAACACGTCGTACGCGAACCAACCGCCCGAGCCTCGCGGCTACGCGCTCTTCGGCTTCGGCGGTGGGCTGCGCCTGACCGTCAAGCTGATGGATCGCCTGGGCATCTACGTGCAAGGCAGCGCGGGCGGCGCGAAGATCACCGACGACGTCCTCTTCTACTACGGGTACCGGAAGGCCGAGCAGCTCGGGCTCTACTGGGGCGGCCAGCTGGGCGTCGAGTGGTACCAGGTGAACCCCCACATGGCCCTGGCGCTCCACGGCGGCGTGAAGAACTATCAGTCGATCTTCGAACGTGACCGCGGCGGCGAGCAGGCGCTGGCGTGGACCGGCGGCCTGGCGCTGCGCTACGTGTTCTGATTGCCAGCTCGTCATGCTGCGCGCGCGGGCGACGACAGCGTGACAACGCGCCACTCGCGCCGAGCCGCCTGATCCGGCTGGTTTCAGGGCTTTTCGCGCTTCTTCGCGGTTGGCACAGCGGTTGCTCTCTGGGCTCTCGACCACGACAAGGAGCCCTGAATGCAGAGTCGACTCATCTCATCCGCCGCGCCGTTGATCTTCGCCGCACTTTCGCTGGCGCCGACCATCGCGCTCGCCGACCCGCCGAAGCGCCCAGTCACCGTGCCGACTGCCTACTCGCGCCCGCGGGTGGCCGAGCGCCCGCGACCTCTGACGCCGCCCCGGCCTGCGCCGCCGCCGGCCGTCGCGGCCTCCACGCCAAGCCCGCTGGTCGTCACGATCGAGGTCCGCGAGATCCGAGCGGGCGCGCGGACGATGGTCGAGCGTTTCTCGTTTCCCGTCACCGAACGCGGCGCCTCGCGCATCGACTCGCGGGTGGGTGATCTCGAATACCGCATCACCGTCCACCGCGAGGGCGGTGTTTCGGGCGCCCCGCTCAGCTTCGACATTCGGAAGCTCGAGCGCCTGGGCAAGACCTCTTCGGAGTCGAAGGTGAGCGCCAGCGTGCGCATGACCGCCGGCCAGCCCGTGGTGATTGCCGCCATGGATCGCGCCGACGGCAGCAGAACGGAGGTGCTCGCCGAGCTCAAGTGAGCCGAAACCCCCGAAACGCTGCGCCCTCTCGAAGCGCCGATCCGACGCCACTCGTCACCACAAAAATAGAGCCAATCCCGATGAAAGCCCAAGCCCAAGAAAGCCCGACGAGGCGTCGCGCGACTCGAGAGACCGGAGCCATCGACCGAAGGAGGAGGTGCCCCGCTCGGTGACTGACCCCGAGCTCCCGGAGATCTGCCAGCCGCACCAGTGACGGACGTCCACCCCGTCGCTGGCGCGGCTCGGCTTTTTTGTATCACGCCAGCGGCAGCACTCGGCCGACGACGAACTTCAGGTACCGACCCTCGAGGTGCTGTGCGAGCACGGGGTGGTCGACGGGTTGCCCCGCCTCGTGGATGATCTGGAAGCGACGCCGAGCGATGGTCGCAGCCTCGGCCAAGGTCTGGCGAAACGCGTCGGGGCTGACCTGAGACGTGCAACTGGCCGCCGCCAAAAGCCCGTCGCGTGAGGTGACCTGCATGGCCAACGCGTTGAGCTTCGCGTAGGCGCGGAGCGCTTGCTTCTGGTGTTGCTTGCTGCGCGCAAAGCTGGGTGGGTCCGAGATCACCAGGTCCCAGGTCGCCTTCGAGCGCTGGGCCTGCTCCAGGTGCTCGAACACGTCGGCGACCACGAAGTCGTGGGCGTCGGCGTCGAGCCCGTTGAGGCGAAAGTTGTCGCGCGCGGCGTCCATGGCGCCGGCTGCCACATCGACACTGGTCACCTGCGTCGCGCCCGCCCGGGCTGCGTACAGCGAGAAGGCACCCGTGTAAGAGAATAGGTTGAGCACCCGTCGCCCGGCGGCGATCGAGCCCACGAAGAGGCGGTTCTCGCGGTGGTCGAGGAACAGGCCAGTCTTCTGGCCGAGCTCCAGATCCGCGGTCATCCGCACGCCGTGCTCGGCGACCACCAGGTCGGACGGTGGCTTTCTGCCCCAGACCACCTCGAGCCGACTCCCGGCGTCCCTCCCCCGGCGCACCAGACCCGCGAGCTCCGTGGTGGCACGAAGTGCTTCCGCCACCCACTCGGCGATGCGCTCGAGACCATCGGCATACAGGGCGATCACCGCCCACTTTCCGTACAGGTCGACCACGATTCCGGGGAGCCCGTCGCCTTCGCCGAACACCCAGCGGAAGGCGTCGGTGTCCGACCCTCGCACCATCGCGCGCAGCTCCCACGCCTGCCGCACCCGATCCGCCACCCACGCCGCGCTGGGCTCTTCGCGGGTCGAGTAGACCCTGAGCGCGATCTGTGACTCCGCGTCCCAAAGGGCGTACCCCGTGAACGCGCCGGCCGAGACGCGCACCACCGTGCCAGAGCTGGCGCGGAACTCCCGGGGCACGTGGTCGCGATACACCCAAGGGTGGCCCGCCGACAGCGCTGCTTCGAGGAAGCGCGGCAGCTCGATGTCAGGGGGGCGCATCGCTCAGCGTCCGACGATCTTGGCCAGCGACGGGAAGTCCGAGTCCTCGACGGCGCCCTTGACGCGGCAGCGCACCTTGCCGTCGGGGTCGAGCAAGAGGTGCGTCGGCAGCTCGGGGTCTTCCTCGATCTCCGCCGCGGAGAGCCAGGCTTCGCGCTCTTTGCCTTCCTTCAACCAATAGGTGGCGCGAACGCCGGCCCTGGGCTGTGCCTTCAAGAAGTCGTCGAGCTGGCGCTGGTCGTCGTCGAGCGAGACGAACACCACGCGCAGCTTGCCGCCCAGCTTCTTCTCGAACTCGAGCAGGCGCGGCATCTCTTCTTTGCACGGCACGCACCAGGCGGCCCAGAAGTTCAGCCAGGTCCAGCCCGACGGGCTCGCCCCGAGCTTGGCCGGCAGCGGGTTGTCGCCGGGCGCCGCCGCCCTCGAGACGGGCTTGTCCGCCAGCTTCTTGCCAGGCTTGTCCAGCTCGCCGGCGCACAGCTGGCGCGGGGGCTTTCTGGGCGCACTGGGCGCCGCCGAGCTGGCCGCCGGCGCGGGCCGAGCTTCTGCGCTGGCCGTTGCCGTGGCGGCCACCGCCTGGCTCCGCTGCGGCGTCGCCGTGGGTTCGGGCTTCTTGTCGCCGTCGCAGGCCGCCAAGAGCGCTAGAGCCGACAGTCCACCCAGGACACGAAGGCAGAGCGGTTGATCGACTCGTCGTCGCATTTCTTCCCGGTACGGGAGTTCGGCCACGTGCAGTACTCCTTCGACAGCTGAGCGAATTCGTTTCCGAGCCAGAGCAGCCCGACCTTCTTCTCGAGCTCCGGGTCTTTGGACAGCTCTTTCAAGTAGTACATGATCGAGTTGGCGCGCCGGTGGGAAAGCGCCCGGTTCTTCTCGGGTGACCCGGTCTTCGACGCCCGCGCGACCACGAAGAAGTAGCGCGCGCCCTTGCGGTCGGCCCACCGATCGGCCAAGAGCTTCTTCGCCTCGGCGTCCAGCTCGTCTTTGGCGGTGTCGAACAGCACCACTCCGCCGCGCTCTTTCAGCGGCGTGAACAGCTCGTTGAAGTCCGCGTCACTGATCGAGGCGAAGGTCTTCACGTCCGCCGGCTTGCAGCCACGGCGGTTGTCACCGCCCGAAAGCCCGCACGAGTGCAGCACGCGCTCGAGCACTTGCTTGAAGCGCGGGGTGCAGTACGGAACCTCCGCGTGGTCGGCGACCGCAACCTTGGGCTTCTCGGCCTGAGGCGCAGCCAGGCGCTGGCCGGCGCTCTTGACGCCCGCGCTGACGGACACCGAGAGCGCCCCGAGCGCGAGGAGCGTGACCAACCCGCCGGCGAGGGGCGCGACGACCCGGGCGGTGGCGCTCATGGCAAGAGCTCCGGCGAGAGGTGACGTAGCGTGAAGCGAAGGCCCATGTCGGTGTCCTCGTCGCACACCCGCTGCTTGCCCAGGAACACCTGGGGGGTGGACACGGCGATCGCGTTCTCTGCGGCAAAATGCAGGTGCTTGTTCAAGGTCTGCTTGGTCTCGGTCGAGTCGATGCAGGTCACGAGGTCGGCGCCCCAACGCTTCTCGATCACCGCCCTCAGCGTCGGCGTGCCGAGCTTGCCCGCCTTGGCAAGGGCCTCTTGCTCGTCGTACGCCCACTCGAGCAGCTGCTGAGTCCGATCCTTACCGCAGATCACCGCTTTGCTGACGGTGCATGCCCCGGGGTGCATGGCGCTCGAGAGCATCCAGTTGCACTCGCTGTCCAAGGGGAACAGCGCGAGCTGGACGTCGAGCCGGTCGAGCACGCCCTCGGCACGGAGGCGCTGATGAAACGCGCGACAGGTCGGGCACAGCGGGTCTTCGAAGAAGGTCGCCTTCTTCACGGGGCGCTTGCCGGTGATCTTGGCCAGGGCGTCGCCGGCCTCGGCTTCCTTCTTGAGCGTACCGCACTTGTCCAGGTAGGGCCGATGGTCGGGCATCGAGCTGGCGTACACCGCCGCCGGGACCAGGCTCACCGCGCCGAGCGCGGGCAAGAACGCCGCCGGCACGAGCCAGCTCCCCCGGGGGCGCTCGTCACCGTCGGCGCGCCTGAGGCCGAGCGCGCCCAGGAGCGCGCCCAAGGCAAGCAGGAACGACGAGATGTAGATCCCGACGCACGTCTTGCAGAACGACCCGAGCTCGACCGCGCTGATCGTACCCATGACCGCGGATGCCAAGAGTGGGGTGATGGCCACCACGGTAAAGAACCCGACTGCGCGGCGAGGAGCGCGCGCGCCGGCAAGCAGCAGATAGAGCGCGAAGCCGGCGAAGAACGTGAACGAGCCGAGGGCGAAGAGCGAGATCGGAATGCCACCCCAGTACTTGTCACGGAAGAACGCGGCATACGGGCTGTACATCGCCGTGCGGCAGGCCTCGGCGGCCTCGGTCGGGCCGGCGCCGGGGACGAAGCTGCAGTGCAAGTCGTGAAGGCCTCGGTCGAGGTGGGCGGCATAGTCGAGCGTCGAGCTGGTCGCGAACGACAACCCGAGCGCCGAGGCGACCAGGGAGATCGCGGGAGGAATTCTCGATTTCGACTCGAACATCGTGAGGCTCCGCGCGACGCAGGCATCGCAGATACACCGCGCCGGAGTCAAACGCCCGCGCAATCCGCCGTCATTCCAAGCGGATGCCAAGGCAAGGAAATCCGAGTATGCTTCGGTGGCTTGGGCTAGGAGGCGACATGGCAAAGCTTTCGACGATGGGCGTGGCGTCCGTGGTGACGGCACTGATGCTGGCGGTGGCGTGCGGTGGCGACAGCGAGGACGACGCGAAGGCGACCGGTGGCACCGGTGGCAAGAGCACCGGCGGCACCGGCGGCGGCTCGGGCGGCGGCACCGCGGGCTCCGGCGGCGGCACCGCGGGCTCCGGCGGCGGCACCGCGGGCTCGGGTGGCGGCACCGCGGGCTCCGGCGGCGGCACCG